>NZ_JBITFN010000013.1:0-227898 GCF_044456085.1 Streptomyces sp. NPDC051018
TCGGCGGGCAGGCTCTGGGCTTTCTCCAGGAAGCGGGGGTTGGAGCCGGGGACCGCCAGACAGGAACGACGCGGACGGAGACGATCGAGGGTCATCTGGTGTGTGCCTTTCGTCGGTGGGGGAGCCGGGTGTGGTGGAGGCGGAGTGTGCGCGAGGTCCGGAAGCACGGATTCCCGGAAGCGCGAGGTCCGGATGTACGGGGTCCGGACGTATGGGTTCGCTGAGCCGGGATCAGCGCTGCGGCCGGTAGTCCGTGTCGCGCTCGACCTGGACGTACAACTGCTGGGCCATGCTCCGCGCGGTGCCGCGTTCGGCTTCCTCGGCGATGTGCCCGACCAGGCCGACGGCGCGTGCGGCGGTGACGACGGGCCGGACCAACTGCCAGGTGAAACCGATGTCGGAGAGAAGGGCGCCGAAGGCACCCGCGCCGTTGAGGGTGATCATCTTGCCCCGGCGGCGTTCCAGCTCCGCGTGTACGGCCTGGAGCAGACGGCCGTGGACGCCGAGCACCCCGTACTCCTCGGCGAGTTCGTAGAAGCGGGCGGTGCGGGGGTCGCGCGGGCGATGGGTGGGGTGGCCGAAGCCGGGCACCTTCTCGCCGGACTTCTCGTAGGTGTCGAGGATTCCGCGCGCCGTCGCCCCCAGGTCCAGATCCGGGCCCTGGTCCTGCTGCTGGTCGGTGTCAGGGCCGAGGGCGGGGGCGGCATTGCGCTTGTCGGCCGCGTCGGCGGTGGCTTCCTGGAGCATCCGGGCCGTGTGCTCACTCGCACCGAGGTAGACGCTGCCCGCCCCGAGGAGCCCCGCCGCGACGGCCGCCTGGGTGGCCTCCGGAGCACCCAGCCAGGTGAGCCGGGTGGCCAGCGAGCTGGGGGTGAATCCGTGCTCGGCGACACCGACCATCAGCGCGTTGAGCATCTTCGACTCGTTCCCGCTCGGCATCCGGCCCTGCGCGCCGAGGAAGACCAGGTCGGCCAGGCTTGTGTGGCCGATGACCTCCGAGCACAGGTCGTAGCCGTAGATATTGATCGAGTCGGGCTTCGAGAAGCCGATCCGGGTGGTGTACATGACTGCCCTACTTTCTTGTCGTGGGTTCGAACTGGTCACTCGTAAGATCAGCGGGACCCAGGGGCTCTGGGTATGGCTGGCATGGCTGCGCCGTGAGATGGCTGGAAAGGCTTGGCCGCCCGGAGCCCCGCGACGACTCGACCGCCAATTGGGAGATGCGACTCGATCGCTGTGTAGGGCAACGTCGGCGAGGTAGGCGACGACCGGGGAGACGTTGGCGGGGTCGAAGGGATCGAAGCCGGGGCCGGAGTGGGTGATCTTGTCGCCGAGACCGGGCGTGGACAGGGTCATACGGGTACGGGCGACGGGGGCGATGGCGTTGACGCGGACGCCGTAGCGCTCCAGTTCGCGGGCGGCGACGAGGGTCATGGCGGCGATCCCGGCCTTGGCGGCGGCGTAGTTGAACTGTCCGGGGTTGCCGCGCAGACCGGAGGTGGAGGAGGTGTTGATCACGCTGGCGCGTACGGTGTGGCCCGCCCTGGTCCGAGCCCGCCAGTGGTTGGCGGCGTGGTGCAACGGGGCGAAGTGGCCCTTCATATGGACCGAGACGACCGCGTCCCAGTCGTCCTCCGTCATCTTGCAGATGGTGGCGTCCCGCAGGATGCCCGCGTTGTTGACCAGGATGTGAAGGTCGCCGAAGGTCGCGACGGCCAGGTCGATCATGTTCTTGGCCGCGGCGAAGTCGTCGGCCGGCCCGGTGTCGGCGACGGCCTCGCCTCCGGCGGCACGGATTTCCGCGACGACCTGGTGGGCGGGGGACTCGTCGGTGTTGCGGCCGTCACCGGCGACTCCCGGGTCGTTGACGACGACCTTGGCGCCTTCGGCGGCGAGGAGCAGGGCGTGTTCGCGGCCCAGTCCCCGGCCCGCGCCGGTGACCACGGCCACACGGCCGTCCAGACTTCCCATGAGGTGACTCCTTGTCGTGGTGGCGGTTGCCGTTCCTGTGGTGCGTGCCGTCCGTGGTAGTTCCCTTCGGTGCGGAAGGCGCCGCTGTGGTGGCTGCCCCTGGTGGCCGTGGCGGTGGTGGCCACTGCTGTGAGGGTCCGGGCCGGCGCCGGTCCGCGGGAGCCGGGTGACCGTTCCGCCGGCCCTGTCGTCGCTCGCAGGTGCGGCCTCGGGCCCGGCTCGAATTCCGGTGTCCGGACCGGTTCGCGGTGGGGCCTTTCCGCGCGCGGGATACGGCCCCGGTCCGGTCCGAGGCGCTGCCGCCGGGCCGATCCCGGGAGCGGGCTTCCGTACCGTCCGAGGCCCGGCCGGCGAACCGGGCCGGGGTCCGTGTCAGCGACCGAGCAGCGTGTCAGAGATGATCTTGAGCTGGATCTCGGAGGTGCCTTCGAAGATCTTGGTGAGCCGTGCGTCGCGCCAGTGCCGCTCGACGGCGAAGTCCGTGGTGTACCCCGCACCGCCGTGGATCTGGATGCCTTCGCTGGTGACGTGTTCGGCCATCTCCGTGGCGTGCAGTTTGACCATGGACGCCTGGAGATTGGACGGCTGCCCGGCGTCGTAGTCGGTGCAGATACGGTGCAGCAGCGCGCGGGACGCCTCGATCCGGGTCGCCATGTCCGCGATCTTGAAACGGATGGCCTGCTTGTCGGCGATCGGCCGGCCGAACTGCACGCGCTGGGCGGCATACGCGATCGAGTCCTCCAGCGCCCCCCCCGGGCGAGGCCGATGGCCCGCGCGGCGGTGTGGATACGGGCGATGACCAGGTCGCCCATCGCGACCCGGAACCCCTGGCCCTCCTCGCCGACGATCATTCCCGGCTCCACCCGCGCGTTCTCGAAGGACAGCTCCCAGGTCTTCCAGCCGTGGTAGCCGATCTTGCGGACGGGCGTACCGGTCACACCGGCGGGCAGCGTGCCGCGCTCCTTGGGCATCAGGAAGCAGGTGATGCCGCGGGACCGGTGCTCGGGATCGAGGGGGCGGGTGCGGGCGAAGACCTGGAGGTAGTCGGAACCGTCGGCGAAGGTGCACCACATCTTCTGCCCGGTGATACGCCAGCCGCCGTCCGCCTCCGGTTCCGCCCGGCAGCGGAGGTTCGCCACATCCGAACCCGCCTCCGCCTCGGACAGGGCGAAGGCGCTCAGGAACTCGCCGCGCGCCATCCTCGGCAGATACGCGGCGCGCTGGTCGGCGTCGAAACCGTGGGCGAACTGCTGCCCCCTGGCGATCAGACTGGCCACGCTCATCCAGCCGCGGGCCAGTTCCTCGACCACGAGGGCGTACTCCGAGACACCGAGGCCGAGTCCGCCGTACTCCTCGGGAATGAGGATGCCGAAGAAGCCCAGCTCGGCCATTTTGTGGCGCAGTTCCATCGGGATCTCGCCCGCCACCGGGTCCAGCTCGTTCGCCACGGGCAGGACCTCCCTGGCGACAAACTCCCGTGCCATCGCCTGTATCGCGAGCCGGTCCTCGGTGAGGAACGGGACGGTCGCCGGGGTGTCATTGCCTGTGGTCACCGGAGGATTCCTTGTCCGCCCGAAAGGGCCGGGTCATCGCGCCTGCGGACGGCGCGTGGTTCCGCTGGGGTCGGGATGTCATGGCCGCCGGAGTCGTGGTGGCGGTCGGTAGGGGGGCCTGGGTGCGGGTGATTGCCGGGGTGTTCGGTCGGGTGTCAGTGGGGTCGGAGGCTCCGGGGGGTGATCCGGAGGCCGTTGGGAGGTCACTCGCCGGAGCCGGAGCCGGAGCCGGGCCGGAGCCGTAGGCGGAGTCGAAGTCGGGGCGGTGTACGGGCGGTGTACGGGAGGCAGGTGCCGGGTCCGCGGGTTCGGGCGGCCCGGGGGCGGTTCGGTGGAGTCGGCGAGGTGGGATGCGTGGAGCCGGTGGAGTCGGGGGCGTAGGGGGCGGTTGTCTCAGGTGCGTACGGGGGGCGTACGGGAACTCCCGGAGCCGGGGGAGCCGGGCCGGGGTCAGTCCGTGAGCGCCGCGCTGATCTCCTGGGCCGTGGCGCGGACCCGGCTGCCCCACCAGGGCACCCGGCCCCGGTCGAACCTGCTCTCCGGAACCGAGACGCCCACTCCGGCGACCGGCACCCCCGACTTGTCCACGACGGCCGCGCCCACCGCGCAGACGCCGGGCCGGTTCTGGCCCACGTTCACCGCGTAACCGTCGGCCCGTGCCTGTTCGATCGCGGCCCGGATCGCCGCGGGTTCCACCACGGTCAGCCGGGTCAGCCGGGGTACGGGCACCGCGAGCACCCGGTCCACCTCCTCCTCGGGAAGCAGCGCGAGCAGGGCGAGCCGGGCCGAGGTCACGGGCATCGGGGAGACGGCGCCCAGCCGGTTGAACGTACGTACCGGCTGCTGGGAGTCCACCCGCTCGATCAGCACCATGCGGTGCTGCCCGTCCGGGACCTGGAGGGTCGCGGTCTCGTCCGTGAGATCGCGCAGTTCCCGCATCGGGCCGAGCGCGGCTTCGCGCAGATCGCCCTGCCGGGCGGCTCGCCTGCCGAGTTCCAGCATCCGTAAGGTCAGCTCCCAGCGGGTGTACTCGGCACCGACGGGACGGATCCAGCCCGCGTCGGCCAGCGCACCGAGAGTGCGCTGCACGGTCGACTTCGGCAGTCCCGAGGACCGGGACAGATCACCGACACCGACCGGCTGGTGTTCGGAGACCAACTCCAGCAGGGACAGCGCCCGCTGCACACCTTGCATGTCCGTCCTCGATTCCCCGGCTCCTCTCGGGCAGCGATGGCTGCGGACCGGGCCCTGTGCAACGCGCCCGGTCCCGCGCAACCCGTCCACCGGCACGCTATGCCGCACAGCGGCATCAGTAAATCCTTGAGTTGTCTATAGCATGCATAGTTAACCCCTATGGGATGGGTTCCGCGGGCGGGCATCCGCGCGGGCGCCCGGCCCGCTCGCCCTCCTTCCCGACCTGCCGGCCCCGGTGGCGCGGGCCCCTTCGCGCGCGTCCGGCCCGCCGGGGCGACCGGGGTCGGATGGACCGGACGCGGTATCAGCGCACCCTTGAGACGCCCCGGCCTGTGATAGGTGTTGCCTGTGGATCGTCGCCATCTGGCCTACTTCATCGCGGTCGTCGAGGCCGGCAGCATCTCCGAGGCAGCGCGGCGTATGCATCTGTCCCAGCCCTCGGTCTCCCAGGCGATCAAGGAGCTGGAACGGGAGCTGCGCACCCCCCTCATCGAGCGCGGCCGCACCCTGACCCTGACCCCCGCGGGCCGTGCCCTGGTCGGCCCCGCCCGGCGGACACTGCGCGCCTTCGACGGTGTACGGGCCGCCGTCGAGCAGGTCGACCGCCTCACCACCGGTGTGCTGGATCTCGCGGTCGGACCCGCGCTCGGGGTCGACCCGGCGGTGCCCCTGATCACCCGGTTCAGCGCGCGCTACCCCGGCGTCCGGCTGCGCGTCCACGACGCCGCACCCGACGAGGACGGACTCGACCGTCTGCGCCGGGGCGAGGCGGAACTGCTGCTGCACACCCATGCGGCGGCCTACCCCAAGTACCGCTCGGTGCGACTGCCGCTCAGCGAGTCGTTCGCCGTGTTCCCGCCGGGCACGGGGCCGCTCCCCGACGGGCGGCTGGGGCTCGCGGAACTCGTCGGACGCCCGGTGCTGATGGGGCTCGCCCAACAGGCCGGGCTGCGCGCCTGGTTCGCCGCCGAACTGGCCGACCGCGAACTCCCCCCGCTCAGCGTCGTCGTGGAGACCGCGCACCGTGACGCCATCATTCCGCTCGTCCTGGCCGGAGTCGGGGCCACGCTGCTCCCCGAATCCGAGGCGCGGGCCGCCGAGCGGCTGGGAGCGATCGTGAGACCGCTCGACTTCACGGTTCCCCGCGCCTGTTACCTCCTGCACCGCGGGGACCCGCTGTCCCCGGCCGCGCAGGCGTTCTTCGATCTGGCCCAGAGCGGACTGGAGCACGGTCGGCCGCCTTCCGGGGGCGGGGTGGCCGGGAAGAGGGACAGCGCGGGGGGCGGCACGGGGGACAGCAAGGGGCGCGGCGACGGGGACGGCGGCAGGGACGACCAGAGTGGCGACGAGCGCGACGACCAGAGTGGCGACTCCTCTGAGTAAATAACTGTTCGCCGGTATTTCGTTGTCGTGGATCGGGGTAAGTTCCTTTTTGTCGTCATGAGAAGCTTGACATGTCTCAATCGTAGGCGAAAAAGTAAACAGCCGATCTTTGCTTGGAAGTAGGAGTGGGGACTGTGAGCGGCGGACACGCCCGTCGGTGCGAGTCCTGACGAGAGGAGCCCCGTGAGCATCGAGATCACCGGCCGCGAGCAGTGGCAGGCGTGGCAGGACGGTGTCCTGCCGCCGGTGGAACGAGTGGCCGACGGGCTGTGGTCGATCCCCGTGCCCATCCCCGACAATCCGCTGCGCTACGTCCTGGTGTACGCCCTCGAAGCGGCCGACGGTCTGGTGCTCGTCGACGCCGGGTGGGACGCGGAGGAGTCCTGGCTGGCGCTGACCCGGGGCATCACCTCGTTCGGCTACAGCGTGGCAGAGGTACGGACCGTCCTCGTGACCCATTACCACGGTGACCATTTCGGGCTCGCGGGCCGGATCCGGGAGGCGTCCGACGCGCGGGTGGCGATGCACTCCCTGGACGCGGCGGAGCTGAAGTCCATACCGGACAGCGTCGAGTTGTGGGCGGGGGCCATCGGCGATCACCTCCGCCGGCACGGGGCTCCGGAGGGCATGGCGCGTTCGGCGGCCGGCGGTCTGGAGCTGGAACGGCACCTCCGCCCGCCGATGCCGGACCTCCTGCTGGAGGACGGAATGACGATCCCCGCGGGCGGCCGGGAGCTTCGGGCCGTATGGACGCCGGGTCACACCCCCGGGCACACCTGCTTCTACGAGGAGGGGCAGCGGCTGCTGTTCTCCGGGGACCATGTGCTGCCGCGCATCACCCCGCAGATCGCGGTGGTGCGTCAGGGGCAGGGGGATCCGCTGTCCGACTTCCTCTTGTCGCTGGAGCGGCTGGACCGGCTGTCCGTGGACGAGGTTCTGCCCGCCCACGAGTACCGCTTCCGCGGACTGTCCCGGCGGGTCGCGGTGATGGCCGAACATCACGCCCAGCGGCTGAAGGAGCTCCACTCCCTGCTCGGGGACGGCCCCGGCGTCACCGCGTGGACACTGGCCGGGCAGCTCTCCTGGTCCCGCCCCTGGGACTCGTTCAGCCCCACCAACCGCCGCTTCGCGCTGGCGGAGACGCTGGCCCATTTCAGGCTGCTGGAGATGCGCGGCGAGGCCCACCGCGCCGAGGGTGCGCCGGTGAGCTGGAGCCTGGCCGCCGCCTGAGCCCGGCGCCGGGGTGCGCGGGTGCCGCCGGTGCCCATCGCGTGAGGTCCGGTGCCCGGACGCGAGTGTGGTGTGTGCGGGGGAGCGTGGTGTGTGTACCCGTGAGCGCCGGGTCGGGCGCCTGGCGGTGCGCGTGGGCCCGGAGGTGGCGTACATGCGGAGGCGCGGGTACGGCTGACGGGGTGCGGGGGCAGGGCCGGGGCGGAGCCGCCCCGGCCTTCCGTGTGTTCCGGTGCCGTGGGCGGCGTACGGTCGTCCGTACGGCTGCCGTGTGCTGTGTACGCGCCCCCTTCTGCGTACGGGCCCCCGCGCCGGCTCCGGGAGGCGCCCGGTAGATCACGGCGCCGCGCCATGAGCCCCGCGCCAGGCGTCACACGCCGTGAGCCCCGCGCCGTGAGCCCCGCGCCCGGGATCCCTCCTGCGTCTGTGGCGCTTCCCGCGTTTCCGGGTCCATGACCTCCGACCTCCTGGCCTTTCGGTCCGTCCCTCTCGGTTCCCCGTATCGCCGAATCCCCTCCGGCAGGCCGCGCGGGCCCGGCGTACCCGCGGGTCGGCCCCCCATCGAGCCGGTTGACTGCGGCGATGCGCGCGCCTAGGTTGCTGCACTTTGGATCGTTCGATGAACCAATGTTCAGGAGATCGGTTGTGGAGGTTCCTCAGTGACTCGGCAGGCAGTGGTCGGCATCGACGCCGGCACGACCGCGGTCAAAGCCGTCGTCCTCGCCCCTGACGGGGAGCAGCTCGGCCGGGCGCGGGTGCCGTTGCGGGTCGCCCACCACGGTGACCGGGTGGAGCAGGACATGGACGAGGTGTGGTCCGCGGTCTGCGACACCGTGCGTTCGGCCCTGCGGCAGGCCGGTGACGGCGTGGAGATCGCGGCGGTCGGAGTGACCGGTCAGGGCGACGGGGCGTGGCTGGTGGACGCCGGTGGCCGGCCGTGCGGCCCCGCGGCCATCTGGATGGACGGCTCGGCCGCCGCCCGGGTCGCCGAGTGGGAACGGGACGGCCGCGGTGCCCTCGTACGGGGTGTCACCGGCTCGTCCCTGTTCCCCGGGGCCCTGCCGGTGCTCCTGGAACAACTGGAGGAGGACCGTCCCGAACGGCTGGCGCGGGCCGTCCATCAGCTGAACTGCAAGGACTGGATCCGCTTCCGGCTGACGGGTGAGGTCGCCACCGACGCGTCCGAGGCCTCCCGTACCTATCTGGACGTGTCCACCGGGACCTACTCCGACGCCTTGACCGAGGCGCTGGGCCATCAGCGCTTCCGGCGGCTGCTCGCGCCCGTACGCCCGCCGGAGTCGGCGGCCGGTACGGTCGGAGCCGAGGCCGCGGACGCCACCGGTCTGCCCGTGGGCGTTCCGGTGGCCGCCGGGCTGGTCGACGCCGCCGCCGCGGGAGTCGGGCTGGGCGCCGTGCGGCCCGGTGACGCCTATCTCATCGTCGGCACCACGGCCTTCGCCGCGACGGTCCGTCAGGAGAGCGGAGGCAGCGCCGCCGAGGGGCTGATCACGCTGGCCACCGGGCCGGGCGGGCCGGTCCTCGAATGCCTGGCCCCGATGGCGGGCGCGCCCAACCTCGACTGGGTCCGCTCGGTGACCGGACAGCAGTCCGGCGACTGGGCGGAGGTGGAGCGGCAGGCGCGGGACGCCGGGCCGGGCGCCGGTGGAGTCCTCTATCTCCCGTACGGCTCGCCCAACGGCGAACGGGCCCCGTTCGTCGACCGTACGGCCTCCGCCTCCTGGGTCGGCATGAGCGTCCGTACGACCCCGGGACAGCTGCTGCGCGCCGTCTACGAGGGAATCGCGTTCACCGTGCGTGAATGCCTCGGGGAACCGGCGGACGGGCGCGTTCTGCGGATCGCGGGCGGTTCGGCCTCCTCGGATCTGATGTGCCAGGTGCTCGCCGACATCACCGGGCGGCCGGTGGCCCGCTCCGGCGCCCCCGAGCTGGGGGCCCGCGGAGTGGCCGCGCTCGCCATGGTGACGGGCGGGGTGACCGGTGATCTCGGTACGGCGCTCACCGCCCTGGCCGGTTCCGTGGACACCTTCGCGCCCGAACCAGCCGTACGGGATCTGCACGACGGACAGGCCCGTGCCTTCGCCGCCGCCAGGGACGCGCTGCGGCCCGTCTGGCCGGCGCTGCGTGAACTGCGGTCGATGACCGGGGGTTCGGCGTCCGCCGCTTCTGGCGCTTCCGCGGGGCCCGCGTCCCGTAACGGTTCCGGTTCCGGTTCCGGTACGTCCGCCGGTTCCGGTTCCGGTACGTCCGCCGGTTCCGGTTCCTCCGGTACTTCCGACGCCGCGGGTACCTCCGGCGTTTTCGACAGCTCACAGTCGGCGCCCGGCGCCGATGGAATGGAGTCCCTGTGACCAGTGCGTCGTCCCGTACGCGGCTGCTCATCACCGCGCCGTTCGACCCGGCCGCCGCCGCCCGGCTGGCCGACCTGTTCGACGTCGAGGTCGTGGAGCCCTCCATGGAGGGCTCCACCCTCGCGAGGCCCGGGGTCGTGGACCGGCTCGCGGTGGCCGACGCGGTGGTCTGCGAGGTGGATCAGGTCGATCAGGCGGCCCTGGACGCCGCCCCCGCCCTGAAGTTCGTGGTCACCTGCCGGGCCAGCCCGGTCAACGTCGATCTGGCCGCCTGTACCCGCCGCGGCATACCGGTGGCCACCACTCCGGCGCGCAACGCCGAGATCACCGCCGATCTCGCCTTCACGCTGATCCTGTCCACGGTCCGTCACACCGGCGCGTCCGAGCAGTGGATGCGGGCCGGGAACTGGAGCGCCGACGACGTCTTCGAGCCGTACGCCCGCTTCCGCGGGATCGGTCTGGGCGGGCGGACGCTCGGCGTCGTCGGGGGAGGCGCGATCGGGCGCCGGGTGATGCGCCGGGCGCTCGCCTTCGGCATGAAGGTGCTGGTGTACGACCCCTTCCTGGAGCCCGGCGCGCTCGGTGACGACGCCGAGATCGTCGGCCTCGACGACCTCATGGGCCGTGCCGACGTCGTCACCGTGCATGTGCCGCTCAACGACTCGACCGTGGGGCTCATCGGTGCCCCGCAGATCGCTCTGATGCGTCCCGACGCCTACCTCGTCAACGCCGGGCGGGCGGCCGTCGTCGAGGAGGAGGCGCTGATGGCCGCGCTGAGGGAGAGGCGGATCGCCGGTGCGGGTCTCGATGTCTTCTGGACCGAGCCGCCGCCGGCGGACTCCGAACTGTTCCGGCTCGACAATGTGACGCTCACCCCGCATATCGGAGGGGCGTCCGACGACGTCATCACCGAGCACTCCCGGATCGCGGAGCGGGCACTGCGGGCGTGGGTGGCGGGGGATCGGGTGGAGGCGGTGGCCAACGGGGAGGTGCGGACGGGGGGCTGAGGGGTTCCGGTGCGAGGTTCCGGTGCGGGGCCGGGTCTGGGCACCGTTGCCCCGGGGGCCCGTTGCCCTCGGGGTTGGGCGATCTCCGGTCGGCTCCGTTGCCCTGGGCCGGGCCGGTTTGGTGTGGGTGCCCCTGTGGTGGTGCGGGCACTTGCGGGGGCGCTGCCCCCGGGCCCCCGCGCCTCAAACGCCGGCGGGGCTGATTTTCGCTGCCCGGGTGGGGCTGTTCTGGGTTTCCCGGGGCCCGGTCCGTCTTGGCGGGGCTGGTTGTTGCCGCCAGGGTTCGTGCGTGCGGGCCGGAGATGGGCTTCCACCGGGCTGCCCAGGTCGGGCTGGTTAGTGCTGCCTGGGTCTGTTCGTGCGGGCTGGAGGTGGGTATCCCCCCAGGCTGCCCGGGTGGGGCTGGTTAGTGCTGCCCGGGTTCGGTCGGGCGGCTGGCGAGGCGTGGCCGTGGGTGGGCACCCCGTCCCCACAGGGTGCCCACCCACGCGTGTTCGTGCGGTGGGACGGTCAGGCGTGGTGGAGGGAGGCCAGGGCCTCCGGGGGGAACGTCGCCGTCGTATTGCCCAGGGTGAGGGCGCGGTACGTTGCCACCGCCGCCTCCTCCAGGTTCATGGCGCGGCGGAAGGCCATGCCGATGGTCTCGCCGAGGGAGGAGCAGCCGTGGTGGGAGAGGACCATGCAGTTGTGGTCGCGGGCCTGCTCGGCTGAGGCGTCGGCGAGTTCGTCCGAGCCGTTGGGGTGGTAGGGGACGGTGCCGACGGACCGTACGTAATGGGCGTGGTCGAGGGTGATCAGCCGGATGCGTTCCCCGACCGCGTCGAGGAGGACCGCGTGCTGGGGGTGGAGGTGGACCACGCAGTTGACGTCGGGGCGGACCTGGTAGGTGCGCTGGTGGAGCTTCCACTCGCTGGACGGCTTGGCCGCGCCGCCGGTCCGCTCACCGGCCAGGTTCATCATGGTGAAGTCGGCGGGCTCCAGACGGTCCAGCCAGGTGCTCGCGCCCGTGACGACGAACTCGTCGGCGCCGGGCAGCCGGGCCGAGAGGTTTCCCCCGCTGGCGAGGACCAGTCCGCGTTCCACGGCGGTCCGGCCGACCTCGGCCAGCCGTTCGTACAGGTCCTCCCGGGTATGAACCGGCTTCACATCGTGTCCTTTCGTCCGAATACCTGAACGTCCGCGTGCTCGCATGCCCGTATGTGCCATGCGTGCATGCTCATGACGGTGCTCAAGAGGTGCTTGTGCCGGCGCTCGCCAGCAGTTCCTCGGCGGTGGTGACATCGGTCACCAGAACGTTGATCAGGCCCTGGCGCAGCGCGACCTCCAGGGCCTGCCGCTTGGAGGCGCCGCGGGCCACCCCGATACGGACGGGTACCGCCCGCAGTTGACCGAGGCCCGGGCCGATGAGGCGCTCGTCCACCTCGCCGGGCACCGCGGCGCCGTCCGCGTCGAAGAAGCGGCCGGAGATGTCGCCGACCGCTCCCCGCCCGCGGATACCGTCCAGTTCGGCGGGGCTGAGGCTCTGGACGAGCAGACCGGCGTCCACCCCCGTACCGCCGATGCCCGCGATCAGCACATCCGCCGATACGGCGCGCTCCAGCGTCTCCTGGACGGCGGGGTCCTCGCGCCACACCCGCGCCGCCTGGGGATTGCGCGCCAGCAGGGGCGCGGGCAGCTGATAGGCGTGCCCGTCCACGGCGGCGGCAAAGGCGAGGGCCAGTTCGAGGGAGCCGCCCGCCCGGGAGACGCCGCCCCGGCTGCCGGTGAGCGGAACGAAGCTCAGATCGCGGGCCGCGGGCCGGCGCAGATGCCCGGGAATCGCGGCGACCGACCCCGACAGGCCCACGGCGACGGTCGTGCCGTCCTCCAGGAAGGTCCCGACGCACTCGGCGGCCACCGCCCCCAGCGAGTGGAGGGCCCGGGTCCCGTCCTCGAACGCCGGGCCCACCCACGCCTGGCGCAGCGGGTAGGCGTCCGCGAGGGCCGACTCCAGGCCCACGAACAGATGGTCGTCGCTGTGCACCGTGATCTCCACGATGCCGACCCGCCGGGCCTCCGCCAGGAGCCGGGTGACCTTGATCCGGGAGAGCCCGCACAGGTCGGCGATCTCCTGGTGGGTCAGACCGTGCTCGTAGTACAGCCGCGCGATCTTGCCCAGGGGCGGTTGCTTCTGACCATTTGTTCTCTCCATTGATCCTCCGTTCGGATCCTGCCCCCGGGTCCGTCCGCCGGTCAAGGGGGCGGGGGCGGCCCTCCCAGGGCTCCCGGGCCACCGCGCGCCGACGTGTGGCCGGGTACCCGGCCGAGGCTTGACAGCCGAGGGGTGGCCACTCATATTACATGCACTTTGGTTCGATTATTGATCAGATGTTCACGCATCCGCTGTGTACGCCGGAGGACACATGACCACCCCGCCCCCTCCCACGGGCGAAGCCGCCGCGCCCCGCCCCGGATTCCTCGAACGGCAGGGGATCGTCCGGCCGCTCGCCTTCGGCTATCTCGCCGTCATGCTCTTCATGGTCGGCGACGGCATCGAAGTCGGCTTCCTCTCCCCCTACCTGGAGTCACGCGGCTTCTCCGGCAGTGAGGTCGCCCTGCTGTGGACGGTGTACGGCCTGGTGGTCGCCGTCGCCGCCTGGCTCTCCGGCGCCCTCGCCGAGGCATGGGGCCCCCGCCGGGTCATGCTGCTGGGCCTCGGGATCTGGGCCGTCTTCGAGGTTCTGTTCCTGACCGTCGGCGTGGCCGCGGGGAACTATCCGCTGATGCTCCTCACCTTCGGAGTCCGCGGACTGGGGTACCCCTTCTTCGCGTACGGCTTCCTGGTCTGGATCGCCATGGAGACCCCGGAGAACAAGCTCAGCCGTGCCGTCAGCTGGTACTGGTTCGCCTCCACCATGGGCCTCGGCGTCATCAGTTCCTACTTCGCCGGCGCGGTCATCCCCCTGATCGGCGAGATGGCCACCCTCTGGCTCTCGCTCGTCTTCGTCGCCGCGGGCGGCGCTCTGATCGCCTTCCTCGTCCGTGCCCGTGCGGTCACCGGCCCCCCGGCGTCGACGAAGGAGTCGGTGGCGAGGATGCTCAACGCGCTCACCATCGTCAAGACCCACCCCCGGGTGGGCGTCGGTGGCGTGGTCCGGCTGATCAACACGCTGTCCTTCTATGCCTTCGTCGTGTTCCTGACGACCCATATGGTCAACGACATCGGCTTCTCCACCGCCCAGTGGCAGACCATCTGGGGCACGATGCTCCTCGCCAACGTCGCCGCCAATCTGCTGTCCGGCTATGTGGCCGACTGGATCGGGGGCGTCAACACGGTCGCCTGGGCGGGCGGGCTCGGCTGTTTCGTGACCGTGCTGGCCCTCTACTACGTGCCCGAGGCGGTCGGCCCCAGCTTCGGAGTCACCCTGGCCGTCGCCGTCGTCTACGGCCTGGCGCTGGGGGCGTTCGTCCCCCTGTCCGCGATCATGCCGCTGCTCGCCCCGCGTCATGTCGCCGCCGCGGTCGCCATCCTCAACCTGGGTGCCGGGCTCAGCCAGTTCGCCGGCTCGGCCGTCGCGGGTCTGGTCGGCCCGCTCGGCATCGAGGGCACGGTCTGGGTCCTCGCCTCCGTCTATCTCATCGGCCTGGTCCTCACCTTCTTCCTGAAGGAACCGGATTCCGGAGCCCCCGGAGCCCCAGACCCCGGAGCCCTCGGAACCCCCGCCCCCGGAGCCGTACCGGAGCCCCTGCCGGCCGCGGCACCCGACAGCGCCCGCCCGGCCCCCGAACGGGCCACCACCGGCTGACCGCCGCCGCCCGGCCCCACCCCTCACCCCGGGCCGAACCCCCCCCCGCCTCACCCCCGGACCAGGACGTCCCCCGGGATGTCCGCCAGTGTCGGTGGCTCCGTCGTGCCCGTGAAGGCCAGGTGGAGGTTGCGGCGGGCGCGGGTGGTCAGGACGTAGTACGCCATCCGCAGCGACGCGGAGGTGGGGTCCGCCGCCGCGTCCGTCTCCGTGTCGGGGACGACGACCGTGTCGAAGCCGAGCCCCTTGGCGCCGGCCCGGTGGACGACGACCGGGCCGGGGCGGGACAGATCAAGCGTGCGGTATCTGCCGTGGGCGGCCTGGGCGGTGTACATCTGCGGCCTCAGCTCCGGAGCCCGCCGCTCCAGCAGGGTGATGAGCTCGAACTGCGTACGGGTCGAGTTGACGACGACCCCGATGCTGTCTCCCGGCCTCTCCCGCGCCAGGGAGACCAGCAGATCGGTCACGGCCCCGGGGCCGGTCAGCCGGTGCAGCCGGGGACGCGGCCCGATCCGCCCGGGCAGCGCGGGAGATATGGCGCCCGTGTGGAAGCGGGCGGCCAGCTCGGCGATCTGACGGGTGTTGCGGTGGTTTCCGCCGAGGCCGTGCCGGGCGCAGGCGCCGAGACCCCGTTCGATCTCCCCCAGGGTCGACCGGGTGTCGGTGAGCCGCTGGCACTCGTCGGCGAACACGGTCACCTCCGCCCCGAGCAGCCGGCACAGCCGGTAGAAGGCGGGCGGCAGATCCTGGCCCTCGTCCACGACCAGACTCAGCGCGCCGGGCGCCTCGCGAAGGGCCGCCCGTTCGTAGAACGCCGGCCAGTCGTACCAGCCGTCGTCGGTTCTCGGGGCGACCTCCCCGTACCAGCGGGCGAGCCAGGAGTGCGCCGTCGCCACCGTCACCCCCGCGTCCTCGGTGCCCAGCGCCCGTACCAGGGGCGCGAGGGACTGGCACAGCAGCCGGGACCGGGTGAGCAGGACGGCCGGAGTGCCGGTGAGCGAGCTCGGCCCGCAGCCGTATCTGTTCGGCTTCCCCCAACCCGATGGCCTGGGCCCGTGCCCGGAAGGTGAGTTCGGAGACAACCCCCCGTACGGCCTCCCGGCGCAGATCCGCGTACAGCTCGCGCAACGCCTCCCCCGAGCCCGGGAGCACCCCGCCCGTCCGCCGTGGCTTCACCCATGACTCACACCCCCCTGTGTCGCATGACATGCCCCCGGAACAAGCCCCGCACGGCTGCTCAACGGAAGCAGGAAAGAACCGGCCCACAACGTAGAGAGGCGTGTTGACATTGTCAACACGCCTCTCGTTGGCGGCAGTTACCCCGATCCTGTGGACGCCCGACCCCGCCGGGTTCGCGGGTCCTTCCGCTCCCGGTCTCCTCCTCCGTCCTGTCTTCCGTCTGCTGTCGCAGGGTGCGGGGGCATATCGGCCTCCATACGCGAGAACGCCCCCGGGATCCCGGGGGCGTTCTCGCGTATGGAGTTCAGGCAGTGTCAGTACGGCCCGAAGACATTGTCGATCGATCCGTACCGGTCGGCCGCGTAGTTGCAGGCTGCGGCGATATTGGCGACCGGGTCGTAGCTGTCGGTGGACGTACCCGGAACGTGGTAGGCCCGGAAGGTCGGGTCAATCACCTGGAGAAGGCCCTTGGACGGCGTTCCGGCCACGGCGTTGGAGTCCCAGTTGTTGATCGCCAGCGGGTTTCCGGAGGACTCGCGCATGATGTTCCGGTGAATTCCCTCATAGCTGCCGGGAATTCCGTGATCGGCCATGACGGACAGCGCTTCCCTGATCCAGCCGTCGAGGTTGTCGGGGTACGTCGTGGCCTGGGTCGCCGTCGTGGCGGCGGGGGCGGCGTGGGCCGTGGCGGCACCGGCCAGCGGGAGCGCCAGCACGGCGCCGGCCGCGCCGAGCGCGACAAGACCCCTGGTGAGCGAGCGGGTTCCGAAACGGGACAGCTTTACCTGGGCAGACATATTGAGTTCCTCTCCGTCGCCTGCGAGGTGAGCTGTCGGATTCGGGCTGGAGATGCCCTACCGCACCCGAAGGCGCGGATTCACCCCTAGCCGGTCCCTTGCGGTACCGGCGACTTACCTGGTTCCCCCGCTCCTGCCGTGAGTGAGTAGTCGGTCGGCTCTGTGCGGGACGGCGGCAGGATGAGGCGTTCCGTCCCGAGTCGACGATGACCGTAGACGAGACCGGGCGAGGGAGACAAGGCGCGGTTTCCTTTTCGAAACCCATTTCCGGGTCTGGCTTTCGGGTGCCGGATTTCCATGATCCGGCGGAGGGGCCCAACTCGCTTTTCATGGCGATGGGATGGCCGGGGAGTGAATTGATCGTTTCGGGTCTCCGGGTGACGCTTGTCACTTATGGAGTCGTTATTCAAAAGACGCCATAGCGAAGGGCGTTTAGGTTTATTGGCGAGAAAGCAGCCAAATGGGACATTTCATCCATTGGGTGTGAGGGGCTCCATAGTTCCCAGAAGGGGTAGGGCCTCTCATCGTGCCCCGCGTACGGCGTCCTCCGTGCCCCGGCCCTGGCCGCGATCGCCCGGTTCATACGGGCACGGCTCATACGGTCACGACGATCTTGCCCCGGGGATGGCCCGTCTCCAGGTGCTTGATCGCGGCGACGGCTTCGGTCAGCGGGTAGGCGCGGTCGACGACCGGTGCGATCGTGCCGTCCTCGGCGAGCTTCTTGAGGATCATCAGGTCCTTGTGGCGCACCAGCGCGATCAGGGAGCTCAGCGTCTGGCCCAGGAACGGCGAGAGCGCGTAGCCGTGGAGCTGGCGGCCCAGGCCGCCCACCCAGTCGCCGCCGCCTTCGCCTCCGGCCATGACCAGGACGCCCTTGGGGGCGAGTGCGCGGCGCAGCAGGGACAGCGGGCGGTTGCCGGCGGTGTCGAGGATGACGTCGAACCGGTGCCCGCCGTCGGTGATCTCCTGGGTGGTGTAGTCGAGGACGTCGGTGGCGCCCAGGGTCCGGACGAAGTCGGCCTTGCCGGGGCCGCAGACGGCGGTGACCTCGGCTCCGTACGAGGCGGCGAGCTGGACGGCGTAGGTCCCGATGCCGCCGGAGGCGCCGATGACCAGTACTTTCTGCCCCGGCCTCGGGCGCGCCCTGCCGCTGAGGCCCTGGTGGGCGGTGACCCCGGAGACGGGGAGAGCCGCGGCCTGCTCGAAGGTGAGGTTGCCGGGCTTGGGCGCGAGCTTGTCGGCCCTGGCGCAGGCGTACTCGGCCAGCGATCCGTCGCCGCTGCCGAAGACCTCGTCACCCGGCTTGAAGCCCGTCACCTTCGCACCGACCGTCTCGACCACCCCGGCGAGGTCCCAGCCGCGAACGGGGTTCTTGGGCTTGCGGAACCCGAAGGCGAGGCGGGCCATATAGGGCTTGCCCGTCATGAGGTGCAGGATGCTCGGATCCACCCCGGCGGCGCGCACCTGGACCAGCACTTCGCTGTCCCGGGGAACGGGGCGGTCGATGTCGCGCAGCTCTAAGCCGTCCGCGGAGCCGTACAAGTCATGGACGATGGCCTTCATGGGGTCCCCCCTGGTTCGGATGCTGCCCCAGAGCATCGCGCCGGATCGAACCTCTGACCAGCCTCCGGGTCCCCTAGATGTCCCCCATATGTCAGAGGCCGGGTGGTGCCCTCCTCGCCCGCCGGTCCGGCCCGTTCCGTTGGTTCGGGCCGGGGTCGGCTGACGTTGTGCAGGCGTACGGCTTCAGTGTTGTGCGGCGTACTCGATGAACTGCGCCCACCCTTGGGGGTTGACGGTGACGTGTGGGCGCGCCAGGTCCTTCGAGTCCCGGACAAGAACAGCCCCTTCTATGGTGGCGACCTCGACGCAATTGTCGCCGGCGGTGCCGCTGTAAAGGGACTTGAACCAGACTGGTTCGGTGTCGCTCATCGTGCTCCTCTGATCCGCTCCAGCAGGCCCACGGACTCCAAGGGGTTGAGGGCCTGTGAGCGGAGTGTTGCATACCGCCGATGCAGGACGGCGGCCTCTTTTGGGTCAGCGATCAATCGGCCGCTCTCTTGACCCTCGGAGTACGCAAGGTGTCTTCCGTCGGGAGTTTCCAACAAGGCCAGTGGGCCATCCAGACCGGCATGAGAGTGGCACGCTGTCGGCATGATCTGAAACGACACGTTTCGGAGTGAGGTGAAGGCCAGCATGTGATCCAACAACTGGCGAGTGACTTCGACACCACCAAGCCGACGCTGCACGATGTGCTCGTCCACCACGAAACTGAATGAGGTGTTGGGACGTTCCCGGATGAGCTGTTGTCGCTTCAGCCGGGCGGTCACCTGAGCCTCCATTTGGTCGTCGGACAGCGGTGGAACGCGGCTGTCGAACGCCGCCCGCGCGTACCCCTCCGACTGCAACAACCCCGGCACCAGCCTGCACTCGTACGTGCTGAGGCTCACCGCCACCTTCTCCAGCTTCGCCCACCGCCGGAACCAGGCGGCCAGCCCCGGTTCGCCCCTGGTCAGGTGTCTGGCCGCCCTCCGTAGCGCGCCCGTGTTGCCCAGGGCCTGTTCGGCGCGTTCGACGAACGCCTCGTCGGGCATGCGGCGGCCCAGTTCCACCGACTCCACGGTGTGCTTGGAGAAGCGGACGCGGAGGCCGAATTCGGCGCGGCTGAGGCCGGCGTGTTCGCGTAACGCCTGGACGACGGCTCCGAAGGTGCGCAAGCTGTCCGAGGGGGTGGGTTCCCGTTCCCAGTCGCCCGCCGTGGTCTCGGTCTCATCGATGGTCATACGCCACACCTTCCGGAGCCTTGCGGGGCCGCACCCCCGAGCCGAACTCACCCAGAGTGAGGGGACGGCAGGCGTACTGTCCATGGAAAAACTCCGTACGCGGCCCGCGCGTACGGGGTCCGGTGCTGGTGGAGGGTCTGAAGCCGCCGCCATCGTGGCCGCCATGTACTTCACCGCGCCCCAGAGCGCGCTCACCGTACGTGTGTTCTCCCGGCGGCTGCCCACCACTCGCCGGGGTGCCCGCCTAGCCCGGCAGCTCACGGTCGGGGAACTGCGCCGCTGGGGAATCCCGGCCGCTGTCACCGACCGCGCCGAGGTCGTCGTCGCCGAACTGGCGGCCAACGCGGCGCTCCACGCCCGCGTACGGGACCGGGGTTTCCGGCTCACGCTCACCTACGACACGGCCTTCGGCGCGCTCCGGCTGGAAGTCACCGACGCCCGGGGCGATCTGCCGCTCGTACCGCCGGAGGAGGCGCCAGGGGAGGAGCTGCCCGAGGACGGTGGGGAGTCGGGCCGTGGGCTGCTCCTGGTCGGGGCGCTGGCGGACCGGTGGGGGAGCACACCGTGCCCGCCGAGCAGCAAGACGGTGTGGGCGGAGCTGGACTCCGGCGCGGACTGAAAGGGACGGTTTCCCGTGGGAGGCTGGACGGCATGGGCGGTGCGTCGGACAAGAGGAGTTCCCGGGAGTTTGTGGCCGCGATCCAGGTCGGTGATGTCTGCAGCGGGATCGTGGCAGAGGTGTCTCGACGAGGTGTGGCGGTGACCCTGGACGGCTTCGCCGCACGTCCGCTGGGGTTCGTGGGGCCGTTGGACTTGTCCTGGCGCAACTTTTCCGCAGCGGCGGTCGAGGTCGGCGACCGCATCACAGCCGAGGTGACCGCCGTCGACCAGGAGCACGGTCGAGCCTGGCTGTCCACGGCCGCCACGGAGAACGCCGAACTCTGGGAATTCCTGAAAGCCCTCCGCGCCGGGGAAGCACTGTCGGGCCACATCGCGTCAATCGAGCGGTTCGGCGTGTTCGTGGCGCTGGACGACGGCCCGGACCACCCGGTATTCCCAGGCGTCGGCTTCATCACGATCCCCGAACTGTCCTGGCGATGGTTCGAGGCAGTTTCGGATGTCGTTCAGGTGGGACAGCGCGTTACGTGCGAGTTCCTCCAGTTCGACACAACGAACGGAGAAGCCAGGCTGTCCCTGCGAGCGATGCGGCCGGACCCATTCCAGAGGTTCGCCGACGGCGCCGCGGTGGGGCAGAAGCTGCGGGGACGGGTCACCAAGCTGGTCCCGTTCGGCGTCTTCGTCCAGGTCGACAACGACATCGAGGGGCTGGTCCATCTGCACGAGCTCGCCTGGACACCCGTCGAGGCTCCGGAGCAGGTCGTCCAAGTCGGCGACGAGATCACGGTCGTCGTCACGGAGATCGACCGGGAGCGACGCAGGGTGGCCTTCTCCCGACGACAGGCTTCCACGGCACTCAAGTGACCTCTTCAGGTCTCGCCACAACCTGAGGCAAGCTCTGAACCACCGTCTTCGTTCCGGGACTGCTCTCCTGACCTTGTGGGTTCGTCGCGACCACTGTTCAGGATTCGCGAGCCCACGGAAGATCGGCTTGTACGTCCCCTACTGCCGGCCCGGAATCCGCGCCACCCGGTTCGAGCCACCCGGGCCGGAACTCGCGGCGCCCACCAGAAGGGCGGAGCCGAGGGCCAGATCCATGGCCGACTTGATGAACGGGACACCCACCCCGGAGAGCAGAGCGGCCCAGGACGCGCCGCCCGAACTGCGAGCCACCTTTCGGAACGCGGTCCTGGCCGCGTTCCTGGCCTGCGACGATCCCGGGACACGCCAGGAACTCGCCCTCTGGATCTCGCTGGAGTCCTCTGACTGTCCCGAAGCCCTTCAAGGCGATCACCGGCGCGCCACCGAGATCATCCTCGCCGACCCCGAGCACTACCGACTGATGCTCCAGCGCTCCGGCGGGAACTGATGCCGCCAACCCGACAGGCCCGGATCTCGGGGGCGGTGGGTACGGGGCGGGGTGGCGGCCAAGGCCCGCGGCGCTCAGGTCACGGGAGCCGTACGGGGTGACAGCGCCCCGTTGCCGAGGCCGTCCCGGGCCAGGGAGGCGGTCTCCCGGCTGAGTTCGGACACCGCGCGCAGGGCCTCCTCGAACTCCTGGAGGGCGCGGAAGACCTGTCCGTACCGGCGCTGTTCCCCGATGTCGAGCTGGGGGACGCGGGCGCCCCGGCCGTCGGCCCGGTAGGTCCCGCCGGTGCTCGTGGACCGCCGGGTGTTCGCCGTACTGAGCAGGAAGCCGCGCAGATAGTCGGTGTCGAGCTGGTCGCTCACGGACACCGGCTGCGGACCGCCGTAGTCGACGAGACCGGCCCGCGCCAGTTCGGCGACGCTCACCATCGATCCGTCCAGCGAACCGGGGCCCGGCCCTTCGGCGAGTTCGGGGAGCAGGGTGCGGAGCCGGGTGAGCTGTTCCGCCAGCCGCTCGCGTAGCCGTGCGTACTCCGCCGGGTAGTCGCGGTGGGGGGCCGCCGTGTGGCGCCCCGGGGTGAGGTCGACGCTGTCGTCCAGGAGATCGATCAGCGGAACGTCGGTGACCTGGCCCGGGGCCGGATCCAGCGGGCCGTCGGGATCGTTCGCGGTCAGGTCGATCAGTCGTACGGAGGTCAGGGAGCCACCCGGGGTGCGCGGGCGCCGCAGCTGCCACAGATGGACCGGCAGGGAGTGGGAGGCTGCGACCCCGGCGGGCAGGGCGACGATCTGGGTGAGCAGACCGCGCCGGACCAGTTCGGCGCGCATCCGGCGCCCGGCCTTGCGGTACGCGACCGACGCGGGCATGACCATGATGAGCCGCCCGCCGGGTGCGGTGTGCGCGTAACCGTGCTGGAGCCAGGCCAGTTCGCCCTCGGCCCGGGGCGGGGTGCCGAACTCCCAGCGGGAGTCCAGGAGCAGGGACTCACGGCCCCAGTCGCCGCCTCCCGTCGGCGGGTCGCATACGACGAGGTCCGCCCTGAGCTTCGGCCACCCGTCCGCGCGGAGCGAGTCACCGGTGGTCACCGTGACGCCGGTCCGGCCGGCGAGTCCGGCCCGCAGCCGGGCCAGGGAGGCGCTGTGGGGGTCGGACTCCTGGCCTATACGGCGGGGGGCCGGGCCGGGGGTCTGCTCCGGGCCGGGGGCGGGGTCCGGAGCGCGGTCCGGGTGCCGGTCCGGGTTCTGCTCCTCGTCCGGGCCATGTCCGGGAGCCCGTTGGGAACCGTGCTTCCGGCCGGGGTCCGGGCGTTCTGCCGGGTCGGGCTCCGGGCCGCCCTCCGGATCGGCTGCCGGGCCCCGTCCTGTGCCGCCTGTTGTGCCTTGCACGGGTCCTGCGGCCGACGGGACCGCCGGTTCTCCTGGTTCTCCCGGTTCCGCGGCTCCGACCGAGAGCAGGAGCGTACCGATGCCGCAGGCCGGGTCGAAGACGGTGGCATCGGCCGCCACCGGTCCGGCGAAGTGGCGTACGGCCCGCGCCACTCGCTCGGAGGTGACCTGGTCCGAGCCGGACCGCCGGGTGGAGTCCGTGAGCCGCTGCACCAGATGGGTCAGCAGGGCCGAGGACGGATTCCCGGCGGATGCCCTCGTGGAATCCCCTGAGGTTTCCTCCGCGGTGAGTTCGTCCGCGAGGCGTACGGCCTCCCCGGGCAGGGAGTCGTCCCTCTCCCCGGTGGCGAGATAGCGGGCGAGCGCGTCGAGACCGGTGACCATCTCCTCGCCGTAGGCCGCTCGCAGCGACTGCCAGAGCCTGACCTTCCCCGAGATCTCCTGGCCCTTGTCCTGCTTCTCCAGCCAGGCCCGCACGGCTTCCAGGACGAACAGCGGCCTGCCCGCCCCGCCGCCCGCCGGCTGCGGGAAGTCCTCGTACCGCCGCCGCCAGTTGGAGACGGCCGCGCGTGTGACCCCGGCGAGGCGCGCGATCTCCGACCCCGAGACCAGGGGGCCCGGTGAGGCCGGAGCCATGTCTGTGTCAGCCATGCAAACCACCGTATACGGTCGATGCACAGCGTTGATGTGCAGAATGTGTTGACGCTGTATACGAGCCGACGGTCCCCCGCTGAGCGTGTCAGCAAGATCACTTCAAGTGGGGGCGGCGAGTCAGGGAGACGGCCGAAGTCCGGGTCCGATGCCGGCCGGGCCGGGGTTCGCCGGAGCAGGGGAGTACGCCCGTGTCCAGGGCCCCTTGGCCCCTGGGCTCGTGGAGATCGCGCGCCGTGCGGGGTGACGCGCACGCGCGGCCCGTACGGGGTGACGCGCGCCACCTTCCCTCGGCGAATCCGGAGTCCGAGGATTGAGATCACGTCACCGGGGCAGACGCACCGTCACACCCGCTCAGTGTCCGTGCCAGTGGAGGGAGCCCAACATGCCGAGCGCAGCGATTGCCGCGCAGCGTGACCGTGTCGAGCCGGGAACGATCGGTTGGAGTGAGGCGGAGGTGGTGTGCGGGCTGCCCCGGGTGGAGGACGCGGGCAAGGTGGCGCCGAGGGACGCGAAGAGTCTCTCGAAGGTGTTCTTCGACCGGCTGCGGACGCTGGAGGAGGGGACCCGGGAATATCAGTACGCCCGCAACACGCTGATCGAGATGAACCTCTCCCTGGTGCGGTTCGCGGCACGGCGGTTCCGCAACCGGGGCAGCGGCGAGATGGAGGACATCGTCCAGGTCGGCACGATCGGGCTGATCAAGGCGATCGACCGGTTCGACCTGAGCCGCGAGGTGGAGTTCACCTCGTTCGCGGTTCCTTACATCGTGGGTGAGATCAAACGATTCTTCCGGGACACGAGCTGGGCGGTGCATGTGCCCCGCCGGCTCCAGGAGCTGCGTACGGAACTGGCCAGGGCGCGGGACGAGCTGGCCGGGGTGCTGGACCGCGATCCGACGGTGAACGAGCTGGCCGAACTGCTCGGGATGAGCGAGGAGGAGGTCACCGAGGGCATGGTGGCCGCCAACGGCTACACCGCGGGCTCCCTGGACACCCCCAACACCGATGCCGAGGAGGCCTCTTCGCCGGGCGCCGGGCGCGTGTACGCGGACATGCTGGGGGATGTGGACCCGGCGATGGAGCTGGTCGAGGATCTGCACTCCCTCGCGCCCCTGCTGGGCAAGCTGGACGACCGGGAACGGCTGCTGCTGGAGATGAGGTTCGGAAAGGAGATGACCCAGTCGCAGATCGGCGGCGAGCTCGGCATCTCCCAGATGCATGTCTCCCGTCTGCTGAACCGCACCCTCACCCGGCTGAGGTCCGGGCTGCTGGCCGAACGCTGAGGCTGCCCGGGACCAGGGCCGGGGCTTGGGCCAGGGGTCGGCCGCTCGCCGCGGGCCGCCCCGCGCGGTCACCCGCGTCAACACGCCCCGTTACGTACCCTGTACCAGGACGGACCGACCGGCATACGTCCGGACCCACCGGAATCCGTCGGGATCCACCGGCTACCGCCCGGACCCACCGGCACCCGTGCGGATCCATCAGCATCCGTCCGGACCGACCGACCGGCCACCCTCAGGCCCGGGGCGATGAGACCTGAACCCAGGCGGCCCCGAGCACCCGCCCGACCGCCACACCCACACACCAGTGGACAGTAGAGAGGCGTACCCACTGTGATCCAGCAGCAGCGGCCCGAACCGGCGAGACCGGTACGGGCCCTCACCGACAATCAGTTCATCGAGACCATTCGCTACGAGGGCCGCTACCCCACCCGGGAGCGGGCCACCGTCGTCATCCGGACCGTCCTGGCGGCGTTCGGGCAGCAGCTCGGCGCGGGCGACCGCGCCGAGCTCGCGAGCGCGCTCCCCCCGTCGGCCGCACGCCAACTCACCGCCCGCAGTGCCGCGGACCGTTCCCTCAGCGGAGGCGAACTGGTCGCGGACATCGCCCGCCACACCCCCGGCGCCACCCGGGCCACCGCCCGCTGGGACACGGGGACGGTTCTGACCACCGTCGCCCGGCTCGCGGGACCCGACCTCCTGGCCCGTGTTCTGACCGGGCTCCCCGACGGCTACGCCCTGCTGTTCGGCCAGGCCCGGCTCGTCCACCCGCGGCCCGCGTCGTCCCCGTCCCCGCGATAGCGCAGGGTACGGCCCGGGGCCGCCCCGGCATCACGCCGTGAGCGACAAGCGCCGTACCTCGGGCCCGACGGCCGACGGCCTGCGGAGGAACGCGTCCGCCGCGCCACCGCCGTACAGGGATACGGCCGTACAGGGACGCGGCCGTACAGGGACGCGGCCGGACGCGTACACAGTCGTACGTGAACGGGTGCGGGCGTCGCGGGTGTTTGTGGAGTGGACCGTGAGCGTGACCAGTGCGTGTACGGCGCCCCGCCTCGGGGCGCCGTACACGCACTGGTCACACGGCCGGTGTCCGCCGCGCGGAAGAACGACCGTATCTCCATGGACCGTCCGGCTTGACAACGAACCGTCGTGCCCGAACCGGTGGACGGTCTCTGATCCTTGCCTGCTTGGCCCCCTGTCCCTTGGCAGCTTTGGGTCGATGCGCCAAGTACGGGTGCCGGATGCGGCCTTGAGACTCTGCTTCGGCACGCCGGTCGCACCATCGCGTGTCGGAGATGGCCGGGTGCGGGCTCGTAGTCGGGCGGCGGGCCGGGCGGGAGGGTATGCCTCGTCAGGTGATCGCGGCCTTCGGGCGGTGGCGGCGCAGGTTGGCGGCGAGGATACGGTCGAGCGCGCGGTCGGACAGGACCCGGGCCAGTCGGGTGACCAGGGCGGCGTCCCGGCCCGCGGTGTAGCGAGTGCGCGGTCTGCGGGCGGTGACGGCCTTGGCGATGACCCGGGCGGCGGCATCCGCTGTCAGGCCTGAGGAAGTGCCCCGGTCCATCAGTGTGTTGTTCGCCTGGACGAGGCTGCCGTAGCGCTCGACCTGGTCCGGCGTCATCATGGCGGCCAGGTCGTTCGCCGTCGCGATTCCACGGGAGGCGATCCGGGTGCGGACGCCGCCGGGCTCGACCACGACCACCTGTACCCCCAGCGGCTCGACCTCCCGGCGCAGGGAGTCGCTGACGGCCTCCAGGGCGAACTTGGCGCCGGCGTATGCGCCGTAGGTGGCCATGGCGACCTTGCCGCCTACCGAGCTGATGTTGATCACGCGGCCCCTGCTGAGCAGCAGCGCGGGCAAGAGGGCCTGGGTGACGGCGATGTGGCCGAACAGGTTGACCTCGAACACCCGCCGCCATTGTGTGATCGGCAGGGTTTCGACGGGGCCGTTGACCTGGATGCCGGCGTTGTTGACGAGTGCGTGCAGGGCGCGCGGGTCGTCGGCGATGCGCGCGGCGAGTGCTTCCACGTGCTCGGGCCTGGTGATGTCGAGGATGACCGGCTCGATGCCGTTCGCGCGGACGGCGTCGGCGTCCCGGTCCCGTCGCACACCGGCCAGGACGTGGAATCCCCGGCGGGCCAGTTCACGAGCGGCCGACTCGCCCATGCCCGTCGAGGCTCCCGTGACGACGATCAGCTTCCGAAAGTCAGATGACATTGTCATCTTGATGAGGCTACCAGTCGAGATGACACCGTCAACTGTATGATCGGGGCCATGGTCACTCGCGCGGAGTCCGCAGCCCTCACCCGCCGCGCTCTGCTCGACGCGGCCGCCGATCTGCTCGACCTCGGCGGACCGGAAGCCGTCACACTGCGCGAAGTGGGCACCCGGGCGGGTGTGACACGGGGAGCGCCGTACCGGCATTTCACGGGTAAGGACAGCCTGCTGACAGCCATCGCGACCGAGCGCTGGGAACGCATCGCCGACCAGGTCCATGCCCTGCGGACCGATCCGGCCCTGTCGGCCGCCGACAGGACGCGCGGCGCCCTGCGCACTCTCATCGACGTCGGCCGCGACCAGCCCCACCTCTACCAGATTCTGTTCCGGCGCCACGGGCACCGCCCCGAAGAACTCGGCGACGGACTCGACCGCGTCCGGAGCCGGCTGTGCGCACCGGACGGCGACCCTGCCACGGACCGTGCCCGCGCCGCCGGACGCTTCCAGGCCGAGTTCCTGGCCATCGTCGCCGACCTCGTCGGCGAGCGGAACGCCGGGCATTACGGCGCCCTTCTGCTCACCGGCGCCCACGGCATCGCGGACATGGAACTCACCGGCCACCTCCACCGCGACAGCCTGAACGCCACCTCCGACGAGCTCGTCGACACCCTCGTCCGCCTGGTCACGGATACCCGTGTCCGGCCCGGCCCGCACCGGCGGTGAGGCGGAAGCGCCCTCGCCCGGTCCGGACCCCGGACCCTCGCCCGGACCCCGCCCCCGGCCGCCGCTACCCCAGGTCACCTCCCGCGACCGGCAGTGTGGTGCCGGTGATGTAGGAGGCGTCGTCCGAGGCGAGGAAGAGGATGGGGGCCACCTGCTCGGCCATGGTGCCGTACCGCTTGAGGAACGTGCCCTCGGTGGTCTGGTCGACGGTCTCCTGGTGCCAGATCTCCTCCTGGGCCGTCATCGTGCCGGGATGCCGGGGGATCCGCCTCGGCGGCGCCTCGGTGCCGCCCGGTGCGGTGGCGCAGACACGGACGCCCTTGGCGGCGGCCTCGAAGGCCAGCGAGGCCGTGATCGCGTTGACCCCGCCCTTGGCGGCGGCGTACGGGACGCGATTGACGCTGCGCGTGGCGTTGGAGGAGACGTTGACGATGACCCCGCGCCCCCGCTCGATCATGTGGGGGAGTACGGCCCGGCAGCCCCAGAGCGTCGGGAAGAGGGAGCGGCGGATCTCCGCCTCGATCTCCTCCTCGCCGTAGTGCTCGTACGGCTTGCGCCAGATGGTTCCGCCGACGAGATTGACCAGGATGTCGACGTGCCCGAACTCGGCGACGGTGTACGCGACGAGTTCCCTCGCCGCGGCATACGACTCCAGGTCGGCCTGGAAGGCACGGGCCTCGCCGCCTTCCGCCGTGATGGCTTCGTGCACGGCCGTGACCAGCGGGGAGCGGTCCGCGAGCACGACGTGCGCGCCCTCGGCGGCCATCGCCCGCGCGACCCCCTCGCCGATGCCCTGGGCGGCGGCGGTGACGGCGACGACTTTTCCGGTGAAGCGGTTCACTTCGCGGTCCCTCCGGCCTGGAGGGCCCCGACGCGGCCGGACAGCGGGGGAGCGGAGTCCCCTCCGTCGTGTTTTCCGGCGTTCTTCGCGGCACGTCTGGCCATGAAGGCGGTGCCGAAGGGGGCGAGGACGGCGGTGACGACGACGCACGCGGCGACCAGCACGGTCGCGGGCGGCGCGGCGGCCGCGTACGCCGGATTGGCACCGGCGACGATCGCCGGGACGGTCACGGCGTTGCCCGCCGTGGTGGCCGCGGCGATGCCCGCCACACCGGTGCCGCCGGTGAACCGGTCGACGAGGACGAGGAGCAGCCCCGTCCACAGGAAGACGAAGACGCCGAGACCGAGGCCGAGGAGGCCCGCCTTCCACACGGCGCCGAGGTCGATGGTGTTGCCGAGCGCGAAGGCGATGATGGGGATGAGGCCGGGGCAGACCGGTGCGAGCCAGTCGCGTATCCCGCGGTCGAGGTTGCCGATGATCGGGCCCACGATCATCGGGAGGACCGCGCCCAGCATCGCCTGCCACGGGAAGGCGGCCAGGCCCGCGACACCGAGCGTGACCATGGTGAAGAACGGCCCCGACTCGATCGACATCACGCCGTACGCGGCGGCGTCCTTCGGCCGCCCGAACTGCTGCATGAGCGTGATGAACATCGTGCCGTTGGTGTCGTTCATCGACGCGACCAGCGCCAGTACCGACAGCCCGGCGAACATCCCGGAGGCGATCGGTGCCTCGTCCAGGAACTGGGCCGCGATGACACCGACCACGGCCGCGCTGATCAGCTTCGCCGCCAGCAGGGAACCGCCCTTGACCAGGATCTGCCCGGTCGACTTGAACTCCAGCGTCGTGCCCAGACACAGGAAGAACGCGGCGGTCAGCGGCAGCGCGCCCGTGAACAGCGCCCCGGTGAACGAGCCGAAGTACTCGCCCGTGCCGGGCCAGAACGTATGGACGGTGGCTCCGATGAACAGCGGGACCACCATGGTCCCGCCGGGAATCCGGTCCAGGGACGCCTTGATCGGTATCTGCATGCCTGCGCACTCCTCCTCGGGGCGGAAAACTGCCGATCAGTACGCCATGGGCCCCGAAGGGCCCGGAAGGCCGGACCTGACGTAATCTCCCTCTGCGAAACAAAAAGCACCCTCATCGGCACCCGGCGGCTGTTTTGTTTCGCCATAGGACACCGGAGTACGGTCATGAGCGAGCCCGTGGGCCAGCACCTTTCGTCCCTCGACGCGGGGCTGCGCGTCATGACCCTGTTCGCGTCGACGGACAGCGTGAACGTCACCACGGTCGCCCGCCATCTCGGCTGCTCCCGTTTCACGGGCCTACCGCATCCTGAACACCCTGCGGAACCGCGACATCCTCATCCTCGGCCCGCGCGGCCGCGGCTACTATCCCGGCCCGGTCCTGGTCGAACTCGCCCGCCCCCGGGGCCTCGACCACGACGACCACGAGCGGCTGCGGCCCGTCATCGACGACGCCGTACGCCGTACCGGCGAGACCGTCCACGTCGCCGCTCTGATCGGCACACAGATCCTGTTCTTCGACGGCAAGGAGCCCGACCGCGCCATCCGCGCGAGCCTGCGCCCCGGCTACTTCCGCCCGGCCCACGCCATCTCGGCGGGCAAGCTGCTGCTCTCCCAGCTCACGGACGACCAGGTCCGCTCGCTCTACCCGGGCGAGGTGCTCACCAAGGTCACACCCTGGACCCTGGACCGGGTGAGCACCCTCGTCGACGAACTCCGCACGATCCGCGAGCAGGGTTACGCCACCAACCGCCAGGGCGTCGAGGTCGGCCTGGCCGGCGTCTCCGTACCCCTTCCCGGCCGTTCCTGGCACGAACGGATCGCCCTGTGCGCGACCGTGCCCCTGGACCGCGGTGACGAGGCGAGTCTGCTGGCCGTCCGCCAGGGTCTGACGGAGGCGGCGTCGGGGCTACGGCGCGACTGAACCCTCGGCTCATCCCGCTCAAGGAGGCTACGGCTCCCGGACACCCCGGGCGCCCGCCTCCGCGTCCTCCCCGGGCGGGGAGCCCGGCCAGATGGTGGTGACGACCGGGCCGATCAGGCTGTACAGGGCGATCTTGCTCAGCGGATTGAGCCACACCATGAACGGCGCGCCCCGGTCGGTGCCCCCGGCCACCGCGACCAGCAGGAGAATCAGCGCGGCGCTGATGGCGAAGGCGAGCAGGAACGTCAGCCAGCCCTTCCAGGCCGCGACGATCGCCTCCGTGCCGTAGAGCGTCCGGCGTACGGGCGCGGGGGCGCTCTCGAAGCGCCGGGCGAACTTCGCGTCGGCCCAGCGCATCGTCCGGTGCCCGTACACCACGGTGATGCCCAGATAGGCGGCTGAGAGGCCGTGCCAGACGGTGGGCTCGTCGCCGTTGCGCACGCTGATCACGGTGGCGATCAGCAGGACGACGTCGATGAGCGGGACGCAGAGCAGCAGAAGGCCGCCCAGGCGTCGCCGGCCGGCGGCGTAGCGGGCGGCCAGTCCGGCCAGGAGGAGCACCCAGAAGAGGATGTCGCTGGCGATGATGAGGTAAAGGATGCCCGCCTCCCGAGGAGCAGTTCTCCGGTCCGGAGCACGCCCGGTGCGAGTGGGCGTGTCCCGGAGTTCCGGTCGTACGCGGGGCGCCGGTGATGCGCCGGGCGCCGGTCGTGCGCGGGGCGGGCCGGCTGTCCCCGGGGCTCGCCCGTCGTGCACGGGGCGCCCCGGAGCCTGTGCCCGCTGCCGGTGGTCGCCGGACGTCCCTGGCCGGCTGGTCGCCGGGCATCCGGGGCGGCCCCGTCGCCCCGGCCCGTCACAGTCCGGACCCCTACCGTTATTCCGTTGTCACGTGCTTGAATTCCCGCCCTCTGTCGCACGGGACACGGCGTGGGACGCTATTCACTTGCCCTTGCCGAATGGCGAGGAACTCTCAGACCACCGTTCCTCGCGGTGACCGATGGCCGCGGCTTCACGTGCGTTGGATTCATTGTCCTGGGGTTCCTGGGGTGCCGTTGTCCGGTGCATCGGAGTTTCCGTCCGACCTTGAAAACGCCTGTTACCGGGCCTGGTCGGGGTGCACGGCGACGATACGGGGAGAGTGTCGGGGTCGCAAGAATTCCTCGGTGAATCCTGCCCAGGGCGCAGGGATGATGAGGCCGAGTAGTCCCAAGGATTTACTCGGGGAACCTTCTCCGGAAGGATTTCGGTCGTTCTCGAACAGGTGTCGGGAACTCCCCGAACGGCTGCCGTAAAAGGATGCGCCGGGCCGATCGCGCTGGACAGAACGGTAGCGCTCGTACGGGACGGGGGCGGGACGGCACCGGAGGCGCCCGGCGTTCGCGCGCCCGGAGCCCGCGGGTCACGTGCCCGGAGCCCGCGGTCGCGTGTGCCGAGCATGCGGTCACGTGCCCGGAGCCCGCGCCGGAGAGCCGCGGCAGCGTCGGTGGCCGCGATCCGGCCGGGCGCGTCGGGCCGTCGGGGCGGCGGCACGCGCACGGAACCCGGGGGCCTTCTCGACCCCGGGTTCCGGGGGCCCCGAGCCCGCCGCCGAGCGTCGTGCGGGGATCTGATGGATGTTGGAAGGAGTCCCCGGATCGAGAGGCATGATTTCAATGCGAGCTACATATATGTACGGCCCCGGTGATGTCCGGGTCGAGGAGGCTCCCGAGCCCCGGATAGTGGAACCCACGGACGCCCTCGTACGCATCACCCTGGCCTGCGTCTGCGGATCGGACCTGCACCCCTACCACTCCATGGACAAGACGGACGAGGGCGTGCCGATGGGACACGAGTTCCTCGGGATCGTCGAGGAGACCGGCCCCGAGGTCACCGGTCTGAAGAAGGGCGATTTCGTCGTCTCACCGTTCGCGTTCGCGGACAACACCTGCGCGATCTGCCGTGACGGCTTCCAGACGGCCTGCCCGCACGGCGGCTTCTACGGAGTGGGCGGGATGGACGGCGCACAGGCCGAGGCCATCCGGGTCCCCCAGGCCGCCGGCACCCTGGTCAGGCTCCCCCCGGACCCGGACGCGGCGCTGCTGCCGTCCCTGCTGGCCCTGAGCGATGTGTACCTCACCGGATACCACGCGGCCCATATGGGCGGAGTGTCCGAGGGGAAGACGGTCACGGTGATCGGCGACGGTGCCGTGGGCCTCTCGGCCGTGCTGGCCTCCGCGCGCAGGGGCGCCGAACGGATCATCCTCATGGGCCGCCACAAGGACCGCACCGATCTGGGCCGCGCCTGGGGCGCCGGCGAGGTGGTGGCCGAGCGGGGCGAGGAGGGCGTCGCCCGGGTGAGGGAGCTGACCGGCGGCGAGGGATCCCATGTCGTGCTGGAGGCGGTGGGGCTGATGCCCGCGTACGAGCAGGCGTACCGCATCGTGCGCCCCGGCGGGATCATCTCCCGGGTCGGGGTGCCGCAGTACGAGGAGGCCCCGGTGGGCTTCGGCTCGCTGTTCGGGAAGAACGCGGGCCTGACCGGCGGACCGGCACCGGTACGCGCCTATATCGAAGAGGCCGTCCCGGACGTCCTGGAGGGCCGTATCGAACCGGGCCGGGTGTTCGACGCCGAGGTCACGCTCGACGAGGTCGCCGACGCCTACCGGAGGATGGACACCCGCGCCAATCTCAAGGTGATGGTGCGCCCCTGACATACGCACAGTGCGTACCGCGTGCGTCCGGCCGGCACCGCTTGCATCCGGCCGGCACCGCCCGCACCCCGTCTCCGCCGCGCCGTCGGGGCCCGGCAGCGGTCCACCCCATGCGCCGGACTCGTCTGCCGAGGCGGTACGCCTACGGGCCGTCAGGCCCCGGTGGGTCATCGCCGCGTCAACGAGACCGTACGGCGGTACGGCGGTACGCGGCCGGTAGCGCGAGCGCGGGACGCACCCCTCACCTGCCGGAGCCCCTCCTCGTCGGCCCCTGGTCCCCGTACCCCTCCTCTTCTTCCACTTTCTGTCAGCCGTGCGATGACAACAAGACGGCAATGTTCCAAATGGCAAACCCGGACAATCAGTTCCGGGCGGCGGAGACCGCCGCCCTCCGACCGGAGGGCGTCCATGCCAGACATCCGGGACCCGTACGGCAGCCTCCACCGCATGCTGTGGATCGGCGGCGCACAGTGGTCGGGCACGTCGACGGTGGCCGAACGCATCGCCGCCGAGCACGGTCTGACGGCCTATCACTACGACTGCCACGACTCCCGCGGACATCAGGACCGCCGGATCGCGCGCCGGGTCGCCCTGGGTGAGCCGGTACAGGGCCCGACCCTCGGCCATGTCCGGGTGGAGCGGAGCCCGGAGGAGATGGCCTCCGAGACGCCGGCGGGTTTCCCGGTCCGGTTCGCGTGGGCGCTGGACGACCTGCGGGCGCTGTTCACCGAAGACCAGCCGTCTCCGAAAGCCGGGGCCTGCGACCCGATTTGGTCGCGCCGCTGATCGACTCGCCCCGGCGGATGGTCGTCCTCGTCCCCACCGAGGACTTCCGGCAGCACCAACTCCGTACCCTGCCCCGCGCGGGCGCCCTCGACGTCCCGGTGAGCGACCCCGCCCGCGCCCAGGCCAACCGCGTCGCCCGGGACCGCCCGGTCGCCGAGGACGCGGCACACGGCGCCCGCCGTCTCGTCATCCGCGTCATCGAGGTCGACGGCATCCTCGGCGCGTCAGCCGTGGCGGCGGCGGTGACCGAGCAGTTCGCCCCCTATCCGGCCCTCGGGGCCAGTCAGTTACCCGCCCCGGGACCGGTGAGCGGGTGTCATGAGGCGTTGGTGCACGGGCGGCCGCACGCACACCTCTTCTTCCACCCTTCATCTCCCGCCCCTCTCCTGCCACCCCGCACCCTTCCTTCCGCCCCGTCCCCGCCCGTCCCTTTCGTCGCGGCTGCCCGGATGCCGGAGGCCGCAGTTAAGATCCGGGGAGGGCCCCGGCCGTCTCGTATCCGCGACGGGCGGCTCTGTGCACCACGGCGGCGGAAGTGAAGCGGGGGACGGGTACATGCGGGAAGGCCGGTGGACGACGGTCACCGAGTCCGAGTTCGATCACGAGCGCCGCGGCCTGGAAGCCATCAGGGAGCAGTTGCCCGACTCCGACCCGTGGCGTGCCTGGTCGAACTTCACCTTCACCGCGAACACCGGTCACGTCCGCGAGGTCGACCTCCTCGTCATCGCCCCCGCGGGCGTGTACATGATCGAGCTCAAGGACTGGCACGGCTCGGTCACCAGCGAGAACGGCACCTGGGTGCAGATCACCCCAGGGGGCCGCCGCCGCCCGCACGGCAATCCGCTGCACCTGGTCAACAAGAAGGCCAAGGAACTGGCCGGTCTGCTCGGGCAGCACGGCAAGCGGGTGTGGGTCGCCGAGGCCGTCTGCTTCACCGACGCGGCACTGCGCGTACGGCTCCCCGCCCACGACGAGCACGGCGTCCACACGGTCCCCGAGCTGATCGAGATGCTGAAGCGGCCGCCGCGCGACGAGCGCCGGCGCATCACCGCCGTCGGCTCCCGCGAGGCCAAGGCCGCCCTGGAGCGGATCGGCATCCGCCGCAGCGACGCCGAGTACCGGGTGGGCCCGTACCAGTTGGAGCGCAAGTCCTTCGACTCCGGCCAGACCTGGGCGGATTACCTGGCCCGGCACACCGAACTCCCCGAGTCCGCCCGCGTCCGCATCTATCTGCGCGAACGCGGATCGGACGCCTCGATACGGCAGTCCGTGGAGAACGCCGCCCGGCGGGAGGCGGCCGTGCTGCGCCGCTTCCGCCACCCCGGCGCCGTCCAGCTCCGGCAGTACGACCCCTCCGGGCACTCCGCGGGCCCCGCGCTGATCTTCGACTACCACCCGGCGACCCTCCGCCTGGACGAGTATCTGCTCCAGTACGGGGAGAAGCTGGACATCCTCGGCCGGATGGCGCTCGTCCGGCAGCTCGCCGAGACCATGCGGTCCGCGCACTCCAGCCGTATCCACCACCGGGCACTGGCCGCCCGGTCCGTCCATGTGGTGCCGCAGCCCCGGGGCGGCCCGGGCCCCGCCGGGGAGGACGCGGCCTGGCCGGCCCCGCACCTCCAGGTCTCCGACTGGCAGATCGCCACCCAGCGCGGCACCGCCACCGGTACCGGCGGCACCGGTGAGAGCGGGGGACCCCGATTCGCCCCGACGGCGCTCTCGGCCATCCATCTCTCCGAGGGCTCCGACCCGTACTTCGCCCCCGAGTTGACCGCGCTCAACGCCGACCCGGTCTCGCTGGACGTGTACGGCCTGGGTGTTCTCACCTATCTTCTGGTCACCGGCAAGGCACCCGCGGCGAGCCAGGCGGAGCTGCTGGCCCGGCTGGAGGCAGGCGAGGGACTGCGCCCCAGCTCCCTGGTGGACGGACTCTCCGAGGACATCGACGACCTGGTGCAGGCGGCCACCGCCTACCGCCCCGCGCAGCGGCTCTCCTCGGTGGACGAGTTCCTGGAGATGCTGGAACTCGTCGAGGACTCCCTCACCACCCCGGCCGCGGCCCCCGCTCCCCAGGCCCCGGAGAAGGACCCGCTGGAAGCCGTCGCGGGCGATGTGCTGGCCGGGCGCTGGGAGGTCCGCCGCCGGCTGGGCACCGGCTCGACCAGCCGGGCCTTCCTCGTCCGTGATCTGGAGGCCGAGGCCCACCGGGCACGACCGCTGGCCGTGCTCAAGGTCGCCCTCTCCGACAGCCGGGGCCAGATCCTGGTCCACGAGGCCCGGGTGATGGGCGGGCTGCGCCCGGACTCCCGCGTCATCCGCCTCGTGGAGCCCGAACCCCTGAACATCGCGGGACGCACGGTCCTCGCCCTGGAGTACGTGGGCGACGAACGCGAGGAGGCTCCCGCCGCGCATCCCACGGGCGGCACCGAACCGGGCACCGCCCGCACCCGCCGCCGCGAGGAGACCGTCGCCCGCCAGCTGCGCGAGCGGGGCCGCCTCCTCATCGACGAACTGGAGGCGTACGGCGACTACCTCTTCGGCGCTGTCGACTTCCTGGAGGGCGAGAGCGTCTGGCACCGGGACATCAAGCCCGACAACATAGCCATCCGCGTACGCCCCAACCGCACCCGCGAGCTGGTCCTCATCGACTTCTCCCTCGCGGGCTACCCGGCGAAGGACTACGAGGCGGGCACCGAGGGCTATCTCGACCCGTTCATCGGCACCCTGACCCGTACCGCCTACGACGCCCACGCCGAGCGGTACGCGGTCGCCGTCACCCTGCACCAGATGGCCTCGGGCGAACTGCCCAAGTGGGGCGACGGCTCGGTCCCGCCCCGGATGACGGACGCGAAGAAGCACCCCTTCCCGACGATCGCCGCCGACGCCTTCGACCCCGCCGTCAGCGACGGTCTGGTCGCCTTCTTCCACAAGGCCCTGCACCGGGACGCCGGGCGCCGCTTCCCCGAGCTGAAGCCGATGCGGGACGCCTGGAAGAAGATCTTCCTGGACGCCGCGCGTTCCGTACCGTCGAGCCACCGATCCAGCCACCGCACCCGCCACCCCGAGACGGCCGCGTCCCCGGGCGCCGGGCAGCCGGGACAGCCCGGCGGGAAGGGCATCGCGGACGCCGAGCCGGTCACCGCCGAGCGGCAGCGGGAACTGCTCGCCGCACAGGCGGGCCGCGACACCCATCTCTCCGCCGCCGGTCTCACCCCGGCCGCCGAGTCCTTCCTCTACGGCCTGGGTGTCAACACCGTCGGGCAGCTCCTCGACTACAGCCGCCGCAAACTCCTCAACGCCCCCGGCCTGGGCGCCAAGACCCGGAGCGAGGTACAGCGCCGCCAGCGCGAGTGGGGCGACCGGCTGCGCGAGACACCGGTGTCACCACTGACGCCGAGGGGCCGGGCCGAGGCGAAGGAGGAGCTGGCCCAGCTCTCCGCCGCCGAGTCGGCCGTACTCGGCAGGCTCGCCGCCACCGAGGGCGCGGGCGGCCTCACCGGCTCCGCGCTCGGCTCCGCCCTGCGCACGGTCAGCCTGGACACCCTCGCCACGATCTTCGTACCGGAACTGAACAACAACGGCGCCAACCGCAACAAGGTCGACATGGTCCGGCTGCTGCTGCGGCTGCCCGACGACCGGGGCGAGCTGCCCGGCATCGGGGTCTGGCCCAGGCAGAAGGACGTCGCGGACGCCCTCGCCCTCTCGGCCGGGCGTATCCCGCACCTGCTGAAGGAGGAGCGCAAGCGCTGGAAGAAGCACCCCGCCGTGCAGGCCCTGCGCCAGGAGATCATCGAACTCCTGCTGGGCCTCGGCCGGGTCGCGTCCGCCGCGGAGATCGCCGACGCGCTCGCCGTACGACGGGGAACCCAGCTCTCCGAACGCGAGCAGCGCAGGGCGATGGCGCTGGCCGCCGTACGGGCCGTGGTGGAGGTGGAGCAACTGGAACCGGCCGAGGCCGAGTTCCGGCACCAGCCGAACCGCAAGGCCACCGAAGAGGCCCTGGGCGCCGGGCTGCTGGCCCTGGACGTCCGGGAGAGCGACGCCCCCGACACCCCGACCGCTCCGGGCCTCCTCGACTACGCGATGCGGCTGGGCCGCCGGGCGGACCGGCTCGCCGAACTGGACACCCTGCCCACCGCGACGACCGTCCTCGGCGAGCTGGGCGCACTGCCCCCGGCGCCCGGCGCGGTCGAGTGGGACGAACGCCGTCTGGTGGAACTGGCCGCCGCCGCCTCCCTCAACGCCGCCGCCACCCCCCGCCTGGAGATCTACCGCCGTGACCTCCCGCTCGTACGGGCACTGCGGCTCACCCAGGCCGGCCTGGTGCGGCTGATCCCCGGTGTGCCGGAAGGACGGCAGCCAGGCGTCACCGCCGACGACATACACGAGCGGGTGCGCGCCCGCTTCCCCGAACTGGTCCTGCGCGACCCGCGCGGCACCGCCACCCACGAGCTGCCGACCGACGCCCCCCTGACCAAGGCGCTGCGCGAGGCCGGCTTCGACCTCACCCTCTCCACCCGCGAGGACACCCGGACCCCGCGCTACCTCCCCACCCGGATGGACAGCGCCTCCAGCTATCTCACCACCGGAGCCTGGCGCCAGACCACCGATGTCGGCGCCGTCACCCGCTACTCGGACGACCCGCTGCTGGCGGGCGCGGCCCGCGCCGAGGAACGCCTCACCGCCTCCGCCCGCCGGGACGGCTACCGGGTGCTGACCGTGCACCGCAACCGTTCCCGGGACGCCGTACGGGCACTGGGCGCCGACCGCATCGGCACCCAGGTGGTCTCGATGACGGAGCTGTTCCTGGAGGCCATGCACGCCCTCGCCCCCGAGGGCTCGAAGCCGACCTGGGAAACCCTGCTCAAGGCCGACGCGGCGGAGCCGGGCTCACGCGGCGCGATGAAGTTCGCGGAGTACGCGCGGACCGCGTGGGGCGCGGTGGAGCCCCGGGTCCGGGAACTGCTGGACGCGGGCACGGGCTCCGGCCCGGTCCTGCTGACGGAGGCGGCCGTGTTCGCCCGGTACGACGCGATGGGCGTCCTGGGCCGGCTCGCGGAGGCCGCCCGGCAGGGCGGGCGGGGGCTGTGGCTGCTGGTTCCGCAGGCCGACCCGTCCCGCGAGCCGAAGCTGGGCCAGACCGCCGTGGCGTATCAGGCGGGCCTCGGCGAATGGATCGAACTGCCCGACTCCTGGGTCGACAACCGGCACCGGGGCGGCGGTCCCGTCCGCGCGGGCAGTACTGAGACGACGGACAGCACGGATGACACGGACAACGGCGAGGGAGACGTCAAGTGATCGACCGCAAGACCCTGTTGGACGACCTGAAGCAGCAGGTCAAGGCGGTCGAGACGGATCTGTCGAAGCAGGTGAAAGCCGTCGGCGAGGTCGGTGACCGGCTGCGCGCCGAGTATGAGCGGGCCCGCAAGCTGGGCCGTACGGCAGCAACGTGGAACTCGTGGCTGGACGAGCGGGTCACCCAGGTCGCCGTCGCCTGGGTGCTGGGCACGGTCTTCGTCCGCTTCTGCGAGGACAACCGGCTGATTCCCGAGCCGTACGTGACGGCACCGGAGGCCGACCGCCGGGACCTCGCCCTCGCCCGGTACGAGGAGTACCTGTCGACCGCCGAGGACCCCACGTTCCGGGGCTGGCTGGAGCGGTCCTTCGCGGAACTGGGGGAGGGGCAGGCGGGCCGTCTGCTCTTCGACCGGAAGCACAACCCGCTGTTCCAGATACCCCTGTCCCACGACGGCGCCCGGGAGCTGATCGCGTTCTGGCGCGAGCGCGACGAGACGGGCGTCCTGGTCCACGACTTCACGGACGAGCTGAACGAGGACGGTACGGAGGGCTGGGACACCCGCTTCCTCGGCGACCTCTACCAGGACCTGAGCGAGGCGGCCCGGAAGACGTACGCCCTGCTCCAGACCCCGGAGTTCGTGGAGGAGTTCATCCTCGACCGCACGATGAACCCGGCGGTGCGGGAGTTCGGCTACGAGGGACTGAAGATGATCGACCCGACATGCGGGTCCGGTCACTTCGTGCTCGGTGCGTTCCGGAGGCTGGTGCGGCTGTGGGGCGAGGGCCAGCCCGGTCGTGACCTTCACGAGCGGGTCCGGGCGGCGCTGGACTCGGTGCATGGGGTGGACCTGAACCCGTTCGCGGTGGCGATCGCCCGGTTCCGGCTGCTGGTTGCGGCGATGGCGGCGAGTGGGGTGCGGACGATGGGGGAGGCCGCGAGGTATGAATGGCCGATTCACCTGGCGGTGGGGGACTCGCTGATCAAGGCCCGGCAGTTGGAGCTGACGCTGGGTGGGGACGAGGAGGGGGAGGGCGACGACCTGGCGTCGTTCGCCTATGCCACGGAGGACGTGCACGAGCACCCTGGGATTTTGGAGCAGGGGCGGTATCACGTGGTGGTGGGGAACCCGCCTTACATTACGGTGAAGGACAAAAGGCTCAACGAGTTGTATCGAGGACTGTACAAGAGTTGCTCCATGGAGTATGCGCTTTCGGTTCCATTCGCTGAGCGTTTTTTCGAACTGGCAAAATGTGCCGATATCAGCGGATTCAACGGCGGCACGGTGGGCCAGATCACGGCTAACTCTTTCATGAAGCGCGAGTTTGGTGCAAAACTGGTCGAGAGTTACTTTCGTGACCGCGCGGAACTCACAGAGATTGTCGACACTTCCGGAGCCTATATCCCTGGCCACGGCACTCCGACGGTGATTCTCATCGGTAGGTGCCGAGAAGGGAGTGCGCGATCGGCAACCATCCGAACGGTAAGAAGCGTGCAAGCCGAGCCCACAATGCCAGAGAATGGTCAGGACGGCTTGGTTTGGAATGCGATCGTGAAGCAAGTAGATGCACCTGGATCGACGAGCCAATGGGTATCCGTGGATGACCTTCCTCGCGAAGAGTTCTTTAAAGATCACCCTTGGATTCTGGGTGCTGGGGGGCGAGAGATGATCACCCAAATGGAGATGGTCATGGCGGGCCGTCTGCGCCCACAGCTTTCGCTCCGAATTGGCTTTGGGGCCATTTCTGGCGAGGATGGAGCATACTTTCTGCCCGATCATGCAACCGCACGTCGCCAGAGGGTGGAGCATGAACTTGCTATGGTGACCGGCGAAGCAGTGCGCGACCATACAGTGGTTCCTGGAATTACCACAGTTTGGCCCTACGATGAAAACTGGAATGTTGTAGCAGAGGATCAGTTGGGCGGGAGTGCTTCCTTCCTGTGGCCGAATCGGCAACTCTTGCGCAATCGTAAGCGCTTTGGGAAAATCGTCAAAACAATTCCTGGATTCAGGTGGTACGAATATAGAGAGGTGTATCGGGAGAAGTTTGCCACCCCGCTTTCGATCGTGTTTCCGTTCGTGGCGACCCATAATCACTTTGCGCTGAGTCGAAGTGGGAGGATCTTCAACCGCCATGCCCCCATGGTTAAGCTCAATGAAGGGGCGAGTGAAGAGGAGTACTCGCGCCTGACAGGATTGCTTAACAGCTCTACGGCCGGTTTGTGGCTCAAGCAAGTTAGTCAGGGGAAAGGCGGAAGTGGCCTTGGGCGTGGAATTCAAAGTGAAGCCTGGGAAGAGCGGTATGAGTTCACCGGGACCAATCTTGAAGAATTCCCCCTCCCTGTTGAATATCCCACTTCTCTCGCTGCCGAGCTTGACCTCTGTTCTCAGAGACTCACTCTCAATAGTCCTTCCGTCCTAGCTTCCGAGGCTGCTCCCGACGCAGTTACCCTTCGTGCCGGCCGGGTGACTTGGCTTTCGGTGCGTGCTCGGATGATCGCCCTTCAAGAAGAGTTGGACTGGCAGGTCTATTCGCTCTACAAGCTGCACCCTGAAGACTTGCGTGTCTCCGAGGACCCGGGATCCCCTGACATCCCCGAACTCGCCCTCGGTGAGCGTGCCTTCGAGATCGTGCTCGCAAGGCGCGTTGCCGCAGGCGAGGCCAGTGGCGAGTGGTTTAAGCGGCACGGGTCCACCCCCATCACCGAGATCCCTGGCCACTGGCCCACCGCCTACCGTGAAGTGGTCCAGAAGCGAATAGATGCCATCGAGTCGTCCAGGGCCATCGGCATGATCGAGCGGCCGGAGTACAAGCGGCGGTGGGCCACCGAAGGGTGGGACTCGCTTCAGGAGAAGGCACTCCGGTCTTGGCTGCTGGACCGGGTTGAGAGCCGGGATCACTGGTTCGACGAGAACGACATGCCCGTGCTCGTCACGCTCTCGCGGCTCACGGACGCGCTGTCCCGTGACGAGGACTTCGTCTCCGTCGCCAAGATCTACGCACCCCGGAAGGAACTGCCCGCCGTTGTCGCCGAGTTGATGACCGACGAGCATGTGCCATTCCTCGCCGCCCTGCGCTACAAGCCCGCCGGGCTGAAGAAGCGCCAGGACTGGGAGCACGTCTGGGACCTCCAGCGGCAGGAGGACGCCGCTCCGGACGAGCCCGCCAAGCGGAAGATCCGGGACGCCATCCCTGTACCGCCGAAGTACACCTCGGCCGACTTCCTGCGGCCGTCCTACTGGCGGGCGCGCGGGAAACTGGATGTGCCCAAGGAGCGGTTCATCTCGTACGGGCAGACCAACGTGGCCACGCCCGAACTGTTCGGCTGGGCCGGCTGGGACCATCAGGAGCAGGCGTACGCACTGGCCGCGTATATCGCCACGCACGAGGCGCTGACCGCTGAGGAGCTGACGCCGTTGCTCGCCGGGCTGCTGGAGCTTCAGCCCTGGCTCGACCAGTGGCACGACGAGTTCGACGCGAACTTCGGCACGTCACCCGCCGCGTACTTCAAGGGTGACCGGCAGATGGTCCAGGGCCAGCACGGCCTGACCGATGACGACCTGCGCGCCTGGCGCCCGGTCGCCGCCACCCGTGGACGGCGTACCGCCAAGAAGTAGCGCCTCCGACAACAGCGACGGCCCCCGTGAGTGCGGGACGTGAGTCCATCACGGGGGCCGTTCGGTTCAGGCGCTCAGATGGTCGTTCTTGACCGCCGTTATGAAGTACGACCAGCCATCCGCCGGGAAGACGAGCACGGGACCGGACGGGTTCTTGCTGTCTCGCACGGGTACAGCGGCGGTGACGTCGTCCGAGACCTCAACGCAAGCGCCACCATCCTGATTGCTGTGGCTGCTCTTGCGCCAGCTCAGGGCAGTTACATCGATGGGTCGCATGGCAGTTCCTCCAACATACGCAGGATGAGTTTCTGCGACTCGGCTGGGGAGAGTGCCAGGTCGCGCATCGCATCGTACGCACGCTGCATGCGCTCCACCACAGCGTGCTCCTCGATGAGTTCGCCACCGTATCCATGCTCCGTGTATGCAACCGTGCGGGCATCCGGAAGCCTGAGGAACCACACATCCGTGGTCGACAAGCCGTGCAGCCCCGCACTCTGTGGCAACACCTGAATCGTGAGATCCGAACGCTCGGCCATTTCGGCCAAGCGTTCCAACTGCTTCCGCCACTCGGTCGTGTCCCGCAACGCCGTCCGCAACGCCGCTTCCGACAGGATCGTCCGGAAAGGTGGCGCGTCATCACCCTCCAGCAGCTCCTGGCGACCCATGCGCGCCTCGACCTGCTGGGTCAGTTCGTCGCCCTTGGATCCCCCTGCTGCGAGCAGTTCACGCGCGTACCCCGGAGTCTGAAGCAGCCCCGGCAGCACACTCACGGCGAAGTGCCACAAGCTCACCGCCTCCGCCTCCAGGCTCATGTACCGGCGGTAGCGTTCGCGGAACTGGGACTTGTCCCCGGCCGCGAGTTCCCACAGGGCCAGCAGCAGACCCGGCGTCCCGTAGAACGTGTCCAGGGCCTGGACGACCTCGGGGCTGCCGATCGTGTCGCCCTTCTCCATTTTCCCGAACAGCGACCAGTCCCAGCCCAGTCGCTCCCCGAGCTGTCGCAGGCTCGTTCCGCGTCCGGTGCGTAAGAGACGCAACTCCTCAGCGAAACGCTGGCGCGGCTCCTGGCTGCGACCGGTGATGACCCGCCTCGGCGGCATGTCGGCTCCCCTCCGTGGTGTCGGTGGAAGGTGTGGAAGTAACGCCCGGCGACGGGGAGGCGACCGCGTACCCACGGCGTCGGCGAACTGCTCCGGATTCATCCTCGTGACGTCCGGACTACGCACGGTAATCCACGCCGTGCCGTCGGGGCAGCGGAATCCCGAGAAAGTCAGAGGAGCCCCCACCGTGAACGAAGCGCGACGAGCCGCCGCCGACACCCCCGCCACCAGCACGGCAAGGCCCGACCCCACCCCCATCACCTCCCTCCGGTCCGCGATCGAGGAGGCCCTGCAAGCGCGGGACACGCTCGTCTCGGCGCTCCGGCGGGGCGGTGTCGTGTCACTCGCCGTGGAGGTCCGTACGCCCTGGCCGGACGCGGGACCGGACACGCTCGTGCACATCGGGCCGTGCTCCGCCCGCACCGCGCAGCTCCTGGCGGCGATCATCGCGAAGGGAGCCGCGCGGTGACCGGGACCGGGCGACCCGGACCGGACGGGCCGGACGAGCCGGACGCGGAGCGCGAGGAGCACCAGGCACCCGGGGCGACCGGGCAGACCGGGCGGACCAGGGCGGGCGCGGCCCCGGAGGGGGAGCGTCCCGAGGTCGGAAAGGCCGTACGGGACACCCGGCTCGGCCGGATCGGGGTGGTGATGGGCGGGGTCGGCCCGTACGTCCAGCTGCGCCCCCTCCAAGGCGGCCGGGAGTGGGACGCCGACCCGGAGCACATCGAACCGGTCACCGTGCTGGAGGTGTTGAGCGTCCGGGTCGCGGAGGCGAACGCGAACAGCCGGACCAGAAGAGGGCTGAACCAGGGCTGAACGGCCCCGGGGCCAGGTGCACGCCCACTCCGGGCGGACTGTCGGGGGCCGCTGCCATGCTGAGGGGCGGGAGAGTGGTGCCCGACGGTCCCGTAATCCGTGCCGGTGTCGGAGAATGTCACGGGAAACACCGACCGGACCGCACGCCGGCCCCGACACCGTACCGACCGGACAGCGACGGCCGACGCCGTCAGAAGGTGAGCGAGACGCGCGATGGCCCAGCAGCCGCCCCTGCTCCGCGATGTCATCGACATCAAGGAGTCGATCTCGACCTCCGACTTTGTTCTCCAGCTCTCGGAGGCCACGACCCCGGAGGGTGCCGAAGGCGCGCTCCGGGACTACGTGGTGACGGAACGGCTGCTGGAGAACTTCGACGAGGCGCTCGGGCTGATCAAGGCGGCGGTGGACGGCCATACGTCCAAGGCGGCGTATCTGCACGGCTCGTTCGGTTCGGGTAAGTCGCACTTCATGGCCGTACTGCACGCGCTGCTCAGCGGCAGCCCGGCCGCCCGGGGCCGGGGCGACTTCGACCCGGTGCTCACCAGGCACGAGTGGCTCGGCGCGGACGGGAAGAGGTTCCTGCTCGTGCCGTACCACATGCTCGGGGCGAAGGCGCTGGAGCAGCGGGTCCTCGGGACGTACGTCAGTCACGTCAAGAAGCTCCACCCCGACGCCCCGACCCCCAGGGTCTACCGCACGGACGCCCTCTTCGCGGACATCACCGCCATGCGTGAGCGCATGGGCGACGAGGCGGTCATCAGAGGACTCGCCCCGGGGACCGGCGGGGCGGACGAGGACGAGGACGACGAGTGGGGCGAGTCCTTTGCGTGGAGCCCCGCGCTGCTCGACACCGCGCTCGCGGCGGAGGAGATCCACGAGACGGGACAGGCGCTCAATCTGGTCAGCCCGTCGTCCCCGGCGGAGCTGCGGGCCCGGCTCGTCCAGGACGCCAGTACGCATCTGCTGCCCGGGTTCGCGCAGAACGCCGCCGAGAGCGAGCACGGCTTCATCTCGCTCGACGCCGGCCTGTCCGTGATCGCCGCCCATGCCAAGGAGCTGGGGTACGACGGCCTGATCCTCTTCCTCGACGAGCTGATCCTGTGGCTGGCCACTCTCATCCACGACCAGAAGTTCGTGGGCCGCGAGGCGGGCAAGATCACCAACTTCGTGGAGGGCGCGGACGCCCGCCGGGCCATACCCGTCGTCTCCTTCATCGCCCGCCAGCGCGATCTGCGCGAACTCGTCGGCGAGGAACTGTCCGGCGCGGCCGAGTCGTCCATCCAGGACACCCTCAACCAGGCGTCCGGCCGCTTCGACAAGATCACCCTGGAGGACCGTAACCTCCCCCAGGTCGCCCACGCCCGGCTGCTCAGGCCCCGGGACGGGGAGGCGGCGGCGCTGATCACGGCCGAGTTCGAGAAGACCCGGAAGGTCCGTCAGGAGGTGTGGGACACGCTCCTCGGCTCCGACCGGGGCGCCGACGGGGTCGGCGCGGACGAGGAGAGCTTCCGGCTGACGTATCCGTTCTCGCCCGCGTTCATGGACACCCTGGTCCAGGTGTCGTCCGCGCTCCAGCGCAACCGGACCGGTATGAAGCTCATGGGTCAGCTCCTCGCGGACCACCGCGACCAGTTGCGCCTGGGCGACCTCATCCCGGTCGGCGATCTGTACCCGCTGATCACCGCCGGGGGCGACAAACCGTTCACGGACAGTCTGAAGGTCGTCTTCGAGGCGGCGGACAAGCTGTACCGGACCAAGCTGCGCCCGTATCTGCTGGCCACGTACAACGTGTCGGAGGAGGACGTCGAGCAGTACACGCACCGCCCCGACAGCATCACCGACCGGGCGCTGCGGGGGCGGGTGAAGACGTTCACCGGGGACAACCGGATCATCGGCACGCTGCTGCTGTCCGCGCTCGCGCCGAGCGTGCCCGCCCTCGCGGATCTGACGATCCGGCGGCTCTCCGCGCTCAACTACGGCTCGGTGGTCGCCCCGATCCCCGGCCGCGAGTACGGCATCCTGAAGAACAAGGTCGCCGAGTGGGCGGGACGTTTCCCGGAGATCAAGGAGACCGGGACGGAGGCCAATCCGGGCGTCCGGCTGGAGCTGTCCGGCGTCGACGTCGACTCCGTCATCGCCAACGCCAACGTCAACGACAACCCGGGCAACCGGCTGGCGCTCGCCAAGCGGCTGCTCGCGGAGGAACTCGGCATCGAGCAGGGCCGGCTGGTCGACGAGCTGAACTTCGTCTGGCGCGGCACCGACCGGGCGCTCGAAGTGATCTTCGGGAACATCGCGGACGAGGACGAGCTGCCCGACCACGATCTGATGCCGCAGGAGGACGGCCGCTGGCGCATCGCCGTCGACCTGCCCTTCGACGACAGCGAGTACGGCGCCGTCGAGGACGCCGAGCGGGTGCGGCGGCTGCGCCAGAAGCAGCAGGGCGAGCGGTCCCGTACGGTGGCCTGGCTGCCCACCCACCTCTCCGCCCAGCGGTACGGCGACTTCCGCCGGCTCGTCGTCATCGACCGGGCGCTCGCGGACGGCGGGCGCTTCGACACCCAGTACGCGGGCCACCTCAACGCCGACAACCGGGCCAGGGCCAAGGGTCTGCTGGAGACCCAGCGCGAGTCGCTGCTCAAGAACGTCAAGGCGGCCTTCAAGCAGGCGTACGGGCTCGCCGAGAAGAAGCCCGCCGACGTGGAACTCGGCTTCGGCGACCACCTGGTGTCCCTGCGCGACGTGGACGGCCTCACCCTCTCCTTCGGCCAGTCCCTGCACGACGGCATCCGGCACATCGCCGGCAAGCTCCTCGCCTCCCAGTACCCGGACCATCCCGACCTCGACCCCGAGAACACCGGCACCACCGTCAAACCCGGTGACGCCCGCAAGGTGTTCGCCCACATCCGTACCGCCGCCGAGGCCCGTGACCACCGCACCGAGATTCCCGCCGGGGACCGGGCGCTGATGCGCAGGCTGGCCGGACCGCTGCTGCTCGGGCGGCAGAAGGAGGCGTACTTCGAGCTGTCGCCCTACTGGGCCGACCACTTCCGGCAGCTCGCCCGGGAGAAGGGCGTCACCGGCGACCTCACCCTGATCACCCTCACCGACTGGACCGACCGGCCCGCCCCGCGCGGTCTGCCCGACTTCCTCGCCCGGCTCGTCGTCGCCTCCTTCGCCGAGATGGACGACCGGGTGTGGGTGCGCGAGGGCATGCCGCTCGACCCGGCACCCGAGCTGTCCCAGGTCAAGGACCGCGACGCGCTGCGCAACCAGCCGCTGCCCTCCGAGGAGGACTGGGAGTCGGCCCGGGAGCGCTTCCAGGCGATCTTCGGCGCCCCGGCGCCCGCGCTGCGGCGAGGACGTATCGTCAACCAGTTCGCCCGCCAGATCGGGGAACGGGCGGCGGCCCACCAGGAGCCCGCCGCCGAACTGGTGCGCAGACTGGAGGAGCACGCCGGGTTCCTCGGCCTGGACGAGACGGACGGGACCGGGCGCCTGGCCCTCGCGCGGAGGGCCGTCGCCCTGCTCAAGGCCCTCACGCAGGGAGCCGGTCAGGGTGCGGCCGGGGCGAAGAGGACCGTGGAGGCCCTGGCGGGCTTCGACCTCGGCCCGGTCGGCGCCGACCGTTACGGGACGTCCGTCAAGCAGGCGGGCAGGGTGGCCCAGGCGCTCGGCGCGGCTCCCTGGGAGATCCTGGGCCTCGCCTCGGGCAAGGGCCCCGAGGGGGACGCCCTCCTCGAATCCCTGCGCAACACGGCCCGCGCCGACCAGCGCAGCGGTGACCTCGCGGCGGCCCTGGAACGCACCAGGGCCGAGGTCGTCGCCCTCCTGAAGCGCGCCGAGACCGCCGCCCGGCCGTCACCGGAGCCCGCCCCGCCCGCCCCCAGGGCCGGGGACCTGCCGCTGAACGGCGGATCCAGCGACCCCCGTATCGAGTGGCACCGGCCCGAGCCGTCCGACGGCCCCGGGGCCGGAGCCGGGACCGCGACCGCCACCCGCCGGGCGCCCCGCTCCGGCGGAGGACGCACCACCGCCGCCCGCGCCGCCGCCGAACTCGGCGCGGAACTCGCCGAGCTGATCGCCCGGGAGCCCGACGCGACCATCGAGATCACCTGGCAGGTCGTCGACCGATGAACGCGCCCGCCTCCGTCGCCGTACGGCTGAACCTCGCCACCGTCACCCAGTACCTGTCCTCCCAGCGCTCACTGGCCGGATCCCTGGCGGGCGCCGGACGGCGGCGGGTCGTCCTGCTGCGCTCGGCGCCCCAGTGGGACGGCCCCGCCGAGCCCGTGTGGGGCGACGGGCTCACCGCGCGGATCGCGGCCGCGCCGTCCCCGCTCGCCGTCCACGAACTCCTCCTCGGGCACCTGGGACAGTGGGGGCGCCTCGAACATGTAGGGCGTCTTGGGCACGTTGGGCACCTCGGACCCGTTGGGCGCCTCGGGGCCGAGGAGACCGGTGAGGGCGGCCCGGCGGCACCGGCCGGCGCGTCCGGACCGGCGGTTCTCGTCATCCTCACCGACCGGGAACAGAACGAACTCGACCCGGCGATCCTCGCGCGGGCCCACAAACCCCGTATCGAGAACGTCGACAGCTGGGACGTCGTCCGCGAGGCGTTCGGCGCCGAGCAGGTCGACCCGCGCCTCAAGGACGCCAACTGGGCCGCGGAAGCCCTGCTCGGCGCCACCCCGCCGGGCGGCTGGCCACCGCTGGCGGGCGGCATGCTCTCCCGGCGTACCGCGCTCGCCGCGCTGACCCTGCGGCGGCTGCGCCTCGGCAGATACGACACCGAGGCCGCGGGCACGGGCCGCGCCCCGGCCGGAGACAGCCTCGACCCCCACACCCTGCTCGCCTGGTCCCAGAGCCCCGGCGGCCCGGAGCGCCTGCTGGAACTGCGCGGCCCCGAACGCGCGGGTCTCGCCGCGTTCCTGGGCGAGGAGGACCAGGCCGGTCCCGCCGGACGGGTCCTCCTGGCCCTGGTCGACGCCGAACACGGCGCGGACGCGGTGGCCTTCGGCCTGGTCTGCGCCGCTCTGTGGCTGCACGCCGAACCGGACGCCGCCGCCTACCGGGCCAGGGGCCGCGCCGAGCGCTGGTTCGGGGAGCGGCCCCCGGCGGCCGGTGAGGAGCTGGACGTCCTGGTGTCGCGGTTCGCCCGGGCCGCGGAGGAGTACGTCTGCGCCCTCCTCGCCACCGCGGCCCGTGGCACGGTGGGCGACAAGGACGAGGTACGGGCGGCCCGGCGGCTGAGCGACACCGCCCTGGAGCGGGCGTCCCTGCTGGTCCGCCAGTTCGGAGCCGAAGCCGCAGCGGAGGCCAGCCCGGTACTGGCCGCGGGCCTGGAGGCCAGGTTCGCCGCCGTCGGGCGGGCGCTCGCCACCGGGCGGCCCGCCGCCGTGGCGGAAGCGGTCCGCGCCCTCGGCGGACACCGGCGCGCCGACGGACCGGAGACCCGGGCCCGGGTGGAGCGCGCCCGGATGGCCCAGCGCCTCACCCGGTGGCTGGCCGACAACCCCGAGACCGGCTCCGACACCATGGCCGCCGCCATGGACCGCCAGATCGCGGAGATCGGCTGGGTGGACCGGGCCCTGGAGCACATCGAGGCGGGCGGCGACCCGGACCCGGAGCTGAGGTCCGCTTACGGGGCGCTCGGCACCCGGGTGCGCCGCGAACGGCACGGGATCGACCGCGCCTTCGCCCGTACCCTCGCCAACTGGACCGCGGCCGGCACCCCGCCCGGCTCGATGCTCACCGTCGAGACCTTCCTCGACCGGGTCGTGGCGCCCGTCGTACGGGACGGGAGCGGGCGGCGGGTGCTGCTGCTCGTCCTCGACGGTATGAGCGCGGCCATCGCCACCGAACTCGGTGAGGAACTCCGGGCCGGCTGGGCCGAGTTCGACCCGGTGAAGGACGGCCACCCGGCCCGCCGCGCGATGGCCGCGGCACTGCCCACCCTGACGGCCGTCTGCCGCACCTCCCTGTTCGGTGGAAGACTGCTGAACGGGACGCAGGCGGACGAGCGGAGGCTGTTTCCCGCCCACGCCTTCTGGGGTGGCGCTCCGGCCGCCGTGTTCCACAAGGACGACCTGCGGGCCGAGGGCTCCGGGGACACCTTCGCCCCGGCGCTCACCGAGGCGCTCGACGACGAACGGACCCATGTCGCCGTCGTCCTCAACACCATCGACGACCGTCTCGGCAAGGAGCAGAAACTCGGCGACGGGGCCTGGCGCGTGGACGAGATCGGGCGGCTGCGCGATCTGCTCAGGGTCGCCGCCGCACAGGGTATGGCGGTGATCCTGACCAGCGACCACGGCCATGTCGTCGACCGGCATGGTGACAGGGTGGAGGCGGACCGGCCGGACTCCGCCCGCCACCGGGCCCCCGGCGGGTCCCTGGGCGCGGCCGAGATCGCGCTCAGCGGACCGCGTGTGGTCTGGCCCGCACCCGGTGGCTCGATCGTCGCGCTGTGGGACGCGGATTCGCGTTACACGGCCCGCAAGGCGGGCTACCACGGCGGGGCGGCCCCCGCCGAGTTCACCATTCCGGTCCTCGCCTTCCTCCCCTTCGGCGCCGCACCCCCGGCGGGCTGGCGCGAACTGGGCGACCCCAGCCCGGACTGGTGGCTGCCGGACGACCCGGGCACCCGTAAGCCCGTCCCCGCTCAGGCGCCCGCCGGCTCCGCCGCCGCGGTCTCGGAGAAGCCGGGCCGTACGCGGGTGAAGAAGGCCCAGGCCGCACTCGCCGAGACACACGACTCGCTCTTCGACGTGGACGACGTCGACGTCGTGCCGGTGGGCCCCGGGGGCTCGGCACCGGGGGGCGCGGCCCCGGGAGGTTCGGCACCGAGAGGCTCGGCCCCGCCCGCGCCGGTCGTGGCCGCGCCGGAGGACGCCCTGATCGGCGCGTTCTTCGCCTCGGACATCCTGCGGGACCAGGTGGGACTGCTCGCCCGCAAACCGCCGATGGACCGCGTCGAGAAGGCGGTCCGCGCCCTCCTCGCCGCCGGGGGCACCCTCCCGGTGACGGCGCTGGCCCAGCGCGTCGACTACCCGGTCACCCGGGCGGGCGGCTTCGCCGCGGTCCTGCGCCAGCTCCTCAACCACGACGGCGTGCAGGTGCTGGAGACCCTGCCCGACGGGCGTACGCTCCGGCTGCATCTCTCCCTCCTGCGTACCCAGTTCGAACTGGACTGACAGGTCCGGGCCGCACGCTTTCGCCCTCGCTGTTTGGGTTGGGGCGCACGCTTTGGGCGTCGGTGTTCGGGGTGGGGGTGCGTAGTTTCAGCCTCGCCGGCGTTTGAGGCGCGGGGTTCGGGGCGGAGCCCCGACGAGGGGGCTGGATTGATGCGTGTCCCGGTCGGTGCGTGGTGGTGTGCGACTCAAGTCTCGGTGGTCGGGGTGGAGGTGCGTTCTCCAGCCTCGCCCTTCGGGGCGGGTCGCACGCTTTCGGCTTCGCTGTTCGGGTTGGGGCGCAGACCTTGGGCGTCGGTGTTTGGGTTGGGGGTGTGCATTCCCGGGCTCGGTGTTCGGGGTGGGGGTGCGTAGTTTCAGCCTCGCCGGCGTTTGAGGCGCGGGGTTCGGGGCGGAGCCCCGACGAGAGGGCTGGACCGATCCATGTCGCCGTCGGCACACAGCGCCGGGGCCCATCAGGTCCCGCCGGGGTCCGGGACGCCCATCCCGGCCTCGCCGCCGTAAGAGGCGCAAGGGGTCTTAGGGGCCCAAGAGGCGCACAGGCGGCCCGGGCAAGGCCCGGACTCGCGGACGGGGCCGGATGGGAGGATGGGGCGGTGACCGAGCCCCGCCCCGCCGCCACCACCGTCTCCGCCACCCGCCGCCGTACCGTTCTCGACGCCCTGCGCCGCGGCGCGGTCCCCGAGAGCGGACTCGACCTGCTGGCCACCGGCCTGAACCGGTACGAGACCGCCCTCGGCGCGGAGCTGGACGCGGTCGCCTCCGGGGCCTCGGTGTTCAAGGCCGTACGGGGCGAGTACGGATCGGGCAAGACCTTCTTCACCCGGTGGCTGGGCGAACGCGCCAAGCGGCGGGGGCTCGCCGTGGCCGAGATCCAGATCTCGGAGACCGAGACCCCGCTGCACCGGCTGGAAACGGTGTACCGGCGTCTCACCGAGCGGCTGACCACCGCCAGCTTCCCGCCGAGCGCCCTCCGGCCGGTCGTCGACGCCTGGTTCTACGCGCTGGAGGAGGACGCCCTCGCGGCCGGGGCGGGGGAGGACGAGCTGCCGGAGGAGGTGGCGAAGCTGCTGGTCGCCCGGCTCGCCGAGGTGTCCCGGCACGCCCCTTCCTTCGCGACCGCCCTGCGCGGCTACCGCTCCGCCTTCACGGACGGGGACGAGCCGACGGCGGCCGCGGTCCTCGCCTGGCTCGGCGGGCAGCCCCATGTGGCGGCGGCCGCCCGGCGGGCCGCGGGAGTGCGCGGCGACCTCGACCACTTCGGGGCGCTGGGTTTTCTGCAAGGGCTGCTGACCGTGCTGCGGGACTCCGGACACCGGGGGCTGTTCGTCGTCCTGGACGAGGTGGAGACCCTCCAGCGGGTACGGTCCGACGCCCGCGACAAGGCGCTGAACGCACTGCGGCAGCTCATCGACGAAGTGCACTCGGGACGCTTCCCCGGCCTCTATCTGGTGATCACCGGCACTCCCGCCTTCTACGACGGGCCGCAGGGAGTGCAGCGCCTCGCCCCGCTCGCCCAGCGCCTCGCCACGGACTTCACCACCGATCCGCGATTCGACAATCCCCGTGCCGTCCAGCTCCGTCTGCCCGGTTTCACCCTGGAGTCGCTGACCGGCCTGGGGACGACCATCCGCGATCTGTACGCGGAGGGAGCCGCCGCCCCCGACCGGATCAAGGTCCTCGCGGACGACGCGTATATCGCCGACCTCGCCCGTGCGGTCGGCGGTGCCCTCGGCGGGAAGACCGGAGTCGCCCCCCGGCTCTTCCTGAAGAAACTGGTCGGGGACGTCCTGGACCGGATCGACCAGTTCGAGGACTTCGACCCCCGGCAGCACTACCGTCTCACGGTGACGAGCAGCGAACTCACCGACGTCGAACGGAATCTCGCCACCGCCGTGTCGGCCGGCGACATCGATCTGGACCTGTGATGGACGGCCCCGATCAGTACGACGGCGGGTCCCCGGACCCCTCCGGCCCGATGACCCCGGCGGACCCCGTGGACCTCCAGGGAGGCCCTGTGCCACCGTCACCGGCGGACCCCGTGGACCGTCTCGACCCCGTCGTCCTCCACCATGTGGTCAACACCCTCGGCTGGCCCGATCTGCGACCGCTCCAGCGGGCCGCGATCCAGCCCGTGATGGACGGCGAGGACGCCGTACTGCTGGCGCCCACCGCGGGCGGGAAGACCGAGGCCGCGTGTCTGCCGATCCTCTCGGCCATGTCCGAGGGGCGCTGGTCCGGCACCTCCGTCCTCTATCTGTGTCCCCTCAAGGCCCTCTTGAACAACCTGGTGACCCGAGTCGACTCGTACGCGCAGTGGCTGGGGCGCCGGGCGGAGCTGTGGCACGGCGACACGAAGGAGTCGCAGCGGCGGCGCATCCGCCTCCAGGGCCCGGACATCCTGCTGACCACCCCCGAGTCACTGGAGGCCATGCTCATCGGGGTGAAGACGGATCACGCGCGGCTGCTTGGCGGAGTCCGGGCCGTCGTGGTGGACGAGGTGCACGCCTTCGCGGGCGACGACCGCGGCTGGCATCTGCTGGCCGTACTGGAACGGCTGGAGCAGGTCACCGGGCGCTCCATCCAGCGCATCGGGCTCTCCGCGACCGTCGGGAATCCCCGGCAACTGCTCACCTGGCTCCAGGGGGCCCGTGCGAGGGAGCGCCCCGGACAGGTGGTCGCGCCCGAGCTTGCCCCGGCGTCGGGCACCGGCCCCGTACCGGACGCCGACCTCGTCCCGGCGTCGGGCACCGGCCCCGTACCGGACGCCGACCTCGTCCCGGCGTCGGGCACCGGCCCCGTACCGGACGACCTCGCCCCGGCGCCGGATGCCGGACCCCTGCCGGACGCCGGTGCCGTACCACACGCCACCGACTCCGTGCCCGACTCCACTTCGGGCACGGCGCCGGGCACCGCGCCTGGTCCGGGGCCCGACACCCCCGCCCTCCTGCCCGACACCCCCGCCCCCCTCCTGCCCGACACCCCCGCCCCCCTCCTGCCCGACACCCCCGCCCCCCTGCCCGACACCCCCGCCCCCCTGCCCGACACCCCCGCCCTCCTGCCCGGTGCCGCACCCGTGCCCGCGCCGCCTCCCGGGGATGTGGAGCTGGACTACGTGGGCTCGCTGGGCAACGCCGCCCGGCTGATCGCCGCTCTGCACCGGGGGGAGAAGCGGCTGGTGTTCTGCGAGTCCAGGCGCCAGGTGGAGGAACTGGGCGCGGCGCTGCGGGCGCGCGAGGTGACCGTGTTCCTCTCGCACGCCTCTCTGTCAGCCGACGAGAGAGCCCGGTCCGAGCAGGCTTTCACGGAGGCGCGCGACTGCGTCATCGTCTCCACGTCCACCCTGGAACTGGGCATCGACGTGGGCGATCTGGACAGGGTCGTCCAGATCGACTCGCCCCGTACCGTGGCCTCGTTCCTCCAGCGCATCGGGCGCACCGGCCGACGGCCGGGCAGCACCCGCAACTGCCTGATCCTCGCCACCGACCAGGAAACCCTGCTCCAGGCGGCCGCCCTCCTGGTGCTCTGGGGACGCGGCTGGGTGGAGCCGGTGACCCCGCCGCCGGAGCCCCGCCATCTCGTGGCACAGCAACTGCTCGCCGCCACCCTCCAGCAGCACCGGATCGGCGACCGGCTCTGGCCCGGGCTCTGGAACGGGCTCGCTCCCTTCGACCGCTCGGCCGCCCCGATCCTGAGGCATCTGACGGGTGAGGGATTCCTCGACGAGGACGGCGGAATGCTCTTCATCGGCCCCGAGGCCGAACGCCGCTTCGGCCGCCGCCACTTCATCGAGCTGACCGCCTCCTTCACCGCGCCCCCGCAGTTCACCGTTCTGTCGGGCCGGAAGGAGATCGGGCAGACCGACCCGTCCGTACTGACGGAGGAACGGCCGGGGCCGCGCCGGCTGCTGCTCGCCGGGCGCAGCTGGCAGGTGACGTTCATCGACTGGGGCCGCCGCCGGGTCTTCGTCGAGCCCGCCGACGGAGGGGGGCTCGCCAAATGGACGGGCAGTTCCCTCGCCGGGCTGTCGCACACCCTGACCCGGGCGATGCGCGAGGTACTCCTCGGAGCGGACCCGCCGGTCTCGCTCACCCGGCGCGCGCGTGCGTGTCTGACGGAATGGCGGGAGGACGAGGCCCCCGGCACGGCTCACCCCGGCGGCACCCTGGTGACCCGCGTCGGAGGCGATGTCCGCTGGTGGACCTGGGCGGGCTACCGCGCCAACGCGACCCTCGCCGCCACCCTCCCGTCGATCGCCGACCCGGTCCAGCGTCCGGCCGACTGCCATCTCCGCCTCCGTGAGGACCTGACCCCCGAACTCTGGCGCACCGCCCTCGCCGCGGCCGGCGAAGGCGGGGCCCTCGTACTCCCGGACATCGACCCCCGTGCGGTCCGGGGCCTGAAGTTCTCGGCCGCCCTGCCCGAACGCCTGGCGGTGGCCACCCTCGCGGCACGACTGGCCGACTTCGAGGGGGCGACGGTGGCTCTGCGGGAGCCGGTTCGTTTCCACACGGGACCCTGAGTCTTCACCGGATCCTGAGTCTTCACGGGGCCATGGGCTTTCCCCGGGCCCTGGGCTTTCACCGGAGCCTGGGGCTTCCCTGGAGCCTGAGCCTTCCCGGACCCCGGGCCGTCGGCTGGACCGTGCCGTCCGTACGGGCGACGGAACCCGGCACAACCCTCCCGGTCACAGCGCTAGCGGTCCGTGGCGGCGGGCTCCGGCGGGGCGCCCTGACCCGTACCCGGGGTGGCCGGCCGTCGTTCCCCGCGGCCGCCCACTGCCGCGAGGGCCAGCGTCACGGTGATCGAACCGGCCGCCAGCAGCGTCATCGCCGTGGCGGGGGACGTCAGTTGGGCCACCGTGCCCGCGAGGAGGGCACCGATGCCCTGGAGGGCGGTCATACCGGTGGCGTGCAGGCCGAGGGCCTGGCCCACGAGGTCGTCCGGAGTGAGGGATATCAGGCGTTCCTGAAGGACCAGGCCGGCGGCGTAGCCGACGGAGGCGACGGCGACGGCCACGGCCGCCGGGACCACTCCCGGCCGCAGGACGAAGAACAGATACGGAGTCGCCAGCAGCAGGCGCAGCGGGACCGTGAGGCGGCTGCGCACCGCGGGCGGCACCAGGCGGCCCACCACCAGGTCACCCATGAACATGCCCAGCGCCCCGCACGCGTACAGCGTGCCCGCGGCCCCGGGGGCGTAGGAGATGGAGAGCGAAGCACTGCCGACCACCAGGCCGTTGGGGACCCAGAGGAACAGATACGTCAGACGGCGGGGGCGTGAGGACCACAGCAGGGCGTTGGTGCGCCAGGTCGCCGAGACGGACGGGCGGCCGGCGGAGCGCGGGGGGCGGGCCTTGAGGCCCAGGCGGGTGACGAGGGCCGACACCAGGTACAGCCCGGACGCGAGGAGCAGGCAGGTTCCCGGGGACAGGAGCATCAGCAGCGCGCCGCCGGTGGCGAAACCGGCCATCTGCATCAGGCCCCAGAGCATGTTGTACACCGAACGGCCCAGGACATAGCCGTCCTTGGACAGGATCTCGTTCAGCAGTCCCCCGCGTGCTCCCCCGCCCAGCGACGCGACCAGACCCTGAAGGAGTACGACGGCGAAGACCGCCGGGAGCGGCAGGCCGGGCAGCGCCAGCACCGCCGTACCGAAGGCGAAGGCGAGGGCGAGGGCGGTCAGGACCGCGCGCGGGGGCAGGCGGTCCGATCCCGAGAGCAGGAACACGCCTCCCAGCAACTGCGACAGATGCGGGCCGAACATGCTCATCGCCGACAGGAAGGGGGAGCCGGTGGCCCGGAAGACCAGCGTGCCGATGGCGAGGCCGCCGATGGTCTGGGCGGCTCCGGAGGCGGCGAAGGAGAGGAGGAACGGGGTGAACTCCGGGGTCCGGAACAGGGTGCGGTAGCTGCGCATACGTCGAAGTCTGTGAGCGGGCCCGGGGTGTGTTTAATGTTTCGCTGACACGCGAAAGGTCGTACGCATGGGCTTGTGGCAGATCGACACGGACACCCTTGCCCGCAGCCGGTTCGTGCTCTCGCCGTTCGCCGAGACCTTCGCGAGCCTGAAACTGCTGCACGCGGGGACCGGTGCCCATCCGGGCGAAGACGCCTGGCTGCGGGCGCACCTGCCCGGCTACCGCGCGCTCCTCGCGGACGACCCGGTGACCGCGCTGATCGTCCGGGCCGGACTCGGCACGTCCTGGATCGCCGATTTCCTCTGCCCCACCTCGTGCGCCGGGGAGAGCTTCGAGGGGACCGTCGCGCGGGTGCGGGCGGCCGGGGCCGAGCAGGCGCGGGCCGACCTCCGCGTGTCCAGCCCGGGCCCGCTCCCCGCCGCCCTGGAGCGCGCCGACCCGCCCGAGCGGGCCGCCGCGCTCCTCACCTACGTCTGGGAGGAGACCGTACGGCCGTACTGGGAGCGTCGGCGACGCGTTCTGGAGGCCGACATGGTCGCGCGGACCGCGTGGGTGAGCCAGGGCGGCTGGGCGGCCGTGCTGGACTCGCTGCGTCCCGGGACGCGCTGGCTCGGGGAGAGCCGGTTCCAGATCAACCGGAACGCCTATCCGCCGCGGGAGATCGCACCCGGGGCCGAGCTGCTGTTCATGCCGGTGACGCCGAGGACCGGGTGGGTGTCCTGGGAGGACAGGGAGCGGTACGCCGTCGTCTACCCGTGTCTCGGGGTGCTCGCCGAGGACCACGGCCGGCGCCCCGTCCCAGCGGGGCTCGGGGCACTCATCGGGACCGCGCGGGCCGGATTGCTGGTACTGCTGGGGACGCCCATGAGTACGACCCAGCTCGTCGCCGTGACCGGGCAGGGGCTGGGGTCGGTGGGCCGGCATCTGCGGGTGCTGCTGGACGCGGGGCTGCTGGAGCGGCGGCGGGCCGGGCGCTCGGTGCTGTACGTCCGGACGGCGGCCGGGGAAGTGCTCCTGGAGGCGTCGGGGCCGGAAGCGGTGACCGGGACACGCCGGTGACCCCGGCCCCCGCCGGGCGCGGCGAGGGTGCCCCGCGGGACGGGCGTTGTTCAACCCCCGGGTTCTGCCGGACCCCCGGTCCGCGGGCCCACGAGAGTGGGACGCCGAAAGCCGCGAGGGTGCCGCCCGCGCCGGAACGCGGGCGGCACCCTTGGAGAACTCAGACGAGCCAGCCCACGAAGTGGATGACACCGGCGAGCAGGTCGGTCAGAAAGTTCATTGCTGTTTCTCCTGTGTGTGCTTTCGCGTGCGTGGGACTACGCACGCTCCACGTGCCGTGCACGCGGGGGACATGCACAGGTGTCCGGTCTGCAGCCCGTTTCCTGCGCACCACAAGAATCGTTGGACATCAGGGCTGTCCGCAGGCACATGTGTACTGTGCACTCGTTTCGGGGGCCATCTGCTCTCCTGTTCGATTCATGGACCGGACGACCGGCTGCGGGCATCGCAAACACCGCGTACGTGCCGTGACCGACATCTCCTCCTCCCCGCGCTCAGCCCGGCGTCCGGAGCAGGGCACAGCAGGGGCTGGTGCACATCCCGCGCATACATGAGACCGAGGTCTGGAGCCCTCGGCCGTCGGTTCCGGAATCACCGCGCACTCCACATGGTGCGTCAGCGGGAAGGTTCTGCCTGAAGGAGCAAACCGAAAAGACCAGGTCAGATCCAGTCTTTCGGCTCACTGCCCCGTGTGAAGGCGCCCAGGGCGTCAAACAAGCGTCATAGCCAACACCCGCACGAGCCCGCTATCGCTCACTCCAGACCCAGGCCGGCGCATCATGACCCTCGCCGCTTCTTCGGCCGCCATAATGGAGTCATGCCCTCCAGCCCACAGCACCCCGTACCCGCGCCGAGCGGCATCCCGCGCTCGGACGCCGAGGACCTCGCGCTGTACCGAGAGAAGTTCCGACGGCGTCTACCGGAGTCGCTGGATGAACTGCATGGGCCGCCCAGGGGGTCGTGGAGCTGCCGCTGCACCTCGCCTGGTCCGGAATGACCTCATACGACCTGGGCAAACCGCGCCAGCGGATGGGGCTGTACCGCACGGTCCTGCACGAGGCCTTGCGCGACGATCTGCCCCGCTACCTCAACCAGGATCTGCTTCTCGAGCTGTGGCCGGTGTTGCGCACCCTCGTCGGCCGCACCGTGCGCGCCGTATGGGAAGACACCTTCCCCCAGCTCGCTTCCCGCACCCGGGCAGCCGCGTGACGGACATGCCGGAGCTGCACACGCGGCTCCTGGCGGATGTGATCGCGCTCGGCTCTCCGTATCCGCTGGTTCTCACCGGTGGATATGCCGTGCGGGCGCACCACCTGACGTTCAACCGCGGAGATCAGCGTCGCGCACACTCACCGTCGAGGCGTCCTTCGACGGCGGGCGGACGTGGAGTGCGGTGCGGGTGACGATGCGGTCCATCACCGTCGCCACGGTGAAGACCGTGTAGCCCTCCGGTGGCTCACCCGGTCGGGCTGTCCATGGCGCGGCGCAGGGAGGCCGGACGCAGGTCGGTCCAGTTCTCCTCGACGTGGGCCAGGCACGCCGCCCGGCCGTCCGGGCCGTGCACCACGTGCCACCCGGCGGGCACCGGAGCGAACTCCGGCCACAGCGAGTGCTGGTCCTCGTCGTTGCGCAGCACCAGGAACACACCGTTCTCGTCGTCGAACGGGTTGGTCGTCTCAGCCATGTCGCCTCCCAGTCGCCGCACCCTACAACGGGCCGCCGGGTGGTGAATACTCCCGCCCCAAAGCACGGTGACCCCCGACGGAAGGGGGTCCGGTGCCGGGTCGTCCGCGTGGCGGGAGGACCGTCTGGTTCACCGGTCTGCCCAGCTCGGGCAAGTCCGTGGCAGCCGCGGTGCCCGGGGCGGCGCGGGTGTTGGACGGGGATGTTCCGCGACGCGGCCTGTTCCCCGGACTCGGGTTCCGGCGCATGCGACCGGGGCGAGAACGTCCGGCGGGCCGGGGCGCCGGCGATGATGACGGCCCGGCACGGTGTCATCGTGCCGGTACCGGTGATCGCACCATGCCGGGCAGCCCGCGACGAGGTGCCCGGCGGCCGGGACCGGCCACCGGGAAGTGCGGGTGGACCGCCGCTGGAGGTGTGCGTGCGGCGCGAGGGCGAAGGGACTGTACGCCAAGGCGAACGCCGGTCAGATCACCGGGACAACCGGAATGACCGGGACACATGGGGTGGACGAACCGTACGAGCCACCCGCGGCACCCCGGCTGCGGCCGCGTACCGACCGCCACGGCCCCTCGGCGAGTGCGTGGCGGGCCTGCTCGGTCACCTTCGCGGGGACGCCCCGGCCCGCCCGTGAGGGAGGGCCGGGGCGGTTGGTCAGATGCGGTAGCCGAGGCTGCGCAGCTGCTGACGGATCGCCTCGTCGTCGGCCGTGGCGGTGCCGCTGGTCGCGGCGACCGAGTCGGCCGGAACGAGGGCGACTTGCTCCTCACGGGGGTTCTCGTTCACTGGTTCTCCTTTCCTGAATCCGGTGTTCATCCTTGCCCGGTCGGACAAGCTCGGTGCCGCCCTTAGGGTGGCGGTATGGATGGCGACATGGATGACCTGGCCTACGACGCGACCGGTACGCCGGCGGTTCGGCTGCGCCAGTGGGAACGGTGCTGGCCACCGGACGACCCGCATGCCAACTTCAAGGCCGAGGTGGTCGACTACGGGCTCCTCGACCCGCTGGAGACCGTGCGCGGCATGTCCCGGAACCTGGACATCCCGGTCGGCGCGATCGTCCGGTACGTGCTGGCGAAGTGGGCCACCGGCGGCAGCGGCGGCCTGCTCGAACTCGGGCCGGTGATGGTGCCGCGCCTGTGGGAGCCGATCGCGGCCGCGGAGGAGGCCGACTGCGACGAGCAGCGGCTCGCGGCGTACCACCAGCTCCGGCAGATGATCTCCTGGCTGAAGGTGCCGCTGGACGACCCCACGGTGTACCCGGCTCAGTAAGCGGCCACGTGACCGGCTCTCAGTGCTCACGGCGCACCACCCCGGTCACACAGCCGATCCCGCCGGCCGCCCGCAGATACTCGCCGATGCCGATCTCGTCGACGGCCGTACCCGCCCGCTCCAGCGTCCGCCGGATCCCCGGGCAGCCCGCGGGCATCAGCACCCGCCCCGGCGCGAGCACCAGCAGGTTCATCCCGCGCCGCACCAGCAGTTCCTCGTCCGGCGGCAGCGCGATCACCCGATAGCCGTACTCGGCGAGCAGCGCCGCCAACTCCGGTGGGCACGCCGCCCGGTGGACGACGGCGGTGGACGGGTCGAGGAACACCACCGTCCCCAGCAGATGCTGTACGCCCGGCGCCAGCGGCACCGTCACCACCCGCGCCCCCAGTTCCGCGACCGCCGAGGCGACCTCGGCCGCGCCGGCCGCGTTCGTGCGGAACCCGGTTCCGACGATCACCGTCGACGGGTCGATCCACAGCGCGTCGGCGCCCTCGAACAGGGCGGTGCCGGACACCGTACGCAGGATCGGGAACCCGGCCCCGGCCAGCGCGAGCGCGGCATGCCGTTCCTCGCCGGCCCGCTGCGCCGACGCCATCCGCGCCAGCACCGCCCCGGCCGGGGTCATCCAGAACAGGTCTCGCGCGAACACCACGTTCGGCGTCGCCGCGGGGGACGTCAGATGTACCTCGACCCCGGCCTCCCGCAGACGGTCCGCCAGCGCGTCGTACTGCGCCCGCATCGCCGGGAGATCCACCGGCCCGAGCATGAGCGAGGCCCCCGGCCTTCGTACCGCGGCGATGCTGTCCGGCGGGCGGACCAGCAGCACCGACCGCAGCGCGGCCGTCTCCGACCGGTACCCGCACGGCGCCCACACAGCCCCGGCCGCGACTTCGTCCATATGCGACGCCACCCGGGGGACCCACCCCGGGCCGCCGTGGGTGCTCAGCTCAGATCCAGTGGTCGTCACGGGCATGGCCAAGCCTCTCCGCCATCGCGAGTACGTCGGCGCTCAGCGCGGACCGGATCTCCTGCTCCCGCGCCCGCCACCGGCCGGGGCGTGGTGCGGCGGTGGCCACCGTGGCGGCGATGCCGTCGGTCGCGGCCCGCTTCAGCGGCCCGTCGAACGGGATCCCCAGCCAGTCCGCGATCCGCTCGACAGCGTCCGCGCGGGCGTGCGGGCCGCTGATCAGGTCCTCGAATCGCACCGTGTGATCCGCCCCGTGCGCGAGCACCGCACGGTGACTCGACAACCACTGGTGGGCGCAGACCCGGGGCAGGGCGGCGTCGGTGTACGCGGGCCAGCGGGGTGGCAGGTCGAACTTCCACCAGTGCCGGTCGGCCGGCCGCACGTCGGCGTATCCGGCGATGCGCAGCGGTTCGTCCAGCCGGTAGGCGTGGAACCCGTGGTGCAGCCACCCGTCGACCAGGCCGTTGATCGACGCGGCCGGGTTCCTGGTCAGATGCAGCACCCGCAGGCGCGCGTTGGGGAACACCGCCCGCAGGAAGCCGAGCCGGTAGGCGTTGCCCGGTGTCTTGATCACCAGTGGCTTGGTGGCGAGATCGTGTTCGTCCGCGGGCCGCCACGGGCGGGGGAGGACGAAGGGCGGCTCTTCGAGCAGCACGTCACCGGGCGGTCCGGCCGGTCGTGGTCCCGGTGACTGCCCGGGAAGGTCGTAGTACCACGGGTTCACGCCGGCCCTGCCGATCAGCGCCCGCGCGAACCGGGGGAGATCACGGTCCAGCACCGCCTCGGCGGTCCGCACCAGTTCGACGGGATCGAGGTCCAGCCCCGGCCACTGCACGACCAGCCGCCACGCCGCGTCCACCGCCAGGTTCTCCACGCCGGTGCCGGGAGAGCCCGCGTCCAGTGCCAGTTCCGCCTCGAACAACGCCCGGGACCGTGGCTCAAGCCCGTGCCAGTGCGCCGCGTCCAGCACGTCGGATCCGGTGCCGCTGTGCGGGTGGTCGAGGCCGACCAGCCGCAGCAGCGGATTCAGCTCACCGCGCAGGTGCAGCAGGTGCGGTGAGGACCGCAGCAGCTCGGTGAGCATGCTCGACCCGCCCCGCGAACTCGACGCGAGGACGACGAGATCGCGCACCTTCGCGCGGAAGTGCGGCACCGGCGTGCCCCGGAGCGGCCGCAGCACCTCCAGCCCGCGCACGACCTCGGCGACCGGGCGATCCACGGTGCGGCCGGGCATGGCCGGGGTGCGGCTAGGCATGGCCGGGCTTCCGCACCGAGTACACGCACCACCGCCACCGGTCGCGCACCGAGCCGTCCGGCAGCACCTCGAACGGGTGTACGGCGCGCACCTCGCGCGGCGCGTCGTAGTAGAGGCGGTAGATCTCCTGCCGGTTCGCCGGTGTCGTCTCGTGGGTGTCGATCCACCGGTCGATCGACTCCCACAGGAAGTACTCCTCCATCCGCACGTCGGTGAACCCGCCGCCGGTGAGCAACGCCCGGAAGTCCTCCTCACGGAACATCTGGTACAGCAGTGGCTGCTTCTTCTTGAACACACGGAACATCCAGAACGCGTCCACGTCCGCGTACGGCACGATCTGCCCGACGATGAACTGCCCGCCCGGCCGCAGCACACGGAAGATCTCCGACACCGGCCGCTCCGGCTGGGGCAGCAGATGCAGCACCTCCCGGGTGACCACGAGGTCGAAACTGGCGTCGGGGAACGGCAGGTCGTAGACGGTGCCCTGGTGTACGACGTCCAGCCGGGTGCCGGCGAGCGCGGCCATCTCCGGGGTGAGGTCCAGCCCGACCATCTCGCCGACCCGGCCGCGGAACGCGCCGCCGACGACACCGCTGCCGCAGCACACGTCCAGCATCCGCGCGTCCGGCGGCACCGCGCACAGCTCCGCGTGCTTGGCGAGCAGGTCCTCGTCGGTGAGCCAGGCGCACGAGTCGTGCCAGTCCTTCGAGCGGATCCCGAACTGACGCTGGTAGACCGCGTAGTCGACCTCGACGGCCCGGGTCCGGGAGCGGGCCGTCCGCCCGGCCAGCCGCGCGGCGAGCCGGGCCCGGCTCGCGTCGACGGCCCTCTCGGCGATACGGCGGGCCAGCTCCGGGTCGGCCGCCAGGGCCCGCCGCGCCTGCTCGGTGACGACGTCGAACACACGGGCGCCCGCGTCGTCGTTGCGCAGGGTGCGTTTGGTCTGGCCGTCGAACCGCGCGTCCGGGATCCGGATCGCGATCACCGCGGTCAGCCCCTCCAGGATGTCGACCACGGTCATCTTGTCCGCGGACGGGCCGAGGTGCTCGGCCACCACCCCGGCCAGCGCGCCGCGCAGGGCGTCCACATGCGACCCGCCCAGGTCGGTGCGGATGGTGTTGACGTAGCTGAAGATCTGCTCCGCGTACCCCTCGGTCCACTGGACGGCGGCGTCGATCACGCACCCGTCCCCGGCCCAGGTGACGGTGGCCGGCTCGGCGTGCACCTTCTCGGCGTCGCGGGCGCGGTACGCGAGCAGGCCCCGCACCCCGGTCGTCTCGCACAGCGACTCGTGCCGCCCGGTGCGGTGGTCGGTGAGTTCGACCCGCAGGCCCGGGTGCAGATACGCGATGTCGAGCAGCCGGGCGTGCAGCAGGTCCGCGTCGAGCGCGCAGGAGGAGAAGATCTCCGGGTCCGGGCGGAACCACACCCGGGTGCCGCGGCGGCCGCTGTCGCCGACCCGCTTGAGCGGGGTCTCGACCGAGCCCCTGGCGAACGACTCGCTGTGGTGTGCGCCGTCGCGCCACACGTCCAGCCGTAACCACTGGGACAACGCGTTCACGCAGGCCAGGCCGACGCCGTGCAGCCCGGCCGAGGTCGCGTACGAGGAGTGGTCGAACTTGCCGCCCGAGTGCAGCGTGGTGAGCACAAGCTCACACGCGGGGATCCCGGCCTCCGGGTGCGGGTCGGTGGGGATGCCCCGGCCGTCGTCCGTGACCGAGCAGGAGCCGTCGTCGTGCAGCTCCACCGAGATCGCGCCGCAGTGCCCGGCGGCGGCCTCGTCCACGGCGTTGTCGACCAGTTCGAGCACCAGGTGGTGGGCGCCGTCCGAGCCGGTCGACCCGACGTACATCGACGGGTTGCGGCGCACCGCCTCCAGCCCGGAGTAGACGGTGATCGCCTCGGCGGTGTAGTCGGTGGTCATGGCGCTCCGTTCCCGGCGAACCGCGGCTCGGTCAGTTCGGTGAGGGCCTGCTCCAGCCGGTCCACGTGCGTCTTCTTCAACGCGCACAGCGTCTCCAGCCAGCTCGCCAGATCGGCCACGCCGTCCGTGTGCGCCCGCGCGGCCAGGCCGGGGTAGCGCTCGGTGGCCTCCCCGAGGTCGCCGCTGATCGCCGCGGCGAGGTTGCGGCGGGTGTCGCCGAGCGCGCTGCCGGTGCCCGGATCGTCGCCGCCCAGCAGGTCGCGCAGCACGTCCAGGTGCCCGTGGGCGGCGCAGGCCACACTCTCGGCGAGCTCGCCGAACACCCGGGCCGCCTCGGTGTGGCCCTCGATCCCGGCGACCTGTGCGAAGTAGGTGTACCGCGCCGCGGTGGCTGCCTCGGCGAGGAACGCGGCTCGCACGCCGTCGGCGAGGGACTGGTCCGGTTCCCTGTCGGATTCCATGTCAGACCCTCGTTCCCGAAGCGACGACGAACAGCATGTGGTCGGTGATCCGCCCGTCCGCCTCGGCCACCGCGTGCCGTGCGCGGAACGCGGGTGACGCCTTCCTGTAGCGGTCCCGGATGGCCTCCCGCGCGTCTTCGCCGATCGCTCCGTTGTCCGACCACACGTCCACGTCCTCCACCGACACGTACCGCTGCGACCGCACCGGGTCGCACCCCGCGCCGGTGAGCAGGGCCTCGACGTCGCCGGGCCGGAAGAAGTGCCGCCGGGCCGGGTTGCGCAGCCGCAGGATCTCGAAGTACTCGTCGCGGTCGTCGTCCCCGTAGGCGCACAGATGGGTCAGCACGATCCGCCCACCCGGCCGGGTCACCCGCACCATCTCCCGCACCGCGTCGGGCAGCGTCATGAACTGGATCCCCTGACGGCACACCACGATGTCGAACGTGCCGTCGGCGAACGGCAGCTCCTCCGCCGGGGCGATCACCAGATCGTCGAGCATGCCGCGCGCCTGCTCGGCCATCTCCGGCGTGATGTCCACGCCGACCAGCCGCCGCACCCGTCCGGCGAACAGCCTCGACACCAGTCCGGTGCCGCACGCCACGTCGAGGACCGCGTCGGCAGGCCGGGGCGCGGCCGTGGACAGCATCAGCTCGCCGAGCGCGTCGTCGGTGCACCATGAACTGGAACGGTCGTAGGTGCTCGCGCGGTCGGCGAAGTGCGTGCGGACGCTTCCCGTTTCGTTCATCTGCTCTCTCCTGCCGGAACCAGGGTGCGGCCCGGCGCCCTGCGGCGGCGCAGCCGGCGGACGCCCGCGTCGCGCCGCCAGCGCCGGAAGTGGTTGCGGTCGGTGCACAGCGATCGGGCCTCGACCGCCAGCCGCACCGCGAAGCCGCGCAGTACGACGCCGAGCGGACCGGGGGCCGGTTCGGCCGGCGAGGCCACGTCGAACGGATAGTGAAGCGTCTCCATCGCCCGCGCGGTCACGCTCTCCACCTGCCGCCGCTCCCGGTCGGAGAGCCCCCGGCGGTGGGCGCCGATCCGGGCCGTGGTGATCGGGTCGCCCGCCGTGCGCCAGGAAGCCGACAGCGACGCGGTCACCCGGGCGTTGCCACTCAGGTGGTGCGCCAGCATCGCGGGCTCGACCTCCTCACCGATGAAGTCGCAGATCGCCCGGATCTCCCGGCCGGGCGCGGACACCAGGTCCTCGTACCGCACCAGGTGCACCACGCCCGGCCCCCACCGCTGAAGGGCCGCGCGGGCGAGCTCCTGTTCGGCCGCCCACCGCAGCGCCATCCGGTACGGGTGGCAGTGGCCGAACACGGCCCGCTTCGCCGACGCGGCCACATCGCGGGGATCGCGCACCAGCCACAGGAACCGCGCGTGGGGGAGTTCGGCGAGCACCTCGTCGACGTGCTCGACCATGAACGTGCTCTTGCACCCCCACCGGGCCGCGCCCTCCGCGACGCGGTACTGGTCGTAGAACGCCGACACCACCCCGAACAGCGACGGCGCCGTTCCTCTCATGGCAGCCTCCGTCACCGCGGCCCGGTCGATCACATGCGGCCACGGGTGGATGTGGTTGCGCAGCAACCACATCGCGTCGCCCACCATCGCGTCGACATCACCGTCGTACGGGATGCCGGACAGGTACCGCATGAAGTGCGGCGGGTGCGGGACCGCGATCCGCGAGTGCGCGTCGAGCACCAGCCGCAGCAGGTTCGACCCGGAGCGCTCGGTCCCGATGATGAGGATCGGGCCGTCCTGAGTGGTGGACACCGGTCAGACCCCGACCGAGAGCTTCTTCGCGCCGCAGTCCAGCAGAGTGCTCCCGGCCGCGGCCACCTCAGGATCGGCCACCTTGTCCAGTGTGTACCGCTCGGAGCCGGGAACCAGCGGCGCGGCGGCGGAACTCCAGTCCGCGCGCCAGCGTGTCCCGGCGTACGACGTCGACCGGTCGGTGCCGTCGGCCGGCTGCGGGTGGAAGTACTGGAAGTGCTCCGGCCAGTGCCGGAAGTCCATCACCGGGCCGGGCTGATAGGCGTCGTACACCCGCTTGTAGGCGTCCCGGCAGACCTGCTCGGGCAGCCCGCTCACATTCAGGAACTCGTCCTCGTGCAGGGCCTGTTCGATCGACAGCCAGTTGAGGTGGTCGATCTCGGAGCGGATCACCTTGTTGCGCCTCGCGTCCTGGTACACCGTCGTGCCGGGCATGGCCGACAGGTACTTCACCCGGGTCACATGGTTGTACTGCTCGGCGAACTGCACCATGTGCGACAGGGACTCCTCGGTCTCGTTCGGCAGACCGACGATGAGCAGCGAGCCGAACCGCACGCCGCCGTCGAACGTGGTGCGCATTGCGCGGACGGTCAGGTTCTCGCTGCTGCCCTTGCGGGCCTCGCGCAACACCTCGGAGCCCAGCGACTCCACGCCGTACAGGATGATGTCCGCACCCGCGTCCCGCATCGCGTTGATACGCGGTACGTCCATGTCGGCGCACCGGGTCAGACAGGTCCACCGCAGATCGTGCTGGGAGATCACGTCGCACATCTCGATGGTCTGGCCGCGGTGCGAGCTGAACGTGAGGTCGACGAAGAAGCAGAACTCCACGCCGTACTGGGTCTTCAGCCAGTCGAGGTCGCGGTCCATCTTCTCCGGCGACTTCGCCCGCACCTGCGGGGTGGTGCGGTAGCAGAACGAGCAGTCCATCTTGCAGCCGCGGCTGTAGGACGAGATCACCTGCGGCTGCATGCCGAGCGGCGACCGCGACTGAGGCCACAGGTCGAGCCGCATCCGGGGCAGCGCGTCGAGATCCATCATCTGGCCGCGCGGCGGCGTGCGGCGCGCTTTTCCCTTCTCGTCCCGGTAGCAGATGCCCTTGATGGCCGGGAGATCCTGCTGCCAGGAGCCGCGGGCGTAACTCTCCATCAGCTCCAGGATGGTGAGCTCGCCCTCGCTGATCACCGCGATGTCGCAGTCGGTGTCCGACATGAACACCGACGGAACGGAGGTGACCAGCGAGCCGCCGCAGATGATCGGTATGTCCGGATGCGACTCGCGGACCATCGCCATCAGCGCGCGGCAGAACGGGAAGTTGTCCTCGAACGTGCACACACCGAGCACATCGGTGCCTTCGACGATCTGGTCGTACGCCGCCTTCAGCGGGTTCGGGGTGTAGCGGACGTCGACGATGCGCACCGGGTACCCGGCGTTGTGCAGCACGGTCGAGATGTATGTCGCGCCTTCGTAGGGTGAGGTGAGGAAGAACTCCCAGCCGCGCGGCATGGTGAACGGCGAGGGCCCGACGACGAGGGTGAACCTCGGCAGCGCCGGATCGGTCGCCACCGGTTCGGCGTCCTGGTTGCGCATCTGCTCGATGTAGCGCTGGTCGACGGTGCCGTTCGCGTCGGCATACAGCTCCAGGGCCAGGGATAACTTGCGCGCCATGTGAATTCTCCCTCGCGTCGTGCTCGTGGACGCCCCGCCAGGTAACTGTAGGGGCGGGATGTGCTGTTCAGCACGGGTGTTCATGCCGCGCTGTTCGGCGATGTCGTACGCGGGGAGCCCGTTGCTAGCCTTCGGGGCCGCTGGCGTCGACAGAGGAATACAGAGGAATCCCGGTGACCACACAGCCGAACATCCTGTTCATCTCCCTGGACACCGTGCGCGCCGACGTGGCCTACTCGGGGAAGTACCCCGGCGTGGAGCGGCTGCGCGCGAGCGGGGTCAGCTTCACTCAGGCGATCTCGTCGTGCCCCCTGACGCCGGTCAGCCACGCCACGGTGTTCACCGGGCTCCAGCCGCCCCGCCACGGGGTCAGGCACCTGTTCCGCGAAGCGCTGGACAAGCGGGTGCCGACGCTGGCGGAGTGCCTGTCGGAGGCCGGGTACACGACCGGCGCGGTGGTGTCCTGCCCCGGCATGAACAAGTGGTACGGGATGGACCGCGGGTTCGGATTCTACGACGACGAGATCCCGCTGCTGCCGGACGGCCGGGACCCGCTGTCGGTCGGCGATGTGAAGCTGCGCGGGCTGGCGCTCAAGCGCGCGCCGCTGGTGGTCGAACGCGCCACCAGCTGGCTCGAGTCGCTGGACGGCACCGGCCCGTTCTTCCTGTTCGCGCACTTCTTCGACGCGCACTGGCCGTACGAGCCGCCGGAGGACGTCGGCGTCGAGGTGGCGAACCCGTACGAAGGCGAGGTCGCCTACACCGACCACTACGTCCAGCTCCTGCTGCGCCGCATCGCCGAGATGGGCCATGACATCGAATCGATGCTGGTGGTGTGTTTCTCCGATCACGGCGAGGACCTGGCCGGGTGGTACCCCAACGACCACGCCGGCGACCTCGGCCACCCGTACGAGGAGGGCCACGGCTGCCTGCTGTTCGACGCGACCCAGCATGTGCCGTTGATCATCAGCGGCCCCGGGGTGCCGGTGGGGATGAGCGTGGACAGCCAGGTGCGGCTGGTCGACATCATGCCGACGGTGCTCGACCATCTCGGGCTGGACCCGCGGTCGTCGGACGGTGCCTCGCTGACCGAGTTCTTCGCGGACGGCACCGGGGCGTCCCGCGAGGCGTACTCGGAGACCTACTTCCCCGAGGAGCGGGCCGCCGCCTCGGACGAGTACCCGGACCTGAAGGCGCTGCACGCGGTGCGGGCGGACGCGCGGAAGGTGATCTGGGAGGCGGACGGGCGGCAGGTGTGGGCCTACGACCTCGCCGCCGATCCCCACGAGCTCGGCGGGCGGGTCCTCGTATCCGATGAGGACGCGTGAGACCGGGGGTGACCTCGGCGCCTCGTTCGGCCCGCCGCGTGCTGATCGCGAGCACGATCGGCACCGCCATCGAGTGGTACGACTTCTATCTGTACGCGACGGCGTCCGCGCTGGTGTTCGGCCCGCTGTTCTTCCCGGGATCGTCCGCCGCCGGCGGTGTGCTCGCGTCGTTCGCCACCTACGCGGCGGGGTTCGTCGCGCGCCCGCTGGGCGGCCTGCTGTTCGGCCACTTCGGCGACCGGGTGGGCCGCAAGTCGATGATGGTGTGGACGCTCCTCGTCATGGGCATCGCCACCTTCGGCGTCGGCCTGCTGCCCACCTATGACACGGCCGGTGTCCTCGCGCCGGTCCTGTTGGTGACGTTGCGCGTCGCGCAGGGCATCGGCATCGGCGGCGAATGGGGAAGCGCGGTGCTGCTCAGCACCGAACACGGCCCGCCCGGACGCCGGGGCTTCTTCAGCAGCTGGCCCGCGATGGGCTTCGCGGTGGCGTTGTTCGGCAGCAACCTGACCTTCGTGCTGATCTCCAAGCTGCCCGAGGAGGACTTCCTGACCTGGGGGTGGCGGCTGCCGTTCCTCGCATCGATCGTTCTGGTCGGCATCGGTATCTGGGTCCGGCTGGGGGTCGAGGAGACACCGGAGTTCATGCGTGCCCGGGCGGAGAACCGCGCCGCCCGGGTGCCGGTGATCATGGTGCTGCGGCGGTGGCCGCGCCGTGTGGTGATCGGCATTCTCGCGTCGCTCGGCACCGGGTCGGTGATCGCGATGTTCACCGTGTTCCTGGTGGCGCACGCGGCCAAGGCCGGGCCCGAGGTGCGGTCGACCGTGCTGACCGGGCTGATCATCGCGGCCCTGGGAGAGTGCGTGACACTGCCGGTGTTCGGCGCGCTGTCCGATCGGTTCGGCCGCCGGCGGGTCATGATCTTCGGCTACGCGGTCGCGGTGGTGGCGCTGGTCCCGGCGGGCGCCTGGCTGTCCTCGGGCGATCCGACGCTGGTCGCCCTGGTGTTCATCCCCGCGCTGACCATCGCGCACGGCGCGATCTACGGTGGTCTGGCGGCGTTCCTGGTGGACCTGTTCCCGACCATGGTGCGGTTCTCCGCGATCGCCGTGACCTACCAGGTGGGCGTCACGATCTCCAGCTTCTGGCCGCTGGTCGCGGTCGCGATCACCGGCGGTTCGTCGTCGCTGCTTCCGGTGGTCGCGCTGTTCGCGGTGGTCGAGATGGCGGCGGCGATCGCCGTGGCGTGCGCGCCGGACTCACGCGCTGACGCGGACCTGGTCGCGGACCCGGCAGGCGAGCGACGACCAGTCGGCCGCGCAGTCCGTGGCGAGGTCGGCAACGACGGGTGACCAGCGCTGGGGGACGGCGGCGGCGAGGCGGTCCCACTGCGCGGCGTCGAGGGTGTTGGCGTCGAGCAGCCGCAGGAGCGCGCGGCCGGTCTCGGAGAACCGCAACGACGGATCGGCGCGCAGCGCGAGCAGGAACCGGCCCCGTTCGGCGCGGGGCGTGCCGCTGGGACCGCGGGTGTCGTTGCCCGCTGCGTTGTTTTCTGTATTTTTCGTGTTTCCCGAGCGGTGTCCGGAGGAAAGGCGATGCCGCGGCGGAACGGGATCCTCACCGCGGCGCATTCTTTCCCGGACATCCCGGGCGGTGCCGACCGATATTCCGGCGATTCGGGCGATCTCCCGCAACGAAAGATCTGGATTGTTCGAAATCGCCCGACTCGCAATCGTGCGTCCATGGGAGGCATCGAGTGGCCGCACTTTCCCGTCCCGGCCGAGGCGGGTGTTCAACTGAGTCATTTCCCCGGTTGAACACTGCCGGATCGCGGCCACCGTCTTGGTGGACAATCCGGCGGTCGACGCGATCAGGCGGTCCGAAAGGTGCGGATGCGACGAGAGGATCCGGGCGGCGGCGGCGGTGCGGTCGGCCAGCGTCAGCGGCAGCCCCTGGCTCACGTTGACGCTCACGGCCAGTATGAACGCGTCCTCCTCGGTGCCGTCGACGAACCGCACACCGATGGTGGCGTCCCCGCGCAGCTTGGCGGCGCGCAGGCGGTGCACACCATCGATCACCTGCATGGTCGGCCGGTGCACGAGGATCGGCGGGAGGTCGTCCGGGCACTGCGCGAGCGCGCTCACGTGGTCGGGACTGGAGCCGGCGACCCGCACCAGACGCGTTTCGTTCACCTGGTCGACCGGCACGAACGTCGGGGGAGTGTCCCTCATTCGCGTACCCAGCGATGTCCCGCTCATCCGAACTCCTCCAGATGGCCAACCCATTTCCGAGCACGACGTGGTCACGCCCGGCAGCGCGTAACTGATCAGGGCTCGGGAAGCGGCTACAAGATACTGGCGAGGTTATGGCGCCGAACAGCCCGGCGGGACGGAATTTCCATGAACAAGTTCTCATCATTGCCATTGCGGTCGGCGCATCGGGTGAGCGCCGGGATAAAAACCTCGTCGAACTCGTTGACACCATCCGCGTTGACACCGATCCGCGTCATGAGACAGAGTTCCCCTCGTTCCCCTAATAGATTTCCGTGGGTCACGGAGTGTGAAACCGCAGTGGACACGCGATTAGATACGGTGAATCTCTCACCGGTGGATACGGTGAATCCCTTGCCGGCCGAGACGATGGTGGGGATGTTCCGGCGCCAGGTCGCCCGGGCCCCCGAGTCGATCGCGGTCGTCGCCGCTGACGGCACGCTCTCCTACGGTGAGCTCGACGCCCGCGCCTCCGCGGTGGCGGGCGCGCTGCGGGACCGTGGGGTCGGGCCGGACGACATCGTCGCCGTCGCGATCCCGCGCGGCGCGGACATGGTGGTGGCCGTCGTCGCCGTGCTCGCCGCGGGGGCCGCGTACCTGCCGGTCGACTCCGCCCAACCGCCGGACCGGGTCGCCGCCGTGCTCGACGACGCCCGTCCCGCCCTGGTGCTGACGCCGGGGGAGCTGCGGGCGCTGGAGGCCGCGGCGGTGTCCGCCGCCCCGGTGGCGGACACCGATCCGGCGTGCGCCGCCTACGTCATCTACACCTCCGGCTCGACCGGAAAGCCCAAGGGCGTGGTCGTTCCCCATGCGGGGATCGCCCATCTCGTCGCGGCGCAACGGGAACGCTTCGGTGCCGGACCGGGTGCCCGGGTGCTGCAGTACGCGTCGGTCGGTTTCGACGTGGCCGTCGCCGACCTGTGCATGGCGCTGCTCACCGGGGCCACGCTCGTTCTCGCGCCGCCCGAGGGCCTTCCGCCCGGCGAACCGTTCGCCCGGTTCGTCGCCGAGCACGGCGTCACCCATGTGTGCATGCCACCGAGCGCGCTCGCCACCCAGCCGGACATGGCGCTGCCCTCGGTCGCCTGCCTGATCGTCGCGGGGGAGGCGCTGGGCCCGGACCTCGTCGCCCGATGGTCCCCCGGCCGCCGGATGATCAATGCCTACGGACCGACCGAGACGACCGCGTGCGCCACCATGAGCGCGCCGCTCACCGGCGGCCCGGTGGTGCCGATCGGGGCGGCGATCCCCGGCACCGGACTGCGGGTGCTGGACGAGAGGTGCGCCCCGGCAGCCGAGGGCGAACTGTACATCGGCGGCGCCGGGGTCGCGCGCGGCTATCTGGGCTGCCCCGGGCCGACCGCGCAGCGGTTCGTCGCCGACCCGTGGGGTCCGCCCGGGTCGCGCATGTTCCGCACCGGCGACCTGGTCCGCGTGCTGCCGAACGGTGACCTGCTGTTCCTCGGCCGGGCCGACGATCAGGTGAAGATCCGCGGCCACCGGGTCGAACCGGCCGAGGTGGAGGCCGCGCTCGGCGCTCACCCGGCGGTGGCGCGGGCGGCGGTCGTCGCCCACTCCGGACCGCTCGGCGCCTACCTGGTGGGCTATGTGGTGCCGCGCGGGGCGAGCGTGCCGGACCTGCGCGCGTACCTCGCCGAGCGGCTGCCGGCCCACCTCGTCCCGGACATGATCGAGGTGGTCGGGCACTTCCCGCTGACCCCCAACGGAAAACTGGACCGGGCCGGGTTCGCCGAGCCGGCGCCGCGGGCGTCGGGCGGGCTCACCGACGACCTCGTCCGGTTGTTCGCCGAGGTGCTGTCGGTGGATCCGGTCGCGCCGGACGACGACTTCTTCGCCCTCGGCGGCACCTCGCTCATGGCCACCGCGCTGGTCAGCCGGATCCGGGTCGAACTGGCCGTGGACGCGTCCGTGGCCACCGTGTTCGACGCCTCCACACCCGCCGATCTCGCCAAAGCCCTGTCCGCGATGGACCCGGTGGCCTCAGGGGCCTCGGTGGCCTCGGGGGACCCAGCCAGGGGCCGGATATGAACGTCGTCATCGTCGGGGCCGGTATGGCCGGAACCATGCTGGCGATCCGGCTGGCCCGCCGCGGCCACCGGGTGGACGTGGTGGAGCGGCGCGGCGACCCGCGCGACACGAGGGGCCCGGAGGCCGCGTCGATCAGCGTCGGGCTGTCCGAACGCGGACGGGCGGCGTTGCGCGACATCGGCCTCCTCAAGGAGGCCCTGGCCACAGCGGTTCCCATGCGCGGGCGGATCGTCCACCACAGTGGCCGGGTCACCTACCAGCCCTACGGAGCGGACGACACCGAGGTGCTGCACTCGGTCCGCCGCCACGACCTCAACATCGCCCTGCTCGACGCCGCCGAATCGGTTCCCCGGGTGCGGCTGTGGTTCGGGCACCGCGTCACCGGCTTGGCCGGCGGCGAGGTGCGGACCCCGGCCCGGACGTTCTCTGCGGATCTCGTCGTGGGCGCGGACGGCGCGTACTCGACCGTACGCGCGCACCTGCACCGCCGGGTGCGCGCCGAGTTCCACCAGACGCACCTGGACTGGGGCTACCGGGAGTTCACCATCCCGGCCGTCGACCGGCCGGAGGCGTTGCACATATGGCCGAGCAGGCGGGGACTGGTGGTGGCACACCCCAACCCGGACGGATCGCTGACCGGCACCGTGTTCCTGCCGTTCGACGGCGACACCGGGTTCTCGGGGCTGCGCGACCCGGCGCGGGCCGGGGCGTTCCTGGCCGAGGAGTTCGGCGATCTGACCGATCTGGTGCCGGACCTGGTCACACAGTTCCTCGCGCACGAGCCGGGCAGCCTGGTGTCGGTGCGCACCGCGCCGTGGCAGCACGACCGCGTCGTCCTCGTCGGCGACGCCGCGCACGCCGTGTTCCCGTTCTACGGCCAGGGGATGAACGCCGCGTTCGAGGACTGCGCGGTGCTCGACGCGTGTCTCGCCGAGCACGCCCCGGGCGAGGCGCTCGCCGCGTTCGAGGCCCGCCGCCGCCCGCACACCGACGTGCTCGCCGAGTTGTCCGCGCGCAACTTCGTGGAGCTGCGCGACCGGGTGCGGTCACCGGTGTTCCTGGCCCGCAAGCGGATCGACTTCGCGCTCGGCCGCCTGGTACCGGGGTGGCGGACGCTGTACGCGATGATCAGCCACAGCAGCCTCCCGTACGGCGACGCGCTCGCCCGGGCCCGCCGCCAGGACCGCCTCCTCGGTGGACTCGCCGGGCTCGGCACGGTCGCGTTGCTCGCTGCGGCGCGGCGGAAGCGGAGCGGGAGATGCTGAGCCACCCGGCGGGTGACATCACACTGTTCGAGCCGGATCACCCGGACCTGCCCGCCGCCGCCGAGGTGGTGCTGGCGTGGGCGCGGTCCTACCTGTGCCGACCGCACCCGGATCTGGGGCGGGGCGGCGACGTCTGCCCGTACACGGCCGTCTCGCTGGAGAGGGGCGGGTTCTTCCTCGCCGTACACCCCGGACGGCCGGACCTGCGGGCGGTGATGACCGCCTACCGCGACTGGTTCCCCGACCTGCCGCCGCGTGAGGGGCCGCAGGCCAGATACCGGACGGTCCTGGTGGTGCTGCCGGACGTCACGCCCGCGGAGATCGACCGCACCCAGCGGGAGCTGAAGCCAGGGTTCGTGGAACGCGGCCTGATGATCGGTGAGTTCCACCCGGGACCGCCGTCCGCGCCCGGGCTGTGGAACGCGGACTTCCGGCCGATGCGCAGCCCGCTGCCCTTGCTGGCGGTGCGGCACATGGTGGCCGCCGACACGCCGTTCCTGCGGGGCGACCCGGAGCATCTGGCGGCGTACCGGCGCCGGTTCGGAGACCGGGGAGCGTACCGATGACCTTCCCGCTCCCGCCCGGGGCCCGGCGGCTGTGGTTCCTCGATGCGATCGCCGATGGCGCACCCCTGCACAACAACCCGGCGATGTTCCGGTTGGCCGGTCCCGTGTCGGTGGACGCGCTCCAGCGCGCGGCGGATCTGGTGGTGGCCCGGCACCCGGCGCTGCGCACCACCTTCGACGAGGACGACGGCGAGCCCGTCGGACGGGTGGGTCCGGTGGGCGCCGCGGATGTCGTGGTGCGGACGGTGCCATCCGCAGACGCAGACGCAGACGCGGCCGCCGAGGCGTTCGCGGCGGGGGCCGCACGGGAGCCGTTCGACCTGCGTACGGGGCCGTTGTTCCGGATCCGTCTGGGCCGGATCACGCCGACCGACCACATACTGGTGATCAATACGCATCACGCGGTCGTCGACGGTATGTCACTGTCGGTGCTGTGCGGGGAGCTCAGCGCCCTGTACGCCGACCCGGCCCGGCCACTGCCGGATCCCGGAGCGCCGCCGGACGTCGTCGGCCACGACCCGTCCCGACGGGTGTCCGAGCTGGACGGTGCGCCGGATCTGCTCACCCTGCCCACCGACCGGCCCCGCCCGAGGATGCGCGCCTTCCGGGGGGAGTTGCGCCGCCACGCCGTCCCCGAGAGTCTCACCGCGCGGGTCGACGCGCTCGCCCGCGCCACGCGCGCCACCCGGTTCGTCGTGCTTCAGGCCGCGTACGCCGCCACGCTGGGCACGACGGCGGGTCAGGACGACGTGGTGGTCGCCACCCTGTGGTCCGGGCGGCCGGGTCCTGAGTTCGCCGGCGTCGTCGGAATGTTTGTGAACCCGGTGCCGTTGCGGGTGGGGATCGGCGGCGATCCGACGTTCCGCGAGCTGGTGGCCCGGGTCCGCCGCGCGGTCGCGGCGGGACTGGGCGGCGCGGACGTCCCGTTCGACCGGATTGTCGAGGCGGTCGGCGCCTCCCGCGACCCGAGCCACGCTCCGCTGTGCCAGGCGCACCTCGTGATGCAGGACCCGCCCGAGGTCGTGCTCCCCGGCGTGCGGGCCGACCGGATGCTGCCGGACACGGGCACGGCCAAGGTCGACCTCACCATGATGGTGGAGTCCGGCGGCGCGGAGATGGCCGTGGTCACCGAGCACGACACGGACCTGTTCGACGGTGCGACGGTCGACGGCCTCGCCGGGCGGCTGCTGGCCTTGCTGGACCGTGCGTGCGCCGACCCCGATCGCCGGTTGTCGGCACTGACCGCATTGACGGCGGAGCCTTCGGTGGTGGCCGCGCCGGTCGCCGGGCCGGGCGGTGCTCCGGCGCCGTCGACCGTGCTGGAGCTGATCCGGTTCGGCGCGGACGGCCTCGCGGTGGGTGAGTTGTCCTACGCCGAACTGGACCGCCGTTCGGCGGCGCTGGCCTCGGTGCTGCGGGCGAAGGGCGCCGGGCCGGAGGCGTGGGTCGCGGTGGACCTGCCGCGCGGCACGGACCTGGTGGTGGCAATCCTCGGGATCTGGCGGGCGGGCGCGGTGTACGTGCCGGTGGAACCGTCGTGGCCCGAGCCGAGGCGCCGGGCCGTCACCGAGGCCGCCCGCGTCGTGCTGACCGAGATCCCGGACCTGCCGGAGGAGTTCGAGCGCGTCGATCCCGGCATCGCACCCGAGTCACTGGCGTACGTGTTCCACACGTCCGGGTCGACCGGCCGCCCGAAGGCGGTGGGCGTGCCGCACCGCGCGGTGGCCGGGATGCTGGCCCGGTCGACGGCGTTGGTGGGGCTGGGCGCCGGGGACGTGGTGGCGGCCGTGATCTCCCCGGCCTTCGACATCTCGGTGTGGGAACTGGTGGGGCCGCTGACGGTGGGCGCCCGGGTGGCGCCGGTACCGCCGGAGATCGTCGTGGACGGTCCCGCGCTGGCGCGGCGTCTGACGGCCGAGGCGGTCACGGTCGTCCAGGTCACCCCGTCGGTGTGGGCGGTGCTGGTGGCGGCCGGGGGCGTGCCGGAGTGCGTGCGGGTCCGGGTGTCGATCGGGGAGGTGCTGACGCCGGAGCTGGCCGGGTCGCTGGGCGGGGCCGAGCTGTGGAACACGTACGGCCCGACCGAGACGACGATCTGGTCGACCGCCGAGCGGGTGCGCCAGGGCAGCCGGTTCGGCATCGGCGGCCCGCTCGACGGCGTGGGCGTGTATCTGCTGAACGCGGGCCTGCGCCCGGTCGACGACGACGTGGTCGGTGAGGTGTACCTGGGTGGTTTCCCGCTGGCGCGCGGCTATCTCGGCGCGCCCGGCCGGACGGCGACGAGGTTCGTCGCCGACCCGTTCTCGCCGGTCCCCGGCGCGCGCATGTACGCGACGGGCGATCTGGCGCGGCGCCGGCCGGGCGGTGTCGTGGAGTTCGTAGGGCGGGTGGACGCGCAGCTCAAGGTGCGTGGTCACCGGGTGGAACCGGCCGAGGTGGAGGCGGCGCTGCGGGCGGATCCGGAGGTCGCCGACGCCCGCGTGGCCGGTGACGGTGACCGCCTGGTGGCCTATGTGATCCCGGCCGCCGGGCGGCCCGGCTGGCGGAGGGTGCGGGAGCGGCTGAGCCGTGTCCTTCCCGCCTATCTGGTGCCGTCGGCGATGGTGTCCGTGGACGCGTTCCCGCTGACCAGCTCCGGAAAGCTGAACGTACGCGCTCTGCCCCCACCGGCGGCGGATGTCGCCGCCGCTGATCCCCACCGGGGTCTGGAGACCGCGATCGCGGAGATCTTCGCGGGCCTGCTGGGTCGCCCGGTGAACCGCGACGACGACTTCTTCCTCTCCGGCGGCCATTCCCTGGCGGCGGTGAAGGCCGTCGCCCAGATCCGGGCGTCGGCCGGCGTGGAGGTGACGATCAGAACCCTGTTGGCCAACCCCACCGTCGCCGCCCTGGCCGCCGCGATCAAGGCGGACCAGGGCAGTCCCGACACTCCGGAGATCCCGGACACCCCAGACACCCCAGACATGCCGGAGCCGGTGCCCGCTCCACCAACACGGCTGTCCGGCCCGCAGCACGGACTGTGGATCATCCACCAGGCGGGCCGGGACGACGGCGCCTACGTCGTGCACGCCGCGTTCCGGTTGGAGGGTGCGCTCGACGAGGCGGACCTGCGCGCCAGGTTCGCCCACACCCTGGCCGCCCATCCCGTTCTGCGATCGGCGGTCGTCGTCCATGACGACACCCCGCGGCTGAGCGCGGAGCCCTACACGGACGAGTTGCGGGCGAGGGCCTGGCGTACCACCGATCTGAGCGCTCACGCGGACCCGTGGCCGGAGGCCGAACGCCTGGCCGCCCGGGACGCCGACCACCCCTTCGACCTGACCCGGCGCCCGTTGGTGCGGGCCCATCTGATCAGAACCGCCCCCACGACCCATCTCCTGACGGTCACCGCTCACCACATCATCTGCGACGACACCTCGATGTCGATCCTGCTGAAGTCCCTGACCTCCGTGGATCCGATCTCCCCGCCTCTGTCCGCTGCCACGGATGTCCAGGGGCCGGGGGCCGCGCCCGGCACGAGGACCGGCGCACCGGGACCACCGGTCCCCGCGCCGGCGGCCGTGGGTCCACAGCAGCGGACCACCGAGTTCTGGGCCGAAGCACTCCGCGACGCCCCGCCTGCCTCCGGACCCCCGCCGGACCACCCGTACGGCACGGCCCCGACCCCCACGACGGGCGGATCGCCGCACCCGGAATCCGGCCCGGACCCGGCCCACCCCCGCCGCATGGGCGCCGTCCCCGGTGCCACCCACCGGTTCACCGTCCCGGCCGGGCTCGCCCGCCGCTTCGCCGCCTGGTGCCGGGGCGAGCGGGCCACCACCTTCGCCGGTCTCCTCGCCGTCTTCGCCATCGTCTCCGCCACCCGGGACGGTGGTGACGACCTCGTCGTCGGCGCCCCGGTCGGCACCCGCCCGACCGGGTGGGACGACGTGATCGGCATGTTCGTCACGACGCTCCCGCTCCGGCTCCGCACGAACCGCCGAGCCACCCCCCGCGACCTGCTCGCCGACGCCGCCGGGGTGGTGGCCGACGCGATGGACCACGCCGACGTCTCCCTGGCCGACATCCTCACCACGGTCCCCACCCCACGGGAGGACCACCCCCTGTTCCGGACCATGCTGGTCCTCAACCGCGAGACGGCCCCCGTCACCTTCACCGGCCTGACCACCACCCCGCTGCCGATCGACCGCGCCACCAGCCGTTTCGACCTCACCCTCCACATCAGGGAACGCGAGGACGACTGGCCCGCCCTCATCGACTACCGCACCGACCGGTACGGGGCGGACACGATCACCGGGATCGCCGACCAGGTGCTGGCGGTCATGGAGGCCGTGGTCCGCCACCCCGGTCTTCCGCTGTCCCACCTGGACCTGTTGTCCCCGGCCGACAGCGCCGTCCACACCGCCCTCGGCACCCGGTCCGATCCAGGCTCCCCCGGTGGACCGGACACGCCGTCCACCGGCCCGGCCGTCCACACCCGACCGGCCGCCACGACGGTGGTGGACCTGATCGCGGCCCAGACCGCCCGGACCCCTGACGCCACCGCCGTCCTCGACCTCGCCGCCACGCCCCTCACCTACCGCGACCTGGACCGGAGATCCTCAGCCGTCGCCCGCCAGCTGCGCGAGGCCGGCATCCGGAGCGAGGACCCGGTCGCGATCACCATCCCGTCCAGCGCCGACGCGATCATCGCGATCCTCGGCGTGCTCAAGGCGGGCGGCTGCTTCATCCCCATCGACCCCGCCCAGCCGCCCTCCCGCCAACACGCCCTGATCACCGCCTGCGGTGCGAAGACCGTCCTGACCCGCGACGCCCTCCGGGCCACCGGCCACCACGAACCCACGCCCATCCACCCGTCCCAGCTCGCCTACGTCGTCCACACCTCCGGCTCCACCGGCGAACCCAAGGGCGTCGAAGTCCAGCACGACACTCTCCTCAACCTCACCACCGCGTTCATCGCCGAACACGGCCTCACCGCCGCGCACCGCCTCCTCATGGTCCCGCCCCCGCACTTCGACGCCGCGTTCGGCGACATCTTCCCGGTGCTCGCGGCCGGGGCCACCCTGGTCATCCACCCCGACCCGGGCAGCCTCACCGGGCGGGACCTCCTCGGGCTCTGCGTCGAGCACCGGCTGTCCGCGGTGGACACGGCGGCTCCCCTCTGGCAGCGCTGGGTGGCCGATCTCGCCGGGGAACGCCTCCCGTTGGAGATCATGATGGTCGGCGGCGACATCGTCCCGGCGGGGACCGTCCGCGCGTGGGCGAAGCACGGCGTTCCCCTCCACAACCACTACGGCCCGACGGAAGCCACCGTCTGCGCGACCAGCCATCGCACCGTCGACGGCCGCGAGCACCCCACCCGGCTGCCGATCGGCCGCCCGCTGCCGAACGTCCGCGTCCACCTCCTCGACCGGGCTCTGCGCCGGGTGCCCGTCGGCGTGGTCGGTGAGGTCTACATCGGAGGGCTGGCGCCCGCCCGGGGGTACCGGGGGAACCCGGCCGCGACCGCCGCGGCGTTCCCGGCCGACCCGTACGGCGCCCACCCAGGCGCCCGTATGTACCGGACCGGCGACCTCGCCCGGCTCAGCCCGCACGGCACACTCGACTTCGTCGGCCGGGCCGACGACCAGATCAAGATCCGCGGCAACCGGGTGGAGCCGGGGGAGGTGGCGGCCGTACTCGCCGCGCACCCGGCCGTCACGGAGGCCGTGGTGGTGGCCAGGGGCGACCGCCTCATCGGCTACGTCGGCGCCCCGGCCCCGACCACACCCACCCCGAACGCACCCGATCCGACCACCCCCGACTCGCGGGCCGCCGTCCCGGACGCTCCCGTCCTGCGCGCCTTCTGCGCCGACCGCCTGCCCGCGCATCTCGTGCCGGACACCGTGGTCGTCCTCGACACCCTTCCCACCACAAGCACCGGCAAGGTCGACAGCACCGCCCTCCCCGAACCCCCCGCCAACCCCGCCGACCACACTGCCCCGGCGGATCCGCCCCGGACCGCCACCGAGCGGGCCGTCGCCGCCATCTGGGCCACCGTTCTCGACCGGTCCGACGTGGAACTGGACCGCACCGCGGACTTCTTCGCCATCGGCGGGCACTCGCTCATCGCCGCCCACGTCCTCGCCGCCGTCCGCGACCGCCTCGGCGTCACCGTGCCGATGCGCACACTGTTCACCGCCTCCACCGTGGCGGCGTTCGCGGCAGCCATCGACGACGGTGGCCCGGCGGACCTGCCCACGGTCGACCGGTTGCGCGCCGACGCCGTCCCCCCGCCCGACATCCGTCTCCGTACCGGCCACCCGCCCGGCGTCCCCCCGGCGGCCACGCCGCGCCGGATCCTGCTCACCGGCGCCACCGGCTTCCTCGGCCGCCATCTCCTCGACCAGCTCCTGGCCCGGACCGACGCCCGGATCCACTGCCTCGTCCGCCAGGGCTCGATCGACCGGCTGCCGGTCACCGACCGCGTGATCCCGGTCCCCGGCGACCTGTCCGCACCCGGCCTCGGTCTGTCCACGGAGGATCACGACACCCTCACGACCGTGGACGCGATCTACCACAACGCCGCCGTACCGCACTTCGCCACGTCCTACCACGCCCTCAAACCCGCCCACATCGACGCCACCGCCGCACTCCTGCGCCTGGCCGGCGACAGCGGCGCCCCGCTGCACCTGATCTCCACCCTCGGCGTCTTCCTCGGTGACGCCTACGTCGGCCGCGTCGTCACCGAGGCCGACGCTCCCACCGACCCGAGCGGCCTCACCAGCGGCTACGACCTCAGCAAATGGGTGGCCGACGCCATGGCCGGCGCCGCCCGCGGCCACGGCCTGTCCGTCTCGATCCACCGCATCGCGGCCATCGTCGGCGACACGGCCACCGGCGCCGCCGACCCGGGCTCCGCGTTCAGCCGCTGGCTCGCCGGATGCGTCGCCGTGGGCGCCGTCCCGGACACCGCCGACGTGCTGGACATGGTGCCCGTGGACACGGTGGCCGCAGCGATCGTCGCGCTCTCACAGGCCCCGGACCACCTCTGCCGGGACCACCACTACCACGGCGACGGCGGCCTCACCCGTGCCGCCGTCGCCGCCGCCCTCACCTCCACCGGTCACCCGGCCGAGGTGGTGCCGTACCACGTATGGCGGGAGCGGATGCTCGCCGATCCGGCCGGGCCCTTCGCCCCGCTCGCCTTCTCCCTGCCCGAACGCCCCCGCCCGCACCCGCGGTTCGACTGCTCCCGCACCTGGGCCGCCGCGGCCGAGGCGGGGGTGGCGTTCCCCCCGGCCAACGAGCGAATGCTGCGCAGGCACCTGGACTTCCTCACCGGTGCCGGCGTGCTTTCCGGAAGTGGATGATCATGCCCTTGTCCGAAGAATCCCCTGGTGTCCCGGCTCCGGTACTGGACCGGCTCGGCGCGGCCGGGTACCGGGCCATGATCGCCGGTGTCCGGCTCGGGGTGTTCACCGCGCTGGAAGCCGGCCCGCTGCCGGTCGAGAAGCTGGCCACCACGATCGGCGGTGACCCGGCCGGGGTGCGCAGCCTGGTGAATGTCCTGGTGACCTTCGGCTACCTGCGGCATGACGACGACCACGACGGGGTCACGATCGCCGCCACGCCCGGTCCGGTCGACGTCGAACTGTTCTGGCACGAGGTGCTGTTCGAGTACTGGGCCGACGTCGAGGACACCATCCGCACCGGCACGCCCCGCCGCGGCTTCTACACCTGGCTGCGCGAGCGCCCCGCCACCGCGGCCCGCCTGCGCCGGATGTTCGCCGCCGCCGCCGCGGACCTGGCCGACGGCATCGCCGCCGCGCTGCCTCCCGCGGCCACCGTCCTGGACATCGGGGGAGGCCACGGCGACCACACCGTCGAACTGTGCCGCCGTCGCCCGGACGTGCGGGCCACCGTCTTCGATCTGCCTGAGACGATCGCCGCCCTCCGCGAAGACGCCCCGCCGGACCGGGTGACGGCGCGGGCGGGCGACTACCTCACCGACGACCTGGGTTCCGGGTACGACCTGGTGCTGCTGTTCAACGTCGTGCACGCCCACCAACCCGAGGAATGCCGCGAGTTGCTCCGGCGCGCGGCGAAATCGCTGTCCCCCACGGGGAGCATCGCCATCCTCGACCAGGACCGGGAACCACCGGCCGGGCTGGGCCCGGCCGCGGGAGGGTTCCTCGGCACGTTCGACCTGACCCTGTGGCAGGGCCAGGGCGGCGGCCTGCACCGCTACGCCGACCTCGCGGCATGGCTGGGCGAGGCCGGGCTCACCGAGACGCGGGTCGTGCCGCTCGCCGCGTCCCCGCTGGAGAAGCTGCTGATCGCCGGCCGGCCGTCGTGACCGCCGACCCGTACCCGGGCTACGCCTGGTTGCGCGAGCACGACCCGGTCTGCCCCGTCGGCGGCCCGCACATCCCGGGCCGGATGTGGCTGGTGACCCGGTACGACGACGTCCGCGCCTGCCTGGCGGACCGCCGCCTGGGCAGCGGCGCCCCGGTCAACCCCGACCCGCACCCGCCCGGTCTGTCCAATCTGGACGAACCCGGACACGCCAGGCTGCGCCGTCTCGTCGCCTCGGCGTTCACCCCCGCCGCGGTGTCCCGCCTGCGCGAACGCACCGCCCGGACCTGCGCGCACGCCGTCGAGTCGTTCGCCGGGCGGGGGCGCGCGGACCTCGTCGCCGAGTACACCCGACAGGTCCCGGTCGCCGTCATGCACGACCTGCTCGGCATCCCGGAAGCCGAGCGCGCACCCGCCGCCGACGTGCTGGACATGTGGTACCGCGCGAAGTTCCAGCAGCCGCGTGACGAGGTGAAACTGGCCGAGGTGCTGGACTACGTCCGGAAGCTGGTGGCCTACAAACGCGCGCACCCGGGGGACGACCTGCCGACGCGGCTGATCGAGTCGGGCGCGCTGACCGGGGACGAGCTGGAGGTGATGGTCATGACGCTGATCGGCGCCGGTCACATCACCACGATCCAGTTCCTCGGTACCACCGTCCTGCGCCTGCTCGCCCACCCCGGCCGGCGAGCCGCCCTGCTCGGCGGCGACATCGACTGGTCCCAGGCGGTCAACGAGCTGCTGCGCCTGGACTCGCCGTCGCATGTGGCGGAGTACCGGTACGCGGTCGAGGACATGACGATCGCGGACGCCCGGGTGGCGGAGGGCGACGTGGTGCTGCTGTCGCTGGCGGCGGCGAACCGCGACCCGGACCGGTTCCCCGACCCCGGCGCCCTGGACCTCACCCGGGACGCCCGCCCGCACCTGGCGTTCGGCCACGGCACGCACACCTGCCTGGGCAGCCATCTGGTGAAGCTGGAGACGGAGATCGCGATCACCACGTTGTTCGGCCGCCTGCCGGACCTGACCCTGGACATCCCGGGCGAGGAGGTCGACTGGGGCTACGCCCCGACGTTCCGCGGCCCCCAGGCCCTCCCGGTCACCTTCACCCCCGTGAGCCGATGACCTCACCGCCGGTATCGGGCTCCGGTGGCACAAGGGAAGGCAGAGCTCATGGCGCGACGCCCCAGGTCCACGAAGCCCGCCGCCGGCGAACGGCTCCGCGAACACGTCCGGGAACGGCTCTCCGGGACGGGTCCGAACACACCGGGCGACCTGTGAGGACCCCGGGCGACGGCGCCGGACCGCTCAGACGACGCGGACGTCGGGCGCGTAGAGGATCCACCGGCCGCCCGCGGCTCTGAACTCCTGCTCCTTCGCCATGATCTCCTCCGCGTGGTTCCAGGCGAAGAGCACCGCGTAGTCCGGGTACGGCGAGGCGAAGGACTCCGGCGGGCGGATCGGGATGTGGGCACCAGGCGTCACCCGGTGCTGCTTCTCCCGCGTGGAGTCGCAGACGAAGGACACCAGATCGGGCCCGATACCGCAGTAGTTGGTGACCGTCGCGCTCTTGCACGTCGCCCCGTAGCCCAGCACGCGCTTGCCCTGCTCCCTCAAGTCCACGAGCAGCGAGATGAGTTCCCGGCAGTTGGACTCGATCTTCGCGGCGAAGCTCTCGTACGTGGACCACTCGGCGAGCTTGAGTTCGCGCTCGGCGGCCAGCAGCCGGGGCACGGACTCCCGTGGGGTGCGCTCACCCGCCCGGGCCGTCGTGTACCGCATGGTGCCGCCGTGGACCGGGAGATGCTCGACATCCACCAGGTCGAAGCCGTAGGTCTCGGCCATGGCCTGCACCGAGCGCACCGAGAACAGGTAGAAGTGCTCGTCGTAGATCTGGTCGAAGTAGGTGTGGTGGACGATGTCGCCGAGGTAGCGGTCCTCGAAGACGAAGACACCGCCCTCGGCGAGCAGAGCGCGCACACCCGCGAAGACCGAGTCGGCGTACGCGATGTGGCTGATCGTGTTGGCGGAGAAGACGAGCCGCGCGGCTCCCTCCGTCTCCCGGATCCGGTGCCCGGTCGACTCCTCGAAGAATCCCACGTGCACCCGGCTTCCCCCGGCTCCGGCCACCCGCGCCGCGTCCTCGGCGGGATCCACCCCCAGATGCCGTACGCCCGCCGCCCGGACCGAGCCGAGCATGATGCCGTCGTTGCAGCCGATCTCCACGTAGAACGGATCGTCCCCGCGCAGTTCCGTCTCCAGATAGTGCAGGGCGGTCGCCTCGAAGTGGCGGCGCATCAGCGCGGAACCCGAGGACCGGTAGGGGTAGTCGGCGGGGAACATACGGTCCCGCGACACCTCCTGCGACTGCTGCACCATCGTGCAGGTGTCGCAGAACCCGACGGCGAGACGGTAGAAGTGCTCCGTGCCGATCTCCTCGGGCCGGGGGAACACGTCCGACACCGGCTGGCGCCCGAAGTCGAAGAACTCCCGTACCGGGCCACCGCATATACGGCAATGTGACATGTCAGGCAGCTTTCTGTCGAGGGTCCGGACCTCGGCCGGTCCCTGTCCGATGTGGTGAGTTCGATCCGTCGCCGACGGGAGGTGCGTACGCGCCGGAACGCATATGACCGCCCTCACACGGGCGCCGCCCCGTGCTTCCGGTACCAGTCGGCGGTCTGCCGCAGTCCCTCCCGCAGTCCGCGCGGCCGGAAGTCGGTCACCTCGCCCATCTTCCGCAGGTCGAAGGTGCGATGGGACCGTCCGCCCGACCGGCCGCGGTCGAAGGTGATCCGCTCCGGGCGGCCCAGCGCGGCGCAGACCAGCCGCGCCAGCCGGACCGGTGTGACCGTCTCCGCGCTGCCCATGTTCACGGTGTGGTGGGTGCCCCGCTCGACCATCTGGATCGTCGCCTCGACCAGATCGGTGACGTACAGATACGTGCGGGTCTGGCTGCCGTCGCCCCAGATCTCGATGGCCTCGCCCGCCGCGGCCCTGGCGAACATGCGCGGCACCACCCGGGCGGTGTCCGCCCCGAAGTCGTCCCGCGGACCGTAGACGCTGGTGAGCCGGGGACAGAAGATGTTCATCCCGTGCTCCTCGCGGTACGTCCCGGCGAGGATCTCCGCGAAGTTCTTCGACAGGTAGTAGCCGTCCGGGGCGTAGGGCAGGGACGTACGGAAGTCGTCCTCCTCGCGGGTGGGCCGCTCGGTCGCCCTGAGGTAGACCTCGCCGGAGCTGAGCAGCACGGTGTCGCGGACGCCGTGCCGCAGGGCACAGCCGAGCACGTTCGACACCGTGCGCACATTCGCGTCGAGGACCGTGGCAGGACGGGCCCGCCGGTACACGAGGTCGCCGGTGAGGGCGGCGCAGTGGACCAGGGTCGCCGTGCCGCCGGGTGTGCCGGCGAGGACGCCGTTCAGCGCCGCCTCGTCGACCAGGTCGAGCCGGACGGTCCGCAGCCGGTCCGAGACGGGCAGCTGGGACAGCACCCCGCGGTTGTCCCGCCGGTACAGGCCGACGACGTACGCGCCCCGGGCCAGGAGCGCCTCGACGAAGTGCGAGCCGATGAAGCCGGCGGCGCCCGTGACCACCACGGTCCGCCCGGACCACCGTCCGGCCGGTGACCCGGTCATGCGGCGTCCCCGGCCCGGACCGGGCGGCGGGCCTCGACCGAGGCACGGAACTCGGTCGCGACCCGGAGGACGTCCGCGTTGTCGAGCCCCTGGTGCAGGGGCAGCAGAAGGGTGGTGTCGGAGGCGTGCTCGCCGCCCGGCAGGAACTGGTCGCAGGGCCCGTACGCGGGCACGCGGTGCAGCGGCGGATAGCGGAAGGTGGTGTAGATGCCGCGCTCCAGCAGGTCGGAGGCGACGGCGTCCCGTACGCCGGGGGCCAGCTGCACCCAGTAGAAGTAGGGGGAGGAGGTGTGCCCCGCGGGCGGGGAGGGAGGCAGCCGTACGCCGTCGAGCCCCGCCAGCAGCCGGTCGTAGGCCGCCGAGATCGCCCGGCGCCGGGCCAGGAATCCGTCCAGCCTGCGCAGTTGCACGCTGCCGATCGCCGCGGTGAGGTCGTTGCCCACCACGCGCCGGCCGAAGTCCCGCACGTCGAGCTCCCACCAGCGCACCGGCACCCGGGCCCCGGGCCCGTGGACACCGGACCCGAGCGGAGCGGACGCCTCCGTCTCCATGGCCTCTGCCGTCTCCGCGGCCGTGGCGTCCTTCGTTCCGGCGGCCCGGGCGCTCTGTGCCGCGCTCAGGCCGCTGACATGGGTCAGGCCGTGGTACGCCAGACGGCGGGCCCGGGCGGCCAGCTCCGGGTCGGCGACGTAGAGCATGCCGCCGTCTCCGGTGGACAGCAGCTTCATCGCGTCGAAGCTCCACACGGACAGCGCGCCGAAGGTGCCGCACGCCCGGCCGCCGGCCCGGGAGGCGACCGAACACGCACTGTCCTCGATCAGCGGTACGCCCCGCTCCTCGCACAGCCGCGCGATCGCGGCTATGTCCCCGGGATGTCCTCCGTAGTGCAGCACCAGCACGGCCCGGGTGCGGTCGGTCAGCATCCGTTCGACGTGCTCCGCGGTCGGGTTGAGGGTGTGCGGGTCCACATCGCAGAAGACCGGACGGGCGCCGGTCGCGGCCACGGCGTTGCCGGCCGAGACGAAACTGATCGTGGGCATCACCACCTCGTCCCCCGGCCCGAGCCCCAGCAGCTCCGTACTGAGGTAGAGACCCGCCGTCCCGGACGAGATGAAGATCAACTGCTCCGCCGGCACCCCGAGATGCGCCGCGAACTCCGCTTCGAAGCGCCCGGTGCGGGGCCCGTGACCGAGCCAGTTGTCGGCGAACACCTCCGCCACGGCACTCAGTTCCTCCTGGCCCAGGCTCGGCTGGAACACATTGATCACATCGGCCTCCGTGATGAGGTCAGGCGGATGTCCCGCAGGAGCACCGCCTCGTCGAGGACTACGGGGTCGGGGCCGCGGCCCGTGCGGACGGCGGCGGTGAAGGCCGCCAGAGCGGCGGCCACCTGGTCGTGCGCCGCGAGGTCCAGGACGCGTTCGCCCGAGCCGTCCGCCAGAAGGATCCGCGGACGGTGTCCGGCGGGCGGCGTGAAGGCACGGTCGACCGTGAGGCGGCCCGTACTGCCGTGCAGCACGTACTGGGAGCGGTAGGGGCGGTCCAGACCGAAGGAGAGCTCGGCCGTGACCCCGCCCGGGCCGGCCAGCACGGCCCCGCCCCCCATGTCCACCCCGTGGACGGGGGAGTGGGTGAGTTCGGCGGTCACCACGGTCAGGGGTCCGCCCAGCAGGTGCAGCGCAGCCCGTACCGGGTAGACACCGACGTCGAACAGGGCACCGCCACCCAGGTCCGGGCGGTGCCGGATGTCGTCCTCCGGCAGGGGCGGCACCTCGAAAGCGGCGTGCAGCGAGCGCGGTTCGCCGATCGCGCCGTCGGCCACGAGACGGCGTACGGTCTCGTGCTGCGGATGGTGGACGAACATCACGTTCTCGGCCAGGACCAGACCCCGGACGCGGGCCAGTGCGAGCAGCTCACCGGTCCGTCCGGCGTCGGTGGTCAGCGGCTTCTCGCACAGGACGTGCTTCCCCGCCCGCAGCGCGGCCTCGGTCCACCGGGCGTGCAGCGCCGCCGGCAGCGGCACGTACACCGCGTCGACGTCGCCACGGTCCAGCAGGGCCGGGTAGTCGTACTCCGGGGCGCACCCGTACTCGGCGGCCCAGGAGTCCGCGGTCGCCGGGCGGCGCGAGGCGAGAGCCGTGACGGTGATCCCGGGGTCGGCGGCCATGGCCGGCAGCATCCGGCGCCGGGCGATGCCGGCGCAGCCGAGGACTCCGAACCGTACGGTGTCCATCAGTCCTGCCTCAGCGAACTGTTGAGGCAGGCGAGCAGGGTGCGGGCCTGCACATTGACGTAGTGACCGTGGCGCACCAGGGCGGTGAGCTGACCGGGTGTGACCCAGCGGAAGTTCTCGGGGGCGCTCAGCGGCGCCTCCTCCTCCGTCGCCTCGACGACCAGGCAGCGGGTCGCGGCGCGCAGGAACCGGCCGCCCTCCTCACTGTGGTGCGCCTCGTAGACGATCCGGTCCGGGCCGGCCCCCAGCACCAGGTCCAGGAAGGGCGGCGGTGTGTCGTGGTTGCCGGGTGTGCACTGGAGGGTGGGGCCCAGTTCCACTGTGTCCCGGCAGCCGGCCTCCTGCGCGGCCCGGACCAGCAGATGCGGTACTCCGCCGAATCGGCGCAGCACGAAGGCCGTCACACCCGTGCCCACCGGCGCGAACAGCGGCTGCGTCCAGTGTCCGACCTCCCGGTTGTCCGCCCGGACGTCGACGGCCACCACCTGGAACCAGCGGCCTTCCCGGTGTTCGATCCGGTCGGCCAGACGGCGCCAGTCACATACCGATGCCAGCGGCATCCGTTCGGCCCGCAGCCCGGGCGCGGAGCGCAGCCCGGTGAGCCAGGAGACCAGTTCCACGTCCCGGTGCAGGGCGTCCGGGTGCGGGTCGGCGAAGGGCAGGCAGGACAGCACCGTGCGGGCGTCCATGTTCACCACGTGGTCACGGGCCAGCAGTGCGTGGATCTGACCGAGCGTCAGCCAGCGGAAGTCGTCGTGCTCCGGCACGTCCTCCTGCACCTCTACCACCAGGTTGCGGTTGGCCTTGTGGTGGAACCAGGAGCCGTGCTCGGACTGGAGCACGTCGGCGATCACCCTCCCCCGTCCCGAGTCGGTGAAGAACTCGACGTACCGCACGCCACCGCCCCGGTGCACCTTGGTGAAGTTGCTGCGGGTGGCCTGCACGGTCGGGGAGAGCTGTAGGGGGCCGATGTTCCCCGGCTCCATCTTGGCCTGTAGCAGGAAGTGCCACACACCGGCGATCTCCCGGCACAGCAGCCCGAGGATCCCCACCTCCGGCTGGACGATCACCGGCTGCTGCCACCGCCCGCCGCGCCCGCCGTCGGTGGTGTCCGCGCCGGTGCCGTCGGGGCCGGTGGACACCGCCAGCCCCTCGACGGCGAAGAAGCGTCCGCTGCGGTGCACGAGGTTGCCGGTGGTCTCCTCGAACGCCCAGCCCTGAAGGGCGTCGAAGGGGATCCGCCGCACCCGGAAGCTGTGCGCCCGCGCCCGCTCGCGGAGCCAGTCCGGGATCTCCGCCGTCGCGATGTGCGCACCCTCCCGGGCGGCGGCGGACCGGGCGAGCCGCTCCGCGACGGACGGGTCCAGGCGCGGCCGGGGAGCGGCCCCCGGCGGGACACCGTACGGTACGGCCGTCACGGCGGCGCTCATCGCCGGTGCCGTACGGTCAGTTCCTCCAGGACCGGCACCAGTTCGGCGGGCCCCGGTGCCTCCCGCGCCTCCTTGGCCAGCAGTTCCGCGCCGTCCCCGAAGGACGGCTCCGTGAGGATCCGCTCCAGCCGTTCGCACAGCGAGCTCAGCCCGAACTCCGCGATGTCCAGGGAGAGTCCGGCGCCCTTCTCCGTCACGTACCGGGCCACCTCGCCCTCCGACCAGAACGGCACCGGAGTGACCAGCTGCGGAACGCGATGTGCCACGGCCGCGGCGTACGTGCCCGCACCCCCGTGGTGGACCAGCGCGGCACACGTGGGCAGCAACTGGTTGAGCGGCATGTAGTCGACCACCCGCACACCCTCGGGAAGGTCCCCCACGGGCCCGGGCTGCCCCGGATGCCCGGTCGCCACGACCTCGGCGCCCAGCCCGGCGACGGCCGCGACCACGTCGTGGAAGGAGACGCCCGTCTCCTCGAAGAGCTGCCGGCCCCTGCCGCCCACCCCGAGCGACAGGGCGACCCGGGGCCCGCGCGGCGGCTCGTCCAGCCAGGCGGGCGTGCCCGCACCGCCGTTGAACGGCACCCAGCGCATCGGCACGTAGTGCGCCGGGGCCGGCAGCCGCATGCCGCTCGGGGTCGGGTCCACGCTCCACTGGCCGAGGAGCAGTTCCTCCTGGAACTTCAGACCGTACGGCTCCAGCATCGGCCGCATCAGGCTCTCCACCGGGTCCCGGCGCGGCCGGGCCGCCCGGCCGCCGGCGGCTCCCGCACGCTGCTCCAGCTGTTTGCCGCGCAGCCAGCCGATGTTGTCGTGGCCCCACAACAGGCGCGCCTGCGCGGCTCCCGTCACCTCGGCGGCCACCGCCGCGGGCACGCACAGCGGATCCCACAGCACCAGGTCCGGTTTCCAGCGGCGGGCGAGGTCCACCAGGTCGGGGAGGACGGGACGGTAGCCCGAGAGCATCGCGGTGTAGTGCATCCACAGGGCCTGGAGCCGGCCCGGCCCCGCTGTGAGGTCCAGCGCCATGGAACCGCTCAGCCTGGGCAGCCTGCTCGGGTCCGGGTTCGCCGCGACGATCTCCGAGAGGTGCTCGCGGGTGCCGACGGCCACCGCGGTCAGCCCGGCGTCCGTGGCAAGGGACAGCGCGTCCCGGTGCAGGGCGACCCGGACGTCGTGCCCGGCGTTGTGCAGGGCCCAGGCCAGCGGTACGACCCCGTGCATATGGGAGGTGTGGGGAAAGACGACGAACAGTACGCGCACTGCGTGCTCCAATCCGGGGGTGGCGGCGACCGGGCCGCGGGGCCGGGGCGGTCCGTTGTCCGTCAGCAGCGGGCCGCGACGAACTCCTTGATCGAGGCGACGACGTAGTCGAGCATCTCGGTGGTGAGAGCCGGGTAGACCCCGGTCCAGATGGTCTGACTGGTGACGAGGTCGCTGTTGGTCAGCTCACCGGACACTCTGTGGCGTACGTCCTGGTAGGCCGGATGCCTGACGAGGTTCCCGGCGAACAGCCGCCGGGTGCCGATCCGGCGCCGCTCGAGGAACGCCACCAGTTCCGCCGTGGTGAAGGGCGCTCCGGGGTCGATCGTCAGCACGAAGCCGAACCAGCTCGGGTCGCTGCCCGGAGTCGGCTCGGGCAGCAGCAGATGCGGCAGCCCGTCGAGGCCCTCGCGCAGCCGGCGCCAGTTGCGGCGCCGGGCGGCGCCGAACTCGTCGAGCCGGGCCAGCTGGCTCAGCCCCAGAGCGGCCTGGAGGTCGGTCGCCTTCAGGTTGTACCCGACGTGGGAGAAGATGTATTTGTGGTCGTAGCCCTCCGGCAGGGTGCCCATCTGGTACGTAAAGCGTTTGAGGCACCGGTCGTTCTCGCCGGGCTCGCACCAGCAGTCCCGCCCCCAGTCCCGCAGCGACTCGACCACCCGGGCCAGCGCCAGGTTGGAGGTGAGGACACAGCCGCCCTCGCCCATCGTCAGATGGTGTGCCGGATAGAAGCTGACGGTCGACAGATCCCCGAAGGTGCCGGTGAGCCGGCCGCGGTAGGTGGACCCCACCGCGTCGCAGTTGTCCTCCACCAGGAACAGGTCGTGGGCGTCGGCCAGTTCGGCGATCTCGGCTGCCTCGAAGGGGTTGCCGAGCGAGTGCGCCATGGAGATGGCGCGGGTGCGCGGCCCGATGGCCCGGGCGATCCGCTCCGCCGTCGTGTTGTAGGTGCCGAGCTCGATGTCGACGAAGACCGGCACCAGACCGTTCTGGATGATCGGATTGACCGTGGTGGGGAAGCCCGCGGCGACGGTGATCACCTCGTCGCCGGGCCGCAGTCTGCGGTCCTGGAGCGCCGGGGAGGTCAGGGCGGTCAGCGCGAGCAGGTTGGCCGAGGAACCCGAGTTCGTCAGGTGTGCCTTGCGCAGACCCAGCCGGCGCGCGAACGAGGCCTCGAATCTGCGCGAGTCGGCGCCTGCCGCGATCCGCAGGCCGAGCGCCGCCTCCACCAGCGCGACCCGGTCGTTCTCGTCCAGTACGGCGCCCGAGGGCCAGATCTCCGTGACGCCCGGCTGGAATTCCGCCTCCGGCCGTTCCTCCTGGTGGAGCCGGCGCACCTCGGCCAGGATCCGTGCTCTGCGCTCGTCCACGGTGGCTCCCTTCCTCTGGTCGTCCCCGCTGCTGCCCCTGCCCCTCGGGGTCCCTGTCCCCGTCCCCGCCCCGGTCACGGCCGGTGCTCGCTGAGCAGACCGCGCCGGGGGCCGGCGGAGGAGGGGGCGGGGACCGGACCGGACTGCCGGACCAGTTCCTCGCGACTGATCAGCCCGGCCCGGAACGCGGCGTCCTCGGGACTGCCGATGGGCCGGCCGCGCAACTGCTGGTGCGTACGGATGTACTGGGCGGCGTCGAGCAGGCTGTCGGGCGTGCCCGTGTCGAACCACGCCCAGTCGTCGCCCAGTTCCACCAGGGAAGCCCGCCCCTCACGGACGTAACAGCGGTTGAGATCGGTGATCTCCAGCTCTCCGCGGCGTGAGGGAGTCAGCGCCGCCGCCTTGTCCAGGGCGTCGTTGTCGTAGAAGTACAGACCGGTCACGGCCAGGTCGGAGCGGGGCCGCGTCGGCTTCTCCTCCAGAGCGACCACCCGGCCGTGCGCGTCCACGGTGGCCACTCCGTACTGCTCCGGCTCCGTGACCTTGCGGCTGAACAGGGTGCAGCCCCGGTGGCGGCCAAGGCTCTCGCGCAGCCGCCCGGGCGGATCCGGACCGTGGAACAGGTTGTCGCCGAGCGCCAGACAGATCCGCCGGCCGCCGATGAACGGCCGTGCCAGCAACAACGCGTGGGCCAGCCCCCGGGGAGCGTCCTGGACCGTGTACTCCAGGCGGATGCCGAGCCGGCTGCCGTCGCCCAGCAGCCGCGTGTACTGGTCACGGTGTTCCGGTGTGGAGATCACCAGGATCTCCCGGAGCCCGAGCTCGATCAGCAGGGACAGCGGGTAGTAGATCATGGGTTTGTCGTAGACCGGCAGGAGCTGCTTCGACGAGACCAGGGTCAGCGGGCGAAGCCGGGTAGCCGAGCCTCCTGCGAGGATGATGCCGCGCACGGGGTGTTCCTCCTCTCGCCGCTGTCCAGGTCGCCGCCCGGGAGCGGCCGTCCGCCGGCCGGCGGGGCACCGTCCGCGGTCTCGGTCCACCAGCCGGGATGGGCGCGATACCAGTCGACGGTGGCCCGCAGCCCCTCGGCGAAGTCCACCCGCGGCCGGTAGCCGAGGGCCCGCAGCCGTCCGTCGTCCAGGGAGTAGCGCCGGTCGTGCCCCTTGCGGTCGGTGACATGACGGACCGCGCCCCAGTCGGCGCCGCACGCGTCCAGCAGCTTGCGGGTGAGGCGGCGGTTGGTCAGCTCGGTACCGCCGCCGATGTGATAGACCTCGCCGGGCCTGCCCCGGTCCAGGGCCAGTTGGATACCGCGGCAGTGGTCCTCCACGTGCAGCCAGTCGCGTACATGCCTGCCGTCGCCGTACAGCGGGACGGTGTGGCCGGCCAGCAGCAGGGTGGTGAAGCGCGGGATGAGCTTCTCCGGATGCTGGTGCGGACCGTAGTTGTTGCTGCAGCGGGTGATACGGACGTCCAGCCGGTGGGTGCGGAAGTACGAGAGCGCGAGCAGGTCGGCCGCGGCCTTGGACGCCGCGTAGGGCGAGTTGGGGCACAACGGGGACCGCTCGGTCCAGGAGCCGGAGTCGATGGATCCGTACACCTCGTCGGTCGACACCTGGAGAAAGCGGTCGGCGCCCCGTTCGAGCGAGGTCTCCAACAGGACGTGGGTGCCCGTCACATTGGTGTGCACGAAGGAACCCGAGTCCGCGATGGACCGGTCGACATGAGTCTCCGCCGCGAAGTTGACCACCACGGTGCCCGGGGTGAGCACCTCGCGTACGAGCGGGGCATCGGCGATGTCACCGGGCACGAGGCGGAAGCGCGGGTGGTTCGCCACGGGCGCGAGATTGGCCGGATTCCCGGCGTAGGTCAGTTTGTCCAGCACCGTCACGGCCGCTCCGGCGAACGCGGGGTAGGCGTCGGAGAGAAGGGCGCGGGTGAAGGCGCTGCCGATGAATCCGGCTCCGCCGGTCACGAGTATGTGCACGGCCTTCAGTTCCGCTCGCCGACGGCGATGGTGGTGCCCAGGGCGCTCAGCGGTACCGTGCGCCGGAGGGTGAAGCCCGCCTCGGCGAGTTCACCGGCGAGCGCGGCGGTGTCCGGGTGGTAGGCCGCGCCGAGCGAGAGCCAGTCGACGGCGGAGGCGGCCAGCGCCGAGCCGGCCGGCGGCTCCTCGTACAGGAAGTCGTGGATCATCAGCAGTCCGCCCCCGGGGAGGATGCGGCGAACGCGGGCCAGCAGCCGCACCCGCTCCCGCCTGTCGAGAAGATGCAGGACATGGGAGAGCAGCGCCGCGTCGTGCGCGCCGCCCGGTGTCTCGCCCGGACCGCCGAGCGGATCGGTGTGCAGATCCCACGGGACCAGCCGTACGCGGTCGGTGAGATCGGCCTCTTTGACGGCCGGTGCGGCGTGTTCCAGCATCGGCGCGCGGTCGTAGACCGTGGCGGTCAGGCCGGGGAACATGCGGCACAGGGTGATGGAGTAGCCCCCGCTGCCGCCCGCTATGTCGGCCAGGCCGGTGCGGTGGCGCAGCTCGGGCAGGCGGGCCAGGTGCGGGGCGCAGGCGCGGGCCCCGGTGAGCATGGCGTCGGCGAGGGCGGGCAGTTCCGCGTCGGGGATCTCCGTGGGGCGGCGCCGGCCCCGCAGGGCCGCGGTCACTCCGGCGGCGTTGAGATGGTCCTCGGCGGCCCAGCGCTCGATGCGCAGCAGGGGGCGGGCGCTCCGGCCGGGCGGTCCGGTCAGCAGATCACGGTAGGGCTCGGTGAGCTGCCATCCGCCGTCCCGCTCGCCGAGGACGCCGTGCCAGCCCAGTATCCGCAGCAGGGCGAGGAGCGGCTCCCGGTGCAGCCGGAGCCGCTCGGTGAGCTCGTCGGCCGTGGCCGGGCCGTGCGCCACGGCGTGCAGCAGACCGACCTCCTCCGCCGCCTCGACGGCGGCGAGGATCTTGCGCGCGGACCGCAGGGGGGAAAGGGGATCCTGATCGGCCACGACGGCCCTCCCTCTCGATGGGATGGATGCTGACGATAGTCAAGTCGGGCTCCCCGAAGTGTGGGACAACGGCTCCCCCTTTGCAACATCTATGCCGCCTGTCATGACTATAGTAATGTCTCGCTTGACTGAACCTCTAGGTAAGGAGTGTCAGGCAGATGAATCCCGAACTACTGGGTTCCCCCGCACTCGTCCGGGCTGCGACGGACTCCCGCATCGTCACGGGAGCCGGAACGGGAGCGGTGAAGCCGGATGTCGTCCACACCGGAGCCAGGCTCTGGACCGGCGGTCTCTGTACGGGCGCGAGTGAGGACCAGGACTGGCCTTGGAGGGCTCGCGGGGGGCGCTCCGGGCAGGACTGGCCCTGGCTGGCTTCGGCGGCACCCGTGCCGGCCGGGTCCTCCAGGTAGTCACCACCGCATGCGGAAGGGGTGAAGCGGATTGCCGCTTCACCCCTTTCGGCCTGGAGCCCGGGAGTGGCCCGGACCCCGGACCCTCAGGACGGACGGATCTCGTCCATCCGGCGCCACATCTGCAGGGCGAGCTGGTACGCCCCGTTCTCCTCGCAGATCGCGGCGGCGGCACGCAGGGCCTCCAGCGCCTCCGCCGTCCGGTTCAGGGCGTGCAGCACCTCCGCCTTGGCGAGGCAGACCCGGGCCAGCTGAAGCCCGGACAGCGGGGAGTTGTCGGTGGTCAGCTCCGAGTAGAGCTCCAGGGCGCGCTCGTGGTGACCGAGCGCCGCCTGGTGCCGGGCGCGCAGCGCGGTCAGCGCGGCCGTCTCGGCCGGCACGTTCATCAGCGACGTGGTGTGTTCGGCGCCGATCAGCCAGTTGTGGGCCTCTTCGAGATGGCCGGTGTTCAGCAGGATGCTCGTGGTCGACCGGCAGAAGCGCAGCCAGTCGCGCAGCGTCATCGTGGCGGGCGGCAGGTTCTCGCGCGCCCTGGCCGCGTAGGTGCGCGCCTCCTCGCCGCGGCCGAGCTGGTCGTAGGCCATCGCGGCGACCCACTGGGAGCGGCCCAGTATGCCCGGGGTGTCCGCGTTCTCCGCCAGCGCCAGCATCTCGGTGACCAGGTCGGGGACCGCTTCGGTGGCGCTCAGTTCGCACAGGACGGAGACGAGCGCGCCCAGCAGCCGCACATGCTCGGAGCTGCCGTGCAGACCGGTGGGCCGGAGGAGTCCGGTGGCCTGCTCCAGGGTGGTTCTCGCCCGCACGAGATGGCCCGTGTCGCGCAGCGCGGTGCCCAGTTCCGTGGACAGTGCCACGACCGCCACCTGCGACGCCCCGTCGGCGGCGGTCTCCATCAGCTCCTCCAGGAGATCGAGCCGCTGCTCGTGCTCCCCCTGGGTCTGGAGCAGTCGTTGCAGCTGGAATCCTGTCTCCACGCTCTTGGTCAGATCGCCTTCGGCCCGGAGCCGGTCGTAGAGCGTACGCAGCAACTCGATGGCCCGTGCGTAGTCATTGCTCAGAAGCGCGTTGTCGGCGAGGATCTGCAGGGGCGGCCGGAGTTCCGCCGCTGCCGGGGCGGGCGCCGCGGACTGCCGCGCGGCCGCCGCTCCGTTCGCCCTGGGGGGGATGTCGTGGACAGTCGTGGACACACTGGCGTGAACGGTGCCGGACGCGGAGGCCTCTGCGCCGATGGCGCCCGCGATGCTCTGTCCGACCAGTTCCTCGACCGGCATCTGCAACCGGTCGGCGAGGTGGATGATGACGTCCAGGGTCGGGGCGCGCTTGCCCGACTCCAGCAGTGAGACATAGCTGGACGTCACGACGTCGCCGGCCAACTGCTGCTGGGAGATACCCAGTTCCCGGCGGCGCGCTCGCAGGCGCCGACCGAAGTCCGGGTGCTGATTCCTCACTGTGCCCAACCTTCACTCACCTCGTTCACACAACGCCGGGACCGGCCGGCGGCGGTCTGGTCACCCCGGCCTTCCGGTCGCAGGCCCTGGTCCCCCGGTTCCCTTGATGCCACTTGTCGTGAAGCGTAACTCCAGTTGCCACCTGGCGGGATTCGATCAGGGGTCATTATTCCGGATCCCGCGTGCGCTGGGTAGTCATTCCTTACCCGGCATTGACTGTAGTCAATGACTGATGTCAATATCGGCGTCCCAGGCTCTACCGAAGGGGCGGGACATGATCGACGGGCTCATCGGCAACGACCTCGTGGTGAACGAGGACTCATGCAATCTGAGCTGCACGTACTGCCTCACCGGTCAGAGCAATCTGAAGCAGGCCCACTCCGAGCAGCTGATCTTCCGGCCGCCGACCCGCGACAGCTACGAGCCGGACAGCCTGCTGGGCAAGCAGCTCCCCCTCATCGACCGGCGCATCGACTCCACCTTCCGGGTCCCGCTGCTGAAGGTGACCGGCGGCGAGATCTTCCTCGTGGCCGGCGTCATGGACTTCCTGCGCGAACAGGCCGCCGAGCACGAGGTGCTGGTCATCCAGACCAACGGGGTGCTGGTGCGGGACGCGCACCTGGCCGCGTTCGCCGAGTGGGGCAACGTGGTGCTCCAGGTCTCGCTCGACAGCCATCTGCACTCCGGCAACTCCCACCGGGTCGCCTCGGCGAAGCTGCACGCCAAAGTGGTCGAGAGGATCGACGCCATCCTCGACAGCGGTCTCGATGTCGAGGTCTACGGAGTGCTCAACGACCGCAGCGTCGGCGAGCTCCCCGCCTTCGCCGCCTGGCTCGCGGACCGTCCCGTGCCGCCTGTCTTCTTCCCCTTCCCGGTCCGCGGCCCCGACTCCGGGCAGTTCGCCGTGCGACCCGACCAGGTCCACCACATCGAGGAGTTCGCGGCCCGTTACGACGAGTTCGCCGCCGTGCTGCCGCCGCGCGCCTATACCGACCGCCTGCTGAGCTTCTACCGGGAGGGCGGACGCACCTTCCGCTGCCACCTCCCGCGCATGGTGATCTCCACCTTCAGCGACGGCGTCGTGACGCCCTGCCCGAACATCTGGTTCTCCAACATGGGCAACCTCCTGGAGGACGACTGGGAGGACACCCTGAGCCGGGTCGGTGAGACCGGCCTCTACCAGGCACTGCTGTCGCCCCGGCCCCGGCTCGACGCCTGCAAGGGCTGCTTCACCCCCTGGGACACCCTCAGCATGTACTTCGACGACGAGATCACCCTCGACGAACTGTGCTCCGCCCCGACCTACGCGCCGGCCGGGATCCGCCGGCTGATAGCCGAGGGCAAGGAGCGCTACCTGGCAGAACAGGCCGGGCGGAAGTGACCGGGACGACGGACACCGGGACCTGCGATCCGGCCGGGCCGCCGACGCCGGTCGCTGCCGGGGCCCACGGCGGCGACTGCGCCCCCGGCGAGGTCGTGGCGCTCGCGGGAGGGGGCGGGGCCGACTGGATCGAGACCTACCGGCAGGTGCTCCGGTCCGGCGCCGTCCCGCTGCTCGTCGATCCCGCCGCACCCGCCGCCGAACACGAACGCTGGCTCGCGCGGGCGGGCGGCGGACGGATTCTGCACACCGGGGGAGCGGGGTTCTCCGCGACCGTGGCGCCACGGCGTACGGCGGACGGACCGGCGTACCGTCCGCGCACCGTCCTGCTGCCCAGCTCCGGCACCACCGGAACCCCCAAACTCGTGGCCCGCACCGTGGGCTCGCTGCACGCGGAGGGCCGCCGGCACCTGACGTGGGCGGGTCTGACCTCCGAGGACCGGGTGCTGCTGCCGCTTCCGCTGTGGCACGCGTACGCCCTGGGCTGGCTGCACGCCTCCCTGGAGGCGGGGGCCACCGTCCGGGCTCACCCGCCGGCCGCGCTCGGCGCCGTGCTGCGGGAGATCGAGGAGGGCGCCACCGTGCTTCCCCTCGTCCCCGCCGTGGCCCGGCTGCTCAGCGCCCGCGCGAGCCGGAACCCGCTCACCGGATCCGCGCTGCGGCTGGCCATGGTCGGCGCGGGCGCCGTCGACCAGGACCTGGACGACGCGTTCCGGGCCGCCTTCGGGATCGGGCTCGCCCGTGACTACGGTTCCTCGGAGACCGGTTCGCTGTTCAGCGCCCCGGCCGGGGCACCCGCCGGACGGGTCGGGCACCCGCTGGACGGGGTCGGCTTCCGGATCGTCGGGGAGGACGGCGCTCCCGTCCCGCACGGAACCGCGGGCGAGCTGCACGTCACCCTGGCCGAGGACCCGGACCCGAGCTGGCGGGACACCGGGGACGTGGTGTGCTACCACCCGGATGACGGGCTGAGGATCCTGGGCCGCCGGAGCCGGGCCGTGCGCCGGGGCGACCGGTGGGTCGCGCCCGAGGAGGTGGAGAGCGTACTGCGGTCCCACGAGGACGTGCTGGACGCGCGGATCACCTCGGTGGCCGTGCGAACGGCCACCGGGCCCACCACCCGGCTGCGCGCCGAGGTGGTGAGCCTGCGCGGCACCGGCGCCGACGGCGAAGTCCTGCGGACCCACGCGCAGGCCCACCTCGCCCCGTACAAGGTGCCGGACCGCATCCGGGCGGTCGGGGAACTGCCGCGCGGAGGGTCGGGCAAGCCGTTGCCCGCGCGGCGTCTCGTCCTGGGTGACGAGTCCGCACTCGTGGCGTGCGCGCAGGCGCACAAGCGCAGCGAACTGCTCTTCGCGCTGCTCAACCTGGGAGTCGTGGAACTGCTCGGGCAGGGGCCCGCCGACTCCGCCCGTATCGCAGGGGAGCTGGGGCTCGACGCGGACGTCTGCGAGCAGCTGCTCCAGGTCGCCGAGAGCGCGGGTCTGCTGCGGGCGGCTGCGACGGATCCGGCGGCACCGGTGGTTCCGGTGCCACCGGTGGTTCCGGCGACCGCGGCGCCTCAGGCGCCTCCGGTGGCTTCGGACCGGGGCGTCGCGGCCGGGCCGGACGCTTCGGCGCCGGGTTCCGGTGACGCCGGGGTGATGGCCATTCTCACGCTCGAGGAGCGGCTCTCCCGGTCCTGGGTCACGCGGGAACAGCTCGCCGCCCTCGCGCGGAGCGGACCGGCGGGACGCGCGTTCGACACCGAGGGGCCCGACGACGCGCTGCGCGAGGTGTACCAGCGGGCCATGCACACCCCGGCGGCGCACAGCCGCAGCCGGATCGGGATCCGGCTGGCGGGCCCCCGCGCCGGACGGTTGCTGGAGATCACCTGCGGACCCGGCCGGTACGTGCACGCGCACGGCGGCCCCAGGACCGGACGGCTGCTGCGCGTCGGCACCCTCGCGGAGCAGTCCGCGCACGGTGCCGGGCAGCCGGGCGGACCCGGGGAGGTACCGGCACCGGCCGACGGCGAACTGTTCGACCTCGTCGTCGTCTGCAACGCCGTACACCTGCCCGGGGCGGGCAGTGACCTGCGGGCCCTGGCCGCGCGGCTGGCCCCGGGCGGACGTCTGCTCATCGACGACGTGTTCCTCGACGCCCCGGGCGGGCTGCCCCAGGAGATCCGGCTCGACTGGCTCACCCACGGCGGATCGGCGTGGCCCACCGAGGCCACGCTGACCGCGGGTCTGGGGGCCGCCGGATTCGCCGTGCACCGCACGGTGCACCTCGGCAGCCCGGCCGTCACGCTGATCGTCGCCGGGCCGGGCCGTACCCCGCCGGGCCGCCACGGAGGGACCTCATGAGCGATCACCACTCCACCGAACTGGACGGCAGGGTCGCCCTCGTCACCGGGGCCACCGGCCATCTCGGTGAAGCCGTCTGCCGCGCGCTCGCCGCGCGGGGCGCGACCGTCGTCGGCGTCCACCGCACGCCCTCGGAACGCACCGAACCGCTCGGCACCGCGACCGGAACCAGGTTTCTGCGGGCCGACCTGGCGGACGCGGAGGAGACCGCCTCGCTCCTCGGCCGGGTCGGGGAACTGGGGCCCGCCCCGGACATCCTGGTGTGCGCTCACGGCGCCACCGCTCGTCGGCCGGTGCTGAGCGGTGCCTACGACAGCGCGGCGGAACACCGCCTGTGGCGGCTGAACACCGGCTCCGTGCAACAACTCGCCTCCGCCGCCGCCAAACGGATGGTGCGCGCCCGGTACGGCCGGATCGTGCTGTTCGGCTCGCGGGCGGGCACGGCCGGCATGCCGGGGCAGCCGGGATACGCCGCGACCAAGGCCGCGTTGTCCGGCTGGGCGGCGTCGGCCGCCTGGGAACTCGGGCCGTTCGGGGTGACCGTGAACGTCGTCGCCCCCGGCGCGATCCGGGCCCGACCCGGCGCCGACGGGGTGTACTCCGCGGAGGAGGACGACCGGGCGGCCGCCCGTACGGCGGCGCGCAGGCTGGGCGAGGCGGCGGAGATCGCGGACACCGTCGCCTTCCTCGCCGGGCCGGGGGCCTCGTACATCACCGGTCAGACCCTCTGCGCGGACGGCGGGGCACGGTGGTGAGGGACCCCGTTCCCCTTCCGGACCCGGCCCCCGAGCCGATCCCGCCGCCGCGCACCGCCCGGCCCGACGTCGTGCTGGCCGTCGACATCGGCGGCACCAAGGCGGCCGTACGCGCTCGCCGGACCGGCGCGGGAGTCGTCGGCGGCAGCGTGGACAGCGGGGTCGTCCGGGTGGAATGGGCCCCGGACGCCGCACCGGACGACGATCTCGGGCAGCTGGCCGCGGCGGCCGACCGCGCGCTGCGGACCGTGGGCGCCGCCCGTCCCCGCACCACGGTGGTGGCCCTGCCGGCCACGCTCGACGCCCACGGCCGGATCAGCCGCTGGCCGGGCCGTCCTTCCTGGCGGGGCCGGCCGCTGCCCGCCCAACTGGCCCACCACTGGGGAGACTCACTCGCCGTCCACGACGACGCCCTGCTCGCCGGCTACGCCGAAGCACTCGCCCGGCCCCGCACCGAAGGACTGCTCTACCTCGGCCTCGGCACCGGCGTGGGCGGAGCCTGGCTGCCGCCGAGGAACGCCGGGGCCCCCGTGCCCCGCCTCGACGAGCTCATGCCCTGCGAGGCGGGACACCTCGTGGTGCGCCCGGACGACGGGCGTCCCTGCGACTGCGGGCGGCGAGGCTGTCTGCAGGCGTACGCCTCCGGCCCCGCGCTGCACCGCGCCACCACGGCCGACGGCCGTACCGCCGCACTCGCCGCGGCCGCCGACGCCTGCGCCCTGGCCGTCGCCGGAATCGGCGAACTGCTGCCGTTCGCCGCGGTGGTGCTCGGCGGTGGACTCGGTGCCGCGCCCGTGGGCCTGGCCGCCGCGCTCACCGCGCGGCTGCGCCATCGCATCCGTCACGGCAGCACACTGCCCGAGGTGACGCCGGCCGTGCACGGCGCCGGCGCCTCCCTCCAGGGCGCGCTGCTGCTGGCCGAATCCCGTGCGGCCACCGGCCGGGACCGGCACCGGCCGACCGCCGGGCCGGTCCGCCGGGAGGCCGGTCCCCGCCCCACAGAAGGAGACCCCATCCCATGACGATCAACGACGAGTTCGCGCCCGTCCCCGGTACGGAGCCCGCACCCTCCCTCGGTCCCGCCGACCTGCCCGCGTGGCCGCAGTACGACGACGGAGAACGCACCGCGCTGCTGCGGGCCCTCGAACAGGGGCAGTGGTGGAGGGCAGGCGGCACCGAAGTCACCTCGTTCGAGCGGGAGTTCGCCGACTACAACGGCGCTCCCCACGCCCTTGCGGTGAACAGCGGGACCGACGCCCTGGAACTCGCCCTGCGGGTACACGGCATCGGCCCCGGCGACGAGGTGATCGTGCCCGCGTTCACCTTCGTCAGCACCTCACTCGCCGTGCAGAACACCGGCGCCGTCCCCGTGCCGGCCGACGTGGACCCGGGTCACCAGTGTCTGACCGGGGAATCGGTGCGTGCGGTGGCCACGGAGCGCACCCGGGTGATCATGCCGGTCCACATGGCCGGCCATGTCGCGGATCTCGCCGCGCTGCACAAGGTCGCCGACGAGTTCGGTGCCGTGGTCGTCCAGGACGCCGCGCACGCCCAGGGCGCGGCCCGGGACGGCGTCCTGGTCGGCGCCGACGCCTCCATCGCCTGCTACAGCTTCCAGAACGGCAAACTCATGACCGCCGGCGAGGGCGGTGCCCTGACCTTCCCCGACCGGGAGTCGTACGACCGCGCGTATCTGCTGCACACCGTGGGCAGGCCGCGGGAGGACACCACCTACCAGCACCTGACCGGTGGAATGAACGCGCGGATGAACGAGTTCTCCGGAGCCGTCCTGCGCACCCAGCTGACCCGGCTGGCGGGACAGACGGTGACCCGGGGCGAACGCGCCGCCCTGCTGGACGAGTTGCTGGCCCCGGTCGAGGGTGTCGCGCCGCAGGAGCGCGACCCCCGGGTCACCGTCAACCCGTACTACATGTATCTGCTCACGCTGGACGCCGAGCGCTTCGACACCGCGGCCCGTGACCGGCTCGTCGGCCTGCTCAAGCAGCGCAACGTGCCCGCCTGCGTCAACTTCCCGCCCGTCTACCGCACCGCCGGCTTCTGGACGGGCCCCACCGAACAGGCCACCGTGGAGGAGCTCGCCGAGCGCTGTCCCGAGGCCGAACTCATCGGCAGCCGGGGGCTGTGGCTGCACCACCGGATCCTGCTCGCCGAACCCGGCGTCGTACGCGGGGTCGCCGCCGTGATCGCGGCGGCCGTGGACGAGGCCGGGCGTTAGCCGTGGGCCGCGTCCTGCGGACCGGACTGGTCGGCTTCGGCTGGATCAACGCAAAGGTGTGGCTGCCGAGACTGCGCGCGCATCCGCACTTCGAGGTGGTGGGGGTGCACGATCCACTGCTCACCGCGTCCGCCGGATCCACCGGTTCAGCGGGTTCCGCGGGCGCGGCCGCCGCGGCCGGACTGCCGCCGGACACGATCGCGGCGCGGCTGCCCGACCTGCTGGCGCGGGATCTCGACCTGGCGGTGGTGGGGACGCCCAACCACCTCCACGAGCGGACCGCCGGAGCCGCCCTGGACGCCGGAGTCGCCACCCTGATCGAGAAGCCGCTGTGCCTGTCCACGGCAGAGCTGGACCGGCTGAACGCGCGGTCGTGGGCCACCGGGGCCCCCTTCCAGATCAGCCGGCCCTCGCCACGGAGGCTCGACGTGGCCAGACTCCAGTACCTCGTACGCCAGATGTGCGCGGGTCCCGTCCAGGTGCGCGCGGAGTGGCTGCGGGCCGCCGGGGTGCCCCGGCCGGGCTCCTGGTTCACCCGGCGCGACGAGGCCGGCGGGGGAGCGCTGCTCGACCTCGGCTGGCATCTGGCCGAGGTCGCCCAGGGGCTGCTGCCGGGCTCCCAGCGCACCGGCCTCACCGCCGAACTCCGGGAACCCGCCCCGGACGCTGCGCGCGGCGCCGCGCGCTGGCGGGGCGACAGTCCGGCGGCCGGCGGGCAGGACCCGGACACCGGCGTGTTCGACGTGGAGACCGACGGCCGGCTCCGCGCCCACTACCGCGACGGGTCGGTGCTGTCCCTGCGCGCGGCCTGGGCCAGTGAGGTCACCGTCGACACCACCACGATCGAGGTGCGCGGCACGACGGCCGACGGCGAGCGCTGCCGTCTGGAGCTGGTGACCACGTTCGGATTCAGCCCCAACCGCGTCACCCGGCCGGTCCTGCGGGTGTGGCGGGGCAGCCGGAGCACCGAGTGGTCCGTGGAGACGGTGCCGGGCAAGGAGTACGACGACCAGCTCGACGCGACCCTGGCCATGGTCCGCAGGTCCGCCCCCTGGCGGGTCGAACTGCGGGGCACCGCCGAGGTGCTGGGCCTGCTCGAGGACGCCTACCGGATCGCCGGCCGCCCCCTGCTGCCGGGTACCCCGGCCCGGACGACGGGGGGAACCCGGTGCTGAGCGTGGTGATCCCCACCCGGAACAAGGCGGCCCCGCTGCGTGCGACCCTCACCGCGCTGGCCGCGCAGCGCTGTCCGGGGCCGTACGAGGTGCTGGTGGTGGACGACGGCTCCACCGACGGCACCCGGGAGCTGCTGGACCGGCTGCGGAGCGAGGCCGGCACCGGGCCGAAGCCGCGCGTGGTCGCCGGGCCGGCGAGCGGACGCGCCGCAGCGCGCAACGCGGGCGCCCGGGCGGCGCGGGGCGACAGGCTGCTTTTCCTCGACGACGACATCCTTACGGCGCCCGGTCACCTGACGGCTCATCAGGAGAACGGTGGGGAGCGGGTGCTGGCGCACGGGCCGCTCCGGGAGTTCCCGGGCGCCCGGAGGTGGCTGGACCGGTACGGGGGCGCGGGCGCCGGGGAGTTGGCGGCCGCGGCGGCCCGGGTGGTCGCCGGGGAGGAGGGGCGGCTGGTCCGGAACACACTGGAGACGCTGATCCACGCCATGGACGTGGGACAGGTGCCGCCCGTCGCCCCCTGGGCGGCCTGTGTGGGCGCCAACACCTCGCTGCCCCGGGCGCTCTTCGGGGAAGTCGGTGGATTCGACGAGGAGTTCGGGGTGGGCTGGGGGTGCGAGGACCTGGAGCTGGGCGTGCGGCTGTGCGGCGCGGGAGCGCGGATCGCCGTCCCGGCGGCGGGGGCGGGGGTGCACCTCACCCACGCCCGCCCGGACCGCTGGGAGCAACACGAGGCGAACCTCCGCCGGTTCGGCGCCCTGCACGATCTGCCGTCGGTGCGGCGGCTGCCGCTGCTGCTGGGTGAGGGCGGCGGCGTACGGGCCTATGTGGCGGCCTGCGTCCAGTAGTTCCACGTACACCGGCGCGGCGGGCCCGTCCTGCGCGCCAGCGCGCGAGCGAAGGCGGCGGCGCCGCCGAACATCCCCCGCACCTGGGACTCGTACACCAGCGCCCCGCGCAACCAGTCACCGAACTCGGCACCCTCGAAGTGCTCCCGGTACCCACCCCCCGGCGACGGCGGCGCATACGGAAACTCCGCGTAGTAACGCACCCGGGGTCCCTCGGCCCCGGTCTGCGCGGCGCGGGCCCCCGTGGTGCCGACCCCTGTGACGCCGGGCCGCGTGGCACCGGCCCCCACGGCTGCGGGCCGCGTGGCGCCGGGCCGCGTGGCACCGGGTTCCGCGGTGTGGGTGCCCGCGGCGCCGGGCCCTGCGGCGATGGGCTGTCCGACCCGGGGTTCCGTGGTGCGGGCACCCGCGGGGCCGGGCCCTTCCGCGCCGGGTTCCGCCGCGGCGTGCCCTCCCGCGCCGGGTCGTGTCACGCCGGGTCCCGTCGCGCGGGCCCTCGCCCCGGCCCCGCCCGCCGTGAGGGCCGCTTCGGTGGCACTGCGGACCAGCTGGTGGTCGACGTGGGTGCGTACGGCGAGGGGGAGGAGTATCTCGTCGCGGCCCGCGGTCAGGGGGCGCAGCAGCGCGGCGAGGCGGCCGATGAGCGTGGCGTCCAGAGGGTGTGGGGCGCGGCGCAGGGCGAGGGGGCCCGCGTAGAGGGGGCGGCCCTCGGCGTCGTGCCTCAGCGCCGCCTCGGGCAGCCCCAGCGTCACGGAGCGCAGTGGCCAGCGGCCCAGCGCGGCGGCGTCCTCCGCACGCCGCCGCGCGGTGTCCGCGTCCCCCGAGTGGGCCGTGTCACCGTCGAAGACGGTCACGACGGTCAGTTCGCCCTCCGCGCACCACCGTGTCAGCATGCCGCCGCAGGACCACACCGCGTCGTCGGGGTGCGGTGCGAGCAGCAGCCGGTTCACCCGGCCGGTCCGGCGTCGCGGGCGAGCAGGTTCAGCACGGCCAGGGCGGCGAGGTGGTACCCGTACGCGCCCAGCCCGCACAGGACGCCCGAGGCGAGCGGCGAGATCACCGAGTTGTGGCGGAAGGGTTCGCGGGCGAAGACGTTGCTGAGGTGCACCTCGATCCAGGGTCCCGGGTAGCTCTCCAGGGCGTCCCGCAGGCTCCACCCGGCGATCATCAGGGCACCGGGGTTGACGATCGCCCCGGCACAGTCCCCGGCCTCGTGGACGGCCCGTACCAGGGCGCCCTCGCTCTCGTCCTGGACACAGCGCAGGGTGTAGCCCGCCGCGGCCACGGTCTTCTCCACGTCCCGCTCGATCTCGACGAGTGTGGTGGTGCCGTAGATCTCCGGCTTGCGGGTGCCCAGCCGGCCCAGGTTGGGCCCATTGAGCAGCAACAGCTCTCCGCGTCCGCCGCGTTCTCCGCGTTCGGTGTGGTCAGCCAACGGAGACCTCCCGGTTCGCGGCGGGCAGCAGCAGCGCGAGCAGGTCCTGCGGGCCCTCGGCGTACGCGCCGGGGTGCTCGGCCAGCAGGGTCTCCCGGGTGCTCTGGCCCCAGCCGGCGGCGATCGTCGGCACGCCCGCGGCACCCCCGCAGCGCAGGTCGAGCACGCTGTCGCCGATGAACACGGCCCGGTCGGCGGGGACCGGCGAGCCCGGCAGCAGCGACAGCGCGGTGTGCAGGATCTCGGCGTCGGGCTTGGGCAGGCGGACCTGGTCACTGCCGACGACGACGTCCGGCAGCTCGTACAGCCCGCCGGCGCGCAGCGCCTCCAGGGCCCGCCGGTGCGACTTGCCGGTGGCGACGGCCACCGGGACGCCCGCCGCGCGCAGCGCCCGCAGCACCGCGACGACGCCGTCGTACGGCCGGACGAGATCGAGGCGGGCGGTGCTGGCCGCGGCGTACACCGGGGCGTAGTCGGCGGGCAGTCCGAACGTCCCCAGGATGACGTGGAGCGGGGCGCCCATGTGCTCCAGGAATTCACTGAACGGCGCCGGTCCCGCCCGGCCCGCCGCCGCCCAGACCGCGTCGAACGCGTGCCGCATGTTCTCGGTGGTGTCCAGCAGTACGCCGTCCAGGTCGAAGACGACGGCGCTCCAAGGGGTGGTCGACGGTGTCATGAGTGCTCCGTTCACCAACCAGGTTCTTACGACTATAGTTGCCGAATGCTGACTCATATTGACTCCAGTTAAGGCCCCTGTCTAGTCTCGAACACCGGAGCGGCCGCCCACATCACGAGGTGGCCTCCGAGGGGAGGAGGCACCGTGACCGCACGCCCCAAGGCACTGATCCTGGGGATCGACGGCGGAAGCCTGGCGATGATGGAACCGCTCATCGCGCGGGGGCTGCTGCCCCACCTGGCCACGCTGCTCGGACAGAGCATGTACGGCACCACCACGACGACCTGGCCCGCCCACACCGCACCGGGATGGAGCACCTTCGTCACGGCCCGCCGGCCCGGGGGCCACGGCGTCTACCAGTTCTTCGGCACCCAGGAGACCGACTACGGCGACCGGCTCACCGGCACCGGCGACTTCGGGTGCAGCACTGTGTGGGAGTGGCTGGCCCGGCAGGGCTGGAGCGCCGGGATCATCAACGTGCCGATGTCGCACCCACCGCGCGACCTCCCCGGCTACCAGGTCACCTGGCCGCTCGAGCGGACCCTGCGCTTCAGCAGCCCGCCCACGCTCCTCGGCGAACTGTCCAGGGCCGGAGCGCCGTTCATGCCCGACATCATGGCGATGTTCCAGGGCGACCACGGCTATCTGGACAAGGCACTGGCCAATGTCGCGGCCCGCGGCCGCTCCATCGCTTACCTGATGGAGCGTCACGAGACCGATGTCGTGATGGCGGTGATCACCGAGATCGACCGGATCTGCCACCACTACCTGCACTTCGCCGACGACTGCCATCCACGCCACGCCACCCCCGAACAGGCCGAGTGGGGCGAGGCCGTCGAGCTGATCCACCGGGCCGTCGACGCCGTGATCGGACAGATCCTGGCCATCGTCGGGGACGACACCCCGGTCATGCTCGTCTCCGACCACGGCCTCGGCCGGGGACGGCTCAACCTCGGCGTCAACAGCGTGCTGGAGGAGGCCGGACTGCTCGCCACCCGGCCCGGCGAGGGCGGCCACGCGGGCTGGTTCGACGCCGACGGCCGCACTGTCGACTTCGGCCGAACCCGCGCCTACATGCCCACCCCCGGCTGCTACGGAGTCAACCTCAACCTCGCCGGCCGTCAGCGCCGGGGTGTCGTCCGCGAGGGCGAAACGGGCGCCCTGACCGCCGAGTTGACCGATCTCTTCCTCACCCTGCGGGCCCCGGACTCCGGCCGCCCGGTGTTCGCCGCCGTGCTGCCCCGCGCGGAGGCCTATCCCGGCGCGATGTCCCACACGGCACCCGACCTGCTGCTCGTGCCCGCCGACGAGGGAGTGCTCGCCGACCCCGGCCTGTCCGGCGGAGTCTGGCGCCCCAGCGAACAGACCGGGATGCACCGCTACGCGGGCCTGTGGTCCTACCGCTCGCCGCGCGTCCCGGCCGGCCGCCGGGACGAGCCCGCCGCCCTGTGCGACCTCGCCCCGACGCTGCTGCACGACCTCGGCCTGCGCCACCCGGCCGCCGTGCACGGCCGTCCCCTGCCCGAACTGCTCGACGCGGGCAACGGACCGCTGCCCTCCCTGCCCGATCCGGGCGCACCCGAGCCGCACCCGAAGGACACCGCACGCAGCCTGCGTGAGGACGATCTGACCGCCCGGACCCTGAGCGCCATGGGTTATCTCTGAGAGGACCGTGCCATGACCGCGACAGCCGAGACCAAGGACCGACTGCGCAAGGTGGTCGTCGAGGCCCTGCGCCTGGACCGCGACCCGGCCACCCTGCCCGAGGAGGGCCTCCGCCAGGCGCTGGACATCGACTCGGTGGCCGGCCTGGAACTGCTCATCTGGGTCGAGAACGAGTTCGGCATACAGATAGACGACGAGGACCTCAGCGTGCTCCTCGTCGACTCGCTGAACGTCCTGGGCGACTACGTCGAGGAGCGCCTGGCCCGCGCCGGGGGTGCGCCGAGCGCCGGAGCCGCCTGATGCCCCGGCGCCGCGCCGTCGTCCTCGTCACCGAGGGGGCGGCGCCCGAACTCCTCGACCGCTGGGGCCCGGAGCACCTGCCGGCGTTCGCGAGGCTGCGGACCGAGGGCGCCTGGGGCGCCATGCACTCCGAACAGGTGCCCTATGAACCCCCGGGCCTGATCAGCGCCTTCACCGGCTACGGCCCGGCCGAGCACGGCGTCTTCTCGTACTGGGACGCGCACAGCCCCGACTACGAACCGGCCGTGCTCGACAGCTCCTCACCCCGCCGCCCGCTGCTGTGGCGGCGGCCCGAACTCGCCGACCTGCGCACCGCGGTCGTCAATGTCTTCGGCACCCACCCCGTCCGCCCCCTCAACGGCACCTGCGTCGCCTACCCGATGCGCCGCACCCTGCACGCCTGCCACCCGCGGGACCTTCCCGTCCGCCTCGGCAGAAAGGGCATCCGCCCGGCCCACGACGTGAACATCTGGTTCACCGGCCAGGACCGGCGGGAGTTCACCGGCAAGGTGCTCGACGCCGACCGGTCGCGCGCCGACGCCGCCCTCCACCTGTTCGACGGCGGCCAGGGCGAGCGCCCCGACCTGCTCGTGCTCAACCTCACCGCCATCGACCGGCTCTCCCACGTCTACTGGCAGGAACTGGAGCCGGGCAGCCCCGTGCCCGAGGAGGACCAGGCGGTACGACGGGCCTACCGCCTCGCCGACGACGTACTCGGCGGCTTCCTCGACCGGGCCGACGAGCACACCGAGGTACTGGCGTTCTCCGAGATCGGCTTCGGCCCGCTGCGCGCGTACTGCTCCGTCAACGAGGTGCTCGCCGCCGCCGGACTGCTCACCCACGGGCCCGACGGCCGCCCCGACTGGAGCGCCACCGAGGCGTTCGAGGCGGTCCAGGGCACCCAGGGCGTCAACCTGAACACCGCCGGGCGCTACAAGCACGGCACGGTGGAGCCCCACCGCCGCGAGGCCGTCGCCGACCGGGTGCGCGAGGCCCTGCTCGCCCACATCAACCCGCTGACCGGAGCACCCCTCTTCGCCGACGTGCTGCGCCGCGAGGACGTCCACCGCGGACCCGCCGCCGACCGGGCGCCCGACCTGATCCTCGTCCCCCACGACTGGCGCTATCTGCCGCTGGGCGACACCCACTGGTCGGCCCAGGTGCACCGCACCCTGCAGAGCGGCTGGCACCGCCGGGAGTCGTACTGGGGCGGCCTCGGCGGATCCTTCGGCACCGGAACCGCGGCAACCGGGCGGCCCCTGGACGTGGCGCCGACCCTGCTGCGGATGCTGGGCCGCGACCCCCTGCCGGACCTGCCCGGCCGCGCCCTGGAGGCCGTATGACCACGGCACCGGCACCCGTGCGGGAGATCGTGCCGCTCGCGGTCACCCTCGACACCGAGGGCGGGGCCTGCGTGGCGGGCGTGGGGGCCGACCGGCGGTGGATCCGGCCCGAGCCGGTCGCCGCCGGGCAGGTCACGGGCGGCGACCCCGTGTACGCGATGCACCGGCCCGTACTGCTCGCCCTGGGACCGGCGGCGGGCCCCGCCGTACGGCCGGAGGACCGCTCCGTGCACGGGACCCCCCGGTCGGCGGGACCCGGACTCGGCCCCGCGGAACAGTCCGCGCTGCTGGCCGCCGTGGCCGACCCGGACGTCGGGACCGCCTTCGCGGGGGAGCGCAGCGCCGGGCTCGTGGCAGTTCGCCCGCTGCGCTGGTACCGCCGGCGCTCCACCGGCGGCCGGACCTTCCTGCGGCTGGAGTTCACCGACCGCAGCGGCGAGCGCTTCGACTGGATCGTCCGCGACGTCCGCCTGCTCGGTGCCGACGGCCGGGCTCCCCGGCTGCCCGCCCTGCCCGCCGGCCCCGAGGCCCCGGAGGTCTACGCGGCCGTCGGTCTCACCCACCCCAACGGCCGATTCCCCGGCCGGTTCCGGGGCTGCCACCCGCTGGTGGTGGGACTCCACCCGGCCGACGGCAGCCCGCTCACCACCACCTCACTGGAGGGAACAGCCGGTGCACCAGGCATTGCGTGAACTCGAGAACGAGACCGTCCACATCCTGCGCGAGGTGCACCAGCGTTTCGAACGCCCCGCCCTGCTCTGGTCGATGGGTAAGGACTCCACCAGCCTGCTCTGGGCCATCCGCAAGGCGTTCTTCGGCGAAGTGCCCTTCCCGGTCATCCACATCGACACCTCCTACAAGTTCCCGGAGATGTACGAGTTCCGTGACCGGATGGCCGAGGAGTGGCGGCTCGACCTCAGGATCCACCGCAACGAGGCGGCGCTCGCCGCGGGCATGGGCCCCACCCGGGGCAGCAAACTCGACTGCTGCACGGCCCTGAAGACCGACGCCCTCAAGCAGGCCATCGCCCGGGGAGGGTACGACGCCGTCATCGCCGGAATCCGCGGCGACGAGCACGGAGTCCGCGCCAAGGAGCGGATCTTCAGCCCCCGCGACGCGTCGTTCTCCTGGGACTACCAGGACCAGCCGCCCGAGTTCTGGGACCTGCACGAGACGGCCGTGACCGACGACGGACACATCCGGGTCCACCCCATGCTGCGCTGGCGCGAGATCGACATCTGGGAGTACGTGCAGGCGGAGAACATCCCCGTACCCGGGCTCTACTTCGCCCGCGACAACGAACGCTACCGCTCGATCGGCTGCGCCTGCTGCTGCACCCCGGTCAGCAGCACGGCGGGCAACGTCGTGGACGTCGTCCTCGAAGTGCGCCACGCCCGTGACGGCGAACGCGCCGGCCGCGCCCAGGACAAGGAGGACGCCGCCGCGATGCAGAAGCTGCGGGCCCTCGGCTACATGTGACGCAGCCCCGGCCCACCCGCCGGACCCCACCGCCTCGCCGTACCCGAACCGACCGGAATCGAGACCGCATGACAACCCCGCGAACCACCGCGCCGGCCACCGGAGACGGCCTGGCACCGGCCGACACGCTGCACGTGGCCTTCGTCGGCGAGGTCGACCACGGCAAGTCCACCCTCCTCGGCAGGGTGCTGCACGACACCGGAGCGATCACCGCCGACCGGCTCGGCACCCGCATCGAGGACGGCGGACTGGCCTTCCTGCTCGACGGGCTGAGCGAGGAACGCGCCGACCTGTTCACCCTCGACACCGCCCAGGCCGTGCTGGAGACCGAGGCCCGCCGGTACGTCCTGATCGACGTGCCCGGCCACCTCGCCCTGCTCAAGAACATGGCCACCGGCGCCTCCCGGGCCGAGATCGGCGTCGTCGTGGTGGACTGCCTCGCCCGTACGACCGATCAGACCCGCCGCCACCTGCGGGTCCTGGAACTCCTCGGCGTCACCACCGTGGTCTGCGCCGTCACCAAGATGGATCTCATCGGCTACTGCGAGGACGGCTGGCTGCGAGTCGCCGACGAGATGGCCGCCCTCGCCGCCGAGTGCGGACTGCGACTGGCCGCCACCGTCCCGGTCAGCGCCATCGCCGGACACAACATCGCCGCGCCCGCTCCGGCCGCATTCCCCTGGTACACCGGGCAGCCGCTGCTGGACACCCTGCACGGCGTGGGCCTCGAGCGCACCCGGGGCTCCCTGCTGCGCTTCGTCGTCCAGGCCACCGTCGGCGGGCCGGGCGACCGCCGGGTCGCCGGACGCGTCGAGAGCGGCACGCTGCGCCCCGGCCAGGTCCTCGTCGACGGCGAGGGCGCGCGAGGCACCGTGCGCACCGTCGAACGGTTCGGGGAGGACGCGCTGGACGAGGCCACCGCGGGCGACAGCGTGGGCCTGCGCCTCGACGGGGCAGAGCCCGCGCCCGGCGCCGTACTCGCGCCGCCCGAGGCACCGCCGGCCACCGGCAGGACCTGGCGGACCCGCGTCCTGTCCACCGCCGACACGGCCGTCATCGCCGAGGGCGACCGCTGCGTCGTCCGGTACGCCGCCGCATCGGTAACCGGTTACGTCGAGCGGATCGCCCGCCGGTGGAACAGCGCCACCCTCGAACCCGTCACCGACCAGGGCCCCGTGCGCTTCACCGAGTTCGCCGAACTGACGCTGCGCCTCGACAGCGCCGCCCCGGCCGACGCCGTACGCGACTGCGCCCCGCTCGGCCGCTTCATGCTCTGCGACCGGGACGGCCGCGCCCTCGCCCTCGGCGTCGTGGACCGCGTCGAGCGCACCGGCCCCGGAGCCGGGAAGGAGTCCGCATGAGCACCCCCGTGACACCGCGCTCCCTGGTCATCGGGCTGGACGGCATGCCGTACCGGCTGCTGCGGGACCTGGCGGACGCGGGCGTGATGCCGCATACCGCGGCGCTGCTGCCGCAGGGCACCCTGCGGCCGCTGCGCGCTCCGGTCCCCGAGATTAGCTCCACCTCCTGGGCGAGCTTCCTGACCGGCGCCGACCCCGGACGGCACGGCATCTACGGGTTCATCGACACCGAACCCGGCGGCTACCGCACCTACTTCCCCAATGTCGACGACCTGGCGGCCACCCCCGTCTGGCAGGTGACCGCCGCGGCCGGCGTCCCGGCCCTGGTGCTCAACGTGCCCGGCAGCTACCCCGCCCCGCCCGTGCACGGCGCCCTCGTCTCCGGCTTCGTCGCCCCCGACTTCGACCGCGCCGTCTCACCGCCCCGCCTGCGCGGCACCCTGCGCGACGCCGGCTACCGGCTCGACGTCGAGGTCGGCGACGCGGCGAGCGACCCCGGCGGCTTCCTCGACCGAGCCCTCGAAGCCCTCCGGGCCCGCCGCCGGGCGTTCCTGCGGCTGCTCGACGAGGAGCCCTGGGCGCTCGCCATCTGCGTGTTCACCGAGACCGACCGCGTCCACCACTTCCTGTGGGAGCAGGTGGTCGATCCGGCGGCACCGCTGCACGGACGGATCATGGACTTCTACCGCGAGGTCGACGAGGCCGTGGCGGCACTCGTGCCCCACGCCTGCGACGGCGGACTCACCCTCGTCAGCGACCACGGCTTCGGCCCCGCCGACACCCAGTTCTACCTCAACGCCTGGCTGCGCGAGGCCGGATACCTCGCCCTCCCCGCGGACGCCGGCTCCCTCACCGAGATCGACGAACGCACCACGGCCTTCGCGCTCGACCCCGGCCGCATCCACCTCAACCTCCGGGGACGGCGCCCCCGCGGACGTGACATCGCCCCCGGCACCGCCGAGGAGATCGCCCGCAGGCTGACCGCCCTGCGCCGCGCCGGGGACGGCAGCATCCGCGAGGACGGTCCCGGCCGGCCGCTGGTCGCCGAGGTGCTGTACGGCGCCGAACACTACGCGGGGCCGGTCCGCGACCGGGCCCCCGACCTGGTGGCGATGCCCGCTCCCGGCGTACAGCTGAGAGGCGCCTGGTCCACCGACGAGCCGGTCGTCCCGGGGCCGTTCACCGGTACGCACACCCGGGACGGCGCCACCTTCTGGTGCCGCGGCGACCGGGGCGGCGGCGTCGTCGAGATGCGCGATGTGATGCCCACCGTCCTGGCGGGCCTGGGCATCGCCCCCGCGCCCTCGATGGAGGGCCGCGACATCCGGGGGGCGGACACGTCGGCCTCCGCGGGCGCCGGCACCGAGAGGACCGCAGAATGACCACAGACGCGATCACTTCGCTTCCGATCGAGCCGGTCCGCAGGACCCGGCCCGGCGACTTCACCATCGAACTGGACGAACGGATCACCGACCCGGGAGCCTTCCGGGTCAGCTTCGTCATCCTGCTCGACGGCGACCTCGTGATGTCCCCCGAACACCTGGGCGTCGCCTACATGGCCGCCGTACTGCGCCAGGTCGGATTCACCTGCGAGATACGCGAGGTCGAGCACGGCAGCCACCGCGAGGCGGTCGCGGAGATCGCCGGATTCGGCCCGCACCTGGTGTGCTTCACCCTGATGAGCCTGAACGTGCCCAGCTGCGTGGAGTTCGCCCGGGCCCTGCGCCATGAGCTCCCGGACGTGATGATCGCCTGCGGCGGCCCGGCCGGCACGTTCACCGGCAAGGACGTCCTGCGCGGCAACCCGTACGCCGACATCGTCGCCGTGGGGGAGGGGGAACCCCTCATCCTGGACCTGGTGCAGCGCCTCGTGCTCGGGGAGAGCGTCGACGACTGCCCGGGCATCGCCTACCGCCGGCCGGACGGGGCACTGCGCCAGAACGCGCCCCGGCCCCTCGTCCACGACCTCGACGTGCTGCCGTACCCCGCCAGGGACCAGCTCAGGGCGCACGGCAACAAACTGGAGTACGTCCGCGTCAGCACCAGCCGCGGCTGCGTGGCCCGCTGCACCTTCTGCTCGGCACCCAACCTGGGCAACCGGGTCCAGGCGGGCAAGGCGTGGCGCGGCCGCAGCGCAGAATCCGTGGTCGACGAGGTCGAACACCTGGTCAGGGAACACCACTTCCGGACCCTGGACTTCGTCGACTCCACCTTCGAGGACCCCGACGGCGGCCGGGTCGGCAAGAAGCGCGTCCGCGCGATCGCGCAGGGCATCCTCGACCGCGGCCTGGACATCTACTACAACGTCTGCATGCGCGCCGAGAACTGGCACGACACCCCGGAGGACCACGACCTCCTCGACCTCATGGTGCGCAGCGGCCTGGAGAAGGTCAACGTCGGCATCGAGTCCGGAGTCGCGGAGGAACTGCTGCTCTGGGACAAGCGCGCCACGGTCGAGGACAACGTCACCGTCATCCGGATGCTGCGCGAGCACGGTATCTATCTCGCGATGGGCTTCATCCCGTTCCACCCGTACGCCACGGTGGAGACGCTGGTTGAGAACGCCGGGTTCCTGCGGGCGCACGCCGGCCACAACCTGCGCCGGCTCACCGAACGTCTCGAGGTGTACCCGGGCACCTCCATCGAGACGAAGATGGCGGCCGACGGGCTGCTCGGGGACGACTACCGCAGGACGCTGGACCCCTACGACTACCGGTTCAAGGACGAGCGGGTGCAGCGGCTCGCGGTGTACTACGCCTCGCTCTACAACAACGACGACTACCACGAGCGCGGTGTGATCACCGACCAGTCGGCGGTCTTCGAGTTCGAGACGTTCAACGTGGTGGTGCAGACGTTCGTGTCCCGGCTCTACCGGCGCTTCCACCGGGAAGCCGGGGCGATGGCCGAACTGGACGACTTCAAGGACTTCCTGCACGCGCGGCGGCAGGAGATGGGCGCGGCCAACCACGCCTTCTTCATGGAGAATCTGGACGACGTGCTGTCCGGTCGGCTCGACGCGGCGAAGCGACGGCGCCAGGTCCAGGAGATCGAGGACCGGTTCCGGCGCTGCATCGACGACATCCGCGGCAGGCAACTGCGTACCGGGATGCGACTGCACCGGCTCGGCCTGGACGTCGCGGAGATCAGCTCCACCCTGCCGGTACCGGAGCCGGGCGGCGCCCCACGCAGCTACAACGGCGGCGCGCCGACATGGTGAACGGGCCCGCGGCCGTGCCCGACGACGCCGCGGCGGCCGGGACCGCCGCCGAGCAGGGACCGGACCTGGCGGTGTGCACGCTGGCGGACCGGCGGCTGGCGGCCCGTGCGGCCACGCATCCACGGGTCGCCGCCGCGGGCCCGCTCGCCACGGCGAACGTCGGCATCGAGGAACTGGTACGTGCCGTGGTGGCCCACGATGGTGTCCGCCGGCTCGTGGTGGCGGGCCGTGAATCACGGCTGTTCCGACCGGGCCAGAGCCTGCTCGCGCTGGCCGCGAACGGCGTCGACGACAGCGGGCGGATCATCGGCGCGCTCGGACACGAACCGTATCTGCGAACCCTGCGGCCCGGTGTGGTGGCGGAGTTCCGCCGCCGGGTGACCGTGGTCGACCTGCGGGGCTGTGCGGACGAGGCCCGGCTCGTCTCGGCGCTCGACGCCCAGCCGCGCGCGGCGGCGGCCGGCCGGGATCCCTCCCGGACGGCGGAGCTGGCCGTGGAACTGGCGGGGAGCGGGCCCCGCGTGGTGCGGCTTTCCCCCGGCGGCCGGCGCCGCCCGCTGAGCACGGCGGGCACCGGGTTCTTCGTGGTGACGGTGGACGCGGCGCGGCGGCTCGTCGTGCTGCGGCACTACGCGAAGGACCTCACGGACTACCGGGAGCTGACCGGTCACAGCGCGGAGGCCCTGCTGCTGGGCGCGATCGGCCATGAGCTGATCGGGCCCGGGGAGCTGAGCCACGCGGGGTATCTCGGCGCCGAACTGGCCAAGGCCGAGACGGCGTTGCGGCTGGGCCTGCCGTATGTGCAGGACCGCCCCCTCACCGGCCGCTGACCGCCTGCCCCAGCGCCGGGCGGTGGTGTACGGTCAGCCGGCGGGTGCGAGCGGTGTGTTGACCTCGATCAGATAGCCGTCGGGGTCCCGGAAGTGCGCCGCCCGGATCCCCCAGCCCGGCCAGTCCTGGACCTCCTTCACCAGCTGGGCGCCGGCGGCCCGCAGCCGGGCGGCGGTGGCGTCCACGTCGTCGGTCTCGAGGATCAGTGCGAAGCGGTCCTGGCCCGGCAGACCGGCCGGCTCGCGCGTGGTGCCGAGCGCCTGGGCCATGACCTCGCGCTTGTTGAGGGCCAGATGCGTGCCCGATCCCATGTCCAGCTCCGCGTACCGGCTGTCCTCGTCACCGTACAGAACCGGGAATCCGCACACGTCGCGGTAGAACAGGAAGCACGCCTTGTAGTCCTCCACCATCAGACGCACATAGCTGCAGCGCACAGACGCTCCTTTCGCCGGGTAACCGTCCGTCACGCTATCAATCACAGCTGGGCGACGATGCGGCTTGCGACACGGCCGTGAAAGATGTTCACCGCAGCCATCGGATAGTCACCCGCCGCTGTGGACTCCGGCCCGCAGTGACCGAGCCCGATCCCGAACAGGCCCGGTACGGGGCGGCCTTCGTGGCCCAGCACCCGTCCGTCCGAGTCCACCGTGACACGGTCCGGGGGATACAGCGCGAGCCCGTCCGGGCCGAGCACCGGGAGGCGGCGAGCGCGGTAGCCGATGGCGGCGATGGTCAGCCGGGGCACCGGGCCCGGAGCCCGCTCTCCGTGCCGGAGCAGCCGGACGCGCGGCTCGGCGCCGCGCAGAACCGCGTGGTAGAGCTCCTCCGACTCACCGCGCAGCCCGGCGAAACGGTTGATCTCCCCGGTCTCGGGGTCGACGGTGGCGACGGCGGTGCCGGATGCGTGCGCGGCCTGCCGGCTGGGGTGGTGGACCAGCACCCTGCTTCGGGTCTCGACGCGGATCTGTCCCGGGCGGAGTTCCCGGCCCCACTCGCGCAGCAGCAGCCCGACCGCCGAGAAGGCGCTGTGCGAACCGCCGAGGACCCGGATCGCGGCACCCGTGCCGGCGGCCTCCGCGCACACCGCGTCGCATTCGCGGCGCAGTACGCCCTCCGAGGTCACCGTCCGGGGCGGGGTGCCGTGTCCGGTCCGGGGGCGGGCGCCCACCGCGATCACGGCGCTGCGGGAGAGAGCGAGTGTGCGCCGCCGGGCGTCGCGGCTGTGGAAGAGCCCGTCCCGGTCGACGTACAGATGGTCGACCGGGGTGGAGAAGAGCGCGTGCGCCCGGTTGAACCGCACGGTGTAGTCGGCGACTTCACGGGCGGTGCGGGCCAGGAAGCGGGCGGCGAGCCGCAGGGGGACCGGCCGGTCGGAGTTGTCCATGAGCGTGCGGCCCTCGGCGGAGTGCAGCGGCGCGCGCAGCCGGCCGTCCGGGGCGAGTCCGCCGAGGAAGTCGCCGGCCGCGGAGTTGGAGGGGATGTCGTAGTCGAGGCTGCGCCACTCGTCGCGGGCGCGCCGGTCGAGGAAGACGCAGCCGTCCCGCATCAGGTCGTCGACGACGTCGGCGCGGTCGGCCGCGACCGGGATGCCGAGAGCGGCGGGCCCGAAGCCCACGACCTGGAGTCTCGCGGCACTGAGCTGCATGAATGACCCCCCTTCAACTGTTGTCAGCGGCAGCCTAGAAGGCGCATTGACTATAGTCAATGCGATGGTTATGTTTGTGGCGTCCAGTGCAGAGGCGCATGTCAAAAGGCTGCGGGGAGAGTGCAGATGACCGTCGGGACACCGCCGTCGACCGAGGAGCGCGTACTGCGCTATCTGTCCGTGGGGCAGGGCTTCAAGCTCTTCGCCCAGGAGGAGGGGAAAACCAGCCTGGGCGACCACTTCGTCTTCCACGACATCCTCAAGGACTCCGAGGGGCGCGAGGTCGGCCGGGACGCCGGCTTGTGCACCCTCGCCTCCGACCGCAGCTACCAGCTCAACGTGACGATGGAACTGCCCGGCGGCTGCGTCACGGCCCAGGGCTTCGTGGAGAACGAGCTGGGGCTGCTCGCCGTCACCGGAGGCACGGAGATCTACCGCCGGGTCCGCGGCGACGTGCGCATCAGCAGGTCCGGCGACGAGGGACTCGACGTCACACTGCGCATCAGCGGAGTGCTCGAACCGTGACGGCCACGGCCGCGGGGCTTCCGGCGGCGTCCGACGCGCTGATCGGCGCGCTGATGGCCGATGTCGCCCGGATCCCCGACGAGCACCGCACGTACACCTGCGGCACCTGGGAGGCCAGGACCCAGCACGGCATCGGCGCCGAACTCCTCGACCGTCTCACCCGCGCCGGGCTCAGCAGCCGGGAGGTCGACGGCGAGCCGCACTTCGACGGCCTCGACCTGGGCAACCTCGCCCTCCACCTCGGGCTCTCCTCGGTCCAGCGGGTGGCCATCCGGTCCTGGGGCCGCACCTGGGCGCGCGTCCGCCGCGGCCCCGGACGCCATGTGCTGCGCTATGTTCCCGCCTGCCCGGAACCCGGCCACGAGGGGCCCTGCCACTACCGGTTCGTCCTGCCGGGCGGCCGGCGGCACGAGCTGACCCTCGGCCCGCTCGACGAGCCGCCCGCCGTCACCCTGGAGAGCACCCCGCCCCCGCCCGCGCCGCGACTGCCCGACGATCTGGCCGCGTTGTGCCACGAGATCGCGGCGCTGCGGTTCTTTCTGCTGGCCGAGTCGATCCGCTGGGACGCCGACTTCATGCGCTCCTGCGGCATCGCGGACTGCGGCGGCAGCTCCACCCTTCTGCTGGAGGGCGCGCAGCGCCTCGGCTACGTGGCACGGCGCTCATTCGGCCTGATCGTGGCGGAGCCGTTCTCCACCCCCCACCACTGGGCGGACATCCGCCTCGACGGCACCTGGGTGCCGTTCGACCCCATGATCATGAAGGCGCTGGCAAGGTGGTCGAGTGCCGTCCCCGACGACACCCCGGTCACCCAGCCGCTGACCGGACTCGTAGCCCGGATCTCCGGCGAGTGGCTGCCGCCCGCCGTCCACGGGGACGGGGACACACAGCCCCGGATCTCCTATCTCACCGAGTACCACGCCCACGGGAGCACCACATGACCACGTCCGAGCAGCCGTCCGAGCCCGAGCACACGACGGGCACGGCCCCCGAGGCGACAGACCCCCCGGGAACGGCCCCCGGGGCAGCGTCCCCCGGCGGAACCGGCCCGCTCCCGTCCGATGTGCTGCACGCCCACTGCCTCGCCAAGCCCGGAGTGACGTTCGACCACGTCTTCGGTCCCCAGACCACCTGCTACCGCATCGCGAACAAGATCTTCCTGATGGTCGGCCAGGACGCGGACCCCCAGTACGCGACCTTCTCGTACGACCCCGACGAGTCCCTCGTACTGCGCGCCACCTACCCGTCGGTGAAGCCCGGCTACTACTCCAACAAGCGCCTCACCAACACCGTCTACTACGACGGCGGGGTCCCGGTCGAACTGACCCTGGACTGGGTGGACGAGTCCTACGCCATCGTGGTCGCCAAGCTGCCCCGCAAGGTCCGCGACCAACTCCCCGGCTGACCGCCGAGATTGTGAAGGTGTCCCATGAGCGAGCGGGACGGCACCGCCCTGGGCTCCTTTCCCCGGGCCCGCGCCGACGCCGAGTGGATGAACGACCTGCGCCGCGAACGGACCGCGGGGCCGCGCATGCCGCACCAGCAGTCCGTCGACGGGCCGGCCGGAGACTCCACCACGGCCGTGCACGGGGGCACCTACCGCGACCCCACCACCGGGGCCGTCGGCACCCCGATCTTCCAGACCAGCACCTTCCTGCTCGACGAGACCAGCTACGACGCCTTCTTCGAGGGCGTCACCCGGGACGTGCCGATCTACACCCGCTACGGCAACCCCTCCCAGTGGAGCGTCCAGGAGAAACTCGCCCTCCTGGAAGGCGCCGAGAGCGCCCTGGTCACCTCGTCCGGGATGGCCGCCATCTCCACCACCGTGCTCGCGCTCACCAATCCGGGCGGGCACATCATCACCGCGTACGACGTCTACGGCGGCACGTACAACCTGATGCGCGAGGACATGCACGCCCTGGGCCGCGAGGTGTCCTTCGTCGACGCCGCCGACCCGGTCCGGGTCGCCGCGGCCATCCGCCCCGAGACGCAGATGCTGCTCGTGGAGGGCCTGACCAATCCGCTGCTCAAAGCCCCGCCGCTGGCCGAACTCGCCGCGCTGGCCCGCGAGCACGACATCCTCCTGGTGGTCGACAACACCTTTCTGTCCCCGGCCTGTCTGCGCCCGCTCGACCTCGGCGCGCACCTGGTCGTGCACAGCGCCACCAAATATCTGAACGGACACAGCGACCTGACCGCGGGAGCCGTCGCCGGGTCGCGCAAGTTCGTGGACCGGGTGTGGGCACAGGCCCTGCGCCTCGGCGGCACACTGGAGCCCTTCTCCTGCTTCCTGCTGGAGCGCGGACTGAAGACCCTCGCCGTGCGCATGCGCGCCCACGACGAGAACGCCACCGGTATCGCCCGAGCCCTGGCCGCCCACCCGCGCATCGCGGCCGTCCACCACCCGAGCCTGCCGGACTACCCCTACCCGCATCTGCGCGAGTCCGCCCGCGGCTACGGAGGCGTCGTCAGCTTCGAGGTCGCCGGCGGGGACGCGGCGGCGCTGCGCGTCATGCGCGCCCTGCGCCTGCCCCGGGTCGCCACCAGCCTCGGCGGGGTCGAGTCCCTCGTCAGCATGCCCTTCAACACCTCACACAGCTCGCTGACCCAGGCCCAGCGCTCCGCGGTCGGGATCCGCCCGGGGCTCATCCGCTACTCGGCCGGCATCGAAGAGCTCTCCGACCTCGTCGCCGACCTGCACGCCGCCCTCGACGGGCCGGAAGAGGAGGACCCGTGCGCAACGGAATGAACATCGCGGGCGTCAGCGAAGTCGTCCACGAGGTCCAGGCGGAGCCCCACGAGGCCGTCTACCGCTACGGCGCCGCCGCCGAATGGCACACGGGCCGGGGCATCCGTGCCCGCAACGAACCGGCCGTGCTCGGCACCGTGAAATCGCCCCGGCGCTTCGAACTGGCGGTCGCCGAGGAGAACGACCCCGGCCGGGGCGGCGGCCCGACCCCGGTCCGGCTCGCGCTCACCGCGCTCGGCGCCTGCGCGCTGACCACCTTCATCGGCGGCGCCAGCGCGCGCGGTGTCACCCTGGAGTCCCTGCGGCTCGCCCTCGGCGCCGAACAGGTCCGCGACGGCACCTCCGGCCGGATCACCGACCTCACCTACACCCTGACGGTCCGGGCCGACACCGGGGGAGTGGACCTCGCCGAGGTGCTGGCCGGTGTGGAGGAGCGGAGCCCCAACCACCGGACCCTGGTGGACCCCCAGCCCCTCACGCTCGTCCTCGACGGAGCCGGGGAACCGGTGCCCGCGCCGACGGCCCCCGCCGCCGGCCGGGGGCTGCCCGTCTCGGCCACGGTGACCTGGTCGTACAGCGTCCAGCTCGTCGCCACCACGGACGGGGACCCGGCCGAGCTCAGGGTCGACCAGCCCAAGCAGCTGGCCGGTGTCGACTGGGGGCCCAACCCCCAGGAGTACCTCCTCATGGCGCTCGCCTCCTGCGTCCTCGGACGGGTCGCCGAACTGTCCGCACGGCCCGGCCGCCCCCCGCACCCCTGGCGGGTCCGGGCCACCGGACAGGTCGACATCCGGGGGCTGTTCGACATCGGCGACGACCCGACGGTCCCCGTCCACCGGCTGACCCTGGAGGTCACTCCCCTCGACGCCGCCACCGCGAGGGCGGAGGACTGGCGGGACACGGTGCGCGAGGCCGTACGCCGCTCCCCGGTCGCCGCGCTCCTGACGGCGGGGCACCCGGTCAAGGTCGAGCTGGACGCGGGTGCGGAGGCCGCTCATGGCTGAACGGGACCACATCGAGGCGGTCGCCCGCGCATGGTGGACCCGGACAGCCTCCCGGGACGGTACGCCGCCCGCCCCCGACACCGACTTCTTCGCCGTCGGCTGCACCTCGCTCCAGGCCGCCATGGTCACCTCGGGGATCTCCGAGGACCTGGACGAGGAGATCCCCGTCCGGCTGCTCCTGCAGAACAGCCGGTACGACGCCTTCGTCACCGCCCTCCACGCCTACCTCGCCGTCCCGGAGGGCGAGGCGGCCGCGGGGAGGCCGGCATGGTGACGCCCTCCGCCACCGACGCGGACCACGGCGCACCGCTCACCGACCTCCAGCACGCCTACTGGGTCGGCGAGCAGGGCGCGTACGACCTCTCCGTCCCCGCCCGGCTCCGACTCGACCTCGAACTGCCCGAACTCGACGAGACCGCCCTGCGCCGGGCCCTGGACGCCTGCTCGGCCCGCCACCCCATGCTCAGGGCACGCGTCCGCCCCGACGGCACCCAGAGCGTGGACGCCGGCACCCCGATACCTCTCCTGATACGGGACATCACCACACCCCCGGCCGCGGGCGCGCCCGCCACGGTGCCGGTCGCTCCAGAGGCGGTCGCCCCGGCGCAGGGGGCTCCGACGGCGACTGCTACGGCACCGGGCCCCACGGCGGCGGCTGCCCCGGCGCCGGCTCCCACGGCGGCGGCTGCCCCGGCGCCGGGCCCCGACACACGGTGGCGGATCGTCCGTGACGAGGCGCTGGACGCGTTGCCGTCGCTGGCGGACGGGCCGCCGCTCGCGGCGGTTGCCGTCCGGATGCCCGGCGCGGTCCGGCTGACCCTCGTCCTGCGGCTGTTCGTCTTCGACGCCGCCTCGGTCGGCATCCTGCTGCGTGACCTCGGCAGCTTCTACCGGGACCCGGCCCTGCGGCTGCCGCCCGTCGAGGAGTCCTTCCTCGACTTCGCCCGCCGCGAGGAGCGCCGGGCCGGCCGGGCCAGGCGGGAAGCCGAGGCGTACTGGGCTGCGCGGCTCGCGGAGTTGCCCGGCCCGCCCGAACTGCCCCTCGCGGCCGGCGCCCCGCCCGCCGGCTCCACCTCCTTCCGCCGCCACGGCTGGATGATGTCCGCCGAACGGTCCGCCAGGCTCCGTGCCCGTGCCCGCGCCCGCGGCCTGTCCGTCAACGCCGTGATGTGCTCCGCGTACGCCGCCGTGCTGGCCCGGTTCTGCGGCCGGGACAGCTTCACCCTGACCGTGCTCGCCTCCCGGCGCCCGGCCACCGCACGCCACGCCGACGTCATCGGCAACCACGGCACCACCGTCGCCCTCGCCGTCCCGGCGGCCCCCGGAGCGTCCTTCGGCGAGCGCACCCGGCGCCTTCAGGAACGGCTGCACGAGGCATACGGACACTCCGCCGTGTCCGGCATCGAGGTGCTGCGCCGGATGAAGGCCCGCGGCGGGAACAGCCCCGAACTCCTGCCCGTCGTCTTCGCCGGCAGCATCGGCTCGCCGGGCGGCGACACGGCACCGGAGCAGGAGGAGCCGCCCGCCGCCGACGGCCTTCCCGGCGCCCGCCCCCTCGGCGGCGCCCTGCACACCCCCCAGGTCTGGATCGACCACCAGGTCCACGAGGACGGCCCCGCGATCGGCTGCACCGTCGACCTCGTGGAGGACGTCTTCCCCGAGGGCCTCCCCGACGCGTTCATCGACACCTACCGCCAGTGGCTCGACCTGCTCACCGACGCCGAGGACCACTGGGACGAGCCGGTACGCCCACGGCTGCCCGGCCGTCTGCTCGCCGCTCGCCGCGCGGCGAACAGCACCACCCGCCCGCTCCCCGCCCGACTGCTGCACGACGGCTTCGACGAACAGCGCCGGCTGCGTCCCGAGCGCACCGCCCTCATCTGCGGTACGGAGCACGTGAGTTACGGCCGCCTGGGGACCGAGGCGATCTCGCTCGCGCGGCGCCTGACCGCCGAGGGCGTCCGTCCCGGTGACCTCGTCGCCGTACGGGCCGCGAAGAGCCGCCCGCAGATCGCCGCGGTCCTCGCCGTCCTCTACGCGGGCGGCGCCTATGTGCCCCTGGCCCCCTCCGTCCCGCCCCGCCGGCTCGCCAAGGTGATCCGGCACGCGGGCATCCGGCTCGTCCTCACCGACGATCCCGGAGGGCTCGCCGCCGACCCGGACGTCCCGGTGGTCGACCTCCGTACGACCGGCACGGCACCGGGACCCGACGCGGCCGTCGCCCCCGTGCACCGGTCCCTGCCCTCCGACCTGGCGTACATCATCTACACGTCGGGCACGTCCGGCGAGCCCAAGGGCGTGGCCATCGAGCACCGCGCCGCCATGAACACTATCGACGACCTCCTGGACCGTTTCGCCATCGGCCCCGGCGACCGGACCCTGCAACTGTCCTCCCTGGGCTTCGACCTGTCCGTCTTCGACGTCTTCGGCACCCTCGCGGCCGGCGGCACGCTGGTCCTGCCCACCGACGGCGGACCGCCCGACCCGGCTCAATGGACGTCCCTCGTCCGCAGGCACGGCGTCACGGTCTGGAACTCGGTTCCGGCGCTGCTCGACATGGCCCTGCACGCCGGCGGCCCCCGCGACCGGCTGGACTCCCTGCGCCTGGTGATGCTCAGCGGCGACTGGATTCCCATCGGACTTCCCGCGCAGGTACGGGAGTTCGCCCCCGATGCCGTGGTCGCCGCGCTGGGCGGCGCCACCGAGGCCGCCATCTGGTCGAACATCCATCTGCCGGGCGAGCGCCCGCTGCCCGGCTGGACCAGCGTCCCGTACGGCACCCCGCTGGCCAATCAGGGCTTCCACGTACTCGACGGCGAGGCCGGGCACGCGCCCGACTGGGTGCCCGGCGACCTCGTCATCACCGGCACCGGACTGGCCCGGGGCTACCACAACGCACCCGGGCAGACCGCCGCCGCCTTCCGCCACCACCCGGTGACCGGCGAGCGGATGTACGTCACTGGCGACCGCGCCCGCTACCGCCCCGACGGGACCCTGGAGTTCCTGGGCCGCGCCGACACCCAGGTGAAGGTACGCGGCCACCGCATCGAGCTCGCCGAGGTCGCCTCCGTGGCCCTCGCCCTGCCCGGCGTCCGGGCGGCCGTCGCCGACGTCCTCGGCGAGCGGCCCGACGAACAACGCCTCGCCCTGTTCGTGGCCTGCGATCCGGCGGAGCGGACCGGTCTCGCCGAGAAGGCCGCCGAGGCGGCCCGCGAGACGCTGCCGCCGTACATGGTGCCCGCCGACGTGGTGCTGCTCGACGCGCTGCCGGTCACCGCCAACGGCAAGGTGGACCGCGGCGCGCTGCGCCGCTCGGCCGGGCCGGCCACCGCCCGGCGGCCGGAGGGCCGGCCACCGTTCCCCGGCACGGAGACCGTACTGGCCGCCATCTGGGAGGCGGTGCTCGGAGCACGGGTGAGCGACCGGGCCGCGGACTTCTTCGCCCTCGGCGGCACCTCGCTGCTGGCCGCCCGCATGGTCGGCCGCATCGAGACCGCGTTCGGTGTACGTCCCCCGCTGTCCGGACTCTTCCGGCATCCCACCCTCGCCGGACAGGCCCGGCTGGTGGAGGAGGCCGACACCTACTCCGCCCGGTGCACCGCGGTCCTGCGCGGCGAGGTGGGCGCACCCCGACTCGTGCTCTTCCACCCTGTCGGCGGCGGCCTGCTCTGCTACCGGGAACTGGTCGCCGCACTGCCCGGCGCCCGCCATGTCATCGGCGTCCAGTCGCCGCCCCCCGCGCCCGGCGGGGGCCCCGGCGAGGGAGTGCGCGCATGTGCCGGGGAGGACGGGGTGAGCACGCTCGCCGCGCGCTACGCGGCCGAACTGCGCACGGAACTGGGCTCCGGCCAGGCCGTGTTCGCCGGCTGGTCGATGGGGGGCGTGCTCGCCCTGGAGACCGCCAGGCTGCTGCGCGGCGGCCCCCTGGACGTCACCGACGTCGTCGCCGTCGACAGCTACGTCGCGGCCGCGCCCGGCACCTTCGTCCACACGGGCCCGGCCGCCGAACGGGCCTTCCTCGCCGACCTGCACGGGGGCACGCACGGCGGACACCCCCCACGGACCGCGTCCGTACCGCGGGAGCTGCGCGAGCCGTACCACGCCTATCTGGCGAACTACCGGGCGCTGCTCACCCACCGGCCCGCCGAGCCGGACGGCATCCGGGTGCTCGCCGTGCGCTTCCGGGACAGCGCCCCGGACGGCTTCGCCGGCCTCGTGCCGCTGACCGACCACTGGAGCCGGGTGCCGCCAGGAGTCCGCGTCGAGGAACTGCCGGGCGATCACTTCGCCGTGACGGATCCCCTCCGTCACGGACCACTCGTCGACCTGCTGACCCCCCACAGGCCGGCCACCGAACCACCGGCGGCCCCCGCTGCCGGGGAAGAGCGAGGAATGTCATGACAGCGGCTCAACCGCTCACCGCGACCGGACCGGCCACCGGCACGGACGCCGTCATCGAGGTGGAGGACCTGGCCAAGGACTACCCGGCGAAGGGAGGCGAGAGGGTCCACGCCCTGACCGGCGTCAGCTTCCGGGTCCGCCGCGGGGAGATTTTCGGTCTGCTCGGCCCGAACGGCGCGGGCAAGAGCACCACCGTCCGGCTGATGGCGACGCTCGCCGCGCCCACCGCGGGCAGCGCCCGAATCGCCGGCCACGACACGGCCACCGACGGTGAGGCGGTGCGCCGCAGCATCGGCGTCGCGCTCCAGGAGACCGGACTGGCGGAGCTGATGACCGCCCGGGAGGCGCTCTGCCAGACCGGCAGGCTCTGGGGCATGGCCACCGGGGCGGCCGACGCGCGGGCCACCGAACTCCTGGAGCTGATCGGCCTGGAAGAGGCCGCGGACCGCCTGGTCAAGACGTTCTCCGGCGGGATGAAGCGCCGTCTCGACCTCGCTCTCGCCCTTGTCCACCGGCCCGAGGTGCTCTTCCTCGACGAGCCGACCAACGGACTGGACCCGGTCGCCCGCCGCCGCGTCTGGGACCAGGTGCGGGCCCTGCGGGACGCCGGTACGACGGTCCTCCTCACCACCCAGTACCTGGAGGAGGCCGATCAGCTCGCCGACCGCGTCGCCGTCATCGACGGCGGGCGGATCGTCGCCCAGGGCACCCCCGACGAACTCAAGCGCGCGCACGGTGCCGACACCGTCGAACTCGTCCTCGCGGACGAGGAGGCCGCCCGTTCGCTCGCCGCCGACGTCCTGGTCGAGGGCAAGCCGGGCACGGCGTCGGGGCCCCGCATCGCCTACGCCGTGCGCAACCCCGACTCGGCCGTCCCGGAACTGCTGCTGACCCTGCACACCCGGTCCGTCCGCCACCACGGCCTGCGCATCAGTCGGCCCAGTCTCGACGATGTGTTCATCGCCCTCACCGGCCACGGCATCGCCCCCGAGACGAGCACGGAGCCGGACCCCGGGGACCAGACCGCCCCGACCGCGGAGCGGCTGCGCAGTCTGACCGCCGCGGCCACCGCACCCGGACGGGACGCCGCGCCGGGCTCCCGCGCGGCCGCTCCGCCGCTGACCCAGACCTGGCTGCTGCTGCGCCGGCTGTTGCGCGAGGCCCTGCGCAACCCCGGGGCCACCGCCCCGAACCTGATGATCGGCACGTTCTTCCTCTTCGTCTACGACGGTCTCCTCGGCGGCTCCCCGGCGGCCCAGGCGTCCGGCGGCGGCAACTACGCCAACTTCCTGCTGCCGACGATCCTGCTGTTCACCTCGCTGTCCGGAGGCGCCGCCGGGCTGACCCTCGTCCAGGACATCGAAGCCGGCCATCTGAAACGCCAGTTGACGATGCCGCTGTCGCGCACCGCGCTGATGGCCTCGTTCACGGCGATCGGCGCGATCATGGTCCTCGCCCAGGCGGTCATCGTGACGCTGCTGAGCCTGACCCTGGGCATGAGCCCCGAGACCGGACCGGCCGGCCTGCTCGCGGTGTTCGGCCTGGCCCTGCTGTGGGGCCTCGGGATCGCCGGCTACTCCGCCGCGACCGCCGTGATCACCGGCAACGCGGCCGCGGCCCAGGCCGCCACGCTGATCTTCTTCCCGCTGCTGTTCATCTCGCCCGCCCTGATGCCCGCCTCCGAGCTGAAGGGCTGGATCGAGGTGGCCTCGGCGGCGAACCCGGCGACCTATCTGCTCGAATCGATGCGCGGACTGCTCAACGACGGCTGGGACGCCGGGCAGTTGGCCGTCGGTGTCGGGGTCGGTACGGGATTCGCCGCGCTGATGCTCGCCTGGGCGGCGACCGCGGTGAAACGCGGAATGAGCCGCGCATGACCACCGGCCCCGACGAACCGCTCGGCGGCCGCCGGCTGCTCTACGCCCTGTGGGACGGCGGCGGCAACGTCGCCACCACCCTGCTCCTGCTGCGCGGGCTCGCGCGGCGCGGTGCCGGGATCACCGTGCTGTCGAACGACTCCGTGGCCGAGCGGGTGCGGGCGGCGGGCCTGGACTTCACGCCCTTCCGGCTCGGTCCGCGGCACGATCCGCGTACCCGTGAGACCGACGTCCTCAAGCTCTGGGAGGCCCGGTCGCCGGCCGAGGCCTCCCGGCTCATCCGGGACCGGGTCATGTTCGGGCCGGCGGACGCCCTGTGCCAGGACACTCTCGGGGCCGCCCGGGAGTGCGGCGCCGATCTGCTCGCCGCCGACTACACGCTCTTCGGGTCCCTGGTCGCGGCCGAGCGGCTCGGCCTGCCGCAAGTGGTCCTCATGAACACCATCTACCCGCTGCCCACTCCGACGCTGTCGGGCCTGCGGGCCGCGCGGAGCGGCCCGTTCACCTATCTCTTCACCCGCATGCTGGCTCAGGGGCTCCCCGAACTGAACCGGGTTCGTGCCGCCTCGGGCCTGCCCGTCCTCGCGACCGCGCAGGAACAGTACGAGCGCGCGGACGCCGTCGTGGTCACCTGCCACCCGTCCTTCGACCCGGCGGCCCCGTCCGTCCCGCCGTACGTCCACTACATCGGCCCCCAGGTCGAACCTCCCCGAGAGCCGCCCGGCCCGCCGACGGGTCCTTTGCGTCGCGTCCTGGTCAGCCTCTCCACCACGGAGCAGCCCGAGGAGGCGCTGCTGGTCGACTCGCTGGTGCGGGCGGCCGCCCTGGTCGGGGACGCGGAGTTCGAGTTCCTGGGCGGGGTCCTCGCCCCCGGCAGGGAGCTGCCCCCCAACGTCACCGCGCACGGCTACGTCCCCCTGGAGCAACGTCTGCCGGGCACCGGCCTGGTGCTCCACCACGGCGGCTTCGGTACGACGACGCGCAGCCTGCTGTGGGGTGTGCCGTCGATCATCTTCCCCTCGTTCCAGGAGCAGTTCAACAGCGCCCGCCGGATCGAGGAACTCGGCTCGGGCCGCGGACTGCGCCGTGATTCCCCGCCCGAGGTGATCGCCGCCGCGATCCGTGAACTCCTCGACACCCCCTCCCACCGCGCTTCGGCCCGGGAACGCGCCCGCGCCTTCCGCGCGGAACACGATCCCGGGGCCGCGGCCCGGGTGTTCGCCGCCATCGGACGGCCGGACCGGGAGGCCTCCTCAGCCCTGGCTGCTCCTGCGCACCGACAGCACGGGTGAGCCGGTTTCCCGGAGTCCGGCAGGCAACTCGCTCCGACCGGCGAGCAGTTCGGTGAGCATCCGGCGGGCCGCCGGAGCGGATCGACGGCATCGCCGCCGGCGGGAGCGCTGTCCTTGCCGACAACCTCATCCATGCCGGTGGGAGGAGGGGGACGGCCTTCGCGGTCGGCGCTCACTCCGGGACGCTTCCTGCGCTGAAGCCGATCAGCCCGGCTGTGATCGCCCACGCTGCTGTGACCGGCCTACCCGGGCGTGAGTAAACGCGCTCGCGCTGCTACGCCTGCTGCCGATCAAGGACCGGGACATCGGGATCCCGGCCCTTCGGTATCAGTAAAACTCCAGGTCAGACCCCCCTTTGCCGCCGACCGACCGCCTTCCGGACCTACCAGTACGAGATCCCCCGGCCGAAGTCCCGGCGAACCCTCGGCACCTGACCTCGGCAACTCCGAGATCCCCGACAGAGTCAAGCTCAGAGGTACCCGCTCCCGGCTCTCACGGAGCAGCTCAGCACTATCGGCAGACAGGGCAGCCGGGCAGCATCGGCGGGAGCCGGGAGCGGGAGCTTTCAGGTGGATGTCACAAGGGCCTTGTGCGCGACCTCGGCGGCATAAACAGCATCCGCCTCAGAGTTGAAGTAGTGGAATCCGACTCGCAGATCGCCGTTCGCGGTGATCGTCGCGCGCACTCGGGCGTCGTACAGCCTCACGGGACCAATCCGGTAGCCCGGTGGCGGCGCGGTCACGACGATGTGCGATCGGGCACCGCGATTGAGGTCTCGGAAACCAAACCGCTGTTGGCGACGAAGACATGGTCATGAACGTCCACCGCCACCCCGACCGGCTTCGCCCCCACAGGGATCGTGGCCACCACACGCGGCACTTCAGTACTGGATGTTTTCATCGCTACACGACTTTCGTCCCGTCATGCCTTGCAGTTCACCGCCTCGGCGGGATCGGCACGCGCGCCGGCTCAGCCGTCGAAGCCCGCCGCCTGCGGTAGGAAGTACCACCGGATGTCGGTACGGCTGGTCACTTCGTTGGTCCCCCGTCGAAGAACTCATAGTTCCCGGGCCGGGGCCCGGCTCCTCAACTCTCAATCACCAGTGTCAGCCATGCTGTACAAATCTGCATGGGGAGTCGACCCGCTCCGTGTAGCCGGCCACCGCGGCTCGCGTCGTGGTGGTGTCGTACGGCAGTCCCACTGCGGTACTTGGGCACAGACGCTCATCGGCTCGGGGAGGCGCTGCGGGTGTGTGCAGAGGATCTTCCGGCTGGCCATCGACGGCAGCATCGGGATCGGGCCCTCTCACGATCGCTGCGACGGGGCTTAACTGGAGGGAACCTCGCCACGGATCATGTGGTGGCGCCGAATGCGGTGATGAGGATGCGGGGGGTGCTTGCCTCAGGCGACCAGCAGCGCCGTCAGAGGTCGCTGCCGGCACCGCCCGATAGGGCCGCCAGGCCGTCGTCGTTTCGACGACGGCCTCCGGAACACCGTCCCGTACTCACCGGATCGTTCGCTCATGCGGTGCGGTCTCGTCTCCCGCGCGCTCGCCCACGGCTCCCCGGTTGAGCGGTTGCTGAATGCGTACGAGTATGGAGGGAGAAAGCCCAGTGCGGACCGGAATCGTCCGTCACGGCTGAGAGGTTGTCACATCACGATGATTCTCCTCCCCTGTGTGGAGGGCATCTCCCCGAGCCGAATCAGTCTCCGGAGTAGTGACATGACCATCAAGAACATGCAGTTCACCTGCCCGAATTGCGGCGAGGTGTCGACGTACGCCGTGCAGACGGACGGCGAGGCGCCCGAGCAATCGGGTCTGGCCTTCCATCAGGACCTGGGCAACCTGCGGAGCCTTGGTATTCCGTACACGAACAGTCCGAACCGTGACGCGTATGGTCCGCTGGTCCCGCAGGGCATCGTCGTCCACTACACCCAGGGCAAGTACGAGGGAGCCATCGGCCACTTCCAGAATTCCGCGTCCAAGGTCTCGGCGCACTTCATCGTCGCCAGGGACGGCCGGCGCATCCAGATGGTCCCGCTGCCCGACCCCGACACCAACGGCCCACGGGACGGGCGGTACACGGCCTGGCACTGCAAGGGAGGAAACACCCGCTACATCGGCATCGAGCACGAGTACGGGTACACGGGCGCGACCGGCCCCCAAGACTGGACCACGGACATGATGGAGTCCTCGGCGGAGCTGTCGGCGTACTTGTGCCACACGTACGCCATCCCGGTCGAGGTGCCGCTCGCCCCGAACGAGCGCGACTGGTTCACGGGCTTCGGCGGACACTACAACGTGCCCAACAACAGCCACACCGACCCGGGTCCGTACTTCCCGTGGGACTACTACATCGACCTCGTGCAGTGGTTCTACGGCCGCATGGCCGTCGGCTTCCCGCCCGGCGCCGCGCCGGCGTCCGCCAAACCGATCCGGGAGGTACAGGGGTCCGGGAAGCCCGCCTACCAGACGCTGTGACCGCCGGATGAGGTGACGTCCCATGCCGGGGCTCTACGGTGACCGCGCTCACCGCCTGTTCGGCCGCCCCCGGCCGCCTTGACCTGTTCGTCGGCGACGGTAACGGCGGTGTATGGCACAGGACGCGCACGACGCCCCCCGACGCGCTCCGAGGCCGCTGGGGCGCGTGGCACTCGCTCGGCCGGCCATGGCCTTCGCCCGGAGTGCCGGAGCGCACCGGCTGGCTGACCGTCGTGCGTTCCGGCCCCGGCCGGATCGAGCTCCTCGCCCTGGACAGCGGTCGCGGGACGAAGCACAGGCTCTTCGCGGCGGCCCGTGACGGGGCCCTCGACACGCTCCTCGAAGAGGCCGGTGCCGAGGCGGGCGGCGGAGCCGGTGATGTCGTCGGCGATCGATGTCCTCGGGGACGCGGCCGGCCACGGCTGGACCCCGTGGACGTTGCCCGACCCGCTCGCCGCGCGGCCCGCGGCGACCGACCCGCTCCCTGCGGGAGAGCAGTGGACGCTTCTCCGCAGGCAGCTCTCCGAGGGCCGACGTTCCGACGTCGCCCCTCGCCCTACCGCCTTCGCCACGACGGAACGTGACCTCTTCGCCGTCGCCGGTCACAGACTGTGGCACCGTATGCGGACGGAGAGCACCGCATGGGAAGACCTCGGCGGCGACCTCACCACCGACGACACGGCCGCCCCCCCCACATCGCCGCCGCCCACGACGAGGTCGGCTCCACCCACGTGTTCGCGGTCTGGGCCGGTACGGCCCTGATGCACCGGCAGCTCGACCACTCCTGGTCCGATTGGCAGCTCGTCGCATATTGCACATCAGTAAAATCGAAGGTCAGACGCCCTTTGCGGCCGGTTCAAGGATCGCCACGCACTCCACGTGGTGCGTCATCGGGAAGAGGTCGAACGCCCGCAGGGTCCGGGAGCGGTAGCCCGACTCGCGGAAGTAGGCGAGGTCGCGGGCGAGGGCCGCCGGGTCGCAGGCGACGTAGGCGATACGGCGGGCGGCGAGGGAGGCGAGGTGCTGGACGGTCTGGCGGCCCGCCCCCGCGCGCGGGGGGTCCAGGACGATCAGATCGGTCTCGGTGATGCCGGTGCGGGGAAGGACCTGGTCGACCTTGCCGTGTTCGACGCGGACCCGGTCGAGCTCGCGGAGGTTGTGCCGGGCGTCCTCGGCCGCGCGCTTGGAGGACTCGATGCCGAGGACCGCGCCGCGCTCGCCGACGCGTTCGGCGATGGCGCCCGCGAACAGGCCGACGCCGCAGTACAGATCGAGGGCGGTCTCACCCTTGCGGGGCATCAGGCCCTGCATCACCGCCTGGACCAGGGTGTCGGCCGCCTGGGGGTGGACCTGCCAGAAGCCGCCGTTGCCGACGCGGTAGGTGCGGCCGTCGGCGCGTTCGCGGACGAAGGCGCGGCCGTGGACGCGGTGGACCGCGCCGTCGCGTTCGTCGACACGGAGGACCGAGACCGGCCTGTCGAGTTCGACGAGAGGGAGCCGCCCGCCGGGACGCGGGGTGAGGACGACCTGCCGGTCGTGGGAGCCGGTGGCCGCGATCGCCTCCACCGACGCCATCTGCGGCCAGGCCCGCTTCTCGATGCCCAGCTCACTCACCCCGGGCGCGGCGATCATGCAGTGGTCGACCGGTTCGACGTCGTGTGAGCGGTGCCGGCGCAGCCCGGCGCGGCCGTCCCCGTCGACGGCGTACTGCACCCGGGTGCGCCACGCGGGCACCTCGCCGGCGGGGAGCTTGTCGCCCGGCGCGGGCATGACGGTGCCGTCCCAGCCGGCCTCCTCGGGGGTGAGGCCCGCGAGCCGCTGCAACTGCTCCGCGATCACCTCCCCCTTGAAGCGCCGCTGAGCGCCCGGCTTGACGTGCTGCCAGTCGCAGCCGCCGCACCGGCCCGGCCCGGAGAACGGGCAGGGGGCCTCGATACGGTCCTTCGCCGCCTCGATGATCACTACGGCGTCGGCGCGCAGAAAGCGCGAGCCCTCGTCGCCCTCGGTGACCCGGGCGACGACCTTCTCGCCGGGCAGGGTGTGGCGTACGAACAGGACCCGGCCCTCGTCGGTACGGGCGATGCAGTGCCCGCCGTGGGCGACGGGCCCGATCTCGACCTCGTACTCCTCCCCGACCAGCGAAGAATCGGAAACGTTCGGCATGGCGGGGTGACTCCAGAGGTCGAGGTGCGGATGCCCCGGCGGGGCCGGTGGCCGACCGCCGCCGGGGCGGACGGGCGGCCGGAGGGGGCAGCCCACCAGTCTACGCGCGCTCCGGAGCGCGAACCGACGTCAGTCCCCCCGCCCCGTCGGCTCCCGGGGCTGCTCCTCGTGCACCGGGCCGCGCCGTACCGAACCCGGCGCGTTCCACTCCTGGCGCCGCCGCGCCCGCTGCTTCGCGGCCTCCGACGACTCCAGCTGATACGGCACCGAGGTGACCATCACCCCTGGGGTGAACAGCAGCCGCCCCTTGAGGCGCAGCGCGCTCTGGTTGTGCAGCAGATGCTCGTACCAGTGCCCCACCACGTACTCGGGGATGACCACGCTGACGACATCGCGCGGGCTCTCGCGCCGCAGCCCCTTCACATACTCGATCACCGGGCGGGTGATCTCGCGGTAGGGGGAGTCGAGGATCTTCAGCGGCACATTGATGCCTCTCCGCTCCCATTCCTCCCGCAGCGCCTTCGTCTCGGCGGTGTCCACGCTGATGCTGACCGCCTCCAGCTTGTCGACGCGCATCAGCTTGGCGTACGCGAGGGCGCGCAGCGTCGGCCGGTGGATCTTGGAGACCAGCACGATCGCGTGGACCCGGGACGGCCGTACGCTGTCGTCGGTCGGCTCGTCGGGGGCCGCCAGCTCCTCCGAGACCCGGTCGTAGTGCCTGCGGATCGCGCTCATGATGGCGTAGAAGATCACCATGCCCAGCAGCGCCACCCAGGCGCCGTGCGTGAACTTGGTGGCGAGCACCACGACCAGCACCAGACCGGTGAAGAAGGCGCCGAAGGTGTTGATGGCCCGGGAGCGGATCATATGACGGCGCCTGGCGGGGTCCTTCTCGGTCCTCAGCAGCCGGTTCCAGTGCCGCACCATGCCGGTCTGGCTGAGCGTGAACGACACGAACACGCCGACGATGTAGAGCTGGATCAGCTTGGTCGAGTCGGCGCCGTAGACCCAGACCAGCAGGGCGGCGGCCCCGGCGAGCAGCACGATGCCGTTGGAGAAGGCGAGCCGGTCGCCGCGTGTGTGCAGCTGGCGGGGGAGATAGCGGTCCTGGGCCAGTATCGAGCCGAGGAGCGGGAAGCCGTTGTACGCGGTGTTCGCGGCCAGGAACAGCACCAGGGCCGTGGCCGCCGCGAGGAGGACGAAGAAGAACGTGCCGTCACCGAAGACGGCCGCCGCGACCTGCGAGATCACCGGGTCCTGGACATAGTCTGCGCCGACGGGCACACCGTTGCTCAGCAGATCGTGGGCCGGCTGCTCGGCCATCCGTACGTCGGAGGCCATCGCCAGACCGATGATGCCGCAGAACATGGTGACGGCGAGTGCGCCCATCAGCGCCAGGGTGGTGGCCGCGTTCCTCGACTTCGGCTTGCGGAACGCCGGTACGCCGTTGCTGATCGCCTCCACGCCGGTGAGCGCGGCACAGCCGGAGGAGAAGGCCCGCAGCAGCAGGAAGACCAGCGCGAAGCCCGCGAGCCCCTCCTCCTCGGCCTTGATCTCGAAACCGGCGGTCGGGGCCTTGAGGGTGTCACCGGCGATCAGACCCTTGTACGCGCCCCAGGCGATCATGATGAACACACCCGTGACGAACACATAGGTGGGGATCGCGAAGAGTTTGCCGGACTCACGCACTCCGCGCAGATTCATCAGCGTCAGCAACACGATGATCGTGATCGCGCAGAAAACCTTGTTCTCGACAACGAACGGGATCGCGGAGCCCAGGTTCTCCACACCCGAGGAGATGGAAACGGCCACGGTCAGCACATAGTCGACCAGCAAGGCGCTGGCGACCGTGAGACCGGCCTTGGGGCCGAGGTTGGTGTTCGCGACCTCGTAGTCGCCGCCGCCGCTCGGGTAGGCGTGCACGTTCTGGCGGTACGAGGCGACCACCGTGAACATCAGGACGACGACCGCGACGGCGATCCAGGGGCTGAAGGTGTAGGCCGACACGCCCGCGATGGAGAGCACAAGGAGGACTTCGCCCGGTGCGTACGCCACTGAGGACAGCGGGTCGGACGCGAAGACAGGCAGCGCGATGCGCTTGGGCAGGAGCGTTTCTCCCAGCCTGTCGCTCCGGAGGGCCCTGCCGATCAGAATCCGTTTGGGCAGGTCGGTCAGTTTGGACACGCAGAGGATCGTAAGCGTTCGATATGAGACAGGCCCACCCACCACCCCCCGGAGCCCCTGAATATCCGATTCCGTAGGGGGCGGGGGACACCGGGTCGACCGTGCGCATGTAGCTTGGGCCGCTGTCTGACAGTCTTTAATCCCAGAATCCTTAAATCTGGGCAAAGAATCCGGGCGAAGGTCGCTGAGTGATACTCCGGGCACGGGGCCCGGGTGACGCTCGGTGGGTAAAGAAACAGAACAGAAAAGACATTGCAGCCGGAAGGACGGTCGTGCACATCGTCATCATGGGGTGCGGGCGAGTCGGAGCCGCTCTCGCGCAGACCCTGGAGCAGCAGGGGCACACGGTCGCCGTCGTCGACCAGGACCCCACGGCCTTCCGTCGCTTGGGCTCCGGATTCGGCGGACGCCGGGTCACCGGAGTCGGGTACGACCAGGACACCCTGCGCGAGGCGGGGATCGAGGACGCCGGGGCCTTCGCCGCGGTGAGCAGCGGGGACAATTCGAACATCATCGCCGCCCGGGTGGCGCGCGAGACGTTCGGCATCGAGAACGTGGCGGCGCGCATCTACGACCCCCGGCGGGCCGAGGTCTACCAGCGCCTCGGTATCCCCACCGTCGCCACGGTCCGCTGGACCGCCGACCAGATGCTGCGGCGGCTGCTGCCGTCCGGCGCGGAGCCGCTGTGGCGGGACCCGAGCGGCGGGGTCCAGCTCGCCGAGGTCCACACCTCGCCCTCCTGGATCGGGCACAAGGTCAGCAGACTCCAGGACGAGACCGGGGTACGGGTCGCCTTCCTCACCCGACTGGGTGAACCGGTGCTGCCTACTTCGCACACCGTGCTGCAGGAGGGCGACCTCGTCCACGTGATGATGCGTACGGACGAGATCGAGAAGGTCGAGGCGGCCTTCGCCGAAGGGCCCGAGGAAGGCGGTCACTGATGCGGGTGGCAATTGCGGGCGCGGGCGCGGTGGGCCGCTCCATCGCGGGGGAACTGCTGGAGAACGGCCATGAGGTGCTCCTCGTGGACAAGGCGCCGACCGCGATCTCGGTGGAGCGGGTGCCGCAGGCCGAGTGGCTGCTCGCCGACGCGTGCGAGATCACCTCGCTCGACGAGGCCGCGCTCCAGCGGTGCAGCGTCGTCATCGCGGCGACCGGTGACGACAAGGTGAACCTCGTCGTCTCGCTGCTGGCGAAGACGGAGTACGGCGTGCCGAGGGTGGTCGCCCGGGTCAACAACCCCAAGAACGAGTGGCTCTTCAACGAGTCCTGGGGCGTCGATGTCGCCGTCTCCACACCCCGGCTGATGTCCGCGCTGGTGGAGGAGGCGGTGAGCGTGGGCGATCTCGTCCGGCTGCTCCGTTTCAGCCACGGTGACGCGAACCTCGTCGAACTGACCCTGCCGCCGGAGTCCGCCGTCGCGGGCACCCAGGTCGGCGATGTGGACTGGCCCGAGGACACCTCCCTGGTGACGATCATCCGCGGCTCGCGGGTGCTGACACCGAGCCCGGAGGAGACGCTGGAGGCGGGGGACGAGCTGCTGTTCGTGGCGGCGCAGGCGCGGGAGGAGCAGCTGGAGGACCTGCTGTCCCTCCGCAACGAGGGGGCTTAGGGGAACCTTGGCGTTCCCCTGGCCCCTGCGGGGGCGACCTTGGCGGTCGCGGAGGGGCCGGGATGGCCGCGGCGTCGGCGGTGCCCCGGGGCGCCGGGGGTGTCCGCGCCGTCTGGTCCGGTGCTTGGTTGCGGGTCCCCTGGCGGGGTGGGTGCTTGGTTCCCGGGTGCGGGTTCTGTCCCGGGCCCGGCGCCTCGATCGGCGGCGGGGCTGGTTGTGGGACCCGACAACAGCGCGCCCCCGGGGGCGCCCCGCGAGCGACACCCCCCGGCTACTCCTCCTCCGCGTCCGGCCAGATGCCGATGTGGTCCGGTTCCAGTTCCAGCATCACCCGGTCGCGCATGCCCAGCGCCGCCGTGTACTCGGACGGCAGCTGGAGACGTCCCGCCCGGTCCAGCATGGCGTACTCGCGGGCGACGACGGACTCCTGGCCCGTGGTGGTGTCGACCTCCGTGCGGCGGAGGATCTCCGTGGAGGTGCGGCCGTCGCGGATGGCGACCGTGCGGCGGACCTCGGAGGCCACCGTCTGGTCGTGGGTGACGATCACGATCGTCGTACCCAGCTCCTCGTTCGCCCGGCGGAACGCCGCGAACACCTGCTCACCGGTGTGCGAGTCCAGCTCCCCCGTGGGCTCGTCCGCGAGCAGTACGGAGGGCTCGTTCGCCAGGGCCACCGCGATCGCCGCGCGCTGCTGCTGGCCGCCGGACATCTGGTACGGACGGCGGTCGCGGCAGTCGGCGATCTCCAGGAGGTCCAGCAGGGACTCCACCCGCTCGGTCCGGCGTCTGCGTGAGAGCCCCGGCACCCGGCCGCCCAGCTGCATCGGCAGGGCCACGTTCTGTGCGGCGGTCAGATACGGCAGCAGATTGCGGGCGGTCTGCTGCCAGACGAACCCGACCACCCGGCGCCGGTAGCGCAGCCGCTCCTTCGCGCCCATGGCCAGCAGATCGCAGCCCGCCACCTTCGCCGCGCCCGCCGTCGGCTCGTCCAGACCGGCCAGGATGTTCATCAGCGTGGACTTGCCGCTGCCGGACGCGCCGACGAGGGCCATCAGCTCGCCCTCGCGGACGAGGAGGTCCAGCCCCTGGAGGGCCTGCACCTCGACGCCGTCGGTGGAGAAGATGCGTACCAGCCGGTCGCAGGTGATCAGGGCGTCGTCGCCGTAGCGGGGACCCTCGCGCCGGTGCGCCGCCCGCCGCTCCAGCTCCTGAAGGGTCGCGGATGCCGTGGACTCGGTCATCGTGTGTCTCCCGCCCTGAGTTCGGTCGTCGAGGTACGCCGGGTCGTCACCCACGCCTGCGCCGCGGCCACCCCCGCCGCGATCACCACCACGGCGAACGCGGGCAGCAGCAGGCTCCAGGGATCGGCGGTCAGCCGCACCGGCACGGGTGAGGAGAGCCGTCTCGCGGCCAGCGCCAGCCGGTCCAGGTCGATACCGGGGGAGAGCAGCAGGATCGCCGCCCAGCCCGCCAGTACACCGCCCACCGCCGCCAGCAGCGTCTGCGGCAGGCTCTCCAGGACCAGCAGCCGCCGGCCCTGGCGGCGGGTCAGCCCCATCGTGCGCAGCCGGGCCAGCAGCGCGACCCGCTCGGGCGCGGAGCGCAGCAGCGAGAGAAGCAGGGCGAGTACGGCGTATCCGGCGCCGGTCACCGTGGCGACCGCGTAGACCCGCTCGGCACCGCTCTGCACCGGGGACTCGGTGAAGGCGTCCCGTTCGGCGGAGCGCAGCCGGACCGCGGTCCCGGAGGCGTCGGCCTCGCGGACGGCGGCCCCGAGGTCCCCGGCCGCGACACCGGAGCCGGTGATCAGCAGGATGTTCGCGGCCCGCCCGCCGGGCACCCGGGAGGCGTCCACGATCAGGAACTCGCCGCCCTCCAGGGCCGGAGTGGTCTTCCGTACCGCCGTCACGCGTACGGTGAACAGCGCGCTCGGCGGCCCGATCACGGCTTCCCGCTCCCCGAGCCGCTCCGCCACGGCGGGCGAGGCGATGGCGGGGAGCGGCCCCGCCGCGGGCCCGCGCAGTTCGTCCGCGCGGAAGCCGCCGGTTCCGGTGCCGCGCGCCAGCCGGGCGTAGGCGTCCGGTTCGACGGCGAGGAGGGCGACGCTGTCGGTGCCCCGCCCGCTGTCCCTCAGGTCCAGGTCCCAGTCGCGGTGGACGACGGCCACGTCCCGTACGCCGTCGAGCGCCCGCACCATGCCGGCGAGCCCCTCCGGCAGCTGTTCGGCGGCCTCGACCCGGGCGTCCGCGCCCACCGTGATCAGCGCGGCGCGGTCCCGCGCATCGGCGACCCCCGTGAGGACCGAACCGCCGAAGGCCGCGGTCGTCAGGGCGAGCAGCAGAGCCAGCAGCGGCAGCGCGGCCGTGGCGGGGGAGCGGCCCGCGCGGGCCAGCGAGAGAAAGCCGACGGCACCCCGCCGCCGTGCCGTGACACGCGCCGCGATCCGCAGCGGCAGCGGATGGATCCGTACGAGAGCCAGCGCCGCGACCCCGCCCACCAGGATCGGGGCGGCACTGATGAGCTGGTCACCGCCGTCGGAGGTGCCGCGCCGGCGCAGCGCGGCGACGGCGGCCACCGCGAGGACCAGAACGGTCAGCTCGGCGACCGCACGGCGCCGGGACGGCCTCGCCCGTACGACATCGTCCCGCTCACCGTGCAGCCGTGGCCTGCGGTGCACAAACGCCAGGAACACAGCCCGCAGCGGCAGTGCCGCGCAGGCGATCAGGGCGACCGCCGCCGACGCGAGCACCGGCGGCAGCGGCCGTCCCTCGGGTACGAGGAGGAACGCGGCGGCGCACCCGGCCACCGCCGCCGGCACCACCGGAACGGCGCTCTCCGCGAGCAGCCGCCCCGCGATGCCGGGCACCGAGCCGCCGCGCGAGCGCAGCAGGGCGAGTTCCGTGTGTCTGCGCGCGGCGGCCAGACCGCCCGACATCAGCAGGACGACCACCATCACACCCCCGGCGCCGAAGGCGGCCACCGAGACCACCGGGCCGATGGAGGCGAAGACGCCCTCGACGTCGGCGAGGATGTCGTCCAGTCCGGACTCGATGTCCAGACCGGGGGCGACCGAGGTCCGCAGGGCCGTCCGCGCCGGGCCGTTCTCCAGGGAGGCCACCGCCTTGCGGACCCGTGGCACATCGCCCACGCGCAGCCCGCCGGCGTCCAGGGCGATCCGCCAGTACGCCTCGCTGTCGGTGGCGACCGACAGCAGCGCGGGCGCGGCCTGAGGCGGCAGCAGCAGCGCGCCGTGCCAGTACGGCTGGGGCGAGGGCGGCGCGGTGTAGAGCCGGACCGGGGTCCCGAGCACGGGTTCGACGGACCAGTAGCCGCCGGCCGGGCGCACCGGCTCGACGATGCCCGTGATCCTGACGACGAGCGGGGCCGAGGCGCCCGCCCTCGGTACCCGGACGGTCGAACCGAGCCGGATGTTCAGGGCCTCGGCGGTGGCAGAGGTGACCACGCCCTCCACCGAGGCGGCGTCCGGTTCGGTGGCCCTGCCCCTCGGCAGACGTCCCGAACGGACGGTGGTGTGCTCGGCCAGCCCGGACCTGGTGCTCAGCGTGAACACCGGGGCCCCGCCGTCCAGCTGGGTCAGCCAGGGGTCCAGGGAATCCACGGGAGCGGGGGTGCGTACCCCGTGCACCGACTGTCCGGGGTCGGCGCGCAGCGGACGCGGCAGGGCCGCCACGATCTTCCGGTACCGCGCCGCGAGCGTGTCGGGGCTCAGCGAGGCGGCCCGCTCGGCGGTGTCCGTGCCCCCGAAGTCCTCCGGTATGTCGGTGAAGCGGAATCCGCTCAGCTCGGGCGGGGCGATCTCCATCTCGTGCCGCAGGCCCTCGCCCTCGTACGCCTCGACCGCGCGCGGGAAGGCGGCGGCGAGGAACGAGGTGACCAGCACCAGGACCGTCAGGGCGAGCGCGGGCAGGGGTGCGGCCCGCAGCCGGGTACGGACCCAGGGGGCGACGGCCCTCACCTCACTCACCTCCCTGGGCGCGCAGCGCGCTCACCGGATCGCTCCGCCGCAGCGTCATCGCGGCCACCACCAGGACGGGCGCGGCGGCGACCCCCGCGAGGAGCAGGGCGACCCGTCCGGCGGGCAGATGCACCAGGACCTCCGGAACGGGCTGGGTGGCCTGACCCGTCAGCACGATCAGCGGGACGACGGCACGGGTGAGCACCGCGCCCAGCCCGAGCCCGATCAGCAGCGCGACCCCGATGAGCAGGGACTGCTCGGCGGCCAGCAGCCGGGCGGGCTGGCGGCGGGGCGCGCCGAGGGCCCTGAGTACCGCGAACTCCGCCGAACGCTCCCGCAGCGCCCCCGCCGTGGTGACCGCGAATCCCACCGCGGCCAGCAGGGCGGCGACGGCCGTCACCGCGAGCAGCGCCGACTGGGGGCCCGCGCCCAGTGGATCGTCGTGCAGTTCCCGCGCCAGCTCGTCGCGCACCCGGATCTGGGAGGGGTCGATCTCGGCCCGGGCCCGCAGTGCGGACGCGACCCGGTCCGCCGCCCCGGGCCCGGTGAACAGCCACCACTCGGTGGGGGTGAGGGAGGCGTCCGGACGCTGGGCGAGCACGTGGTTCACGGCCCGGAGGTCGATCAGCAGCGCCCCGCCGTCCTGCGCGGGCCCCGTCCCCTCCCGGACGTCCTCGGCGCCGGTCGTCGGTACCGCCCCCAGCACCCCCGCGATCCGCACCTTCATGCTGCCGCCCGCCATGGGCAGCTCGATCAGCGAACCGACCTTCGCGGCGCTGGAGTCGAGGAAGCGCGGGGTCGCCAGCGCGGCCGGTACGGCGGCCGGGGCCCGCTCGGCGGCGGCGCGTACGGTGACCGTCCGCGCCTGGCCCCAGGGGTCGTCGAAGACCGCCCTGCCCGTGTGATAGCCGAGGCGCAGCGGCACCTTCGCCGATGAGGTCACGGTGGTGACGGCGGGCGGGGCCTCGCGCCGGTCGCCCGGCACCGGCTCGGTGTTCACCGTGGCACTCGCCCGCCAGGCCAGACCCTCCGGTACGGCGACCGCCCGGGCGGTGCCGCCCGTGCCGACGGCCCGCAGAGCGCCGATCGTGAACCCCTTGGCGGCGATCCGGTCCGGATAGCCCGCCTCGTCGAACTCGACCGCGGTCAGCGCCAGCGGACCGGCCGGCCGGCCCACGGGGGCGTCGGCGGCCTTCGCCAGATCCAGGGTCGCCGTATGCGCCTTGCCGTCCGCCGGCACACTGCCCAGCGCCATCCGGTACGGGATGCCGAACCGGTCCTCGACGGTGACGGTGACGTCGATCCCGTCCACGCCGAGGGTCATTCGGTCCAGCGCGGAGGTGCCGTACGGGCCGTCCTTCGCGGGGCGCAGGGTGAGATCGAGCAGGAGCCGTTCGGTGCCGTCGGGCAGCACCACGCCCGGCCGCGGTGTCCGCTCGGGCCGCAGTGACGCCAGCAGCCGCCGGGGGTCGCCGTCGGCGAGGTCGTCCCGGATCGCCGGCCGCACGCCCGCGGGGCCGGTGTCCAGCGCCAGGACGGTGGCCTGGCGTCCGCCCGAGAGGCCGAGGTCGCTGCGGGCGGCGGGCGCGGCGGCCGTGACGCCCGGGATCGTTCCGTACACCCCGCCCTGCCCGAACTGGGGGGTGCGGCTGCCCAGTACGCGTATCGGAGCGCCCGAGCGGAAGTCGGCCTGGTCGTCCTGTGAACGGTCCCATGAGGCGCCCTGCCCGATCGCGAGCATGCCCATGGCGACGGTGAGCACCAGCAGCAGGACCGGGCCGGCGCCGCGCATCGGGCGGCGGCTGAGCTGCCAGCCTGCGAGGGGGGCCGTCAGCCCGCGCCCGCGGGCCGCACGGCGTTCGGCGAGCCGCGCCGCCGGGGGCAGCAGCCGCAGGGTGAGGACCGTAGCGGCGAGCAGCGCCAGCGCGGGCGCCACCACCAGCAGGGGATCGATGCCGAGGCGCCCCTCGCGGTCGCCGCTGAGCGCCCCGCTGCCCGAGGTGCGCCGGTCCAGCTGCCAGTAGGCGACCGCGGCGATCGCCAGCAGGGCGAGGTCGGCCCCCGCCCGCAGGGGCGCGGGCAGCGTCCGCCGGCGGCCACGGGCGGTGCGGGCCGCGCTCAGCGCCGGGGCGAGGACGGCCGCCGCGCAGGCCAGCGCCGCCGCCGCGCCGATCAGCCACACCTGGAGGCCGGGGCCGCCCGCCGGGCCCTCGATCCGCAGCCCGATCCTGGCCAGCAGCCCCTGTCCGGCCAGCAGCCGGGTCAGCGGTCCGGCGAGCAGCGGCGCGCAGGCGGCGGCGGGCAGCGCCAGCAGCAGCGCCTCCAGGGCGGCGAGCCGGGCGAGATGCCCCCGGGAGGCGCCGCGCGCCAGCAGCACCCGGGACTCGCCCTCGCGCTCGGTGCCCAGCAGCCGGGCCACCAGGAGCAGCGTGTATCCGGCGAGCAGCACCAGCTGGAGGGAGACGATCAACAGGGTCGCGCGGGACACCAGCAGTGCCCGCTCCAGCCGGCTCAGCACCTCGGGCAGCGAGGTCTTGACGACGGTCCCGCGCTCCAGTCCGGGCTCGGCGCTCAGAAACGCCTGGCTCTGCCGAGACACCGAGCGCAGGGCGTCGATCCGGTCCGTGCCGAACGCGCCGAAGTCCGCCGTGGCGAGCCACGCGAGAGCGGCCCGGGGAACCCGTCCGGGGCCGAAGGCGGCCGGGTCGGCGAGGAGGGGGCCGTAGGTGGTGTACACGTCCTTGCGGACCCCGCGTCCGCCCAGCTCGTCGAGCTGCCAGTACGGATCATCGCGGTCGGCCGGGCGGTAGACACCCGTGATCCGGATCCGTACGGGAGGACCGCCCAGCCTGCTGCCCAGGGTCAGCACCCGGGGCCCGGGGGCGAGCTTCAGCTGTCCGGCCGCGGTCTCGGGCAGGGCGACCTCGGTCACGTCCGGCCGCCCGGCCGTGGGCCAGGCGCCCTCCGTCAGCCGGACCCGCGTACGGTCCACGGCGGCGAGGGTGGTGAGATCCGGCTCGCCCGTGCGCGCCGCGGGCGGCTGGAGGGAGCGCGGCAGCGCGAACGGCCCCGAGCGCTCGAACGGCCGCAGGGTGACCGGCAGCCCGTCAAAGGAACGCTGGGCCCCGCGCCGGGCGGCCTCGGTGACGGCGGCGCGGTCCTCGGCGGGGCTCTCGGAGGTGATGACCAGGGAGGCGGACGCGGCGTCCCTGGTCGCCAGCGCGTGGCGCAGCCCGGCGTCGCCGACGGAGCCGGCGAAGGCGGCGAGCGTGGTGAGGACGGCCGTGGTCAGCAGGACGGCGAGCGCCGCGGCGGCGAGCAGCAAGCGGTGACCGCGCGCGCGGTGAAACAGAAACGCCGCCACCGGTCTCCCCCTGTTGCCCCTGAGCGGGCGCCTCCCGAAAGCCCTTTCGGAGCGGAATGCTTGCAGAGGCCACCTGGGCGGGTGAACGTTCGCGTGATGACTTGATGAGATCGTGACCGGATTCCGGTGCCAGAGCACCGGAATCCGTCACATAGGTGTCATGCGGGACGCGGCTGCCCGTACCGGGGAGTAACCGGCACGGCAGGGGGGCGGCCATGGCGCCGGGGCCGGGCTCCCCGCCGGGCGTACGCGTCCTGGTGGTCGCCGCGGCGGTGTTCGGTGCGTCCCGGCGGCCGAGCGCCGGCAGCTCGCCTGCGTGGCGGGCGAGGGCAACATCGCGGACGGACGGCACCCCGCGCGCCCCGGCTCGCGGGGTGCTCGTGCCTCGCCCTGAGGGGCGGGGCGGGGCGGGGTGCCTATGCCTCGCCCTGACGGGCGGCCGCCTCCCGTTCCTTCTCGGCCTTGTCCTGCGCCTCCATCTCGGCGAAGACATCGATCGGCGGCGGCGCCTTGGCGAGGAACACCCAGGTCAGATAGACCGCCAGCAGGAACGGCGGAATCTTCAGCGCGATCAGCACCCAGCCCAGTTCGGTGGTGTCCGCCCACCAGTACAGCGGGAACAGGATCGCGGACTTCGCGAGCAGGATCAGCCCCCAGGCCCAGCTCGCCTTCGTGTACGCCTTTTTGCGGCCGGGGTTGCGGGTGCGCCAGGAGAGGTTCTCCTTGAACACCGGGCCCAGGATCAGCCCGATCAGCGGGACGCCCGCGATCGCCGTGATGATGTACGCCAGGGCGAGGCCCAGGGTGTACATCATCCCCGGGAGGTAGAAGTCCTTCGCATTGCCGGTCATCATCGCGAAGACCACACCGAAGGCGACCCCGAAGACACCGCTGAAGGCGTGCTTGGGGGTGTCCTTGAGGACCAGACGGACGGCGACGAGCAGCAGCGAGACCGCGAGCGCCGCGATGGCCGCCGCGTGCAGGTTCTTGTTGACGGTGTAGATCGTCACGAACAGCAGTCCGGGCACGACCGTCTCGATCAGACCGCGCACGCCGCCGAAGGCCTCGAACAGGGCGGCCTCGGTCACCGCCTTGACATCACCGCTGTCCTGCCGCTGCTGATCGCTTGCTGTGGTGGTCGGCTTGTCGACAGACGTCACCGGCTACTCCTGTCCGAGTGGTCGGAGTTCGTATTTGGGGTTGAACAGCACCCGGCGGCCGTGGCTCATGGAGATGCGGCCGGAGGCGATGAGCCTGCGTCCCGGCTCGATGCCCACGATGGAGCGGCGGCCGAGCCACACGACGTCCAGCGGGGCCGTGCCGTCGAACAGCTCCGCCTCCAGCGCGGGCACTCCGGCCCTCGGCCGCAGGGTGACCGTGCGCAAGGTACCAGTGACCCTGACTATCTGGCGGTCACCGCACTCGGCGATGCGCGTGCACCCGGACACCTGTATGTCCTCCCTCAGCTCCTCGGACTCCAGATCCTGGCGCGATGTGGACAGCCGGTCGAGCATGCGGCGGAATCGGCCGGAAGGCTTTCCCGCCTTGCCGGCCTGCCCTGAACCGGAACGTTTTCCGGAATGGGGTGCACTCATGACGCAAGGGTACCGGCGACCGCCGACAGCGGACCGGGCCCGCACAAGCGTTCACCACCGCGTGAAGCGACCGGCGTGCGCTACCGCTCGAAGCGGTAGCCCATGCCGGGCTCGGTGACGAAGTGCTTGGGGTGCGAGGGATCGGCCTCCAGCTTGCGCCTCAGCTGTGCCATGTACACGCGCAGATAGTTGGTCTCAGTGCCGTACGACGGGCCCCAGACCTCCTGGAGCAGCTGCTTCTGGCTGACGAGCCGGCCGGTGTTCCGTACGAGCACCTCCAGCAGATGCCACTCGGTCGGGGTCAGCCGCACATCGCGCCCGTCGCGGTGCACCTTCTTGGCCGCGAGATCGACGGTGAAGCCCTCGGTCTCGACGATCACGACGTCGTCGTCCCCGCCGCCCACCGGCTCCGCCCTGCGGACCGCGGCCCGCAGCCGCGCCAGCAGCTCGTCCATGCCGAAGGGCTTGGTGACGTAGTCGTCGGCGCCCGCGTCCAGCGCCTCGACCTTCTCGTCCGACGTCTGACGCGCCGAGAGGACCAGGATCGGTACCCGGGTCCAGCCGCGCAGCCCCTTGATCACCTCCACGCCGTCCATGTCCGGCAGACCGAGGTCGAGGACGACCACGTCGGGATGGCGGGCGGCGGCCAGCTGGAGCGCGGTCGCGCCGTCGGGGGCCGCGTCCACCTCGTACTTCCGCGCCTTCAGATTGATCACGAGGGCGCGCACGATCTGCGGCTCGTCGTCGACCACGAGCACCCTGGTCATCCCCGGCCCGCCTTTCTGTCCTTCATGTCCGTCCGGCCGCCGGTCGTGCCGGTCCTGCCGGTGCTGCCAGTACTGCTGGTGCTGCTGGTACTGCGTCTATGCCTGTTCTGCCGTACGCCGCTGTCCGCCGGCGCCTTCGACCGCGCGCTCACCGTCTGCCGTCTGCCGTCTGCCGTCCGGCGTTCCGTGTCGGTCCGTACGGCGGGGTGTCTCCCCGCCCCCGGGGTCAGGAGGTGACCTCGGCGGGGAGGTCGGGTGCCGCCGGCTCGGCCCGCTGGGCGGCCTTGAGGGTCAGGACCATGGTCATGCCCCCTCCCGGGGTGTCCTCGGCGGAGAGCGTGCCGCCCATGGCCTCCACAAAGCCGCGGGCGACCGCCAGACCGAGACCCACACCGGCACCCCGGGGAGCGTCACCGTACCGCTGGAACGGCTCGAAGATCCGCTCCTTCTCGTCGTCGGGGACGCCGGGCCCCCGGTCGGCCACCCGGACCTCCACCCGCTCGCCGAGCGCGCTCGCGGCCACCGTCACGGGTGTGGCGTCCGGGCTGTACTTGACGGCGTTCTCCACGATGTTGGCGACCGCCCGCTCCAGCAGCCCCCGGTCCACCGTCACCATCGGCAGCGATTCCGGAATATCCAGCTCCACGCTGTCGTCGGGCACGCCGACCAGCGCCATCGGCACCACCTCGTCGAGATCGGTCACCCGGATCAGCGGGGTGACCGTGCCGGTCTGGAGCCGGGACATGTCCAGCAGATTGCCGACGAGATGGTCCAGCCGGTCGGCGCCGTCCTCGATCCCCGCGAGCAGTTCCGCCTCGTCGTCGTCCGACCACGCCACATCGTCCGACCTGAGCGAGGTGACCGCCGCCTTGATCGCGGAGAGCGGGGTGCGCAGATCGTGGCTGACGGCGGCGAGCAGGGCCGTACGGATCCGGTTGCCCTCCGCCATTCTGCGGGCCTCCTCCGCCTCCCCGACCAGCCGCTGCCGGTCCAGGACGACGGCGGCCTGCGCGGCGAACGCCGCCAGCACCCGGCGGTCCTCGGCGGGCAGCACCCGGCCGGAGAGCGCCAGCGCCATGTCGTCGCCGACGGGCATGTCCACATCGGCGTCCTCGGGGCGTACGACCGAACTCGGGCCCACACTGCCCGCCGTGGTCCAAGGCTCGACGTCGCTCTTGCGCTCCAGCAATGCCACCGACTCCATGCCGAAGGTCTCCCGGACCCGCTCCAGCAGGGCGTCCAGCGTGGTCTCCCCGCGCAGCACGCTCCCCGCGAGGAACGACAGGATCTCCGACTCCGCCCGCAGCCGGGCCGCCTGATGGGTGCGGCGGGCGGCCTGGTCGACCACGGAGGCCACCGCCACCGCCACCGCGAAGAAGATCACTATGGCGACGATGTTCTTCGGGTCGTACACCGTCAGCGTGTGCACCGGCGGCGTGAAGTAGTAGTTCAGCAGCAGCGAGCCCACCGCCGCGGACGCGAGCGCCGGCAGCAGTCCGCCGAGCAGCGCGGCCATCACCGTGGCGAACAGGAACAGCAGGACGTCATTGGCGAGCCCCAGCGAGTCGTCGAGCGCGGAGAGCAGCAGCGACAGCAGTACGGGCGCGGCGACCCCGACCAGCCAGCCCGCGATGATCCGCGACCGCCCAAGCCGTGCGCCGCGCGCCACCGGCAGCCCCCGGCCCTTGCCGGCCTCGTCGTGCGTGACGATATGGACGTCGAGATCGGGCCCCGAATCCCGGGCGACGGTCGCGCCCACGCCCGGCCCGAAGATGTACTGCCATGCCTTGCGGCGGCTGGAGCCCAGCACGATCTGGGTGCCGTTGACCCCCCGGGCGAACTCCAGCAGCGAGGCCGGGATGTCGTCCCCTATCACATGGTGGAACGTGCCCCCCAGATCCTCGACGAGGGTCCGCTGGACCGCCAGCTCCTTGGGGGACGCGGAGGTCAGTCCGTCGCTGCGGGCTATGTAGACGGCCAGGATCTCGCTGCCCGAGCCCTTCGCCGCCATCCGCGCGGCCCGGCGGATCAGGGTGCGGCCCTCGGGGCCGCCCGTGAGCCCCACGACGATCCGCTCGCGGGCCTGCCAGGTGGAGCGGATGTTGTGCTCGCCCCGGTACTGCTGGAGATACTCGTCGACCCGGTCCGCGACCCACAGAAGCGCCAGCTCCCGCAGCGCGGTCAGATTTCCCGGCCGGAAGTAGTTGGAGAGCGCGGCGTCGACCTTGTCCGGTTTGTAGATGTTCCCGTGGGCCATCCGGCGGCGCAGCGCCTGTGGCGCCATATCGACCAGTTCCAGCTGGTCCGCCCGCCGTACCACCTCGTCCGGAACCGTCTCCCGCTGCCGTACGCCCGTGATCGACTCCACGACATCGCCCAGCGACTCGAAGTGCTGGATGTTCACCGTCGATATGACATCGATTCCCGCGGCGAGCAGTTCCTCGACGTCCTGCCACCGCTTGGCGTTGCGCGAGCCCGGGACGTTCGTATGGGCCAGCTCGTCCACCAGGGCGACGGCCGGCCGCCGCTCCAGGACCGCGTCCACGTCCATCTCGGTGAAGACCGCGCCCCGGTACTCCAGCTCCCGGCGCTGGATCTGCTCCAGCCCGTGCAGCATGACCTCGGTGCGCGGCCGGTCGTGATGCTCCACGAAGCCCACGACACAGTCCGTGCCACGCTCCACCCGGCGGTGTGCCTCGGACAGCATGGCGTACGTCTTGCCGACGCCCGGTGCCGCGCCGAGGTAGATCCGTAGCTTGCCGCGTCCCATGGCCTCATTGTCTTTCAGAAACAGCTGTTCACGCTGGGACGACGATACGGTGCAGCATTCGGGCATTCAGGGCATGGGGTGTCAGCCCGTCCCTTATTTGACGCGATTCTGATGTCCCCGGCAGCGATCCCCCGCGCCCTTGCGGGTACGGGGCCATTCCGGCCCGTCCGGTGTCCGAGGGCGGAGGCGCGCCGGAGTCCGTACACGGTACGAAGGGCCGCATTCCTGATTCCTGGTCCGCCGGTGTTCGAGGACGGACCGGGCGGACCGCCGGCCGTTCACCCCCGTACGATCTCGCCGTCCGCGAGTTCCAGAACCCGGTCCGCCAGCCCCAGCAGCTGGGCGTCGTGCGTCGCCACCAGCGCCGTGAGTCCCTCCGCCCGGACCACCGCCCGCAGCAGCTCCATCACCGCGAGCCCGGTCTCGGCGTCCAGCTGCCCCGTGGGTTCGTCCGCGATCAGCAGGGACGGGCGGTTGGCGAGCGCGCGGGCGATGGCCACCCGCTGCTGCTGGCCGCCGGACAGCTCACCGGGACGCTGCGCCGCGTGGTCCGCGAGCCCGACGAGGGAGAGCAGCAGCTCGACCCGCTCCTCCCGCTCCCGCGGATCCGCCTTCCGCAGCCGCATCGGCACCCCGACGTTCTCCGCCGCCGACAGGATCGGGATCAGCCCGAAGGACTGGAAGACGAACCCGATCCGGTCCCGCCGCAGCTCCAGCAGACCGTTCTCGCCCAGCCCGGCGAGATCCGTACCGTCGACGGTGACCCGGCCCTCGTCGGCCGTGTCCAGCCCGCCCACCAGATTCAGCAGCGTGGTCTTGCCCGACCCGGACCGGCCCCTGAGCGCGACCAGCTCACCGCGCGGCACCTCGAAGGAGACTCCCCGCAGCGCGTGCACCGCCGTCGCCCCGGAGCCGTACGAGCGGTGCAGATTCTCCACCCGCACCATCGGCCCGGACCCCGGGACGTCCGCCACGGCCGTGCCGCTGCCCGCTCCGGTGCTCTGTGTCATGAGGCCCCCTCGTACAGAAGTGCGTCGGCATGCCCCGGCACAGTACGGGCAAACAGCGGTGGGCCGCACTCCCCGGCGAGAGGGAGTGCGGCCCACCGGGCTCATGCCCGGGTCGGTGACCGGTTCATGCCCGGGTTCGTGACCGGGTCGGTGACCGGTTCACGCTTGGGTCGGTGGCCCGGGTCAGCGCACCTCGGTGATCTCGGGGCCGCGCTGGAGCTGCCCCATGCCGCCGGAGAAGCGGGAGTTCTCCTGCTCCTCCTGCTGGACACCCTCGGGCACCATCTGCGCGTCCTCCGGAAGCTTGAGGACGATCGGGTCGCGGGGCGCCATCGGGCCGTCGCCGCGTACGACGACGGTGTCCCGGAAGATCTGCTCCAGCAGACCGGCCGCCTCGGGCTGCACCGCGCCCTGCCCGGAGATCACCCCGCGCAGGAACCAGCGCGGCCCGTCCACGCCGATGAAGCGCACCAGCTGCACCCCGCCGGTGCCGTCGGGCAGCTGTACGGGCACCTGGGCCCGCAGCTCCCAGCCGAGGGGGCCCTCGACCTCGTCGATGACACCGCCCTGCTGCGTGATGCCGGAGGCGATCTCCTCGCGGACCTCGCCCCAGATGCCCTCCTTCTTGGGCGCGGCGAACGCCTGGAGCTGTACGGCGCTGTCGCGCAGGACGACCGTCGCGGCGACGATCGCGTCACCCGCGACCTCGACCCGCAGCTCCATGCCCTCGACCCCGGGCACGAAGAGACCGCCGAGGTCGACCCTGCCCTCGGACGGCGTCGTCACCTCGGAGACGTCCCAGGGGCCGTCGGGGCGCGGCGCCGGAGGGAGGTTCACCCGGCGAGGGGCGTCTTCCTCCTCCTCGGTCTCGTCGACGACCTGCTCGGCCTCGCCCGCTGCGTCCGCGTCCTCCGCGGAACCACTCTTCTTGCGACGTCCGAACACGTCACTGTCCTTCCCGATCGGATACGACGGAAGCGTATCGATTCCCACCCGTTGAATCTTGCGCCGAGCCGCCCACCGCGGCATGACCGCCGGTGGACCCGAAGCCCCCCTCGGCCCGCGCCGAGCCGGGAAGCTCCGCCACCTCGTGGAAGCGCACCTTCTCGACCTGCTGGACGACCAGTTGGGCAATGCGGTCGAAACGCTCGAACCGCACGCTTTCGCGCGGGTCGAGATTGACCACGATCACCTTGATTTCCCCACGGTACCCGGCGTCGATCGTCCCGGGGGCATTCACAAAGGCTACTCCGCAGCGGGCCGCCAGTCCCGAGCGCGGATGCACGAAGGCGGCGTATCCGTCGGGGAGCGCGATGGAGATCCCGGTGGGCAGGACGGTCCGCTCGCCGGGCGCCAGTTCGGCCGCCCGGCAGGTCACCAGGTCGGCTCCGGCGTCACCGGGGTGCGCGTACGCGGGGAGGGGCACCTCGGGGTCCACCCGGCGGATCAGTACGTCGACCGGGCCGGGGGTACCGGGGGTGGGGGTCATCAGGGATTCACCTCGAAGGCGCGGGCGCGCCGGATCTGGTCGGGATCGGCCATGGCGGCCCGGATCTCCTCCGGACGGCCGTTGTCGATGAAGTGATCGACCTTGACCTCGATGAACAGGGCGTTCGCACGGACGGCGACGGGGCCGTCGGGGCCTCCGATACGGCCCACGGCGGAGGAGTAGATCTTCCGCCCGGCCACGGCGGTGACGGAGGCCTGGAGGAACAGCACGGTGTCCACGGGCACGGGCCGCACGAAATCGGTCTCCTGCCGGCCGGTGACGGCGATCGTGCGCAGCAGCCAGTTCAGCGCGCCGAGCGTCTCGTCCAGCGCCGTGGCCAGCACTCCGCCGTGCGCCAGGCCGGGAGCGCCCTGATGGCCGGTTTTCACCGTGAACTCGGCCGTAATGCTCACCCCCTCGCCGGCGCGCGCCTGGAGGTGCAGCCCGTGGGGCTGGTTCTCGCCGCAGCCGAAGCAGTGCTTGTAGTGCGCGCCGAGCAGCTCACCGGGCGCGGGGGCGTCGGGGTGCCGGACGGGGGGTACGGCGTCGGCCGGAGGGGTCAGGGCCGAGGCCCGGGGCTGGTGTTCCCTCCACGCCCCCTGCGCGTCGGGGGCGGGGCCGGGGTTCGCCCCCCGGGAATTCGCGGTACTCACAGGCGCAGACCTTACCCGCGCGGTTCCCCCTCGATCGCACCGTGCCAAGCTTGACCGTATGCAGCCCTCCGCACCCGCTTCCACGCCGCGCTACGACGAACGGCTGACCGCCCCTCCGCTGTGGTGGGCCATCGCCGTCCTCCTCGGGCTCTCCGGCGGTCTGCTCACGCTGCCGCTGGGCCTGCTGCCGATGCTCGCGTCGGTGATCTTCGTGGCCGCGCTCGCGGGCGCGGGGGTCAGCGCGTACGGCTCCGCGCGCGTCCGCGTGGTGGCGGACTCCCTGGTCGCGGGCGACGCCCGGATTCCGCTGTCGGCGCTCGGCGAGCCCGAGGCGCTGGACGCCGAGCAGGCACGCGCCTGGCGGTCGTACAAGGCCGATCCGCGGGCCTTCATGCTGCTGCGCAGCTATGTCCCCACGGCGGTCAGGATCAAGGTCACGGATCCGGCGGACCCCACCCCGTACGTCTATGTGTCGACGCGGAACCCGAAGGCTCTCGTCGCCGCGCTGGGGAGCTGACGGGTGCGGGAAGCCGGCCCGGCGTGGGCGGGCGGCCGACGGGGCAGGGGAGCCGACCCGGCGGGCCCGGGGAGCTGACAGGGCCGGGAGCCCCGGGGTCAGCGCTCCAGCTCGCGCGGCGGACGGACCGCTTCCAGCGGGTCCTCGGGCGGCTCCAGGGGCGGGAGCGCGGGCAGCGCGTCCCAGGGGACCTGCCGGGTGCGCAGATCCTTGCGGATGCGCTCCGCGAGCTGCCGGGTGTCCCGGCGGTTGATCACGGCCCCGACGGCCGCCCCGACCATGAACGGCAGCAGATTCGGCAGATTCCGGATCATGCGCTTCATGATCTGCTGGCGCAGCTCGCGCTTGATCCCGCCGCTCAGCGCGGCGTTCTTGTACGTCGACGGCCTGGTCACATCGATGCTGCGCTCTTCCGACCAGGTGGCCAGATAGACGGAGCTGCGCTCCTTGAGGCTCCCGGGGGGCCGCTGGCCGTAGACCTCGTACAGCTCGGCGATGAGCTTCAGCTCGATCGTCGCGACTCCCGTGATCTCCGTGGCCAGCTCGGTGGGCATGGCCGGCGGTACGGGCAGCATCGCGGCGGCGCCGATGCCGGCGCCCACCGTGGCGGTGGCGTTGGCCGCGCCCGCGACCAGCTTGTCGGCAAGCTGCTCGGGGCCCAGACCGGGGAACTGCCGGCGGAGAGTCGCGAGATCGCGCACTTTGACGCGGGGCGCAATCTCGATGATCCGGTCGGCGAGGTAGCCGATGGCCGCCCTGGCGCTCTCCCCGCTTCTGCGGACGCCCTGGCGGACCACTGCCAGACGACGGGCCGGGGCCGGGGCCACGGTCCGGTCCGGCCCCTCGCGGGGGAGTGCTTCGAGCGAGGCCGAGGGGCCCCGCCCGTCGTCGTCTCCCGCGCCATGGGGCAGGAGGGCGGACGAGTGCTCGCCGGAGGGCCTGGCGCCATCCGACGGTCCCGTACCGCCCTGGTGCGTCTCCGACGGCTTCAGACGCCGGAAACGCCGCTTCCTGGACGGTGTCTCGCCTGCCACGGCCGACCGGACCCTACTCGCAGTCGCGGCAGATCGGCTGACCGTTCTTCTCGCCGGCCAGCTGGCTGCGGTGATGCACGAGGAAGCAGCTCATGCAGGTGAACTCGTCGGCCTGCTTGGGCAGCACCCGGACGGCCAGCTCCTCATTGGAGAGGTCGGCTCCGGGCAGCTCCATGCCCTCGGCTGCCTCGAACTCGTCGACGTCGACGGTCGAGGTGGACTTGTCGTTCCGGCGGGCCTTCAGTTCCTCAAGGCTGTCCGAATCGACGTCGTCGTCGGTCTTGCGTGGGGTGTCGTAGTCCGTTGCCATGTCGCTCTCCCCCTCTGGGTGTGGTTGCGGTGTCTCCAGCGCACGTAACGCGTGAGAGGCCGGACTTGTGCCCGACCTGAGGCGGAGATTTTGCCTCACATCAAGGTCTGTTACTCAATCGACACCCAACCGGATCCTCCAAGAGTGATCGGGTTGGATGGCGATGGGGACCGTACACGATCCGAATGCCGCAGCTCACGGGCGCCACCCCGTGTACTTCCCGTGACCCCGGCCCCTGGAAACCAGGACTTTTCCCAGCTTTCCGGAGGGGCGCGCGGTCACGGAGAGTCGACGGTCCGAAAATCGTCTTTGTGATCGATCACACACGTTCAACCCGGGAGCAGGTCCCGAAAATTCCGCGTAAAGCGAACGGCGTGTGTGGTGCCGAGCACCTCCTCAGACCGGGAGGGTGACGCGCATCACGAGCCCTCCGCCCTCGCGGGGCTCCGCGATGATACGTCCCCCGTGGGCCCGCGCCACCGACCGGGCGATGGACAGCCCCAGACCGACACCCTTGTCGCTGCCGGTCCGCTCCTGGCGCAGCCGCCGGAACGGCTCGAAAAGGTTGTCGATCTCGTACGCGGGGACCACCGGGCCCGTGTTCGAGACCACCAGGATTGCCTGTCCCGGCTCGGTCTCCGTCCGCACCTCCACCCAGCCGTCCTCGGGAACGTTGTACCGGACCGCGTTCTGCACCAGGTTCAGCGCGATCCGCTCCAGCAGCACACCGTTGCCCTGGACGACGGCCGGAGCGCGCTCCCCGCGGATCTCCACGCCCTTGGCGTCCGCCTCCGCGTGGGTCTGGTCCACCGCCCGGGTCGCGACCTCCGCCAGATCCACCGGTTTGCGCTCCACGATCTGGTTGTCGCTGCGCGCCAGCAGCAGCAGACCCTCCACCAGCTGCTCACTGCGCTCGTTGGTGGACAGCAGCGTCTTGCCGAGCTGCTGGAGCTCCACCGGCGCGCCCGGATCGGAGAGATGGACCTCCAGCAGGGTGCGGTTGATCGCCAGCGGCGTCCGCAGCTCGTGCGAGGCGTTCGCCACGAATCTCTGCTGGGCGCTGAACGCCCGCTCCAGCCGGTCCAGCATCTCGTCGAAGGTGTCCGACAGCTCCTTCAGCTCGTCGTCCGGGCCGTCCAGCTCGATCCGCCGGGACAGGTCCGAGCCCGCCACCTGCCGGGCGGTCCGGGTGATCCGCCCGAGCGGGGACAGCACCCGGCCCGCCATCGCGTATCCGAACGCGAACGCGATGATGCTCAGACCGAGCAGGGCGAACAGCGACCGGCGCAGCAGATCGTCCAGGGCGACCTCGCGCTGGTGCGCGAAGCAGGTCTTGAGCGCCGCGTTGGCCTCGTCGGCCGACAGCCCGCGCTCCAGGGCGGGACAGGAGTTGTTGGTCAGCTGGACCCTGCTGTCGGGCAGCAGCTTGAAGGGCAGGCTGCTGCCCGAGTGCAGGGCCTGTGCCGTGAGCAGATAGATGATCGACAGCAGCAGGATCCCCGCGATCAGGAACATCCCGCCGTACAGGAGCGTGAGCCGTATCCGGATCGTCGGGCGCAGCAGCGGGCGGACCGGGTCCCGGGGGTCCCAGGTCGGTTTCGGCGGGGGCGCCGGGGGCGTGGGGGAGGAGGCCACGGATCAGATCCGGTAACCGGAGCCGGGCACGGTGACGATCACGGCGGGCTCGCCGAGCTTGCGGCGCAGGGTCATCACGGTGACCCGTACGACATTGGTGAACGGGTCGGTGTTCTCGTCCCACGCCTTCTCCAGCAGCTGCTCGGCCGAGACGACCGCGCCCTCACTGCGCATCAGCACCTCCAGCACCGCGAACTCCTTGGGCGCGAGCTGGATCTCCCGCCCGTCGCGGAAGACCTCGCGCCGGTTGGGGTCGAGCTTGATCCCGGCGCGCTCCAGCACCGGCGGCAGCGGCACGGTCGTACGCCGTCCGAGCGCCCGCACCCGGGCGGTCAGCTCGGTGAACGCGAAGGGCTTGGGCAGATAGTCGTCGGCGCCCAGCTCCAGGCCCTCCACCCGGTCCGAGACGTCGCCCGACGCCGTCAGCATCAGCACCCTGGTGGGCATCCCCAGCTCGACGACCTTCCGGCACACGTCGTCACCGTGGACGAGCGGCAGGTCACGGTCGAGGACGACCACGTCGTAGTCGTTGACCCCGATGCGCTCCAGGGCGGCCGCGCCGTCGTACACCACGTCGACGGCCATGGCCTCCCGGCGCAGTCCGGTGGCCACCGCATCGGCGAGCAGCTGCTCGTCCTCGACGACGAGTACACGCACGTCGCGAATTCCTTTCTCCGAAGCCCGTCATTGCTGAGCAGGGCAGATGGTGCGCACTGCTGTGCGCCTCCATCCTGCCCGTTGCGCGGGTAAACCGGCTGTAAGGCGATCCGCCCTCCCCGGCCCCCGGAGCGGGCGTACTGCCGGGCGCCGGGGAATCAACAGGATTCCCGGACGACTTGAGGTTTCTCTGAGGGAAGCCCTGGGGAGGACGAGAAGACACCCGGGATCACGCCCTGTACGTGGCACACCCCGTATGCGCCACACGGCCGGCTCCCCGGCCCGACCGGCAGGAGTGATCACCCCGTTTCCCTGCTGCGGCAGAGGGATCCCCACGGCACACCCCCGTGCCACCGACCCACGACGAGGGGGCGCACATGGACGCATTCACCGCAGGACTGCTTCAGCGCATCAAGTCCACGGAGACCGATCTCACCATGGCCCGCGAGACGGGCGACGACTTCCTGGCGGATGTCGAGCAGGCCGAACTGGACGACCTGCGCCGTCTGGCCGCCGAGCACGGCGTGGAGGTCGGCGCCGCCCAGGGCTGAGGGCCCACGGACGCCGGACGGCCTCACGGGCGCCGGACGACCCCACGGACGCCGGACGCCCACGACCATCCACCGAGAACCACCCAGGACCCCCGTGCCGTCCCCTGCGGCGCGGGGGCTTTCCCGCGTGCCGATCTGCTGAGCCGCTGACTCTCCGCCCTTCGGTACCGAGCGGGGCGGGAATGCGCCGTACCGTCTGTCGCCCGCGGCCTCCCGCCCGTACCCGGCCGTCCCGCGGCCCCGCGCTCCGGACGCCGTCCGTGTCCGCCTCCGGGCCGGGAACGCCCGGGAGGCGCCCCTGACCGCCGGTGACGGGCTCGACGGCGGCTCAGTCGTGCCAGGCGCCGTACTCGTCCAGCAGCGTCCGCAGCGGGCCGAAGACCCCGGGGCTCGCCGCCACCGTGAGGTCGTACGAGGGGGGCAGCCCCGGCCGTCCGCCCGTGACCGCGCCGGCCTCCCGGGCGATCAGATCACCGGCCGCGAGATCCCAGGGGTGGAGCCCCCGCTCGTAGTAGCCGTCCAGCCGGCCCGCCGCGACATCGCAGAGGTCGACGGCCGCCGAACCCCCTCGGCGGATGTCCCGCACCCGGGGGATCAGCCGCTGTGCGACATCCGCCTGGTGGCCGCGTACGGCCGTCACATAGTTGAAGCCGGTGGAGACCAGGGCCTGCTCCAGCGGGGGCGAGGGACGGCACCTGAGGCGCTTGTCACCGGCGTACGCGCCGCCGCCGAGCACCGCCCGGCAGGTCTCGCCGCGCATCGGGACCGCGACCACCCCCACGACCGTCTCACCGTCCCGCTCGGCGGCGATGGAGACGGCCCAGGTCGGCAGGCCGTACAGATAGTTGACCGTGCCGTCCAGGGGGTCGATGATCCAGCGCACCCCGCTGGTGCCCGCCGTGGCCGCGCCCTCCTCACCGAGGAAGCCGTCGTGCGGACGGTGCTCGGCCAGGAAGCCGGTGATCAGCTTCTCCGCCGCGATGTCCATCTCGGTGACCACGTCGATGGGGCTGGACTTGGTCGAGGCCACCCCGAGATCGTCCGGGCGGCCGTTCCGCAGCAGACCGCCCGCCCGTTCCGCGGCCTCCAGGGCCAGGGCGAGCAGCTCGGACAGGAGCGGGTCCTCGGTCAGAAACGGGTCGTTCACGGCTGTCACGGCGATTCCTCACGCGGTCGGATCCCGGCGCGGGGACGGGGGCGCGGACCGGACTCCGTACGGCACACCGGGGGCGTACGGCCCTGTCGTCCACGCACCCGTCGGGCGCACGGTCGGTCACACACGGTCACCCGGCGGTGGTCACCCGGGTCATGTCACCCACGGTCGCACACGGCCGTCATACGAACGGGCTGTCCGCGCCCGCCGCCGCGGGCCTGACGACCCGGGCCGGACAGCAGCCCACCGGGCAGACGTCGTGCGAGGGCCCCAGCGAGCCGAGCGCACACCGCCGGACCGGTTCCCCGCGCTCGGCGGCCGCGCGCTCCAGAAGCAGCTCGCGCACGGCCGCGGCGAACCGCGGATCCGCGCCCACCGTCGCCGACCGCCGTACCGGCAGCCCCAGCTCGGCGGCCTTCGCCGCGGCCTCCGTGTCCAGGTCGTACAGGACCTCCATATGGTCCGAGACGAACCCGATGGGAATCATCACGGCCGCCGGGGCCCCGGAGCCGTGCAGCTCCTCCAGGTGGTCGCAGATGTCCGGCTCCAGCCACGGAATGTGCGGGGCGCCGCTGCGCGACTGGAAGACGAGCCGCCAGGGGTGCTCGACACCCGTCTCCTCGGCCACGGCCGCGGCGATCAGCCGGGCTACGTCCCGGTGCTGCCGCAGATACGCCCCGCCGTCCCCGTGCCCCTCCACCGGGCCCGACGCGTCGGCCGCCGAGACGGGGACGGAGTGCGTGGTGAAGGCGAGATGCGCGCCGGAGCGCACCTCCTCGGGGAGGTCCGCCAGCGCCTTCAGCACGCCGTCGGCCATGGGACGGACGAAACCGGGGTGGTTGAAGTAGCGCCGCAGCACGTCCACCCGGGGCGGGCGGATCCCCTCCGCCGCCAGCGCGCCGAGCGCGTCCGCGAGGTTCTCCCGGTACTGGCGGCAGCCCGAGTACGAGGCGTACGCGCTGGTCACGAGGACCGCGATCCTGCGATACCCCTCCTTGGCCATCTCGCGCAGGGTGTCGGTCAGATACGGTGCCCAGTTGCGGTTGCCCCAGTGGACCGGGAGGTCCAGGCCGTGCTCCGCGAAGTCCTTCCGCAGGGCGTCCAGGAGCGCCCGGTTCTGGCCGTTGATGGGGCTGACCCCGCCGAACAGGTAGTAGTGCCGCCCCACCTCCCGCAGCCGCTCCTTCGGGATGCCCCGGCCGGCCGTCACGTTCTCCAGGAACGGGACCACGTCGTCCGGGCCCTCGGGGCCGCCGAAGGACAGCAGCAGCAGGGCGTCGTAGGGGGCTGGGTCGCGCACATCGGACATGACACCGATCCTGCCACCCGCGGGGCGCGGGGAAGCACACCGCCCGTTCCCGCACGCCTCCGCCCGCCGCCCCGGACCCCGCCGCCGGCGGGCCCCGGCCGCCCCGACCTGGAAACTCTCCCCCGGTCTCTCCCAGACAGCAGCCCGGACCCGTGTACGGGGCACCGAAGGGGACGTAATCTGTCAACGCCATCCATACGCCTTACCGGAGTCCCTGTTGCCCAGTCCCTACCGCGCCATCTTCGCCACCCCCGGCAGCAAGGCGTTCTCCGCCGCTGGATTCTTCGGCCGGATGCCCCTGTCCATGATGGGCATCGGCGTCGTCACAATGATCTCCCAGCTCACCGGCCGCTACGGCCTCGCCGGACTGCTCTCCGCGACCATCGCCCTGTCGGCCGCCGTCCTCGGCCCGCAGATCTCGCGGCTGGTCGACCGGCACGGTCAGGCCAGGGTGCTGCGGCCCGCCACTCTCGCATCGGTCGCCGCCGTCACCGGCCTGGTGGTCTGCGCCCAGACCCGGGCCCCGGACTGGACCCTGTTCGTCTTCTCCGCCGGGGTCGGCTGTGTGCCGAGCGTCGGGTCGATGATCCGCGCCCGATGGGCCGCGGTCTACCGGGGATCGCCGCGCGAACTGCACACCGCGTACGCCTGGGAGTCGACCGTCGACGAGGCGTGCTTCATCTTCGGCCCGATCATCTCCATCGGGCTGTCCACCGCCTGGTTCCCGGCCGCGGGTCCGGTGCTGGCCGGGGTGTTCCTGCTCATCGGCGTCTTCTGGCTGACCGCCCAGCGCTCCACCGAGCCCGTTCCGCTTCCGCGCGAGCACCACCCCGGCGCCTCCGCGCTGCGCTCCCCGGGACTCCAGGTCCTGGTGATGACCTTCGTGGCGACGGGCGCGATCTTCGGCGCGGTCGACGTCGTCACCGTGGCCTTCGCGGACGAGCAGGGCCGCAAGGCCGCCGCCAGCCTGGTCCTCGCCGTTTACGCCCTCGGATCCTGTCTCGCCGGGCTCGTCTTCGGCCTGCTCCACCTCAAGGGAGCGGCCGGACGGCGGTGGCTGGTGGGCGTATGTGCGATGGCCGTGAGTATGATCCCCCTCCAACTGGCCGGGAATCTCACGGTTCTGGCCGTCGCGCTCTTCGTCGCGGGGCTGTCCATCGCGCCCACGATGGTGACCACGATGGCCCTCGTCGAGACGCATGTACCGCGCGCCCAGCTGACCGAGGGCATGACCTGGACCAGTACCGGGCTCGCGGTCGGGGTGGCGCTCGGCTCCGCGGCGGCGGGGTGGGTGGTCGACGCGGCCGGGGCCAGGGCGGGGTACGCGGTGCCGACGGTCGCCGGAGCGGTCGCGGTCGTGGTGGCGTTGCTGGGGTACCGCCGGCTGAGCAGGCCGGTGCCGACAAGGGAGGGGCAGCGGAGCGATGAGCGGGAGCAGCACGACAGGCACGGCGCGAACCTGGCGTAACTGGGCGGGGAACATCACCGCCCGTCCGGTCCGGGAGGTCTCTCCGGCCTCCCCGGACGAGGTCGCCGACGCCGTACGGCGGGCGGCCGAGGACGGCCTCACGGTGAAGACGGTGGGGACCGGTCACTCCTTCACGGCGATAGCCGCCACCAGTGGCGTGCTGATCCGTCCCGATCTGCTCACCGGTATCCGGGCGATCGACCGTACGGCGATGACCGTGACCGTGGAGTCCGGGACGCCCCTGAGGCGGCTGAACCAGGCCCTCGCCCGCGAGGGCCTGTCGCTCACCAACATGGGCGACATCATGGTGCAGACGGTCGCGGGGGCCGTCAGCACCGGCACCCATGGAACCGGACGCGAGTCGGGTTCGATCGCCGCCCAGATCACCGCGCTGGAGCTGGTCAAGGCCGACGGCTCACTGCTGACGTGCTCGGCCTCGGAGAACCCGGAGATCTTCGCCGCCGCCCGGATCGGGCTCGGCGCGCTCGGGGTGATCACCGCCGTCACCCTCGCCGTGGAACCTCTCTTCCTGCTCACCGCGGACGAGAGACCGATGACCTTCGACGAGGTCACCTCGGAGTTCGACGCGCTGCACACCGAGAACGAGCACTTCGAGTTCTTCTGGTTCCCCCACACCGAAAGCTGCAGCACCAAGCGCAACAACCGCAGCGCGGGCCCCGCCGAGCCGCTCGGCAGACTCGGCGCCTGGATCGACGACGAACTGTTCGGCAACGGCCTGTTCCAGGTGGCCAACTCGGTGGGCCGGGCCGTGCCCCCGGCGATACCGGCCATCGCCCGGCTCGCGGGCCGCTCCTTCTCCACCCGTCAGTACACGGACATTCCGTACAAGGTCTTCACCTCGCCGCGCCGGGTGCGCTTCGTGGAGATGGAGTACGCGCTGCCGCGTGAGGCATGCATCGAAGCCCTGCGGGAGATCAGGGCGATGATCGAGCGCTCACCGCTCAGGGTCAGCTTCCCGGTGGAGGTACGGACCACACCCGCCGACGACATTCCGCTGTCCACGGCCTCGGAGCGGGAGAGCGCCTATATCGCCGTGCACCTCTACAAAGGCACACCCCAGCGGGCGTTCTTCACCGCCGTGGAACGGATCATGATCGCGCACGGCGGCCGGCCGCACTGGGGCAAGCTGCACACCAGGAACGCGGAGTACCTCTCCGGTCTCTATCCGCGGTTCGGCGAGTTCACCCGGCTGCGGGACCGGCTCGACCCGGACCGGCGCTTCGGGAACGACTACCTCCGCCGGGTGCTCGGCGACTGACGGAGCTCACCGGTTCCCGGTCGTACCGGGAGCCGGGCCCGTGCCGCCGGTCGCGGGGGCGGACGGCGGTACGGCGGGCGCGGACGGCTCCTGGGGGCCGGTCGGGCCGGAAGGGCCGGAAGGATCCGTCGGCCCCGGCCCGGTCGGACCGGTCTCGGGCCCGGCGGGACGGGAGGGGCTGGGCGCCGGGTCCGCGGGCTTCTCGCCCTGGTCCCGCCCGGGGGCCGGGGAGCGGTCGCCGCCCTGACCGGGGGTACCGGTCCGCTCGGGCTCCGGCCGGTGGTCGGGAGACCGCGAGGGGTCGTCGGCCGGTTTGTCGTCGCCGCCCCGGACGACCGAGCCGACGGTGGTGCCCTTGCCCCCGTCGAGCCCGGAGCCCGACAGCAGCTCGAATCCGGTGATCCCGGCCATCGCGACGCCGAAGACGACCCCGGCGGCGATGACCGGGCGCTTCCAGCCGCGGACCCGGGTGCCGTGGGTCGTGGCCTCGCCGAAGACACCGTGCGTCCCGTGAGCCCCAGGCGTCCCGGGCGCCAGGAGGGCCCGGGTGGGGGTGTCCCCGTGAGGCATCGGGTGTGTGGCCGACGGAGCCGGGACCCGGCGGTCCCTCGGCCGGGCCGGGGCCGTGGCCTCGCGCAGCTGATCGCCGGTACGGCTGAAGAGATGCTGGAACACCGAGCCGCCGCAGGTGGCGACCACGCTGACGACACCGGCCCCGATGATCGTGCCGTAGACACCGAGCCGGGAGGCGAGCACCGCCGCCGCGACCGCCGCGAGGGCGCTGCCGGCGACCTGGGGGACGCTCAGATCGATACGGCGCTCCCGCTGTTCCGGTCGCTCGTCCCGGTCCCGGTCACCCTGGTCTGCTCCGGTATCCGGCCTCTGATGCATCTTCAGTCCCTGCTTGCCCTTCATCCCTGCTTGCACCCATGAGGGACAAATGAGCGATCTGATTAGTTCCCTTTGGGAAGATTCTGTGAATCAGAACACCCGTAACCCCAGCCCCGGCGGCGAACTGCTGTGCCCGCAGAGAAGTTGAATGGCGCGGCAGTCCACCCCGATGGCCCGAATGGAGTACTGTGGCGAGCCCTGGGCCTGGGCTCCCTCGCGGGTGTCCGGGCCTTGGGATGGGGGCCCGAAGCGGCGCTCGAACCGGCGGCGCCGTGATACCGCACGGGTATCTGCACGCAGAGTGACTGAGTCGTCACACTGGGTGGCCAACAGGTAACCGTGCCATAACGGCGAACAAGGGCCTGTGCCCGACACGCCGGGCAACTCGGCAAGGTTGTGGCAGGCTGCACCCGGGCAGGCCACACTCGACTAGCGGAAGCAGCGACGCACAGGTGACGTCGGCAGGCACCACCCGGGAGGTCCCCATGCCCGAACTGCGTGTCGTGGCCGTCTCCAACGACGGCACACGATTGGTGCTCAAGGCTGCGGACAGCACGGAGTACACCCTTCCGATTGATGAACGGCTGCGTGCGGCCGTACGCAACGACCGCGCCCGCCTCGGTCAGATCGAGATCGAGGTGGAGAGCCACCTCCGCCCCCGGGACATCCAGGCCCGCATACGTGCGGGTGCGTCCGCCGAAGAGGTCGCCCAGCTCGCCGGGATCCCGGTCGAGCGGGTGCGCCGATTCGAGGGGCCGGTGCTCGCGGAGCGTGCGTTCATGGCGGAGCGCGCCCGGAAGACCCCTGTACGACGTCCCGGTGAGAACACCGGACCGCAGCTGGGTGAGGCGGTGCACGAGCGGCTGACGCTGCGCGGCGCCGAGAAGGACACCGCGCAGTGGGACTCCTGGCGCCGGGACGACGGCACCTGGGAAGTCCTGCTGGTCTACCGGGTCGCCGGTGAACCGCACTCGGCGTGCTGGACCTACGATCCGCCGCGCAGGCTGGTCAAGGCCGTCGACGACGAGGCGCGCGCGCTCATCGGCGAGACGGACGACACGATCGAGGCGCAGGAACCGAGCGTTCCCTTTGTGCCGAGGATCGCGCGTCTGCCCAGAGACCGGCCGCTGGACCGCGCTCTCGACCGGCCGTCGGACCGTCCGGCGCCCGGCGGTGGAGCGAGTGCTCCTCCGGGCGGCGGTGACGATCCCGGTCCCGGCGGGGAGCGTGACTCCCTGACGAGTCTGCTGGAGGCCGTTCCGAGCTTCCGCGGTGACATGGTGGTACCGGAGCGACCGGCTCCGCCCGAGCCGGAGCCGGTTCAGGAGCCCGAGGCGGAGGAACCGGTCGCCCCGGCGGCCTCCGCGGGCGCGGGTTCGGCGTACGCGGATGTCCTGATGCCGAGGTCGGTGGCGGGTCACCGTGATCGCCTCACCGGTACGACGGACCGCCAGGCGGAGGCGGACGGTGTCCGTCCGGGCCGCCGGGCGGCGGTACCGAGCTGGGACGAGATCGTGTTCGGGACCCGCCGTAAGAAGCAGGACTGAGAGGGCCGGCAGGACTGACCGGGCGACCGGCAGGGCGTGAACGACGGGCTCCCCGCCCCGGGAGGCGGGGAGCGCGAGCTGTTCCCGGGGCGTGGTCCGGGTTGCCGGTTTTGCGGGGCCCGGACCGGGTTCTCCAGGGGACGGTTCTTGGGCGCCGGTCCCGTCTGTTGATGTCCGGATGCCTCAAAGGGGGCGCGGGTCGGCACCCCGCAGGTGGGTGGTCCGGGTAACCGGCACCCGTATGTCCGCCTGTGCCCGGCCGGGTTTCCCTACTCCGGGTTGCCCGCGAGTATCTCCACCCTCTCGTGCAGCCACTCCACCCGGTGCTCCGACTCCGGCTTCATCAGCACACTGCGCAGCACGCGTCCCCCGTCCGCGTCCGCCGTGACCTTCGGATGGCGGGCGGCGAAGGCCCCCGCCGACGCCCGGAGGGTGGAGAGGAAGACCGGGTCGTCCTCCGACATGCCCTGCCGCAGCATCCGCTCCGACGCGGCGTCGACCGTGGAGAGCGCGGCCGGCTCCACACGGGGGAAGAAGGAGACGATGTCGAGCTCGGGGGGTTGGTAGACCTCCAGCAATTCCGAGGCGTCGATCAGCTCCGTCCAGCGCAGCGCCGCCCGGCGGCCCGCGGCGAGGACCTGGCCGAGGCCGTCCCGCGTGGGCGGCAGCAGCCGGAACGTCAGCCACAGAGCGGCGGCGGAGGCGCCCGCGCGGGAGCACTCCAGGCTGATCTCGCCGAGGTGGAGTTCCGTGGAGGTGAAGTACGTGTAGGGGGAGTCGTGGAGATAGAAGCGGCCCACCTCCGGATCGGCGAAGAGCACCGCACCGCAGCCGTACGGCTGGAGCCCGTGCTTGTGGGGGTCGACCACCACCGAATCGCACCGCGCGACGGCCCGCCAGGGGGCCTCCGGCAGCCCGGCCGGGCCCTCCGCGCCCGCCAGCAGGGTGAAGAACCCGCCGTAGGCCGCGTCCACATGGATCCGTACGCCGTACTTCTCGCGCAGGGGCAGCGCCCGGTGGACCGGGTCGATCGCGCCGAGGCCCGTGGTGCCCGCGGTGAGGACGACGGTACCGACCCGGCCCGTGCGCAGCAGTTCCTCCAGGGCGTCGAGATCCATCCGGCCCCGGTCGTCCACCGGTACGGCATGGCCCTCGACGCCGAGGACCGAGCACATCCGGCCATGGGTGTAGTGGGCCTCGGTGCTGTACGCGATGCCCTGGCCCGGGTGCAGTTCACGGGCGACGAAGAGGGCTTCGAGATTGGCGACGGTGCCGCTGGTGGTGAGATGTCCCAGATGGGTGGTGAAGCCGAACATGGCCGCCAATTGCCGGACGACCTCCTTCTCCATCTCCGCCGTCGCCGGACCGCCGTCCAGAGCGTGGTTGTTGGGGTTGATCAGCATCGCCGTGGTGTAGCCGACCACGGCGGCCGGATGCGGGGGTTTGAGCATCTGGCCCGCGTAACGGGGATGGAAGAAGGGGTAGTTGTCCCTGAGCCGCTCGGTGAACTCGCCGAAGACCTCCGCGAATCGGGTGTCGTCCACGGCGAGTGACGGATGCGTCGCGTACGGGCCGAAGCCGTCCGCCCACCGCTGCTGGGAACGGGCGGCTTCGCGGAGCCAGTGCTGAAGGTCCATGATCGTGCGATCTTCCCTCGAAGGTGTGGTTTGGGGAGGGGGTCAGAGCATGCGGGCGTACTCGCGGAACTCCCAGTCGGTGACCGCGCGTTCGAAGCGTGAGAGCTCCTCGCGCTTCAGGGCGACGAAGACCTCGGTGAACCGGGAGCCGAGCGCGTCGGCGAGCACGGTGTCCCGGTCGAGGGCGGCGAGGGCGTCACGGAAGGTGGCGGGGAGCACCGTGCTGTGGGGATCCAGGGAAGGGGGAGGGATGAGATCGCGTTCGATGCCATCCAGACCGGCGGCGAGAAGGGCCGCGACGACGAGATACGGATTGGCGGCGCCGTCGGCGGCGCGGACCTCGATCCGGGTGCCGGAGCCCCGCTCCGGAGGGATACGGACGTAGGCGGTCCGGTTGTCGTGGCCCCAGTTGGCCGTGGTGGGTGCGAGGGAGTCCGCCGAGGCGAGCCGTTTGTAGGCGTTGACGGTGGGGTTGAGGAGGGCGGTGAGGGCCGGCGCGTGTTCCAGGACGCCCGCCAGAAAGGACCGCCCGAGGCCGCTGAATCCGTCGTCGGCGTCGGGAGCCGCGAGGAGATTCCCGCCGTCGGCGTCCACCAGTGACAGATGGACGTGCTGGCCGCTGCCCGCCTTGCCGGTGAACGGCTTTCCCATGAACGTGGCCCGCAGTCCGTGTCCCGCCGCGATCTCCTTGACGGCGTACTTGAAGAGAAAGGCGCGGTCGGCGGCGTCCAGGGCGGGACCGTGGGTGTGGTTGATTTCGAACTGCCCGCCGCTGAACTCCTGGTTGCCGGTCAGGACGCCGAGCCCCAGCGTGTGGCACTCCCGGATCAGCAGGGGCAGCAGCAGTTCGGGGTCATGGGCCGCGCCGACGGTGTATCCGGCCGTGTCGTGTCCGCAGTAGCCGCGCCAGCCCGGGGGCGTGGCCGGTTCCGGGGCCAGCAGATAGAACTCCAGCTCCGGCGCGGCGACGGGGTGCAGGCCCCGGCGGGTCAGCCGCTCGACCTGTCGGCGCAGCAGACCGCGCGGGTCCAGCTCCAGCGGGGCGTGGGAGCCGCCGGAGCCGAGGAGGTCGGCCAGGACGTACGCGGTCTTCGGGGCGTAGCCGGGGACGGCGACGGTGCCCGGGTCGATCCGGGCACGGGCGTCGGGCCAGCCGCTGCCCGAACTCTCGGGCACCTCCAGCGGGTTGCCCGCGAGATCGGTGACCAGGACGGCCTGGCAGAAGGAGAGCCCCGGCCCGGCGAACCGGGTCAGCTCGCCGATATGGACGTCCTTGCCACGGGCCACTCCATGGAGATCGCTCCACAGCACACGGACGAGGTCGATGCCCTCGGACGCGAGCCGGTCGGCGAGCGCGGCGAGCCCGTCCGGGGCGCGGTTGCCGGGAGCGGGGGCGCCCTGGGCCCGGCCGTTCGCGTTCGCGGGGTGGTCCGGGCCGGGGCCGGCGAGGTCGCCGGAGGTGCCGGGGGTATGTCCGGGCGGGGTGGCGCCGCTGAGGAGTGCGGGGCTGTCCGGGGGCCGGTTGCCCGGAGCGCGGTCGTCTGAGGTGCGGCTGCGGGGGTCGGTGCCGTCCGGGGTGTGGTCGTCGGGGGTGGCGCGGTAGTCCGAGGCGGGAGCGAGGGGGTGGCCGGAGGCGGCCGGGGTGTGCCCGGCCGGGGCGGGGGTTCCCGGGACACGGGGACCGCCCGGGCCGGAGGGCGGGGCGGGGAGGTGGCGGTCGGACACGGCGTGCTCCATTCCGGCTCGTCCGGGCGGCCCATGGTCCGTCCAGCGGCCGGTCCGGGGCGGTCCGGCGGAGCTGTCCGGTTGTCCGGAGGTTGCTGACAGTGCTTCAGGGGGTTCTGTTTGGGGTCAAACGTATGGGGTGTCCACCGGGCAGGCAAGCCTTGTGCGGGCATTGTTCGCGAGCTTCGCCCCCGGGGTTGACGGCAGGTGTCCGGGCATGTTGATTTGGATCCAAACGAATAGGAGGCATCGTGCCCCCGACCTATGGTTTCTTCCACCCCAGGACGGCGACGGGCGACTCGTCCCTGATCCCCGCACCCCCGTGGCGCTACTCCGGGGACCTCCTCACGATCGAGTACCGCACCGACCCGGCGCGGGTGCGCGAACTGCTGCCCGAGCCGCTGGAGCCGGCCGAGGAGGACCCCGGGGCCGTCGCCCTCATCTGGGCGGACTGGCAGTCCTGCTCCGACTCGCGCGCGGAACTGCTCGATCCCGTGCGTGCCCAGTACAAGGAGGCGTTGGCGGTCGTCCGCTGCGGCTTCCGGGGCCGGACGTACTCCCGCTGTGTCCACATCTGGGTCGACAAGGACTTCGCGATGGCCCGCGGGCTGCACCAGGGATATCCGAAGAAGCTGGGCTCCATCCACCAGACTCGGCCCCATCCGTACGGCCCCGCCCCGCGGATCGAGCCGGGCGCGCGCTTCGGCGCTACGCTCGCGGCGGCCGACCGGCGGCTCGCGCAGGCCGTGGTCACACTGCGGGAGCCCTCCGCGACCGGCGGCTTCGTCAACGCCCACCCCATGGCCCACCACCGGCGGCTTCCGTCCATCGAGAAGGGCCGGGGCCCGGCTCTCGACGAACTGGTCGAATCGGGCGCCGCGCAGGTCGAGGCCGGGCAGGCATGGCGCGGCGACGCGGAACTGGAACTCTTCGACTCGCCGACGGAGGAACTGGCCCGGCTGGAGATCCACGAGCCGATAGCGGCGTACTTCCAGCAGGTGGGCGTGGTCTGGGACGGCGGCCGGGTGCTGGAGCGGACGGGGTCCGCACATGCGACGCGCTGAGCGGGCGCGCTGCATACGGGTCCTTGCGGCAGCCCTGCCTCGTACGCGGGCCCTGGTGGGAGCCGAGCCTTCGGGCCCCCGGTCCTCGGCCGCCGGACGGGCCGGGCCGTGGCCACCGCAGTCCGCCGGACTCATCACCTCCCCGAGGAGCCTCACGTCATGACCGCCAGGACCACCGTGGCCGGTGTGCCCGTCGACACCCGTCACTACATCGACGGGCAACGGATCGCCTCCGCCCGCACCTTCGCCGATGTCTCACCCGTCGACGGCAGCCCGCTCGGCGCGATCGCCCGTGGTACGGCCGCCGAGACCGAAGCCGCCGTCGCCGCGGCGAAGGCCGCGTTCCCCGGCTGGGCGGCGACCGGGAGAGCCGAGCGCGCCCGGATTCTGCGGGCGATCGCCGACGGCGTCGACAAGCGTCTGGAGGACCTCGCTCTCGTCGAGACCCATGACAACGGCGCGCTCCTGCGCTCCCACCGCCGGGGGGTGATGCCCCGCGTCGCCCACAACTTCCGCTTTTTCGCGGACCGGTTGCTCTCCCTCGGCCAGGAGGACTTGACCACACGGGGCCACACCAACCGGGTGTCCTGGGACCCCGCCGGCCCTTGCGCGCTGATCACCCCCTGGAACGCACCCCTGATGCTCGCCACCTGGAAGATCGCCCCCGCGCTCGCCGCCGGCAACACCGTGGTGCTGAAGCCCGCCGAATGGTCCCCGCTCACCGCGTCGCTCCTCGCGGACATCACGGCCGGGGCCGGACTGCCTCCGGGCGTGCTGAACGTCGTCCAGGGATACGGTTCCGAGGCGGGCGCCGCGCTGGTCGCGCATCCGGACGTGCGCCGGATCAGCTTCACCGGCTCGGTGGCCACGGCCCGTACGATCACCGCCGCGGCCGCCGCCCATCTCACCCCCACCAGCCTTGAACTGGGCGGAAAGTCCCCTCTGCTCGTCTTCGCCGACGCCGACCTCGATCTCGCCGCGGACCTGGCCATCGAGCAGTACGACAACGCCGGACAGGTCTGCCTCGCCGCGACCCGGCTCCTCGTGGACGAGCGGATCGCGCAGGAGTTCACCCGCCGGTTCACCGAGCGGGCGGCCTCCCTCGTCCAGGGGGATCCGCGAGAGGAGTCCACCGATATCGGCCCGGTCGTCCACGCCCGCCAGCTCGCGAGGATCGACGGTTTCGTCCGGCGGGCCCTCGCGTCCGGGGCACGGGCCGTGATCGGTGGCGGGCCCCACACCGGTCTGGGCGGTCTGTACTACCGCCCGACGCTGCTCACGGACGTCGCACAGGACAGCGAGATCGTGCAGGAGGAGGTCTTCGGTCCCGTCCTGACGCTCCAGACCTTCCGTACGCAGGAGGAGGCGGTCGCCCTCGCCAACGACACCCGTTTCGGGCTCGCCGCCACCGTCGTCACCGGGGACCGTGAGCGCGCCGGCCGGGTCACCGCACAGCTGGTGGCGGGCACGGTCTGGGTCAACTGCTTCTTCGTACGCGACCTCAGAGCGCCCTTCGGCGGCTCGCGCCTCTCCGGTGTGGGCCGCGAGGGCGGCACCTGGAGCTTCGACTTCTACTGCGACGTCAAGAACACCGTGACGGCGCCGGGGGGATGGCGGGACCATGGGTGAGATCGTCGGCGCGGGACTGCTCTCGCACGTCCCGACCATCGTGCTCCCGGAGGCCGACCGGCGAGCGCTCAACGGAGGCCGGGAGATCAGCCTCGTCACCGGACTGCGGCAACTGCGCCGGGACGTCTTCGACCGTACCGACTACGACACGGTCGTCGTCCTGGACTCGCACTGGGCCACCACGGTCGAGTTCGTCGTCACCGCCCACGGCCGCCGCTCCGGGGTGTTCACCTCGGAGGAACTGCCGCGCGGGATGCGGCGTATGCCGTACGACTTCCCCGGCGATCCCGAACTCGCCCGCACCGTCGCCCGGTTCGCCCGGAAACACGGCACCTGGATCACCGCGATCGACGACCCCTGGCTGCCGATCCACTACGCCACGCTCAATCTGTGGAAGTTCCTCGGCGAGGGATTGCCCGACCGGCGCTGGATCAGCATCGGCGTCTGCCAGACCGGTGACCCGGAGGACCATCTGCGCCTCGGCCGCGCCCTCGCCGACGGAATCGCGGCGACCCCCGGCCGGGGAGTGCTGGTGATCGCCTCCGGCGCGCTCTCCCACACCTTCTGGCCGCTGCGAGAACTGCGCGAGCACGAGGCCGGAGACCCTTCCCATATCTTCACCGCCGCGGCCGCCGACGCCGACCGCGAGCGCATCGACTGGTTCACGGAAGGCCGCCACGACGAAGTCCTGCGGACGATGCCGGAGTTCGCCCGGTTCCGTCCCGAGGCCCGGTTCTCCCACTATCTGATGCTGGCCGGAGCACTCGGCGAGGAACGCTGTACGGCCAGGGCCCGCCAGTACGGGGAGTACGAGAACGCCATCGGCACCGGCCAGGCGCATCTGTGGTTCGACCGCCCGGCCGCCGGCTGGACCGGTTCCATGACCGGCGCCCGGACCGTATCCCGGGATCAGGAGGGCCGAACACCATGACCGAGTACCGCCGTGTCCTTCTCGACGGCGCTGTCGTCGAGACCGTCCGGGAGGGCGGTGACCTGGTCGCCGGTGACGGCCGTCGCGTCCCGGCCGAGGGGCCCGCACATCTGCCGCCCGTGCTCCCCACCAAGATCATCGCGGTCCATCTCAACCACCGAAGCCGTGTGGAGGAGTTCCGGATACGGCTGCCGGACACTCCCACGTACTTCCATAAACCCGTCTCGTCGCTGAACGCGCACGGCGGCGCGGTCGTCCGGCCCGAGGGCTGCCACTGGCTCAACTACGAGGGCGAGATCGCCATCGTCATCGGCCGCACCTGCCGCAACATCGCACCGGAGGAGGCGGGGGAGTACATCGGCGGCTACACCCTCGCCAACGACTACGGCCTGCACGACTTCCGCGACACCGACGCCGGTTCCATGCTGCGCGTCAAGGGGGCGGACACCCTCTGCCCGCTCGGCCCGGGGCTGGTCACGGGCTGGGACTTCCGGGACAAGCGGTTGCGTACGCTGGTCAACGGCGAGGTGGTCCAGGACGGTTCGACCGACGAGATGCGGTGGGACATGCACTATCTCGTCGCCGATATCGCCCGCACCATCACCCTCGTACCGGGTGATGTCCTGCTCTCCGGTACGCCCGCCGGCTCACGGCCGGTACAGCCCGGAGATGTGGTGGAGGTGGAGGCCGAGGGACTCGGCCGGCTCAGAAACCATGTCGTCGGGGGTCCGGCAGGCATCCGCAGGGATGTCGGAGCCCAGCCCGCCGCGTCGGAGGAGGTGCTCTCGACGGCGCTCGGCGGGGACTGGGAGTTCCGGGGGATTCGCCCGCCGAGACGGTAGGGGCGTGGGGGCCGGTGCCCGCCGGGTGACCGCGCGGGGCAATCCCTGAGCCCGCCGGCACCCCCCGGCCCGCCGGGAGTCGTTGCCGGGGTCGCCGGCGTCGGCGACGGCCGCCGTGGGCCCGGTCCGGGCCCGGCCTGGTGACCCGTGACCGTGAGCGAGTGGCCGTGGCGCGCCGATCGCGCGAGCCTGTTCCCGGAGCCCGGAGCCCGGAGCCCGGAGCCCGGAGCCCGGAGCCCGGAGCCCGGAGCCCGGAGCCCGTGAGTCGCGGTGGCGGTGCGTGTTCTCAGTGCGTGCGTACGGCCCATGGGTACGGCCCGGTGGCGGTCCGTCACGGCGAGCCCGTCGCCGCTCCGATCAGCGCGTCGAAGATCCGCTGCTGCGCGGGGTCGTTGTGCGCGGTGTCCTCGGGGTGCCACTGGACGGCGGTCAGCCAGCCCTTCGCGCCGACGAGTTCCAGCGCCTCGGGAGTGCCGTCGGCGGCCCGCCCGGTGATGCGCAGCCCTTCGCCTAGCCGGTCGATCCGCTGGTGGTGGTAGCAGGACGCCTCGGCCTTCTCGCCGCCGATGATCCGGGAGATCCGGGAGCCGGGCCTCAGGGTCACCGGGTGGATCATCTGTCGGTGCTCCGCAGCGGGACCGCCCATGTCCTGGCACAGGGTCCCGCCGAGCACGGTGTTGAGGACCTGGAGCCCCCGGCAGACGGCGAGCAGGGGGATCCCCGAGCGCAGGGCCTGGCGGGTGACCTCGAAGTCGAAGCCGTCCTGCTCGTCGTTCATGTCGTACAGCCGCTCGTGCCGGTCGCCGTCGTCGGTGTAGCGATGCGGGGAGATGTCACCGCCGCCCGGCAGCAGGACCCCGTCGAACCGGCGCAGCCGGGCGGCGACGTCGGCCGCGTACGCGAACCCCCCGGGGGCGTACGGATGGATGGTGACGGGCTCGCCGCCGGCCCGCCACACCGCCTCGACGAGCGCGCGGGCGCTGACCTCGGCCGCGTACCGCAAGGCGGAGGCGGCGGCGGAGAATCGGGCGGGTATCGCGATGAGGGGTCTGGGAAGGGTCACAGAGGATCCAAGTCGTCTTCGGTCACGTCGTGTTCGGACGGAGTCTGCTCCAGGGCGCGGGGAACCTTGTGGGCGTGGCGCGGTGGGTCCTCGGGGGATGGTCAGTCACCCCGGATATAATTTGAGGTCAAACGATAGGTCGGGATCGTATGGTGTGACCCGATCAATGGGCAAGGGTTCCGCACGACCGGCGGTGAGCGGGTTGTCGTGGAGGTGACCACGCCCGGACCCGTATCCGGACTCGCACCCGGACGGGAACACCCGCGGACACGGACCGGCCATTGAGAGCCCATGGACGGGGACCGGGTGTGTCAGCCGGTGGATACGGACCGGAGGTGAGCACCGGCGGACGCGACCGGAGGTGTGACACCGACGCGGACCGGGTGCGGTCGCACCGGAGCGCCGGAGTTCGTGAGCCGTCCCGCGGGGTCAGCTCACCGGACCCTCGCCCGGCGCCGCCGGACCCGGATCCTCCGTACCCGACGGCCGTCGCCGTCCGGCCGGTACCGGCCGGGCACGACGGGCCGTGTCCCGGCGGCGCCGGCCGCTGCGGCGGGGGACCGGGGGCTCGCCGCCCAGCAGTTCCTCGCGGCGCTGCTCGCCATGTGTCTCGATCTGTACCACCACCTGACGTAGTGCGTCCGCCGTCCGGCGGCACTCCTCATCGGTGAGCCGTCCGGCGACGAAGTCCTCCTCCGCGTTGAATTCCGGGAACAGCCTCCTCATCAGCGCCTCGCCCTCATCGGTGAGCGCCAGCAGGACCCGGCGACCGTCGGAGGGGTGCTCCGTGCGGCTGACCAGGCCACGGGATTCCAGCGTCCGGGCGACACCCGTCAGCGTGCCCTTGGAGATGCCCGCCTCCTCCGCCACCAGGCGCGTCTCCATCTCGCCCCAGATCCAGACGACCCACAGCACCACGAAGCCGGTCCAGGTCAGATCGGAGCCGCGCAGTACGGAGTTCTCCACATGCTGGCGCACCGCCGCCGCTGCGCGGTGGATATTGCCCACCATGGCCATCTGATCGTGCCGGATCGGAGTGTCTCCCAGCTTTGCCCGGATCATGCGCTCCGTCTCGGCAATGGGTCGCTGAGCAGGCACGAACCCTCCTCTGACTGATGGCTGACCGCATCGTTCGGGTTCAAATCATAGGTGCCCGGCGCCGGCGGTCGGGGGACGGCCGCCGCCCGGAGGGTGCGGACCCGCCTGCGCCTACGGACGGCGCCGGGGGTGAAGGCCGCCTCCACCGCCTCGGCGGACACGGACGGTGCAGGTCGGGGGTGTGGACGGATATGCCTCCCGGCGGTTGGGGGTGGACGTACGGGGCCCACGGCCGGACGGCGCGTGGAGCGGTCCCGGGCGGGCGGATCCCCCGATCGTCCGGGCCCGGTGGGGTGAGCTCGGTGAGGTGGGCCCCGACCCTCCCGGACGGGGGGAGTCCGGTTGGGTCGGGGCCGGTGGGCACCGGCGCCCTGGCCCTGACGCGGGCCGAGGGCGCCGGAACCGGCTCGGTGGGTGCGACAGACGCAGGTGCCCGTACCGCACGAGGCCGAACGCGGCCGTGAGTGGGCAGAAACGGATACGAGCGGCTGTCGGCACGAGGCAGCGCGGGTGAGCGCGGCCGGTGCGGATGCGGATCGGTGCCATGGACCGATGCCATGGACCGGTGCCATAGACCGGTGTGGCCATGAACCCGGCTGCCACCGTTCGGTACGGCCACCGAACGGCACGGCCGAGACTGGCGCGGTGCCGGGACCGGTCACCGATCGGCGGGGGCCCGGGAGCGGCGTGGGCGGAGCCGTACTCAGACCCGCCGGGGTGTCACCAGCCGTGCCGCGCGAGCCTCCTTCTCGGCCTCCTGCCAGAGCCGGCGCAGCATCCGCGCCCGTTCGGCGGGCCGCATCCGGGAGATCGCGATCTCCGCACAGGCCACGCCGTCGGACCACGGCATCGTCACCACGGCCCGCTGCCGGGGAATGGCCGACAGCCCGGCCGGCTGCGGCACCGTCTGCCGGAGCCGGGAATCGGCGGCCCGGGTCTCCGCGGTCCTGGACTCGGAGGCGGCGGCCCGGGCGTCGGCCCGCTGCTTCTGCTGCTGCGGACTGAGGCGGGAGAGATTGCGGACATGGACGACCTTCCGGCGCCCCGCGAGCAGATCGGCCTGGAGCTCGGGACCGAGTTCCAGTACGGAGAGCTTGGAGGAGATCGTCGACTGGGCGATACCGAGGCGCTTGGCCGCCTTGTTCTGGGAGCCGTAGAACTCGACGAGCTTCTTCAGCGCGTGGGCCTGCTCCAGCGGGTTCATGTCATCGCGATGAACATTGGCGACGAACGCGGCTTCGAGCAGCGAGCGGTCCGTGGAGACCAGCGCGTCGTCCACGCTCACGCGGACATGGGTGAGCCCGGCGAGCCGGGCGGCTTCGAGACGACGGTGGCCGTCGACAACGATGTAGCGCGCCTGCGGATCGAGTTCGACCGCGCGCCCCGGCCGTTCCCGTACATACGCTTCGACGGAGGCGACGGTGATGGCGTTGACAAGGCCGATCTCTCGGATACTGGTGGTCAGCGGCTGGAGGTCTCTCAGTGCCTCGCGCGGGTTGTCCGGGTTCTGGCCGATCCAGGCCAGGGGGAGCTCGGACGGCTGCAGGGCGCCGGCTTCGGCGTGAAAGCGAGTGCGGTCGATCCGGTCGTCGATCTGGGACATCTCGGAGGACATGCTGATGGACACCTTCCTCTTGCCTGCCGCCCGAGCCCCCCGTGTTGAGCCCGAGCAGGCTGGCAAAGTCGCAGAAATCACCGGCCACGGGCTGGCCAAGTACTTGCCAGGCGCTTGCCATGGAGCAGGGTGATTGCGGAGGATTCACCGCATGACCGGTGGGGGAATGCGGTTTCGTGTTCTGGGTGGCCTGGAGTGGCTGTCCCATGGGGGTTCCCTACGGATCGGGCGCCGTCGTGAGCGCTTGCTGCTGGGCCTGCTGCTGCTCGACATCGGCCGGGTGGTTCCCGCCCACCGGCTGATCGATCTGCTCTGGGACGAGGGGCATCCGCCGACGAGCGCGCGGGGCAGCCTCCAGGTGCATGTCTCGCGGCTGCGCGGGCGCTTTGTCGAGGAGAGGGCCGAGGAGCACGGCTTCGCCCTGCTCAAGGGCAGCGACGGCTATATGGTCGACGGCGATCCGAGCGCCGTCGACCTGCACAGATTCCGTATGTCGCTCCGGCGGGCGGAACGCACCGACAGCCATGCCGAGCGGCTGCGGGTGCTGGAACTGGCCCTTGCCGACTGGGGCGGTCCCGTGCTGGCCGGAACCGCTTCGGACGGACTGGTCCGCCGGCTCGGCACCGGATTCGACGAGTCCTATCTCTCTGCCATCACCCAGCGCGCCGAGGCCCGGCTCGCCCTCGGCCACCGTGAACTCGTCCTGGAGGAACTCGCCCGCGCCACCGCGGAGCACCCGCTCCACGAACGCCTCGCCATGCTCCGCATGATCGCGCTCTACCGCGCCGACCACCGCGGAGAGGCACTGGAGGTCTACAACGAGACCCGTGCCCGGCTCGCGGAGGACCTGGGCCTCGACCCGGGCGCGGATCTGCGGCGCGTACAGAACATGATCCTCCACGCGGATCCGCGGCTGCTGGAGGACGCCGTGGTGCCGGGGACCGAGCGCGGCCGGACACCGGCCGGCCGCAGGCCCGGCGCGGCCCCCGGGCTGAGGCACGACCGGGACCGGTGGCCGGAGCCCACATGGCCTGAATCGGACCGTTTGGATTCGGCCACCCGCCCCCGCCCCGTTCCGCGCCCGGAGTCGGAGCAGGCGCCCGCCCCCGGGCGTACCTCGGCCGCCACCCCCGCGAGGACGGGCACCGCCACGGCGGCGGACGGCGGCGCGCGGGAGAGCGGTACCTCCGGCACGGGGGACGGTCCGCGCCCCTGGGCAAGCGCTTCCCCGGACAGGCCGCTGCGCCCCGCGCTGGGCCGCCCCGAGGCCGAGTCCGTACAGCGCCAGTCGAGAACCGGTGCGTTCATCGGCCGGTCCCAGGAACTGGAGCAGCTCACCGCGCTCGCCGCCGAGGCCCGGGGCGGCTCCGGCGTCCTGATGATCGTGGGGCCCGCGGGCAGCGGGAAGACAGCGCTTGCTCTCCAGTGGTGCCGGGGCTCCGAGGACGCCTTCGGCGACGGCCAGCTCTTCCTCGATCTGCGCGGCCACAGCCACGAGACCCCGATGAAGCCGGGGGAAGCGCTTTCGGGGCTGCTGCGCGCGCTCGGCGTTCCGTACCAGGACGTCCCGCGCGATCCGGCCGACATGGCGGAGCTGTACCAGCGCACCCTGGCCGACCGACGGGTCCTGATCGTCCTCGACAACGCCGAATCGGCGGACCAGGTGCGCCAGTTGCTGCCGTACGACTCCGGCTGTCTCGCCCTGGTGACCAGCCGCAACCGCCTCGGCTCGCTGATCGTGTCCCATGGCGCGTCCATGCTGCCGCTGCGCCCGCTGGACTCCGGCGAAGCCCAGGATCTGGTCCGCAGTGTGGTCGGTGCGCGCCGGGCCCTCGCCGAGCCCGAGGCGCTGGCCGACCTCGTAGCCATCTGCGGCCGGAGCCCGCTCTCGCTGCGGATCGCGGCGGCGAACCTCGCGCTCCACCCCGACAGCCGGATCGCCGACCACGTCCGGGAGCTGCGGTCCGGCAATCCGCTGGAGAGCCTGACGGTCGCGGGGGACCCCGACTCGGCCGTACGCAGAGCCTTCGAGCTGTCCTACCGGCGCCTCGAACCGGAGGAGCGGGACGCCTTCCGGATGCTGGGCCTGCTGCCGGGGCCCGCGACGACGGTGGCCGCCGTGGCGGCGCTGCTGGGGCGTACGTTCGCGTCCGCCGTCCATGTACTCGACCGGCTCTTCGCGGAGCACCTGGTGGAACGCGTCGGCCAGGACCGGCTGCGGCTCCACGATCTGATCTGGTGGTACGCGCGGCTGCTGGCGGACGCCGCTGAACCCGCCCCCGCGCACCGGGCCGCCCGCCGGCGGCTGCTGAGCTGGTACGCGGACTCGGCGGACGACGCGGCCCGCTGTCTGTATCCGCAGATACTGCGGCTGGACGTCGAGCCGGTGGACGCGCAGGCGCGGCCCGCCCGGTTCGACGATCCGCAGCTCGCCGCGGACTGGTTCGACGCCGAGCACACCCATCTCGTCCGGCTGATCGTGACCGAGGCGGAAGCACCGTCGCAGGCGCGTCCGGTCGCGGGGGCGGAGCCGCTGCCCGGGGAACGCGCCGCGGAACGGGCGGTGCAGGTGGAGGGCGGTGACGGTGGCTCCGCAGCCGCCTCCGGCCCCCGTATCACCTCCGACCCGGATACCGCCTCCGTATCACCTACGGTTTTCGAGCCGGGTCCACCGTCCGGTCGGGGACCGGGGAACGGAACCGGCGACGAGCCCGATCCGACCGTCTGGATACTCGCGGACACCCTGCGCGGCTACTACTGGCTCCGCCACAACACCGACAATTGGACGACCGTGGCCTCGGTCGCACTGCGGACCGCGCATCACGCCGGTGATTTCCGGGGCCAGGCCGCCGCCCACCAGAGTCTGGGGCTCGTCAGCTTCACCATCGGCGATCTGGAACGGAGCCGGAGCCACTTCCAGCAGGCCATACAGCTGGCACGGCGGGCGGGCTGGGGTGCCTGCGAGTCGGTCGCCCTGTCCAATCTGGGCGGGGTCTCCGCCGATCTCGGACTGCTGAACGAGGCGGCGGAGTACTACGACCGGGCCATCAGGCTCGACCGCAGGCTGCGCCGTACCCCGTCCCAGACGCTGCTGGGCCTGGGTGAGGTGCTGCACGGCATGGGCCGCCTCGGGGAGGCGGAACGGCTGTGCCGGCGCGCGCTCGCCCTCTCCCACCAGCTCTCCGCGCCCGACAGCATCTCCCAGGTCAGCTGCACCCTGGCCACGATCTCCCTCGACCTCGGGGAACTGGTCGAGGCGCAGGACCTGGCCACCACCGCCCGCCAGGGCTTCCAGGCCATCGGCAATCTCGCGGGTGAGGCCCAGGTGCACAGCGTCATCGCCATGATCGGGGCGGAGGCGGGCGACGGCCACGGCGCCCTGCGGGCCGCGCTGACCGCGTGCCGGCTCAGCCGGAGATCGGGCCGGCCGCACCTCGGGCTGGACGCGATGATCGCCATGGGGCACGCCCGCTATCAACTCGGCCAGTACGAGCGCGCCTTCGAGCACTTCCGTATCGCCCGCCGGACCGCCGAGGAGATCGGCCACCTCAAGGGACGCATCATGGCCCTGCTCGGCCTCGGCGTCTGCGCGGTCAGGGGCCGCAGACCGCTGGAGGGGCTGTGTTACGCGGCCGACGCGCTGACGCTCGCTCAGGAGGCCCAGCTACGGCTCCAGGAGGGCAGATCGCATGCCGTCATCGCCCTGGCGCAGGCTGCCTGCGGCGACCCCGAGGCCGCGGAGCGCGCCGGACGGCTGGCGGAGGACATCTACGCAGGCACGGGATACCGGCCGCTGCACTCGCCGTTCGGCCGCCCGACGGAAGGTCTGCATCCGGCGGATGGATATGTCGAGTTGTCGCTTCCCTAGGGGTGCCGGTCCCTCGGAGTGCCGGTCACCAGGAGTGCCGGGCGTCCGACACCCGGGCCCGGTGGGGCGCCCGGCCCGGCGCGGCCCGGCCGGTCGGCCGGGAGAACCGGGCAGAAGGTGCCCGGCGGTCGAAACCGGGACGGGGGCCCGGTGGCCGATACGTGCGCGGCCCATCCGTGTCGCTGTTGGGCCGAACGGGTGAGGAACGCCAGGATGGATGTATGAGTAGGTACGAGAGGTACGACGTCACCGACGAGCAGTGGGAGGGCCTGGCGCAGGTCGTACCGTTGCGCGGCCGTGACGAGTGGCCGTCGAGGGTCGACCACCGCACCGTCCCCCAGGGCTACGCGGCCGCCGAGCAACGCCGATTCGTCGTGCTGAGGGTGCAGGTCTTCGCCGACGCGCGCGAGGTCGCCGAGTACCTCATCGCCCAGATCCCGGTGCTGCTCGATCTCACGAGCGCGGACAGTGATGTGGCCAAACGCATCCTGGACTTCAGCAGCGGTGTCGTCTTCGGTCTCGGCAGCGCGATGCACCGGGTGGACCGGAATGTATTCCTCCTGGCACCGGCGGGCACGGAGGTCGAGGGGATCGCCGCGGCCACGGGTACCTTCCAGCGGCCCACCCCCCGCAACTGAGGCTTCTCACAAGCCCGTCGCCCGTTCGTAGGAAGCTCGCCGAGGTGTAACGGTTCGGCGTGGCCGGTGCTGCGTACCGTCCGGATCATGGACATGGACACTCCGGCGGGAAGCGTGCGTGGCACCGGCCCCACGGTCACCACCCGCCCCACGGTCACCGAATTACGGCTCTCCGCGTTCCGGACACACCGCGGGGCGGTCTTCCCCCTCAGCGGGCTGACGCTCTTCGCCGGTGCGAGCGGCAGCGGCAAGTCGAGCGCGCTCCAGGCGTACGAGGCCCTGGCGCGGCTGGCCGCGGGCGACGGGCTCCGGGACGCCTTCCCCGAACCTGAATCCTGCGTTCCGGAGTGGGCGGGCGCCGACGCCGAGGGGCGGCGGGGATTCAGGATCGGCTGTACGGTCGACGGCCCGGCCGGTCCCGTACGCCTCGATCTCGCCGTCCAGGCGGAACCCGGCCTCCGTATCGTCGGTGAACGGCTCACCTGCGACGGCCGGACCCTGCTGACCACGGCGCTGCGCGACCCGGGGCGCTCCTCGGTCCAGGCCGCCTGGCTCACGGCCGGATCCGCCTCGGTGACCCGCGGGCCCCTGCCCGACGACCGGCTCGGCACGGCCCTGCTGCCCCTGCGTGTGGCGGGCAGGACGGAGGGACAGCTGCGGGTCCTCGCGGCGGCGGAGCAACTCGTGGTGGGACTCCGCTCGGTCTTCGCCTGCGACCCCCAGCCGCGCGGGATGCGGCGTCCGGTGGTTCCGGGCGACGGCAGGCTGCGCGGCGGCTGCGACAACCTCGCCGAGGTGCTGCACCGCACCCGGAACCAGTGCACGCGGCGCCATGCGCGGCTGACCGCCGCCGCTCGCACCGGCTGCTCCGGCGAGGTCGCCGATCTGACCGTCGAGGAGCTGGCCGACGGGACGTTGCGCGCGCTGCTCGGCCGGGACGGCGGACGCGGGACGCCCCTCGCGCGGCTCGGCGAGGGTGAGCTGAGGTTCCTGGCGCTCGCGCTGGTCCTGCTCACCGGGCCGGGGGTGCTCGCGATGGACCAGGCCGCGGAGGTCCCGGCCGCCTATCAGTCGCTGACCGTCCTCGCGGACGGCTTCGACCGCTGCCTCGATGCGGGGCAGGCGCGCGAACTGGTCTCCCTGGCCGCGGAGATGGCGGCGCGGGGGCATGTACGGCTGGTGGGGGCCGTCTCCGACGCCTCGTTCGCACGGGGGGTGAACGGGGTGACGGTGGTAGACCTGATGCCGTGACGGATGAGAACGGTCGTCCCGGAGACGACGCACTGGACGTGGCCGGACTCCAGCGCAGACTGGCCCAGTTCGCCGAGGCACGGGGCTGGGGGCCCTACCACACCCCGAAGAATCTGGCGGTGGCGCTGAGCGTCGAGGCGGCCGAACTGGTCGAGATCTTCCAGTGGCTGACGCCGGAACAGTCGGCGCGGGTCATGGACGAGGAGGAGTCCGCCGATCGCGTACGGGACGAGGTGGCGGATGTGCTGGCGTATCTGCTGCAGTTCTGCGAGGTGCTCGGGGTGGACGCGCTGGCCGCGCTCTCCGCCAAGATCGACCGGAACGAGATCCGCTTTCCCGCGCCGTGAGATCGGGCCTCGGGAACGGGCCCGGGTAGGGGGGCCGGGCGGGTGTCCTGCGGGGCCGGGCGGGTGCTGCGCGGGTCTGTGTGCGTTCGGCCGGCGGCGGGGCGGGCGGGCTCGTTTCGGTGGAGTTCGCGGGTGGTACGGGCTCGTGGTCGGTGGCGCGGGCGGTACGAGCTCATGGTCGGTGGCGCTCGCGGTCGGGTCGCCATCGGCTTGCCGTCGGTTCGAGGCGACTTCTTGTTGGTTTCGGGGCCCGTTCGGGGCCGGCTCGAGGTCGGTTCGGGGTCGGTGTGTGATCGGGGGTGCGGTGCCGGGTCCTTGGCGGTCCGTGGTCCGGAGGGCCGGGCGGATGAAGGGCTATCGATCATGGTTTCGTCACTCTCCGGAGTCATTGACTTATCCACAACCGGCTTGCTGTCCACAGATTTCCGAATTCCCCTGGTGTTTGGGCTCAATGACCTTCACGCTGGGTAATGAACTAGTGGGCAGGACGTCGTACGAACGGGGGCGCGTACATGGACGCGGAACGACTCATCGACATGAGCCGGCACGCCTTGGCACAGAGCCGCGCGGTGCCGGATGTCGTGGCGGAGGCATGGCAGGGCCAGGCCCTGGCACAGGCGGTCGGCGGCTGGCTGGCGGTGCACGGCCCGCTGGAACTGAGGGCCGACGCGCGGGGTCTCTGCGAGATCGGAGGTCAGGGCCTGGGGTCGCTCGATCATCCAGGCGTGCGCGCCGGCGGGATCAGGGCCTCCCTGCTGTCCGGTGTGGCGGACCCGCGGGGGACGCTGACCCGGCTGGGAGCACTGCTGGGCGATGTCGGTATCGCCCTCGTCGGGGTGGCGTGTGCCACGGACGAGGAAGGGCTGTACTGGCAGTGCATCGAGGCGATGGACGCGGCCGACGAGTCGAACGACCGGGTGCGGGCGATGCTGCGCAGACTCGCTGCGAAGGATCTTGCGGTGCGCGATGTGGGCAGAGCTCCGGGCACGGTCAGGGAGAGAGCGGGCCCTTCCCATGAAGGCCCGGCGGGTGACGGGCGCTCGCGGGACGCGTCGGGCCCGGTCGGCGGCGGCAGCGGGCAGGCCGGGGGGCGGAGTGCCGCCCGGGGACCGGGCGGTGTCGGCCCTCCTCGGGACGGTGCGCGTTCCCCGGGCGAGACCGGCGCCGTGGGGGAGTCGTCCGGCACGGCGCGGGAGCGCCGGGACCCGGTGAGGGACGGCTCCGGTCCTGCACGGGAGGACGGCCCTTCCGGTACGGAGCGGCCTGACGCGTCCGAGGCGTCGTACGTTCCCCGGCCGCCGCCCCGGCCCGGTGGCCTTGGGGATCCTCCCGGCACCGGCGGTCCGGGGTCCGGTGGCGCCCGACTCCGTTCCGGGGCCCTTCTTGGCACCGGCGGCCCGGGTGATCCCCTGGCGGGCAGGGGTCCGGTGGAGGCCCCGGACACAGTGGACTCGGCGGCGGGTCCATCGTGACCGGGCCCTCCGCCGGCCGGGGCGGCGAGGGGCGATGTCGAGACCCCTGCGGGCGGACCCCTGGCCCGGTGTTCCGGCGGTTCGGCGTGCCGGCGTCCCGCCGGTTCGGTGGCCCGGCGTTCCGGCACAGGGACCGGGCAGGCCTCGGCCGGTGAGGACCCGGAGGCCCGGGGCGGGCGGTGACGCACCGGCGGCGGAGCCCGGCCGTCGGACCCGGCCGGGTGTCTGTGACATGGGGTACGCGGTCGGCGACCGGGCCGGAGGCGAGGGACCGTGGTGGCTGGGGTACCGGCGGGTCGGCGACCGGGTTCCGGGCTGCCGGACCTTGGGGTGCCCGGGGCCCGGGCGTGTACCTCGCGGTCTGGTCCGGCGGGCCCCGGCCTGTTCTCGGCGCACAGGCAAGGGACGGCCGGACCTTCACACCGTTTTGCGGACGCGTGACCGTCCTCGCGAGGGCCTGCGGAGCACCCGTCGGCAGGTGGCGAGGTGGCGGTTGTCAGGGTGGGTGGCGCGGGGCCGCGGTTTCACCCCACCGAGCCGGTGGGGGCCTGGCCGGGGCGGCGGGGTCGGGTGGTGTTCGAAGGTGCAGGATGGATGTATGGATCTTCGAATCTTCACCGAGCCCCAGCAAGGGGCGAGCTACGACACCCTGCTGACCGTTGCCAAGGCCACCGAGGACCTCGGGTTCGACGCGTTCTTCCGCTCGGACCACTATGTGGCGATGGGGAGCGCCGACGGGCTGCCCGGGCCGACCGACGCCTGGATCACGCTGGCCGGGCTGGCTCGGGAGACCCGGCGGATCCGCCTCGGCACGCTGATGACGGCGGGCACCTTCCGGCTGCCGGGGGTGCTGGCCATCCAGGTCGCCCAGGTTGACCAGATGTCGGGCGGCCGGGTCGAGCTGGGGCTCGGCGCCGGATGGTTCGAGGAGGAGCACCGGGCGTACGGCATCCCGTTCCCCAGGGAGAAGTTCGCCCGGCTGGAGGAGCAACTGGCGATCGTCACCGGGCTGTGGGCGACGGAGCCGGGCAAGAAGTTCTCGTATGAGGGCACCCACTACCAGCTGACCGACTCGCCCGCGCTTCCCAAGCCCGTCGAGGGCAGGGTGCCGGTGCTGATCGGCGGACACGGGGCCACCCGCACTCCGAGGCTGGCCGCGCAGTACGCGGACGAGTTCAATATCCCGTTCGCCTCGATCGAGGACAGCGAGCGGCAGTTCGGCCGGGTGAAGGCGGCGGCCGAGACCGCCGGACGGGCGCCGGACGACCTGGTGTACTCGAACGCCCTGGTCGTCTGCGTGGGCAAGGACGATGCCGAGGTGGCCCGCCGGGCCGCCGCGATCGGACGGGAGGTGGATGAGCTGAAGGCGAACGGGCTGGCCGGATCGCCCGCCGAGGTCGTCGACAAGATCGGCCGGTACGGGGCGATCGGCGCCTCGCGGATCTATCTCCAGGTCCTCGATCTGCACGATCTGGACCATCTGGAGCTGATCTCGGCCCAGGTCCAGTCACAGCTGGGCTGATCCGGTGCGCCCCGCGCGTACGCTCGCCGAGGCCCTCGCCGGGGGCACGGTCGTGCTCGACGGCGGGCTCTCCAACCAGTTGGAGGCCCAGGGGTGCGATCTGTCGGACCGACTGTGGTCGGCGCGGCTCCTCGCCGACGACCCCGGACAGATCGAGACGGCGCACCGGGCCTATGCGAGGGCGGGGGCGCGGGTGCTCATCACCGCTTCCTATCAGGCGACCTTCGAGGGGTTCGCCCGGAGGGGCGTGGGGCGGGAGGAGGCCGCCGGGCTGCTGGCCCGCAGTGTGCGTCTGGCGCGGAAGGCGGGCGGGACGACGGAGGAGGAGGTGTGGGTCGCGGCCTCGGTGGGGCCGTACGGCGCGATGCGGGCGGACGGCAGCGAGTACCGCGGCCGGTACGGGCTGTCGGTGTCCGAGCTGGAGCGCTTCCACCGGCCCAGGATCGAGGCGCTGGCGGCTGCCGGACCCGATGTGCTCGCGCTGGAGACGGTGCCGGACGTGGACGAGGCGGAGGCGCTGCTGAGGGCGGTCGAGGGCTGCGGGGTGCCCGTATGGCTCTCGTACACCGTCAGCGGGGGTCGTACCCGTGCCGGACAGGGCCTTGCGGCGGCCTTCGGGCTTGTCGCGGGGCTCGACCAGGTGGTCGCCGTGGGCGTGAACTGCTGTGAGCCGCAGGAGGTGCTGCGGGCCGTGGAGTCGGCGGCGGAGGCCGGTGGCAAGCCGGTTGTCGTCTATCCCAACAGCGGTGAGGTGTGGGACGCCGGAGCACGGGCGTGGCGAGGCCGGCCCGCCTTCGTCCCGGCCGCCGACCCCGCTCGGATACGGGGCTGGGAGGCGGCCGGGGCCCGGCTGGTCGGCGGCTGCTGCCGGGTCGGCCCCGGAGCCATCGGCGAGCTGGCCGCGCTCATCCGGCCCGGTGGCGCCGCACCCGGCGGCCCGGCGGGCAGCCGGAACCGTCAGGAGGAGTAGGGCCACCCGAGCCGTACAGGGCCCGCCCCGGCGCCAGGGCGGGCCCCGTCGAGGACGACCCGGGCCGCCTCACCGCGCGGGAGCGCGGTACTGCGGACCAGGCGGTCGACGACGGCGCCCGGGCGGGCAGCCCCGGACAGTCCCGCCGGGCAGGACCACTTGTATCGTCCGCCGGAGCACGTCCACCCGGACCGTCCGGCCGGGCAGGACCATCTGTACCGTCCGGCCGAGCATGAACATCCGGACCGCTGAGCGGGGCGGGACCGTCCGGACGGCCCGGACGCGTAGGCCCGGCCCGTACCGCCCGTTGGAACGGGACCGCCCGGGCCGTCCGGAGGCGTGGGCGCGCCCCCGCTGTCCGCCCGGGCAGGACCATCCGGGACCGTCCGGAGGCATGAGCAGGGCCGGCCCGTTCGGCGGAGTGGGACCGGTCGTACCGTGCGTCACAGCGGGATCATGCGTACCGATGGGCAGATCAGGGCCGCCCGGACTGAGCGGAATTGCCAACTCCGTTGCTTTTCACGGCACTTGCCATGAGAAGTGCGATGGTCGGGTGTTTTCTGTCACCGGCCTTCGGGCATCGATTCGGTGCGTCCGGGGCGGGGTGGTGAGGCCGTCCGTCCGCCCGGATCTGATCTGGCCGAGAGGTGGGGGTATGGGGTCGGAAGTCACCGCAAACATATTCGTCAACGCTTTCAACGCGCTGGGGCGGGACACCGAGATGGCGCGGAGGGGCGCCGCGGGATACGACACCCTCGCCGGGTGGCGGGCGTCCCAGACGACACAGGTCGCCCTGGCCGGAGGGGCCGCGATGGCCGTGCCCGGAGCGCATCTCGCCGCGCTCACCGCGGATGTCGGCTTTCTGCTGCACAAGATGTCGATCTGCGCCTGGGGGATCGGTTTCAAGCTGGGGGCGTCGGTGGACGCCGAGGACGATCTCGCCGTCATCCTGGGGCTGTGGGCGGGAGCGCTGGAGCCCGACGCGCTGAGCGTGACCTCCGTCGGCGCGGGCGCGTCCGCGGGCTGGATCGTCTTCAACGCCCATTACCCGACGTATGGCGCCGCGGTCATGGCCAAGGCGCTGGCGGCCGGTACCGGGGCGGGGGTCTCCACCGTGGGCGCCAAGATCGCGGGGAAGAAGGGCGGCAAGGCCCTGGCCAAGCTGAGCAAGCCGTTCATCCAGAAGATCGCCCAGAAGGTCGCCGTGAAGTTCTCCGCGATCCTCGGGTCCAAGGCCGTCACCGGAGCGGTTCCGCTGCTCGGCGCGCTGGCGGGTGCGGGGGTGAACGCCTACTTCCTGCAGAAGTTCGCCGACGCCGCGGAGACGTACTACCGGGAGAAGGTCACCAGGGGCGGCTGAACCCCCGCCGTTGCCTGCCGCAGTCCGCCGTTCCCCGCCGCGCCCGAGTCGTCACCTGCCGTCGGCGGGGCCGGAGGGGCCCGGTGGGGAGGCGGCCGGCCGTGAGCGAGCCGTCCGGTGCGCCGGCCGGCCGGGCACCGGGGGCCGGCCGAGGGGATAATCGAGTTTTGCGGACGACGGAGCGGCACTGATACTCGGACGTGTGTTCCTGACGATCAGTACGACCGGTACCCCTGAACGTCCCGCCACCGACCTCGGGTTTCTGCTCCATAAACATCCCGAGCGGGCGCAGACGTTCTCCACCTCGCACGGCACGGCCCACGTCTTCTACCCCGAGGCGTCCGCCGAGCGGTGCACCGCCGCACTGCTGCTGGAGGTGGATCCGGTGGCGCTGGTGCGGCGCGGCAAGGGCAAGGGCCGTGGCGGCGCTCCCGACACCGCACTCGCGCAGTACGTCAACGACCGTCCTTACGCCGCGTCCTCGCTGCTGGCCGTCGCGCTGAGCACCGTCTTCAAGAGCGCGCTGCGCGGTGTGTGCGCGGCCATGCCGGAGCGGGCGGAAACCCCGATGCCCCTGCGCATCGAGGTACCCGCCATGCCCGCGCGCGGTGGCGAGGAACTGGTCGGGAAGCTCTTCGGACCGCTCGGCTGGACCCTGGTGGAGGCACCGCCGGTACCGCTGGACGGGCAGTTCCCCGAGTGGGGCGCCTCCCGCTATGTCCGGCTGGCGCTGGAGGGCGAGCTGCGGCTCGCCGACGCCCTGCGGCAGCTGTACGTTTTGCTGCCGGTGCTCGACGACGCCAAGCACTACTGGGTCGCCCCCGACGAGGTCGACAAACTGCTGCGCGCGGGCGAGGGCTGGCTGGCCGACCACCCCGAGCAGCAGCTGATCACCAGCCGCTATCTGTCCCGCCGCCGCGGCCTGACCCGGCAGGCGATGGAACGGCTCGAACTGGTCCGGCTCGCCGAGACCGACGATCTCGGTGTCGAGGACGTCGACAACGCGGTGGACGAGACGTCCGACACGGAGGACAGGCCCGTGCCGCTCGCACTGCAGCGGCGGGACGCGATTCTGGAGGCGCTGCGCACGGCCGGAGCGAGCCGGGTCCTCGATCTCGGCTGCGGCCAGGGCCAGCTGGTCCAGGCCCTCCTCAAGGATGTGCGCTTCACCGAGATCGTCGGCGTCGATGTCTCCGTACGCGCCCTGACCATCGCCGGACGCCGGCTGAAGCTGGACCGCCTGGGCGAGCGCCAGGCCGCGCGCGTCAGCCTGTTCCAGGGCTCCCTGACGTATACCGACAAGCGGCTGACCGGCTATGACGCGGCCGTACTCAGCGAGGTCATCGAGCATGTCGACCTCCCGCGCCTGCCCGCTCTGGAGTACGCGGTGTTCAGGTCCGCCAGGCCCGTGACCGTGATCGTGACCACCCCGAACGTCGAGTACAACGTCCGCTGGGAGACCCTGCCCGCCGGTCATGTGCGCCACGGCGACCACCGGTTCGAGTGGACCCGAGGGGAGTTCCGCGCCTGGGCGGAGGAGGTCGCCGAACGCGAGGGCTACGGCGTGCGGTTCGTACCGGTCGGCCCCGACGACCCCGAGGTCGGACCGCCCACCCAGATGGCCGTGTTCACCCGCACCGACGCGCAGGAGTCCCGTCCACCGGGCGACGGCGGCGGGGCCGCGGGCAGGGGCGGGGACGGAAGCGGACCCGGGGTCACCCGGCAGCAGGCGGACACCGGTCCGGTCGGCAGCAGAGAGAAGAAGGAGGAGAAGGCCGCATGACCGGAGCGAACTCGACCGGAGCGAACGACACCGGCACCGCCGAGAGGCTGAACGACGAACGGGACGAGCAGCGGAACGAGGAACCGAACGAGCAGCGGAGCACGCGCTTGCTCCCGGTGACCGATCTCTCCCTCGTCGTCCTCATCGGCGCCTCCGGCTCCGGCAAGTCCACCTTCGCCCGGAGGCACTTCGCACCCACCGAGGTCATCTCCTCCGACTTCTGCCGGGGGCTCGTCGCCGACGACCAGAACGACCAGAGCGCCAGCGGCGACGCCTTCGACGTCCTGCACTACATCACCGGCAAGCGGCTCGCGGCCGGACGGCTGACCGTCGTCGACGCCACCAATGTGCAGCCGGAGAGCCGCAGACAGCTGATCCGGCTGGCACGTGAGCACGATGTGCTCCCCATCGCCGTCGTCCTCGACCTGCCCGAGGAGGTGTGCGCCGAGCGCAACGCCGTCCGCCCGGACCGGGCGGACATGCCCCGCCGTGTCATCCGGCGCCACCGCAGCGAACTCCGCCGCTCCCTGCGCGGCCTGGAGCGCGAGGGCTTCCGCAAGGTCCACATCCTGCGCAGCGCGGAGGAGGCCGACAACGCCGAGATCGTCCGCGAGCGCCGCTTCAACGACCTCAGACACCTCACAGGCCCCTTCGACATCATCGGTGACGTCCACGGCTGCAGCTCGGAGCTGGAGACCCTGCTCACCAGGCTCGGATACGAGGACGGCGTCCACCCCGGGGGCCGTACAGCCGTCTTCGTCGGCGACCTGGTCGACCGGGGACCCGACAGTCCCGGGGTGCTGCGCCGGGTGATGGCCATGGTCGCGTCCGGCGACGCGCTCTGTGTTCCCGGGAACCACGAGAACAAGCTCGGCCGTTATCTCAAGGGCAGAAACGTCCAGCACACCCACGGACTGGCCGAGACCATCGAGCAGCTGGAGCGCGAGGACGACCGGGACCCGACCTTCCGGGAGCGCGTGCGCGAGTTCATCGACGGCCTCGTCAGCCACTACGTCCTGGACGGCGGCCGACTGGTCGTCTGCCACGCCGGGCTGCCCGAGAAGTACCACGGCCGCACCTCCGGCCGGGTCCGCTCGCACGCGCTGTACGGGGACACCACCGGCGAGACCGACGAGTTCGGCCTGCCGGTGCGCTACCCGTGGGCGGAGGACTACCGGGGCCGTGCCGCCGTGGTCTACGGTCACACCCCCGTCCCCAGCACCTCCTGGATCAACAACACCATCTGCCTGGACACCGGAGCGGTCTTCGGCGGGAAGATGACCGCCCTGCGCTGGCCCGAGCGGGAACTCGTCGACGTACCCGCCGAGAAGGTCTGGTACGAACCCGTCAAGCCCCTCCTCACCGAGGCCCCGGGAGCCCGTGAGGGACGGCCGCTGGACCTTGCCGATGTGCACGGGCGGCGGGTCGTCGAGACCCGTCATATGGCCCGGGTCTCCGTGCGCGAGGAAAACGCGGCCGCGGCGCTGGAGGTCATGAGCCGGTTCGCCGTCGACCCCCGGGTGCTGCTCTATCTGCCGCCCACGATGGCACCGACCGCCACCTCGGGGACGGAGGGTTATCTGGAGCACCCGGCCGAGGCGTTCGCGCAGTACCGCGCCGACGGTGTGAGCAGGGTGGTGTGCGAGGAGAAGCACATGGGGTCCCGGGCCGTGGTGCTGTTGTGCCGGGACGCCGTGACCGCCCGGGAACGCTTCGGCACCGGAAGCGGCGCCACCGGCTCCGGCGGTGGTTCCGGTGACGGCCCGGGCGGCCCGGGGGGACCGACGGGGGCACTCCACACCCGTACCGGACGGCCCTTCTTCAACGACCCCGCCGTCACCGAGGAGATCCTCGGCCGGCTGCGCGCCGCCGTCACCGGCGCCGGGCTCTGGGACGAACTCGGCACCGACTGGCTGCTGCTGGACGCCGAACTGATGCCCTGGTCGCTGAAGGCGTCCGGACTGCTGCGTTCCCAGTACGCGGCCGTCGGCGCCGCGTCCGCCGCCGTCTTCCCGGGGGCGACCGCCGCCCTCGAAGCCGCCGTCGCACGCGGAGTCGACGTCGCCGGGCTGCTCGGCCTCCAGCGGGACCGGGCGGCCGACGCCGCCGCCTTCACCGAGGCGTACCGCCGCTACTGCTGGCCGACCGAAGGCCTGGACGGTGTCCGGATCGCGCCGTTCCAGATCCTGGCCGCCGAGGGCCGCTCACTCGCGGCCGTACCGCACGACGAGCAGTTGAGCATGCTCGACCGGCTGGTCGAGCACGACCACACCGGACTGATGCAGGTCACCCGGAGGCTGATCGTCGACACCGGGGACGAGGCATCGGTGCGGGCGGGTGTGGACTGGTGGCTGGAGATGACCGCGAGGGGAGGCGAGGGCATGGTCGTCAAGCCGCTCCAGGCCATCGCCCGTACCGAGAAGGGCGCGCTCGTCCAGCCCGGCATCAAGGTCCGGGGCCGCGAGTATCTGCGGATCATCTACGGCCCCGAGTACACCCGGCCGGAGAACCTTCAGCGGCTGCGCGGCCGGTTCCTGGCGCACAAGCGGTCGCTGGCGCTGCGGGAGTACGCGCTCGGGCTGGAGGCGCTGGACCGGCTCGCCGACGGTGAGCCGCTGTGGCGGATTCATGAGGCGGTCTTCGCCGTACTCGCCCTGGAGTCGGAGCCGGTGGACCCCCGGCTCTGACCGGGGGCGGCCCCGGGACCGTGGCCCCGACCGGTATCCGCTGCCGGCGCCCGGCCTCTGTGTCCGCGTCCCGGCCCGTCACCCGTGCCCGGACCCGTACCGCGCGTCCTGTACGTGAGTCCCTGGCCCGTGGGGAGCCGCCGACAGCTCCCCACGGGCCCACACGCACCGGAAGTGGGCCCTCCGCGCGCCGGGCCACAGGAGCGGGCGGCACCCCGGCGCGCGGGCCGGCGGGAAACCGCTCTTCGCGTTCACCGGGTGAACCGGGCTCCGCGCGGTGAGGATGGGGTCATGGGATTCCACGTCGACTCCGAGACCGGGCGGCTGCGCCGGGTCATACTCCACCGGCCCGATCTCGAACTGAAGCGCCTCACGCCGAGCAACAAGGACGCCCTGCTCTTCGACGATGTGCTCTGGGTGCGCCGCGCCCGCCACGAACACGACGGGTTCGCCGACGTTCTGCGCGACCGCGGCGTCGAGGTCCATCTCTTCGGCGATCTGCTGCGCGAGTCGCTGGAGATCCACGAGGCCCGGAAGCTTGTCCTGGACCGGGTCTTCGACGAGAAGGAGTACGGGCCGCTCGCCACCGACCACCTCCGGGCCGTCTTCGACGACCTGCCGACCGCCGATCTGGTCGAGGCGCTGGTCGGCGGGATGACCAAGAGGGAGTTCCTGGCCGGCCACCCCGAGCCGACCTCTGTCCGGTTCCATGTGATGGACCTGGACGACTTCCTCCTGGACCCGCTGCCCAACCATCTCTTCACCCGTGACACCTCGGCCTGGATCTACGACGGCGTCTCCATCAACGCCATGCGCTGGCCGGCCCGGCAGCGGGAGACCGTGCACTTCGAGGCGATCTACAAGTACCACCCGCTGTTCACGGGGCCGGACGCCGGAACGTTCCACCACTGGTCGGAGGGCCAGGACGACTACCCCTCCACCATCGAGGGCGGTGATGTGCTGGTCATCGGCAACGGCGCGGTGCTGATCGGGATGAGCGAGCGCACCACCCCGCAGGCCGTGGAGATGCTGGCCCGAGGGCTCTTCGAGGCCGGTTCGGCGCGCACGATCGTGGCGCTGGACATGCCCAAGCGGCGGGCGTTCATGCATCTCGACACCGTGATGACCATGGTCGACGCGGACACCTTCACCCAGTACGAGGGCCTCGGCATGCTCCGTTCGTACACCATCGAACCCGCCGAGAGCGCCCGGGCGCTCCGGGTGAGCGACCATCCGCCGGAGCAGATGCACAGCGCGATCGCCGCGGCGCTCGGGATGAAGGAGATCCGGGTTCTCACGGCGACGCAGGACGTTCACTCGGCGGAGCGCGAGCAGTGGGACGACGGCTGCAACGTCCTCGCCGTCGAGCCGGGTGTGGTCGTGGCGTACGAGCGCAATGTCACCACCAACACCCATCTGCGCAAGCGGGGCATCGAGGTGATCGAGATCCCGGGCAGTGAGCTGGGCCGGGGGAGGGGTGGGCCTCGGTGCATGAGCTGCCCGGTGCAGAGGGACGCGGTGTAGCGCCCGGTGCCTTCCCGGTCCCGGGGAAGGGGGTGCCCGGTACCTCCCGGTTCCTGGGAGGGGCGTGTCCGGGTACCTCCCGATTCCCGGGGGAAGGCGTGTGCTGGAACCCGGAGACCCCGGGGGCTGTATAGCGATGCGGGGTCTCGTATAGACTTCCATCATCACCGTGTCCGCGACCCTTTTGTGCCCCAGGAGCAGCCATCATGGCCATACATCTCGAAGGCCGCCACTTCCTCAAGGAGCTGGACTTCACCGCCGACGAGTTCCGCGGTCTGATCGAGCTGGCCGCCGAGCTGAAGGCCGCCAAGCGGGCCGGGACCGAGGTCCGCCGGCTGACCGGGAAGAACATCGCGCTGATCTTCGAGAAGTCGTCGACGCGGACCCGCTGCGCGTTCGAGGTCGGGGCCGCGGACCAGGGTGCTTCGACCACCTACATCGACCCGGCGGGCTCCCATATCGGCACCAAGGAGTCCGCCAGGGACACCGCCCGGGTGCTGGGCCGGATGTACGACGCCATCGAGTTCCGCGGTGACGCGCAGGCCACGGTGGAGGAGCTGGCGCGGTACGCCGGGGTGCCGGTCTACAACGGCCTCACCGACGACTGGCACCCCACCCAGATGCTCGCCGACATGCTCACCATGACGGAGCACTGCCCCAAGCCCCTTTCCGGGATGTCCTACGCCTACCTCGGCGACGCCCGCTTCAATATGGGCAACTCCTATCTGGTCGCCGGAGCCCTCCTCGGGATGGACGTACGGATCGTCGCTCCCCATGCCTACTGGCCCGCCGAGGAGGTCCGGGCCCGTGCCCGCGCGCTCGCCGCGGGCAGCGGAGCCCGGATCACCCTCACCGAGGACATTGCCGAGGGCCTACGGGGCGCGGACTTCGTCGCTACCGACGTCTGGGTGTCGATGGGGGAGCCCAAGGAGATCTGGGACGAGCGGATCAAGGCACTCGGCCCGTACGCCGTGACCATGGACGTGCTCAGGGCCACCGGGAATCAGGAGGTGAAGTTCCTGCACTGCCTGCCCGCGTTCCACGACCTCGGGACGAGCGTCGCGCGCGAGATCCACGAGACCCACGGTCTGACCGAGCTGGAGGTCACCGACGAGGTCTTCGAGTCCGGGTACTCGGTGGTCTTCGACGAGGCCGAGAACCGGATGCACACCATCAAGGCGGTGCTGGTCGCGACCCTCGCCGGCCCCTGAGCGGGGCGGGTGCACGGTCCGCGTCCGGGGGCGGGCCGGGGTGGCGGCGCCCGCGGGGTCATCACCCCGCAGGGCCGCGTCGGGCCCGGGAGGCCGGTGCCGGCGCGGCCGTCAGCGGCGTGCCGGCAGGGTGAACCAGACCGCCTTGCCCGCCTCGGTCGGACGGTGGCCGCAGTCGGAGCTGAGCGCCCGGATCAGCAGCAGTCCGCGTCCGTGCTCCTGCCAGGGGTCGGCGGCCCCGGCCTCCGCCGCCGGACAGATCAGCCGGCCCGGCAGCACCGGGTCGCCGTCGTGGACCTCCACCTGACAGCCCGTCGGCAGCAGTTCCACCACCAGCACTATCGGGGAGTCCCCGCTGGTGTGCTCCACCGCGTTGGCGACCAGTTCCGCCGTCAGCAGCTCGGCCGTGTCGCTGTCCGCGGCCGGCTCGATGTCCGCCAGCGCCGTACGGATCAGGGCACGCGCCATCGGCACCGCCGCCGTGGTGTGCGGCAGTGCGATGCGCCATGAGGTGGCGGCGGGGCCGGATGCTTCGAGCAAAGAGGGTCCATTCCAGGCGTCTGGTGAGGGATACGTGGACCGGATGGATTCCGTTCGGCCGGGGCCGGGGATTCTCGGGTCGCGCCGTCCCCTTTCCCACCGTAGGGAGCCCCGAGACCTCTGTGAGGGTCCCCGGACCACTTGGTCAGGACCTGTGCCACAACCGCGACAGGACCATTGCCGTGTCACATGCCCCGGGGGCCGGGGCGGCGTCCGGCCCGGATTCTCCGGCCCGGCGGGGCGCGCGTTTGTCACAGAGCTCTGCGCACGGGCCCTGTGCGCACGGGCCCTGCGCGGAGCTCCGCGCACAGAGCGCTGTGCACGCCCAGGTATATCGCGTACTCGTGACGACAGTCATTTAGGGGTATAACTTCGAGGGAAGGCAGACAGCGGACCCCTGCGGGAGGCCACACTCCATGAGTCCCTTCACCGGCTCCGCGCCGCGCACCGAGGAATGGCGTCATCTGCGGCTGACCAGGCAGGACGGGGTCGCGACCGTGACACTCGCCCGGCCGCAGAAGCTCAATGCCCTCACCTTCGGCGCCTACGCCGATCTGCGGGATCTGCTGGCCGAACTGTCGCGGGAGCGGTCCGTACGGGCGCTGGTGCTCGGCGGCGAGGGCCGCGGCTTCTGCTCGGGCGGCGATGTCGACGAGATCATCGGCGCCACGCTCGCCATGGACACGGCCCAACTGCTCGACTTCAACCGGATGACCGGACAGGTGGTCCGCGCGATCCGCGAGTGTCCCTTCCCCGTGGTCGCGGCGGTCCACGGGGTCGCGGCGGGGGCCGGCGCCGTTCTCGCGCTGGCGGCGGACTTCCGGGTCGCGGACCCGTCCGCGCGGTTCGCGTTCCTCTTCACCAGGGTCGGTCTCTCGGGCGGTGACATGGGTGCCGCGTATCTGCTGCCGAGAGTCGTCGGCCTCGGCCATGCCACACGTCTGCTGATGCTCGGCGAACCGGTCCGCGCGCCCGAGGCCGAACGGATCGGCCTCATCAGCGAACTCACCGGCGAGGGCGAGGCCCACACCCGCGCGGCCGAGCTGGCCCGCCGTCTCGCCTCCGGCCCGGCCCTCGCGTACGCCCAGACCAAGGCGCTCCTCACGGCCGAACTCGATATGCCGCTCGCGGCCTCGGTCGAACTGGACGCCGCGACGCAGGCGCTCCTGATGAACGGAGAGGACTACGCCGAGTTCCACGCCGCGTTCACGCAGAAGCGCCCGCCGAAGTGGCGGGGCCGGTGAAGAGGCGGCCCGGGCGCGGTGGGCCGGAGCCCGAGCCGTCCGGTCCGGAGCCGTCCGGGTCAGGGCCTTCCAGGTCAGGGCCCGGTGGGGCCGGGGCCTCCGGAACCAGTGCCGGGGAGTCAGGTTCCGCCTCGGCCGAGTCAGCTTCCGTCTCGGCCGGGTCCGGTTCGGCCGGGTCCGGGCCGGGTTCCGGTCGGTCCGGGGCCGCCGGGGCCGAACCTCCGGAGCACGGGCCCCGGCCCGCCGAGAGCGGACCCCTGGAGTCCGGACCCCGTTCCGCCGAGCCGGGGCCCGCCGGGTCCGGAACCGCGTCCGTCGCGGCCCCCGCCCCGCTGCGTATCGCCGTCATCGGAGGCGGGCCCGGCGGGCTCTACGCGGCCGTGCTGCTCAAACGGCTCGATCCCCGGCGCGAGATCACCGTGTGGGAGCGCAACGCCCCCGACGACACCTTCGGCTTCGGCGTCGTGCTCTCCGACGAGACCCTCGGCGGGATCGAGCACGCCGACCCCGCCGTCCACCGCGAGCTCCAGAAGGAGTTCGTGCGCTGGGACGACATCGACATCATCCACCGGGGCCGTACCCTCACCTCCGGCGGCCACGGCTTCGCCGCGCTGGGCAGGCGCCGGCTGCTGGAGATCCTCCACCGCCGCTGCGAGGACCTCGGCGTACGGCTCCGCTTCCGCACCCCCGCCCCGCCCGCCGCCGCGCTCGCGGCCACGCACGATCTGGTCATCGCCGCCGACGGCGTCAACAGCCCCACCCGCGAGGCCGACCCCGAGGCGTACGGGCCGCGGATCACCACCCACCGCTGCCGCTATATCTGGCTCGCCGCCGACTTCGCCTTCGACGCGTTCCGCTTCGAGATCGCCGAGACCGAGTACGGCGCCATGCAACTGCACGGCTATCCGTACGCACCCGACGCCTCCACCGTCATCGTCGAGATGCGGGAAGAGGTCTGGCGGGCCGCCGGCTTCGACACCGGGGACGAGCGGGAGTCCGCCGGCCGCTGCGCCGAGATCTTCGCCGACGCGCTCGGCGGACGGCCCCTGCGCGGCAACAGATCCGCCTGGCTCGCCTTCCGTACCGTCGTCAACGACCGCTGGTCCCACGGCCGTACGGTCCTCATCGGCGACGCGGCCCACACCGCGCACTTCTCCATCGGCTCCGGCACCAAACTCGCCGTCGAGGACGCCCTCGCGCTCGCCGCCTGTATCGAGGAGCGGCCCGGGCTCGACGAGGCACTGGTCGCGTACGAGGAGGAGCGCCGCCCGGTCGTGGAGTCGACCCAGCGCGCGGCGGCTGCCAGTCTGCGCTGGTTCGAGGAGCTGACCGGCTGCCTCGGCCAGCCGCCACGCCAGTTCGCCTTCAATCTGCTGACCCGGAGCCGACGGGTCACCCACGACAATCTGCGGCTGCGGGACGCCGCCTTCACCGACTCCGTGGAGCGCGAGTTCGGCTGCCCGCCCGCCACACCGCCGATGTTCACCCCCTTCCGGCTCGGGCGGCTGGCCCTGCGCAACCGGGTCGTCGTCTCGCCGATGGACCTGTACTCCGCGCAGGAAGGTGTACCCGGCGACTTCCATCTCGTCCATCTCGGCGCACGCGCTCTCGGCGGGGCCGGACTGGTGATGACCGAGATGGTCTGTGTGAGCGCCCAGGGGCGGATCACCCCCGGCTGCGCCGGTCTCTACACCGCCGAGCAGGCCGCCGCCTGGCGCCGGATCACCGACTTCGTCCACACGCGCTCGCCCGGCACGGCCATCGGAGTCCAGCTCGGCCACTCCGGACGCAAGGGTTCCACCCGGCTGATGTGGGAGGGCATCGACCAGCCCCTCCCCGAGGGCAACTGGCCCCTGGCCGCCGCGTCACCCCTTCCGTACCGGCCCGGTGTCAACCAGGTGCCGACGGCCCTCGACCGTACCGGACTGGCCGCCGTGCGCGAGGAGTTCACCGCCGCCGCCCGGCGTGCCGCAGGCAGCGGCTTCGACCTCCTCGAACTGCACTGCGCGCACGGCTATCTCCTCTCCGGCTTTCTCTCGCCCCTCACCAACCACCGCGCCGACTCCTACGGCGGCGGCCTCGGCAACCGGCTCCGCTTCCCCCTGGAGGTGTTCGACGCGGTACGGGAGGTCTGGCCGGACGACCGGCCCATGACGGTCCGTATCTCCGCGACCGACTGGGCGGCGGGCGGAACCACCGCGGAGGACGCCATCGCCATCGCCCGCGCCTTCACCGCGCACGGGGCCGACGCGATCGACGTCTCCACCGGGCAGGTCGTCCCGGAGGAGCGTCCCGAGTACGGGCGGTCGTACCAGACGCCGTACGCCGACCGGATACGCAACGCCGTGGGCGTCCCCGTCATCGCCGTCGGCGCGATCTCGTCCTGGGACGACATCAACTCCCTGCTGCTCGCGGGCCGCGCCGATCTGTGCGCCCTGGCCAGACCGCATCTGTACGACCCGCACTGGACGCTGCACGCGGCGGCCGAGCAGGGCTATGCGGGGCCGGGCGCGCCCTGGCCGTCCCCGTACGCGGCGGGGAGCAGGAGGCCGCCGACGGGGCGGGCGGACGGGGTGGGGCCGAGGCCCGGGGCGGGTGCGGTCCGGGTGACGCGCGGCTGACCGGCCCGTCGGGGGTTCCGGCACCTGACCGGGCTCCGCGCCTGAGCCACCCCAGGGTTCCGGCGCCTGACCCACCCGGGGGCTCCGCACCTGACCCTCCCGGGGGCTCCGCCCCCGGACCCACCCGCTCCTCAATCGCCGGAGAGGCCGGGTTTCCCGGCTTCCGGCCCCTCGGGAGGGGCTGAAGCGGGCGATTCCGGGGGGTGGATGAAGGCCGCGCCCGCGTTGCGGAGGAGTTCGTGCAGTCGGCCGAAGACATCCGCCGAGCGGGCGCCCGGCCAGCCCTCCGGGAGCAGTTCGACGGGGAGGCCCGGGTCGGCGTACGGGAGGCGGCGCCAGGAGTCCAGGGCGAGCAGGTAGTCGCGGTAGGCGTCCTCGGGGGATGCCGTGCGCCCCGCCGACCAGCTTCCGAGGACCGGCTCGTGCGCGTCCAGGAACTCCTCGTGCTGCTTGGCGATCGCCCCCAGGTCCCACCAGCTCGCCACCGCCTCGGCCGTTGCCGCGAAGCCCAGGTGCTCGCCGCGGAAGAGTTCGACGTACGGGTCGAGCTGGAGGCGGCGCAGGGTGTGCCGGGTCTCCTCGTACAGCCGGGCGGGGGCGACCCAGACCCCGGGGGCCGCCGAGCCGAAGCCGAGGCGGCCGAGGCGGGAGCGGAGGAGATGGCGCTTGTTGCGCTCGGCCTCGGGCACGGAGAAGACGGCGAGGACCCAGCCGTCGGAGAGGAGGGGGACGCGCCGGTCGTAGATACGGCGGTCGCCGTCGTCGAGGAGCTGACGGGCGTCGGGGGACAGCGCGTATCCGGCCGCGCCGCTCGGGGTACGGCCGGGGACCAGCAGCCCCCGCCGTTTGAGCCGGGACACCGAGGAGCGTACGGACGGCGCGTCCACGCCCAGCGCGGCCATCAGCCGGATGAGTTCGGCCACGGGCAGCGGCCCCTGCCGTTCGCGTCCGTACGCGCCGTACAGGGTGACGATCAGGGAGCGGGGGGTGTGCTGGTCGGCCACGTGGTCACTCTAGGCTCACTCACGGGTCCGCAGCAGGAAGCGCTGGAGCTTGCCGGTCGGGGTGCGCGGAAGGGCGTCGAGGAACACGAACTCCCGGGGGCACTTGTACGGGGTGAGCCGGGCCTTCACCGCCTCGGTCAGCGCGGCCGCCGTGCCGTCGCCCCTCGGCACCCCCTCCCGCAGGACGACGTACGCGACCACGATCTGTCCGCGCAGCCCGTCCTCGCGGCCGATCACCGCTGCCTCGGCCACGTCCGGGTGGTGCATCAGCGCCTCCTCCACCTCGGGTCCGGCTATGTTGTAGCCGGCTGAGACGATCATGTCGTCGGCGCGGGCCACATAGCGGAAGTAGCCGTCCGGATCACGTACATATGTGTCACCGGTGAGGTTCCATCCGTCGCGTACGTACTCCAGCTGGCGCCGATCGGTCAGATAGCGGCAGCCGACCGGGCCGCGCACGGCCAGCAGCCCGGGCTCCCCGTCGGGGACGGGAACCCCGCCCCGGTCCACCACACGCGCCTGCCAGCCGGGCACGGGAACGCCGGTCCTCCCCGGCCGGATCGACTCGTCGGCGGCCGAGATGAAGATGTGCAGCAACTCGGTGGCGCCGATGCCGTTGATGATGCGCAGACCGGTCCGCTCCAGCCACTCACGCCAGGTGGCGGCCGGCAGATTCTCCCCGGCGGAGACACAGCGCCGCAGTGAGCCCAGCTCGGGGGCGCGGGGGTCGTTGAGCATCACCCGGTAGGCGGTGGGCGCGGTGAACAGGACGGACACCCCGTGCTCACCGATCGCGGGCAGCAGATGCGCCGGGCCCGCCTGTTCCAGCAGCAGGGACGAGGCGCCCGCCCGCATCGGGAAGATCACCAGTCCGCCGAGCCCGAAGGTGAAGCCGAGCGGCGGGCTCCCCGCGAACACGTCGTCCGGCTCGGGCCGCAGCACCCGCGCGGAGAAGGTGTCGGCGACGGCCAGCACGTCCCGGTGGAAGTGCATACAGCCCTTGGGGCGGCCGGTGGTCCCGGAGGTGAAGGCGATCAGCGCGACATCGTCGGCCGCCGTCGCCACCGCCGGATACGGCTCCGGGGGCGCGTCCTGGGCCAGCCGCAGCAGATCGCCGGGGGAGTCGCCGCCGTACGAGGTGATCCGCAGCCCGGGGACGTCGGCCGCGACCAGGTCGTCCAGCGAGCGGGCGTCGCACAGGGCGTGGCCGACGGAGGCGATCCGGCACATCGTGGCCAGCTCCCTCGCCCGCTGCTGGGCGAGCACGGTGACGGCCACCGCGCCCGCCTTCATGACCGCCAGCCAGCAGGCGGCGAGCCAGGGCGTCGTCGGGCCGCGCAGCAGCACCCGGTTGCCGGGGACGACGCCCAGCCGGGAGGTGAGGACATGGGCGATCCGGTCGACCCGGTCGCGCAGTTCCCCGTACGTCCAGAGGTCCCCGCAGCCGGTCCTGAACACGGGCCGGCCGGGGCCGAAGCGGTCGATCGTGCGGTCCAGCAGCTCGTGTCCGCAGTTGAGCCGGTCCGGGTAGCGCAGCTCGGGCAGGTCGAAGAGGAGGCCGGGCCACTGCCCGGCGGGCGGGAGGTGATCACGCGCGAAGGTGTCGAGGTGGGCCGACGGTGACAGCTCCATGTTTCGCCCCCTTCTCGTGGTGGGGTCGTGGATGGAGCGTATCGTGATGGTGACGGCAGTCAACGGTCCGCGATAGATGGGTTGTATCCGGCACGGATCCATCGGAGGAGTGGGGGCACGAATGCCCGTATTCTCGCTTGATTCCGCACAGATCGCCTGGTGTGCGGAGCTTCGTACGCTCGCCGCCGAGACACTGAGACCGCTCGCCGACGGCCGGGGAGGCACCACCGCCGGTCCTGGAGGCGCGGAGGACTTCCCCGGCACGGTGGAGCCCGTCGGCGGGGCTGCTCCCGTCGGTGTGGAGGACCGTACCGGCGGGGAGGAGCCTCCGAGGGGGAGGGACGGGCGTGCTGCGGGACCCCGCCGGGCCGGGCGGGTGAACCGCGCCCTGCTCGCGGCCCTCGCCGAACTCGGCCTGCTGAAGAGACTGTTCGACGGCGCGGGAGCGCTGGAGCTGTGCCTCCTGCGTGAATCCCTCGCCCACGGGTGTACGGAGGCGGAGACCGCCCTCGCCCTCCAGGGCCTCGGCACCTTCCCGGTCGTCCAGTCCGGCACCCCGGCGCAGCGGGACCGCTGGCTCCCCGAGGTGGTCGCGGGCCGGGCCGTCGCCGCCTTCGCGCTCAGCGAGCCGGACGCGGGCTCCGACGCGGCGGCGCTGGCGCTGCGGGCCGTACCGGACGGCCCCGGCTGGCGGCTGAGCGGCGCCAAGCGCTGGATCTCCAACGCCCCCGAGGCCGACTTCTACACCGTCTTCGCCCGGACGAGGCAGGGTGCGGGCGCCCGCGGCGTCACCGCGTTCCTGGTGCCCGCCGACCGCCCGGGGCTGACCGGGACCAGCCTGGAGATGCTCTCCCCGCACCCCATCGGCGCGCTGGACTTCGACGGCGTTCCCGTGACCGCCGACGACGTCCTGGGCGAACCCGACCGCGGGTTCCGGGTCGCCATGAACACCCTCAACCTCTTCCGCCCCAGCGTCGGTGCCTTCGCCGTCGGCATGGCCCGGGCCGCCCTGGACGCCACCATCGCCCACACGGCCCAGCGCAGGGCCTTCGGCGGCCCCCTCAGCGACCTCCAGTCCGTCGCCCACCGGGTCGCCGAGATGGCCACCCGTACCGAGGCCGCCCGCACCCTGGTGTACGCGGCGGCCGCGGCCTACGACGCGGGCGCCGCCGATGTGCCCATGCGTTCCGCGATGGCCAAACTGTTCGCCACGGAGACCGCGCAGTACGTGGTCGACGCGGCCGTACAACTCCACGGCGCCCGGGCCCTCCAGCGCGGGCATCTGCTGGAGCATCTGTACCGGGAGGTGCGGGCGCCGCGCATCTACGAGGGTGCGACGGAAGTCCAGCGCTCGATCATCGCGAAGGAGCTGTACGCATGAGTCTGCACCGCCACAACCCGGCCGGGCTGTCACCGCCCCAGGGCTTCTCCCACGCCGTCACCGCCACCGGGTCGCGGCTGGTCTTCCTCGCCGGGCAGACCTCGCTGGACGCGGCCGGGGCGGTGGTGGGGACGACCATGCCCGAGCAGTTCGAGACGGCGCTGACGAACCTCCTCACCGCCCTGGCCTCCTGCGGGGGCGCGCCCCGGGACCTCGCGCGTGTCACCGTCTACACCACCGATGTCGGCGGCTACCGCGCCCACGCCCCCGAGCTGGGCCGTATCTGGCGCCGGCTGGCGGGCCGCGACTATCCCGCGATGGCGGTCATCGGGGCGGTGCGCCTCTGGGACGAACAGGCGCTGGTGGAGCTGGACGGGACGGCCGTACTGCCCTGATCGGACCGGGCGGCGCATCGGCCGGGGCCGCCGCCCGTACGGCCGTCCCGACGTGCGCCCGGCAGAAGCGGGGACCTTGCCGGCACCTGGGTCCGCAACCGCCCCTCCGCTCGCCGCAATGCACCGCGCGCGATCGTCGGCGCGTCGGCCCCGGAGGGGCCCGGCGCCCGGCCCGTACGTCCCGGGGCCGCGCCCGTACGGTCCCGGGTCCGCGTGCTCGGGCGCGGGCGGCGGTCCACCGGCCCCGGAACCGTGCCGACGGGCCCGTACGGAACCCCGTCGGCGGGCCGCACAGGGGCGCGGGCGGCGAGTCACGGTCCCGCGTGGAGCCTCGTCAGCGGGTTCCCGCGGTGCGCACACGGGCCTCGGTCCGCCCCCGGGACCCTCCGTGATCGACTGGTGGGGCCCGGCGGGCGGGCGTACCGTCATGGGGGAGGACTCGGTGGACGGAACCGTTCACCCACCCTCCCGTGAGGCCACGATGAGCCATGGCGACCCCGCAACCCCCTTCCGTGACGACCAGCCCGCCGGCGAGGTCCGGTGACGGAAAGGGGATAGCGCTCCTCGTCATCGCGTCCTGCCAGCTGATGGTGGTCCTGGACATCACCATCGTGAACATCGCGCTCCCGCACATCCAGACCGGCCTGCACTTCTCCACGACCCAGCTGTCCTGGGTCGTCAACGCCTACACCCTCACCTTCGGCGGACTGCTGCTCCTCGGCGGCCGTACGGGAGACATCCTGGGCCGGCGCAGGGTGTTCATGACCGGAGTCGCGATCTTCGCGATCGCCTCCCTCCTCGGCGGGCTGGCCCAGGAATCCGGGCAACTCCTCGCCGCCCGCGCCCTCCAGGGCGTGGGCGGCGCCATCGCGTCGCCCACCGCGCTGGCACTGATCACCACCACGTTCCGGGAAGGGCCGGAGCGCAACCGGGCGTTCGGGGTGTTCGCCGCCGTCTCCGCGGGCGGGGGAGCGATCGGTCTGCTCGCGGGGGGCGTACTCGTCGAATGGCTCACCTGGCGCTGGGTGTTCTTCGTCAATGTGCCCATCGCCGTCCTGATCCTGCTGGCGACTCCCCGTTATATCAGGGAGTCCGAACGCCATCCCGGCCACTTCGACGTCGCGGGCGCCCTGACCTCCACCCTCGGCATGGTCGCGCTGGTCTACGGCTTCATCCGCGCGGCCCAGGACGGATGGACGGACCCGCTCACCCTCGGCTCCTTCGCCGCGGCGGTGGTGCTGCTCGGGACGTTCGTCCTCGTCGAACGGCACTCCAGACAGCCGATCACCCCGCTGCACATGTTCGCCGACCGCAATCGCGCGGGCACCTACGGCATCATGCTCAGCTTCGCCGCCGCGATCTTCGGCATGTTCTTCTTCCTCACGCTGTTCGTCCAGGACGTGCTGGGCTTCAGCCCGCTCGAAGCGGGCCTCGCCTTCCTGCCGGTCAGCGTCGTCATCGCGGTCGGCGCCGGGATCACCTCCCGGCTGCTGCCGAAGTTCGGGCCCAAACCCTTCATGGTGACCGGTGCGGTTCTGGCGGCGGGAGGTCTGTCGTGGCTGACGCTGACCAATATCCACTCCACCTATCTCGGCAGCATCCTCGGGCCGATGCTCGTCTTCAGCCTCGGGATGGGCCTCCAGTTCGTCTCGCTGACGCTGATGGCGGTCTCCGGGGTGCCGCGCCACGAGTCGGGCGCCGCGTCCGGGATGCTCAACGCGACGCAGCAGGTGGGCGGTTCGCTGGGGCTGTCCATCCTGGTCACGGTGTTCGGCACCGCCAGCCGCAACGAGGCCGAGAAGCAGGTTCCCGCGTTCCTGGCGCAGGCGAGTCCTGCGGAGCGGATCGCCTTCCAGCGGACCGGGCAGCTGCCGGCGCCCTGGGGCGCCGAGATCCTCACCTCCGGGATCTCGGCGGCCTTTGTGATGGCGGCGGTCTTCACGGCGGTCGCGGCCCTGATCGCGCTGTTCGTCATCCAGGTCCGGCCGTCGGACATCGAGCGCCTCAAGGGCGGAGTGCCACCGCCCGGGGGCGGCGGCTGAAGTACCGGGAGACAGGGGCGCGCTGCGGCGCCTGAAGTACCGGCGGGCAGGGGCTGGGGGCCGGAGCCCGCAGGCAGTACGTGAAGCGCCCGCTGATACGGCTTGAACCCGCGGGTACGGCTCGAAGCACCCGCGGGCGGGGTTCGAAGCTTTCGCGGGTACGGCTTGAAGCTTTCGCGGGCAGGGTTCGAAGCTTCCGCGGGTACGGCCCCGCCGCGCCGGTCCGCTCAGTCCGCGATGTCGACCCCGTAACCGCGGGCGAGCGCGTCCAGCCCGTGGTCGTACCCCTGGCCGACCGCCCGGAAGCGCCAGAGGTGACCCCGGCGGTAGATCTCGGCCAGCAGCATGGTCCGCTCGGTCGTCGCGGCGTCCAGCGCGGCCTGGGCGAGCGGGGCCGCGCTGCCGTCGGAACCGGTGCTGATCTGGATCGCCCCCACATCGCCGAAGGTCGGGGTGCCGTCGACGGCGGCGGCGATCACCACCTTGCGCGCGCCCGGCGGCATCGAGGCGAGATCGATGGTGATGGTCTGCTCCTTCGGCCCGTCCGTGGAGAGCCGTACGGTGCCGTCGGGGCTCTCGGGTGCTCCGTAGAAGACGAAGTCGTCGTCGCAGGAGACCTGTTCCTCCTCGTCGACGACGAAAGCGACGAGATCGACCTCACAGGTCGTCCGCTGGGCCCAGGTGGCCGTGAGGTTCCAGGCGGACCATCGCTGAGCCTCGGGCAGATCGGCGACGCCCCCGCGCGGCAGCACCAGGACGGAACGGCGCTCGTCGGGCGACCCGGGAGCCGTGACCGTGGGCGCGTCGAGCCAGTCGCTCCGGTGGGCGGGGAGCCGCAGTGAGGTGATCCGGCGCATCCTGCGGTCGGATTCGCCCCCGGCGAGCAGCACCACATCGGTGACGCTCGCGGAGAGATTGATCGCGGCGGCTCCGCCCAGCTCGACGATCCGTACGCGGGTGGCCGCCGCGTCCGGATGAGTGCCGCCGAGGACGAGAACCCGCCGCCCCACGAGCGGCTTCCCGGCGGTGGCGACGGCCCGCCGGGGGCGTCCGGACCGCGCGGGGGCGGGACGCGGGAGCCCGGGTCCGGCGGATTGCGGTTCCACACCCTGAGGTTCGGCGTCCTGTGACCGGGAGGGTTCGGGTGTCCGGGCGGGCGGGACGGACGCGGCCTCCGTCGTGGCGCCGTCCGTTGTGGCGGTGTCCGTCGTGGCGGTGTCCGGCGTCGAGGCCGCCGTCGGGTCCGCCGGGGCGGCACCCTGGTGGGCGGTACCCGGCCGTACGTCGTCGAGCAGGCGCAGAAACGCCGTCTCGTCGATGACCGGTACGCCCTCGGCGGCCGCCCGGCGTCCCTTCGCGGAGCCGGACGCCGGGTCGTTGGTCACCAGAACGCTGGTGTGCCGGCTGACGGTCGACATCATGTTCAGCCCGGCGGCGACCGCCCGGTTCATCAGCTCGGCCCGGGAGACGGCGGTCTCTCCGGTGAGGGCGACCTTCATGCCCTGCGTCAGCGGGCCTCCCGGGGCGAGCCGCCCCGGGTTGCGGAATCCGCACGGTGCCTTCGGCGGCTTCGGGGTGAACCGGGGGTCCTGCCGGGGCGGACAGGCCACCAGCGGCAGCGGCAGTTCGAGCCGCGCCGCCTCCCGCAGCGAGGCCTTCAGCACTCCGGCGAGCACCCGGGTGTCGTCGAGCGCGTCGTGCGCGTGCAGCCGGCGGACGCCGTAGTGGGCGGCCAGGGTGCCCAGGCGCAGATCGTCCGTGGGCGGGTCCACCTGCCGGTTCAGGGCCAGGGTGCACAGCCGCCGGGCGACCGGGAGCGTCACCCCGGCGCGGGCGAACTCGTGCGCGAGGAAGTCGTAGTCGAACCGAGCGTTGTGCGCCACCAGGACACGGCCCCGGAGCATGGCCCCGATACGGTCGGCCACCTCGCCGAACGCGGGCGCACCCCGCAGCCGTTCGGCGGTAAGACCGTGGATGTGGACGGGCCCGGGATCACCGCCCGGGTCGAGCAGGGTGGAGAACTCACCGGTCTGCTCCCCGTCCGGACCGACCGTGATCACCGCGATCGACAGCACACGGTCCTGCCGGGGCACCAGCCCCGAGGTCTCCACGTCCACCAGCGCCCAGTCATGGGCGTAGTCACGCAGATCGGCAACATCCGGGGCGGCGGTAGCGGCACTCATGGCGGAAAGAATGAAGGTCTCTTCACGACCTCTTCAAGTCGCACGCCCATTTGCCCCTGTCTGTGCGTTTCTACTGGGGTTGCTGAGACAACTGAGCCGCCACCACCGCCCGTTGTCCCTGCCCCGTCGGCAGCCGGGACCCTTGTCCCGGACTCGCTGCCGCCACACCCTGCCCGGGTGCGCGAGCCGTCCTCGCCGGCACCCGACACCCCCATGCGGCAGCCGGCGCATCCCGGGCGGCGACACTTCCTGCACTCGGTTCCGGCCCTGAAGGGGCCGGAGAAAACGGCCCACCCGGGAGCGACGGGCCCGGCCCCACGTACCCGTCAGGAACCGTGCCGGCACTGTCCGGTCATATGTGCGACGGCAGGTGTTACTCGCCGTGTACGGAGTTGTTCGTTCCGGCTTTCTACGTTCTCGGCATGTCCCTGCGAAGACTTCGTATTCCCGCCGCGGTTCTCGCGACCGCGACCCTCGCCTCCCTGTTCACCGCGTCGTCCGCCGGTGCGGGGACGGTTCCCGCCGCCGTCGCCGTGGAGGGCCGGAAGGTACTCTCGGCCGACTTCTCGGGCAACTCCCTCCCCGCGGGCTTCCGCGCCGTCGAAGGCAAGTGGGAGGTCAAGGACGGCCGTCTGTACGGCACGTCGGCCGATGCCGGCCAGCAGAGCCGTATCACCTTCGGCGAGCACCTCGACGACTTCCGTATGGAGGTGACCGCACGGTTCGAGTCCGTCAGGGACTCGGCGCGCTGGGTGGCGATGGGCATGGACGTCCCCGCCGACGGTTCGGTGCCGTGGTCCATCGCCACCATGCGCAGCGGTACCACCGCCGCCAACGGGCTGGAGTTCGCCCAGCGCACCACGGCGGGCGGCTGGAATGTCACCGACACCGCCGCGGCCCCGTCGGCCGCCGGCGTCGGACGCGATGTACGGATCGCCGTGGAGGTGCACGACTCGAAGGCCCGCTGGTTCTTCGACGGCCGCGAGGCCATGCGCACCACCCGGGTCGTCCGCTCGGAGGGGGGCGTCGAGGCCCTCGTCGTCAACGGCGCCACCGTCTCGTTCGACGACCTCACGGTCACCGAGCTGCCCGAGCAGGGCTTCCTGCGCCCCGAGGGCTCGCCGATGACCGTCATCGCGCACCGCGGCGGCTCCTCGGCTGCGCCCGAGAACACGCTGGTCTCCGACGAGGTGGGCCGGCGCGGCGGGGCCGAGTACATCGAGAACGATGTGCAGCCGAGCAAGGACGGCATCCCCTACGTGATGCACGACACCACGGTCGACCGCACCACCGACGGCGCCGGACCGATCCGCGATCTCACCTCGACGCAGCTGAACGGGCTGGACGCGGGTTCGTGGTTCGCCCCCGCCTACACCGGCACCAAGGTGCCCACCCTGGCGGCGCAGCTCGACGATCTGCGTACGCGGGGCGGTGACATGCTGCTGGAGATCAAGGGCTCGCACACCCGTGACCAGGTCGCCACGATCGTGAAGACGGTCCGGGACAGCGGGATGGCCGAGCGGGTCTTCGTCCAGAGCTTCGAGGTCGACCATCTGCGGTACGCCCGCGAACTGGCGCCCGAACTGCCGCTCGGCCTGCTCCGGAGCAGCCTGGACGAGGACCCGGTGGCCCTCGCGAAGGAACTGCGCCTGGCATCGTACAACCCCTCCGACGGCGCGCTGGCCAAGCGGCCCGGCGTGGTGGCCGATCTGCACGCCGCCGGTGTCGCGGTGATGGTGTGGACGGTCGACAGCGCGGACCGCTGGAAGGCCCTCGACGCGATGGGCGTCGACGCCATCATCACCAACCGGCCCGCCGAGCTGACCGGATGGAACGCGGCTCAGCTCCAGAGCCGCCCGGAGCCGCCGAAGGCGCCGCTGGTGGCCATCACCTCCCCGGCCCGGGGTACCGAACTCGACCGCGCCCAGCGCCCGGTCGCCGCGGTGCAGGCCACCGGCGCGGACGAGGTCACGCTCACCCTGGACGGCGCCCCCGTCACGGCCGGCGAACCGATCGACCTCACGGGGCTCGCCGCCGGGCCGCACACCCTGCGCGCCGAGGCCACCGGACCCGGCGGAGTCACCCGGGCCGAGTCGGTGTTCACCGTCCGGGCGACCCGGACCGGCCTCGCCCATCTGATCCTGACCGCGGACGCCGACGCGAACCGCGTCTCCACGATGACGGCCATGCTGGGCCGCGGCCACTACACCCAGCTGGCCCGCTGGGTGGAGCAGCACTCCGGCAAGCACATCCCCGCCGACCGCGCGAAGCTGATCGCCACCGAGGCACGCGCACTGGCCGCAGGCTGACCCGCCCCGACCCGACCCGACCCGACCCGGACAGGGCCCCGTGGCCCCGGCAGCGCACCCGCGCCGCCGGGGCCGCACCCGACTCCGGCCCCGGCCGCGCCCGGTCCCGCCGGCGGCCCGATGACTCGCCCCCGTACGCGCGCGCCGCGGTCGCCCGCGCCAGGACCTCCCCCGGGTGGCCTCCGACCCGGGAAGCCGGACTCCGGCTGCTCCCCGGCCGGCGGAACGCGAATCCGCACGCCCACTGCCGCTCCGGCGCGGGTTCGCTCCGGCGGGGACCCCGACACCGCAACCGGGAGGCATTCCCGCCCGGGGCGAGCACGCGTGATGCGGCATCAGCTTCTTTGCAGGGTACGGGTGACTCCCGCGATGACGGCCGTCGTCAGCATCCAGCCGGAGGCGATCAGCGCATAGGCGAGCAACTGGGGCCCGTCGTCGGTCCAGTACCACGCCGTGCGCTGCCCCAGACCCCCGATGGGGATCAGGAGGTCGAGCGTGTAGACGAGGGGCTGGAACGGGGCGCCTTCGCCCGGCTTCACCGGGGACGGGGAATGCGCTCCGAACATCAGGGCGCCCAGCAGGCTCAGCACGAGGAGCCAGAGGCCCGCCTGCCACGGACGGTAGCCGTAGCCCACGGTCACATCGAGCAGATGCCCCCACACGCGTGCCGCCGAGGGCAGCGTCCGGCGCCGATGGCGCTGCTTGGCCAGGAGCACTCTGCGGGCGTCGTCGTCGTGGCCGACCGTCCGGTACCAGCCCGCCAACTGCTCGTACGGCTGCGGACTGTAACCGGGGTTGCGCCGTATCCACTTCAGACGGTTCGCCACGGAATCCCGCCGCCTCGCCGTCTCCCGCTGCTCGCCCTCCCCGGTCACCGTGATGGAGCCGTAGACGAATCCGTCCAGCTCCACCACGTCCGGCCAGCTGTTGCCGTTGTCGTGCAGATACGACACCTGGGCACCCCGCAGATCCACGGTGCCGGACGGCCGCCGGGAGAGTGCGAAGTCGAAGTCGACGGCCTGCATCAGCGTGGCGTGCAGAGTCGTCCCGTCGCCTTCGGCCGTCCCGTCGGCTTCGGGCGCCGCGTTCAGCACGGCGTCCTCGAACGTCACCCGGTCCGAGACCCGGGCACCCCGCAGACTCACGCTCCCGTTCGCGGTGAACCCTCCGGAGAAGTTCAGCGTCGAGGCGACGCAGTTGTCGAGGGCGAGAGCCACACCACCCGGACCGGGGCTCTCCAGGCGCGCGCCCCTCATGAACAGCCCGCCCGGCAGCTGCGCCCCCATCATCCGGATCCCGCCCCGGGCGGTGAATCCGTCCCTGAGGAAGACACCACCTTCCGGGAACAGCCCGCCCGCGGTCACGGCCCACCCACCGGGCACGGAGATCTCGGACCCGCTGAGGATCACCTCGCCGGTCACATGGGCGTGGATGAGTATCAGGCCGGTGACGCGGCCGTGGAAGGGGGAGACAGGACCGCTGTCGACGATGGATCGGCGCAGATCCAGGCGTCCGTCGATATGGGTCGACCCCGCGTTGACGCCCGGCACCCTGCTGCCCGTGATCGTGATCGTCCTGGTCGACGCCCCGAAGAGGTCCACGCTCTCCTCGAACCAGCAACCCTCCAGCCCCAGGGAATGGTTGATCTGCCCTCCGGAGAGGTTGAGCGGCCCGGAGATACGCGCGCCCGTCAGCCGCAGACACGAGACGGCGCCCGCCTGCGCGGCGTTCGCCCCGAGGAGCAGCGCCGCGATCACGGCTGCCCGGACCGTGCGTTCGGGCCCCCACTGCCCGCCTCGGGTCACCTCGTCGTCCCCGGGAGTTCCGGCGCGCAGGTCCACCCGGTGTCCCTCGGGGAAGGCATCCCACAACTGACGCTCCGGCGGAGTCAACTCATCGTAGGAGAGCACCCGTACAGGGTACTGGGGGCTCCGTGGCGCGGACCAGAACCGGCGGGGATCGCCGGGGCCGGTCCGGGGCTCCGCGTTCCGCCCCGGAGGGGGAGGCACGGTTACGGCGGTCCCGGTCCGGGGGCGACCGGGCTACCGTGTGCCCTGATCATCCCCTGTGCGCGCCCGGACTCCGGGCGGGGCGTACGGCGATAGGAGGCGCATGTCCCAGGGCGGCGGCGGCCCGGCGCGAGGCGGTCCTCCCGGCGTTGTCGCGGCGGTGGCTCCGGGCGCGGCCTTACTCCTGCGGTACCGGCGTGTGTGGCTGCGCGGGGACCTGCTGGCCTCGCTCGCGGTCACCGCGTATCTGGTGCCCCAGGTCATGGCGTACGCGAGCGTGGCGGGGCTCCCGCCGGTGACCGGACTGTGGGCTACCCTGCCCGCCCTCCTCCTCTACGCGCTGCTCGGCACCTCGCGGCTGCTGTCCGTGGGACCGGAGTCCACCACGGCGCTGATGACGGCCGCGGTGATCGGACCGCTCGCCGCCGGGAACGGCGACCGCTACACGGCTCTCGCGGCCGGGCTCGCGATCGCCGTAGGGCTGCTGTGTCTGGCCGCCTGGGCCGCGCGGCTCGGATTCGTCGCCGATCTGCTCTCGCGTCCCGTGCTGGTGGGCTATCTCGGCGGCATCGCGCTGATCATGGTGGTGGATCAGCTGTCCAAGGTGACGGGTGTGCCGACGGGCGACGGCGGGTTCTTCCCCCGGCTCGTCACCTTCGTCCGGGAACTGCCCGCACTGCAACCCGCCACGACGGCGCTCAGCGCCGCCACGCTCGTCCTGCTGTTCGCCGTCGCCCGCTTTCTGCCCGCCCTGCCCGGCCCCCTTCTCGCGGTCGTGGCCGGGGCCCTGGTGGTCGCCGCCTTCGATCTTCAGGAGCGGGGGATCGCCGTGGTCGGGGAGGTGGCGACGGGACTTCCCCGGCCGCAGCTGCCCTCCGCGGGGGACCTGCCCGAACTGATGCTGCCCGCCCTCGGTGTCCTCCTGGTGGGCTACACCGATGTGATCCTCACCGGGCGCGCCTTCGCCGGGCCGGAACCCGGCGGCCGGCCCGACGCCAACCGCGAGCTGCTGGCCCTCGGCGCGACCAACATCGGCGCCGGCCTGCTGCGCGGGTTCCCGGTGAGCAGCAGTGCCAGCCGTACGGCGCTCGCCCAGGCGGCGGGGGCGCACACGCAGATGTACTCCCTCGCGGCGGGTGCGGTGATCGTGGCGGTCCTGGTGTTCCTCGGCCCCGCGCTCGCGCTGATCCCGGTGCCGGTGCTGGGGGCGCTGGTCGTCTACGCGGCGGTCCGGCTGGTGGACCTGGCCGGATTCCGGCGTCTGGCGTCCTTCCGCCGCCGTGAGTTCGCCCTGGCCGTCGCCTGTCTGGTCGGGGTTCTCGCCCTGGGGATCCTCTACGGTGTGCTGGTGGCCGTGGGACTGTCCGTGGCGGAGCTCCTGACCCGCGTCGCCCGCCCCCACGACGCCGTCCTTGGACTGGTCCCGGGTGTCGCGGGCATGCACGACATCGACGACTATCCGCAGGCCAGGACCGTTCCCGGACTGCTCGTCTACCGGTACGACTCGCCGTTGTTCTTCGCCAACGCGGAGGACTTCAGACGCCGCGCGCTGGCCGCCGTCGACGAGCAGGAGGAGCACGGGGAGCGCGTCCTGTGGTTCGTACTGAACGCCGAGGCCAACGTGGAGGTCGACATCACCGCGCTCGACTCGCTGGCGTCGCTGCGCTCCGAACTGGCCCGGCGGGGCATCGCGTTCGCGATGGCCAGGGTCAAACAGGACCTGCGTGAGCAACTCGACGCGTACGGGCTGACGGAGGTGGTCGACCCCGAACGGATCTATCCCACGCTGCCGACCGCGGTGGCCGCGTACCACGAGCACAGGAGCGGGCGGGGAGACGGCGCCGGCTGATTCGGGCGAGCCGCCGGCCCGGCTCCCGGCCTGATGTGGCCGGGGCCGGGCGGGACTTCCTTCCCGCGGGCGGCCCGTGGCAGCGGACGGCAGCCGCGTCCGGGCCCGGCGGGGTCAGGGCTTCCGGGCGAGGGCGGCGTAGGTGGAGGCCTCGGCGTCGGTGGTGGTGCCGGTGGGGTCGTCGGGGTCGGGGCGCCAGTGGCGGGTCGGGACGAGGCCGGGTTCGAGGATCTCCCAGCCGCCGAAGAAGCGCTCGATCTCGTCGCGGGCGCGGGCGCGGACGCTGGTGCCGGCACGGGCGTAGGTGGCGGTGACGCGGGCGACGCCCTCGGGGTCGAAGTCGGGGGTGGCGTGGCTGATGGCGAGGGTGCTGCCGGAGGGGAGCGCGGCCTTGAGGCGGTCGACGGCGGTGCGGGCGTCGTCGTCGGACAGGAAGTGGAGGAGGGCTATGAGGCTGAGGGCGATGGGCCGGTTGAAGTCGAGGGCCCCGGTGAGCGTGGGGTGGGTGAGGATGCTGTCGGCGTCGCGGGCGTCGGCCTGGAGGTACGCGGTGGTGCCGTCGGAATGGCTGCGCAGGAGGGCCTGGGCGTGGGCGAGGACGATGGGGTCGTTGTCGGCGTAGACCACACGCGAGGCGGGGGCCTGCTGCTGGGCGACCTCATGGAGGTTGGGAGAGGTGGGGATACCGGTGCCGATGTCGAGGAACTGGCGGATGCCCAGTTCGGCCGCGGCGCAGCGGGTGGCGCGGTGCATGAACCGGCGGTTGATCCGTGCGGCGATCGGTGCCGCGGGGAAAGCCTGGAGCGCCTGTACCGCGGTCTCGCGGTCGGCGGGGAAGTTGGTGATGCCACCGAGGTAGAAGTCGTACATACGGGCCGAGTGGGCCCGGTCCATGGCGAGATCCACACCGCTGTCGTCGTTCATGCCGCCTCCATGCTCTCGATCGGGTCACCGACCGGTGCGGCGCCCCTCGGATCCGCCTTCACGCACCGCCCCGGGAACGGGCGAGCCCGCCCGCGCGTTCCTCCCTGCCCACCTGATGCGTACTCATATACGTTTCTTTTAAGCCATGTTGGTCCGACAGGACAAATTTGCTGTCCTGCTGCACAGAACGGGCCGATGTCGGGTTGGCTACAGGAGGGAGAACCTCCCGATCCGAACCGGCGCCGCCCCGGCCCGGTTCCGTGTCGTCTCTTCACCCTCAGAGGACCACTTGTGTCTGCGGACGTGCGCCATCCCCCGCCCCCTCGGGCAGCCTTGAGAGCCGGCCGCGGCGGCCCCGCCACCCCACCGGGTCCGTCGGCCGTGTCCGTACCGCGGGCCGGGTACGGCAGCGGACGGCCCCTGCCCCGGGCGGGGCTTCAGCCCCGGACAGACCTTCCCGCCGCCTCCGTGCGGGGAGCGCGGCGGTGACCGGGCCCGGGCGGCCGGGGCCGCGGGAGGCCATGACGGTCACGTTCGAGGCGTTCCACGAGTACCACCGCAGGCTGTGGATGCGGTACGCGCACACCCAGGTCGGACGCCGGGCGGCGGAGGCCGTGGCCGAGAAGGCGTTCGTCCGTCTGCGCGGGTCGTGGGAGCAGGCGCTCACCCAGGAGTCGGTGCCCCGGTTCGCATGGACCCTGCTGAAGGAGGAGGTGGACGCGTGGCTGGACCAGCGGGGGCTGGAGCCGCAACTGGCCGGGACGGCCGGGTTCGAGCGGGCCGTCCAGCGTCTGGTACTGGACGGGTCGTGCGACGGGTTCTCGGTGCTCAGTGAGGAGATCGGCCTCTACAGCGCGATATCGGAGCTGCCCGAACGCCAGCAGGACGTGGTGGTGCTCCGCTACGTCCTGTCGTGCACGGAGGACGAGACGGCCGGCCTGCTGGGCATCGGGACCGCGACGGTGCGCTCCCATGTCCGCCACGCGCGCGGCGGGCTCGCACGCAGGCTCGGTATCCCCCTCGACGATCTGAACCGGAAGGACGGTGACTGACCGTGTCCGAGCCCTCGGCGATCGACAAGGTGCTCCGGGGCGCCGCCGTACTGAAGAGCGCGTACGACGACTACGACACCGGCGCCGCCCTGCACCGGCTGGGCCGGGACCCGCGTCCGGCGGCGTCCGGGCCCGGGCCCCTGCTGCCGGGTCAGGGGCTGTCGCGGTGCGAGCAGGCCGGGAGGGATCTGGACCTCGCCGCCACCCTCATCGTGAACACCCCGCAGGCCGCGCCCTGTCTGGGCCGCCTGCTGGACCACCACCGGGGTGCGCCCTCCGGCGCCCTGGTCTTCGCCGCCCTGCTCCATCTCGCCGGGCACCTCGAAGGCGCCCAGTTCTGGTGGCAGTCCGCCGCCGACGGCGGCAACGGCGACGCGGCGTTCTGCCTCTCCCTGCTCCACGAGAACCGGGCCGAGTTCCGCACGGCACGGTACTGGCGCAAACGGAGCGCGCTGCTCAAGGCCACCGGCCGGTCCGAGCACCGGATCCGTCACCGCGGACGGCCGCGGCGGGCCGCGCACACCGGCGGGGTGCCGGTGCGGTTCCTGCCCGCGAGCGTCCGGCACGAGCTGATCGGGCGCTGTCACCGGGGCGACCGCCCCGCTCTCCCGCCCGCCGTCCAGGCACTCGTCCACGGACTTCCCGTCGAGGACGACGTCCGGGACTTCGGCGAGGTCCCGCGCCCCGATCACACGCTCACCGCCCTCCAGGACCACCCCGTCGCACGGGAGTGGTCCTGGACGGCGGCGGCGAGACGCGCCTGGAGCCGGACGGTGATCCGCGTCCGGACCAGGGCGTCGGGCTGCACACGGCCGCGACGCCGTGTCCCGGGGCGTACGGGAACGGCCGACGGCTGAACCGGCCCGGCCGCGCCGCGCCTTGCCCGCGGGGGGCCTGATCCCGTGCCCCCGGCCGGTGTCCGGGCGGCCTCCGGAACTCCGGGGTTACGGCGGCCGGTCGCGCGGCCTCCGTAACCGTGTCCGGCGAAGGCCGCGAAGCACCTCCGGGCCGCCGTACGGCCGTTCGGCACCTCCCGGGGATGCCGCCGCCCTCCTCCCCGGCGCGCTGAAGAGCGGGTCGGACCGGGTACGGGTAGGGCGGCACGGGTCAAGGTCGTCCCCCCCCCGGCCGTGGTCACGCTGCACAACATGCCCGGGCTGCGGGCGCCCGCGGCGCGCTCTCGTCCCCGGAGGCCACCGGCACCCACTGCTCGACCGCACCGCCTGAGGGTGCCTGGGCTGTCCCGGGCGGCCCGGGTCTCGGTGCCGGCGCGGGCGTGGGGCCGAGCGGGTGGCCGGAAGCCACCGAGGTCTCCTGCCGCGCACGGGCGGGTGAGGGCGCTTACCGACTGTCGGCCGTGACCGTCGCCGTGGGAACGGGAGTGCTGCTGGGGCGGGTCACCTGGAGGCCGGGCCCGTCCGTGGGGCGGGCGGACGCGTCGGACAGCGCGAGTACGGGTCCAGGCGAACGGGTGTATGAATCCGGCCGTTTCGGGGATCGGGCTGCCAACGGGTGACCACAAGCGGAAACTTGAGCCGTCGCGCGGGTTCCCTGCCGACCTGAACAGACGAAATGCCCCTGCACTTGCTCGTCCATGTCATTTTCGTTCATGTCATTGAAGAGATCAGGAGTGTCCGGATGGCCCGCTCGCGCGTTCCCCGAACCGCAACCCTCGCCACCGCGGCGGCGACCGCCCTGCTCCTCCTGGGTTCGGCCACCGCCGCGGGCGCCGAACCCTCCGATCTGCTCCCGACCTCACGGCTGCTCCCGATCCCGCCGGGAGGGCTCCACAGTTTCGTCAAGGGGCTGAACAGCCGTGGCACGGTCATCGGCGACTACTACGTGGAGGGCTCCGAGGGGCCGCTCGCGATCCGGTGGAACGCCGGCCGTCCCGGCTACACCCGCCTGGCGCCGCTGCCCGGTGAGCAGTTCAGCCGCACGACCGCGCTCAGCGACGGCGGATGGGTGGTCGGCCTGTCCTACAACAGCGTGTCCAAGTCGAACCCCGTCCGCTGGACATCGGGCGCCACCCCGACGCGGTTGACGCTTCCCGCCGGGTCTCTCGGCGGCAACGCGTCGGCCGTCAACAACTCCGGGGTCGCGGTGGGCGACGCGTCCGATGAGAACAACCGCTCCCACCCCCTGCGCTGGCGGTCCGACGGCAGCAGGACCGACCTGCCCGTGCTGCCCGGCGACAACAGCGGCACCGTGACGTCGATCAGCAATGCGGGCACGGCGGTGGGGTGGACCGAGAAACGCGACGGCACCGGTGGCCCCGCGCACCCCGTGCGCTGGAACGCGGCGGGTGCCGTGAGCGCGCTGCCCCTCCCCGCGGGGTTCGTCGGGGCCCGGACGAGCCGGATCACCGACAACGGCGTGATCCTCGGTCACGGCAGGCCGGCCGGGAGCACGGAGTACGACCGGGTCCTGGTGTGGGCGGCAGACGGCACCGTCCGCGACGCCGGGCGCGGGCGGGGATACGACGTCAACCGGGCGGGCACGGCCGTGGGGGCTTCGCTGGAGGACAACCCGAACGGCGACACGGCCCGCTGGAATGCGAACGGCACCCGGACAGTGCTCGCCAACCCGGCCGAAGCGGCCGGGGAGGTGCTGGCGATCAACAACCGGGGCACGGCCGTCGGGTACGCGTGGCCGCCGACCGGTAACCCCGCGTTGGACAAGGCCCTGCTGTGGAAGCCCGACGGTACGGTCGTCCCGCTGCCACCGTCGCCTCTCGGTCCCTACGCCGCGGCGTTCGCGATCAACGACGCCGGAGTGATCGCCGGATTCGCCGTCGGCACCGACGGCGCCGGCAACGCGACGACCTGGCGTGCGACCGTCTGGAAGCGCTGACGCCCTGACGACTGCCGCTCCGGTCCCGCGACCGAAGGCGGCGCACAGCCATGGCAGACCGGGCGGGGACCGCACGGTGTACGCGGCAGCGCACGGCAGATTCTTCTGTGCGCGATGTGAGTACTGGCGAATTCCCTTGAGTCCCGATAATCGTCGCAGGTCGTAGGCGGTATCGGAGTCACCGGTACCGCCTTCCGGCATGCTCGGGGAATCCGGCCCGGCATCACTCCCTCCCGCCAGGCGAATCGCCCTGGACACAGGGCGACTTCACCCCCGACGAGGTCACCGTCTCATTGACTCGACCACCACATGCCGTCCGGGCACACGGTGGCACCGCACCAGCTCCCCGCCCGGCATGTCCCCCAGCTCCGCACGTCGGAGGACACCGGATGGTTCCCCGGTGAGTGGTTGCTCAAGGAGGTCGCGCGGGAGTTGGCGGCGTGGCGCGATCCGGACTCATCCCGCGTCTGGAACGGCCACCTTCCCAACTGCCCGGTCCCTGACGTGGCATGCCGTCAGGCAGGGCGACGTGCCCGGACGGAGATCATGACCAGACTGATGTCGAGGAAGGCCGGATCGTTGAAGCAGTCGATGCCCGCCTGCCACTCCTCCTCCGTGAGAAGTCCTTCGGAGATCAGAGGAGCGCGCATTTGGTTGATCATGAACGTCCAGTGGCGGTCACTCGTGCCCCCCTGCCCGCACTGCAGTGTCCGGGCGGAGACGGACAGGTCCGTCAGGCCGTTCTGCAGGGCCAGAGCGGGCAGGGACCTCGGCCATCCAAAGTCCGCGCCATGCTTTCCCAAGAGGGAACTGACGGCTCGGGTCATCTTGCTGAACTGCGGGTAGGGCGATTCGCGGTCGTCGATGATCACGGGGTCCTCGGTCACGAGCCATCCACCGGGAGCGAGCCACTGAGCGGCGCGCCGGTAGATCTCCTCTCGCCGGCGGAGATGAACCAGCAGCGAACGTGCGTGGAGCAGGTCGAAGGACTGCGGAGCGAAGTCGCAGTCGAGAACGTCCCGCTCACTGATCGTCAGGTTGCGGAAAGCCCCTTGGTCGAGGAAGCGGGTGTCCAGGTCGACGGCGGTGGTGTGCCCCTCAGGGCACGTTCCGGCGAGCCAGTACGCCATCGACCCGGCGCCTGCGCCCAGCTCCAGGCATCGCCAGTCCGGCTGGACCTTGCAGTCGGAGAGCAGGCTGATGGTCTCGGGATCCCACGCGTCCTCCAGGCGGCGAAGCCTGTCGAGTTCGCTCTGCACCTGATGGCCGATCGAACTCTCGTTGTACCCGTACGCGGGGTTCTGCGGCTGATTGCTGGTCATCGTTCAGTGGTCCTTGTGCGTCGTGGCAGTCGGGTATGGCGAGGTGGAAGTCATCTGTGGTGAGTCCGCGGTGGCGGATGAGGGTGCGGGCGATGCCGACGAAGGCGAGGAAGTGCTCGGCCTCGCGTCAGCTCCTGAGTGCGGAGAAGGCGAGCGCCGGCAAGTGCCTGGCCCGCGGTGCGGCGACGAAGCGGGTGAGCCGTTCCAGAGTCGCGCGCCCGGTGCGACTCGTGGCGAAGTACGGCGGGCGTGGTGAGAGTGACGGAGAACCGGCGAAGAGGCCACGTGGGGCCGGTGCGAAGGGTGCGCGGAGCACGGTCTTCTCGATCTCTCCCAGCATGAAGGCGTTGTGGACGAATCCGGTGCCGCTGCCGACTGCCTGGCGGGTGTGGCCGGGGTAGGCGCCCCAGGGGGTGTAGCCGAGGAGGAACCCCATCGCCGGCCAGCAGTTGACGCCCACGGTCCCGTAGCGCAGTGCGGCGATCGCGTCCCCGATGGCGGGGGTCGCAGCCTTCTCCGTCCGTGGGTGGACGAGGACTGAGCTGCCCCGAGTTTCGTAGAGTCCGGTGATCTTGTTTTAGGCGGACTGTGGGGTGTGCTCCTGGCTCTGCCGGAAGTCGCGTTCGTATTCGGCGGGTGGCACGTAGTCGAGCGCGGAGTGGAGACGCTCTTCGTTGTACCACGTGACCCACTGGAAGATCGCTCGCTCGACCTGGGCGGGGTCCTTCCAGGGGCCTTGCATCTCGATCAGCTCGGCCTTGAAAGTGCCGTTCAACGCCTCCGCCATGGCGTTGTCGTACGAGTCCGCGACGGAACCGACCGACGCGGAAGCACCTATGTCCGCGAGCCGATCGGTGTAGCGAATCGATACATATTGCTTGGACTCAACCGGTCGTTGCAACACCGGCTTGTTGGAGCAAGAGTAGCTGCTCGTTGAATGCCTCGGCCGGGGTCCTCCAACCAAGTG
>NZ_JBITFN010000014.1:0-213278 GCF_044456085.1 Streptomyces sp. NPDC051018
GCTTCACCGCCCTGCTGCGACAGGACGGCGGCGACGGTCTCTCACCTCCGCACGAGTTCACAACGCTTCACGGCGCACTGACACCACCCCCCAGGTCATGCCTTCGACAGGGGGACACAGTCATGCCGGGCCCGGAGGCCAGCGGCCCCATTGCAGGACCGCGAAAAAGATAACGGGGGGCGGACGGGGGCTATGGGGCCCAGGGTTGCTTCCGCTCCGGCGAGGGCTTCCTCGTGGGTTCCTGCTGCGAGGACCCGTACCGGGCAGGCACAGTCCCCTTGCCCGGTTTCATGCCCGGTGGTGGGTTCCTGGAGCCCGCGGACGTGGTTGAAGGCGTCGAGAGGGAAGTCGGCGTGCATGGCGTGCCAGACGCCCATGGTCTCCGCGCCGGTGAGGCCGGCCGCGACTTCCGGGCGCATCGGGGGGAGGACCCGGTCCTCGTGGGTGCGAACGATGAAGACCCGGTCGACGTGGTCGGCGGTGTCGCCTTCCGGCTGTTCACGGTCCAGCCAGGCCAGGGCGTGGCCGCGGGTTCCCGGACCCCAGAGGTATTCGGTCGGGTACTGCGTGGTCTCGAACCGGGCGTCGAAGTCCATCCAGTGCGGGTCCTCGGGGCGCTGGCCGGGCAGGGACGCCGTTCGGACGAGCACATGGCTCCAGCCGTCCCTTCCGTCGTCCTCGCGGAGTGTCTCGCCGGCGGCCAGGGAGGTGCGGCCGGTGTCGTCCCAGGAGATCACGGCGACCTCCCGGCGGACCGGTGCCGGATAGCGCCGGCCCCCTGGTGTCGGTCGGCCCCACAGCTGGTTGGTGAACTCGGCCAGGTCGCGCACTGCCTTCGCGGCCTCGACGGGGGTGAAGACGAGGTGCCCGCCGGCGTGCGCGATCTCGTTCCGGTACGGCACCAGCCCCTTCTCGTACCCGCGTGCCCGCTGGCCCCGCAGAAGCCCGGCGGCGCGCGCCCAGCCCATCAGGCCCTTCAGCATCCCGTTGAACTCGATGAGCTCACCGCCGACCCGCAGCTTCCACCGGGACCTCGTGGCCCCGCGGCCCGTGGGGAGCTGCTTCGGGAGGTCGGGAACGTCGTGCGGTGAGGTCACCGGCAGCGCTCGTGGATCCCGCGACCCGGTGACGTCCTCGAAGGTGACCTCGCCTCCGCACCACAGCGCGAACCGTTCCCGCAGAACTCCTTCGAGCATGAGGACCGCCCCGGTGCTCACCTGGGAGTAAACGCCGTAGTCGAAGACGCCGTGGGCGAAGCGGGACCGCAGGGCGTCGAACGGCTGGCGAACCGCCTGGGGGACCTGGTCGGCCAGGTCGCAGTCGGCGATCTGTTCCTGCTGGAAGCGCGCGGCGTCCTCGGGAACCATCTAGCCGCCCAGCCCATACGGGCTGAACGCGAGCGTCAGACGGTCGGGCTCCCGCAGCTCCCGCAGCGACCGGATCTCCATGGGCACACCCCTTCTTTCTGGGAAACACACCAGAATGCCCCAGAGCCGTGCACGACGCAGGCCCTTTACCGGGACGGCCGTTGCTGCCGAACGCCGGCCTCGCCGTAGGGTGCGGTCACTCGTGTCGTGGCCCGGGGACCGCGGCCGTACGGCCCGGGGCGATGGGCCATACGGACGGCTCTCCCGTGGAGCGCTCCTCCTGGGTGAGGACGCCCAGCTCCTGGCGGTGCTCGAAGGGGAGGAAGTCGAACGCGAGGCGACGGGCGACGTAGTCGGGGACGGAGGACGCCTGCCCGATCTGGGGGTCCTCGGTCATCCCGGCGGGCTCGAACCGGGTCCCCAGCAGGTCGCGCAGCAGATCCGGAAGGGGGACGCCGCACGCCAGCCCCCGGGTCAGCGTGGCGGACAGCACGTCGAGTAGCCCGTACAGGGTGGAGCCCTGCTTGGACACCCGGATCTCCACCCGCAGCGGCGCCCCGTCCGCGGTGTGCGAGACGGTCAGCGTCCCGGCCGCCGGGCCGACCGTGAAGCTCCGCGTCAGCGCGTGGAGCCGCCGCCCGCCGGTGCCGCCGACTCCGGCCGGCTTGTGGCCGCTCCGCCCGGTCACGACGCCTGCCTCGATGGTCATGCGGAAAACCCCTTCCCTCCCGGGCGGCGTGCCGCCGTCTCCGGGCCCTTCATGATGCTCACGGAGGGCACCCCAGTACCGGGGCGCCGCGCAGAGCCGTCCGAACGGCATCGTACTCGAACTAATGTTCCCATCTGGAGGGGTGTCGCCCCCTGGCGGGCGGGTGAAGGCCGTCCCGCTCGCGCCCGTCCGCGCCGGTGCGTACCGGGGCAACGCGCCCACCTTTGCGCCAGTTCGCCCCGGGCGGACAGGAGAGATCCCGCAAGGACTGGAAAAAGCGCCAGGAGCATGTCAACGTAGACGACTTCCGCGGAAACCCGCAGGTCAGGAGGTTTTGCCATGGCCGTTGACATCGTCCGGCCCGGATTTTCCACGACCGTCGAGGCCCTGCGGCTGCGCACCTGGCAGCTCGGCTCCGGCCAGCCGACCGCGGTGCTCGATCAGTTCACCGACGCCGACTTCAAGATGGTCGTCGACGACCGCGCCGACGTCCACATCAGCTCTCGCGACGGGCGTTTCTACCTCGGCTGGTTCCCCCACGGCCGCCCCGGCACCGACGGCGAGGGCTGGGGACTTGCCGTCACCGGCACAGCCGAATTCCCGGCTACCACGCCAGCTTCGACACCGAGACGCCGGCGCACATCGTTGCCGCCGCTGTAGCTGCGGTGATCGCCACGTCCCAGCCGCGCTGACCGGCCGACCGGGCCGTCCGCCCGCGGGCGCCGGGCCTCGTTCTTCTCCGGCCCGTACCCTGCCTCCGCACACCCACCCCTGTATATAGAAGGAGAGCCCTCGGTGAATCCGCATACTCCCGACGCCCCCGAGATGACGGTCGGCGCCCTGATCGACCACCTGTCCACCCTCGACCGGACCGCGCCGGTCCGGCTGGCGTTCAACCCGTTCTTCCCCATGGCCCACCGGGCAGGTGAAGTCGTCGAGGCCCGGGACGAGAACGGGAAGCCCGTGGTGTTCCTCGCAGACTCCGGCGATCAGCTCGGCCCGCTGCCCCCGCAGGTCGCGGTCCGGCTGACCTGGCAGGAGCCCACCGTCGCCCCCGCCCGCCCGCGCCGCAGGACCACCCGCCCCAGCACCGGGCAGTAGAAACCCGCCGATCACCAGGAGGCGCGCCCCTGAACCCGCACCACCCCCTCGACCCCTCTCACCCCGACCCGCCGCGCCCGCCCCAGTTCTGGGTCACCCCTCGTCACCTGGCCGGGGACGACGGAACCCTCGCCGAACAGATCGGCGCCACCCTGACCGGTGCCGGGTGGCGGATGTGGCCCACCAGCCGCTGCACCCTCCTCTACACCAGTCCGGACGATCTGTGCGGTGCCGAATGGGTCCGCGCCTCCTATCCGATCGAGCTCGGCGGGTTGCCGGTGGCCTGGCAGATCACCGCCCGCGCTCACCCGGACAGCGCCCTGCGCGAATGGAACGCGTACATCACCGAGGGCGCCCCTCACGAGGCCGTGGCCGACTTCCTTCTCGCCCTGCACGCCCGCACCGAACCCGCCACCGGCTTCACCGGACCCCAGACCGTCCTCGACGCGCTGCTCGCCCAGGGGTGGCTCCTTGACATCGACCACCCCACGACGACGGCCACCGCCCCGGACCTCGCCGCCACGGTCTCCCTCGAAGTGATCCCCGAGCACGTCTTCGACGCCGACCCCCGCCCCGGCCTCGCCGGCTGGCAGGCATGGGCCGACCCGGCCGTCGGCACCGGACTGCTGTGGTGCGCCACCTTCAGCGCCAGCGTCCCCCACGACCTCGTCGCTGCCTTCGCCTCCTCCCTCGCCTCCCCCGCTCCCGTACGGCGCCACATCCTGCCCGCGAGCGCCCGCCACCGGCTCACCGTCATCCCGTCCGGCTGACCCGGCCCGTCTCCCGGCGACCGTCTCCTGCGCAAGCACGCGGGTCGGCCTGATCTTCGACCGGGAACCGGCTCAGCGAGCACCGCGAGCCCAGCCGCCCTCACCGCCACCAACTCCTCACGGGAATGGTCCCCACGACCTCAAGGGACCGAACGCCGAGGCCGCCGAGAACGGCATCCGGACCGCTCGCCGACCCGGCGCGGATCGTCTTCCCCGAAGCGGAGCCTTCGCGCGAGACGCCCCTGCCCGGCCACTCGACAGCATGTGGAGAGAACATCACCCTGCCCGTCCCAGCACCACCACTGCCGACGTTCTGGCTCGGTGCGCATCGCCCGCACTGGCTCAAGCAGACCGACGTGCCGCTGTTCGTATCGAACCGCCAGCTTGCCCCTGTCCAGACGCTCCCACGAGCCCTCGGCCCGTGGGCACTCGACAGCGGCGGCTTCACCGAGATCACCAAGTACGGCGAATGGCGCACCACCCCCCAGCAGTACGTACGGCAGATCCGCAGGTACCGAGATGAGGTGGGCCAACTGGCCTGGGCGAGTCAGCAGGACCTCATGTGTGAGGACGAGGCGCTGCGTATGACCGGCCTGTCCGTCGACCGGCATCAGGACCTCACCGTCGCCAATTTTCTGACCTTGCGCTGGCTGGCCCCGGAGCTTCCGATCATTCCCGTCGTCCAGGGGTGGCTCCGGCCTCACTACGAGCGCTGCGTCGAGAAGTTCGCGGCTGCCGGAGTCGATCTCACGAAGGAGCCCCTGGTCGGCGTGGGCAGCATATGCCGTCGGCCCAGCACATTCACGGCGGGCTGGATCCTTGAGGACCTGCACGCCATGGGCCTGAAACTGCACGCCTTTGGGTACAAGAAGACGGGTCTCGCCACCTCGTGGCCGTACGTGGGCTCCGCCGACAGCATGGCGTGGTCGAAGGGCGGCCGGTACGAGCGCACCTGCGGCACCCACAACAGCGAGGCCAACTGCTTGACCTACGCCCAGGGCTGGCGCCGGGACCTCCTGGACCATCTTGCCGATGTCCGGGACACTACATCGGCCTCGGTGAACGGCGGCCGGTCACGGCCCACACCGTCCTCTGACGGCGGACCGCGGGTCTGTCAAACGAGCGGTGTAACTCGGGTTGTTGGAGTTACTGACGTGCTGCGGAGAGTCGGCCGTCGAAGGTGATGTCGAAGGCGTTGAGTGCGGTCTTCCAGCGCATGGTCCAGCGGGCCTGGCCCTTGCCGGTGGGGTCCAGCGACGTGATCGCCATGTAGACGCACTTCAACGCGGCCTGCTCGGTGGGGAAGTGTCCGCGGGCCTTGACCGCCCGCCGGATCCTGGTGTTCACCGACTCGATCGCGTTCGTGGTGCAGACGATGCGGCGGATCTCGGTGTCGAAGCGGAGGAACGGGGTGAACTCCTCCCACGCGTTCTCCCAGAGCCGCACGATCGCCGGGTATTTCTTGCCCCAGGCGTCGGCGAACTCGGCGAACCGGTCGAGTGCGGCCTCCTCGGTCGCCGCGGTGTAGACGGGCTTGAGGACACGGGCGATCTTGTCCCAGTCCTGGCGGGCGGCATAGCGGAAGGAGTTCCGCAACAGGTGGACCACGCAGGTCTGGACGGTGGTGCGGGGCCAGACGGCCTCGACCGCGTCGGGCAGGCCCCTGAGCCCGTCGCAGACCAGCATGAGGACGTCGTTGACACCGCGATTCTTGATCTCGGTGAGGATGTGCATCCAGTGCTTGGCGCCCTCGCCGCCGTCGCCGGCCCACAGCCCGAGGATGTCCCGACGGCCCTCGACGGTGACCGCCAGGGCCACGTAAACGGGCCTGTTGGCAACCGCCCCGTCGCGGATCTTCACGTGGATGGCGTCAATGAAGATCACGGGATAGACGGCGTCGAGGGGCCGGTTCTGCCATTCGGCCATGCCGTCGAGGACCTTGTCGGTGATCGTGGAGATCGTCTGGCGGGACACCTCGGCTCCATAGACCTCGGCCAGGTGGGCCTGGACCTCGCCGGTCGTCAGGCCCTTCGCCGCGAGCGAGATGACCATCTCGTCCACGCCGGACAGGCGCTTCTGCCGCTTCTTGACGATCCTCGGCTCGAAGCTGCCTTCCCGGTCGCGGGGCACGGCTATCTCGACCGGGCCGACGTCGGTGAGCACGGTCTTGGCGCGGGTGCCGTTGCGTGAGTTGCCGCCGTTCTTCCCGGCCGGATCATGCTTGTCATAGCCGAGGTGGTCGGTGATCTCACCCTCGAGAGCGGACTCCAGGAGGCGCTTGGTCAACTGCTGCAGCAGCCCGCCCTCGCCGGTCAGCTGAAGGCCCTCGGCCTGAGCCCGGCCCACCAGTTCGTCAATCAGCCGGTCGTCCACAGACTTCGCCGGCACCGCCTCAGACGGCTCGACGGGTTCGACCTCGGTCACGTTGTCGCTGGTCATCGATGCATCTTCCATGATCGGGAGTTACACCGCTCGTTTTACAGTCCCAGCTCACGCTCGACGGGGCGAAGTAGGGCCAGCCTCCGAATTCGCCAACAGCGTCGACTCCAGTCCTGCGGGGGCCGACCCGTTCGTGCTCAGGCCGCCGGAGCGGCTTTCGTGAGTGCCTTCTCGATGTGGGTGTCGACGAGGGCGGGGGAGCCGGAGACCACGACGAGCGCGGTCCCGGTGCGGACCGCGGTCTGCTTGACGATACTGTCGCGACCGCCGGTGGTGAATGTCAGCAGGTGCGACCACTGCTCGTCGCCGAGGGCAGGGGCGGGTACCTTCTGCGTGGCGACCTTCACGGGAGTGCTGCCGACGACGACCTGGTAGACGGGGCAGCCTGTCATGGCGTCGAAAATCCGGCCTGTCCCCGCCGACAGCCGGGCCGTGGTGTCGCTGTAGAGCTCGGTGGACAGCTCCGCGTCACGGCTGCCGGTGTAGGTGAAGACGGCCTTCGCGCGGCGGGGGAAGTCGAGCGAACCGCCAGCCCCGGCCTCACCGCCGAGCTGTTCGAGCGCAGGGCAGCCGATCACCGTCACATCGTCCCTGCCGGAACTCTGCCCGGCGTCCCGCTGCGGTTTCGGGACGTAGCCCTCACCGAGGTCCCCCGCGGTCAGCAGCCGCCCCCGCAACTGGTCCGACGAGAGCACGGTCGTGGGCCCGCTCTCCTCGTTCTTCTTGGGCGCCGTGGCCGCCGGGGAGGGACTGCTTCCGGTGGTCGAGGACGTGTTCGTCGAGCAGGCCGACAGGGCGAGCAGGGAAAGAGCGGTCACGGTGAGGACGGCGGAGGTGGAGCGGCGGGGCATGAGTCTCCCAGAGGTGGTACGGCAGGGCTCGGTGTCGACGTGCGGGGCGCGGAGCGAGGCGAGAAGGCGCAGAGCCTGGAGATCAGTGGCCGAGGAAACGGATCCCGTCCTGGTAGCTGGCGTGCTCCTCGGTCATGGGGCCGCTGTTGCGGTTGAACCACGCGGTATCCAGCCCCGTCTCGCGGGTCTCGTGCCCGGCGCGGCACCGCAGCCACACCCGGCCCTGGGCGTGGAGGACGATCCAGTCGCGGTAGCTCTCGCACCCGGAGCAGGTGACGATCTCGCCGTCCACGACCAGAGGCCCGGGCCAGGCCATCATCAGCCCGGCCATCTCCCGCTGCGACGGTGCGACGAAATCCGGCGGCAGGAAGTCGTCCACCACCACGGCGGGTTCCGCGACGGCCGGCTCGGGAACCGCGGCCGTCGCGGCTGCCCGCTCCCGCTCCTCCTCCTGGTCGAACTCCTCCAGAGGGGTCGGGATGCTCTGGAAGTACTCCCACATCTCCCGCCCGGCCCCCTGCAGTTCCCGCCGCTCCCGCGCCTCGCGCCTGCGCCTCAACACCCGTTCCCCTTCCTCAGCCCCTCGTGGACACCAAGAGCGTGCCCCGTGCATGTGTCCTGCTTCAACTCTGAAATCCTTGTACTCATCTCGCCTTCCGCCGTTGGGCAGAGCGCTTGGCGGGCATGTTGACCGGGCTCCGCGACGGCGTGCTCCTGGCGGCTGCCAGGGGAAGCACCGTGGCGTCGGCGGGGAGGCCGGCCATACGGCGCAGCCGCCACACCAGCACATCGGTGACCGAGTCGGCCGTCTCCAGCTCCCGGCGCCTGGTGGCTTCGGCGAGAAGACGGGCGGGGTCGTGGCCGGCGGCCTCGGCGTCGGCGAGAGTCGCGGCCAGCGCGGGCCAGCCCGCCTCGCCGAGAACCCGCACGGCCAGCTCCTGCGGCAGCGCGGACCGCACGACCGCGGCCTGCTGCCGCTGAACCGGCAGCGCAAGCCGACGGCCCCGTTCGTGGAGCACACCCAGCGGGCAGTCGGCGGCCTGGCGGTAGGCAGCGCGCAGGTGCCCAGCGGCCTCGCGGGCGGCGGCAGCCTGCTGCTCGTGCCCCCTCCGGGCATGCCAGTGAGCGGCGGCGGTCACCAGGAAGACGATCATGTCGATCACCATGGCCGTAGTCGCCCCGTCCTCACCCCGCCCCAGCGCCCGCCCGCCGTAGGCGAGCTCCCGGGCAGCCCGCCGCAGCGCCCGGTCATGCCCAGCGGCGGCCCGGACATGGGAGCGGGTCGCCCGCTCGAACGCGAAAGCCGCGTCTCGAAGCCGGCGGCGGGTATGCGCGGCGCTCGTCTTGGCCAGCGCGTCGAGGACTTCCCCGGCGGCGGCCAACTGCGCCGCCACCGCATGGTCGTCGCCCTGGTCCACGACCAGGACCGCCTGCCACACCGCCGACGCCGCCCGGCGCCGGGCCACCGCCGGACCAGAGGCCACCGGCTGGATCTCCACCGATGGCTGCTCCTCCGCGCTCTCCACCGTCGGCTCGACCGGCGCGGTCCAGCGTTCGCGGATCCGGGGGAGGCTGAGGTCGGGGGCCAGCTTGGACCCCGAGTAGAAGACCGGTTCACCCTTCCCGTTGCGGTCGTCGGGCAGGGCGACGGTGTAGCCGAGGAGATCCCCCGACGGCGCGACCCGGCGCCGTACGAGGAGCCCCGAGGCGGCGAGCCGGTCGAAGAACTCCTTCTCGTCCTGGGTGCCGGCCACGGCCCGGCGGACCGTCTCCCGCAGCTCCTCCCGCGGCGTGCGCTCCCTCTTCTCCCTGGTGGCTTTATGCCGTTCGGCGCTGGTCGGCCGTCTGGCCGCGGTTCCGTCACCGGCATTGAGGCGGCGGAGCCCGTATTCGGCTTCGAGGAGACGGGCTTCGGTTTGGGCGCGGGCGGCGTCGTTGTTGAGCCGGGGGGTGCGTCCGTCCTCGCGGGCCAGGGTGGCGATGATGTGGATGTGGTCGTCGGCGTGCCGGACGGCCGCCCAGCGGCAACCGGCCGTGTCGCCTTCAGGGGCGATGCCGGTTGCCGCGACCATCCGGCGGGCGATCTCGCCCCACTGCTCGTCTGTCAGGACCGGGTCCTCGGGCGCGGCCCGGACCGACAGGTGCCAGACGTGTGGCCTCCCGCGCCGGCCGGCTGCCTCGACGGGCTGGTCGAGGAGCTGCTGGAGATCGGCGTACGAGGCGCTGGGGTCGCGGCCGGGGTCGGGGGCGAGGCTGTCCCAGGCCGCAACCAGGTGCGGGTCGACGTGCTCCTCGTGCGTGCCGGGGCCGTACAGGTAGTACAAGAGGCCGATCGTGCGCGTCCCGCGTTTGTGGACCCGGGGGATCATGCCGGGCCCGCTTGCCGTACGCGCTGCTGAGTGAACTCCTCGACCCGCCGGGCCGCCCGGCGGACGGCCTGGAGCACTGCTTCGGTCTGAGGGGCGTCGGCTCCGGAGTTGAGGGTCTTGGCGACCTGGTTCAGGTTGTTGCCGATGTGGCCGAGGTGACGGCGCAGCGCGAAAAGCTCGGTGAGCATCTCGCGTTCTTCAGCGACCTCGGCGGCGCTGCGGGACAGGTCCCGCGCGGCTGCGAGAGCGGCATGGGCGAGGAAGCCGGACGGCGTCATGGAACACGCTTCAGCGGCGGCGAGCAGACGCTTCTTCTCGTCGTCGTTGAAACGGCTGGTGATCAGGTGTACGCGCTTGTCGGAAGGGCGCTTGCGCGCACGATTGCGTCGTGGAGCGGGCGGAGCGCTGTGCGTGCAGTACGGGGCGGGACACGGCTCAGGCATCTCCTCCCTCGGATGCGGTCCGCCCTCGGCCGCATCCGTCCGGACCTGCGCCCCCCGGCGCGGGTCCGGCCCTGTCCCTCCCGGGGCGGGGTACCCATAAGTAGTACTCCCGACGGGAGTACTACTTATGGGATAACTTGCTGTGCGACGTGAGGCCGCATTTTCAGAAGTGAGGTGGTTCTCGTGGAGAGGTTCTGACAAAGGATTTTCCTCCGAATCAGTGTCTGGATTCGTCCCCGCGCTCACATGCGTCGCCGGTGACGGCGGGGTGTGAAGCTGAGCGTTCACGCCCAAGGGCTCCTCGGCCATCGAGAGCCACAGGCAAGGGGAAGGCTGGACGGGCGAACGCGTGTGAACTCCTGGTTGATGCCTCGTGATATCGACCCCTGGGATGGCTGGTTCTCGCAGGGGAGTGGCCCGGTGCTGCAAGGCACCAGCGGCTTCCGGTGCAAGCAACACCGGAAGTAGGACACCGCTGGCCACGGGGTATAGGGAGCGCCCACCCCAGCCGCACCTTCGAGATGCGGAACACGGAAACCCTGTCGGGGTCCGGAATCGTCCGGTAAGCCGACCGTAAGGGAGGTCCAACTCCCCGGCAGGAACAGGATGGTCCAAGAAGCGAACGCCGGTTGGCCGAAAGGCTAGGGGAAACCGGGTGGCGGCCCTCTCCGCCTGCTGCCTGCCATAACCCGCCGGATACGGGCCCTGGGGGCCCGGCCCGAAAGGGCGCCCACGTGGACCAGGTGAGCCTTTGAAGACCAATGCAAAGGCGTCGGAACCAAGGGACAAGTTGGATGCCGGAGGCGCGTATGAGTAGCACAGTGGCGTGGACCGCCCGCACGCCCGAGGTGAACGGACCCGAGGGCTCTTCGCCCACACAAGCCTGGCACAGCGTCGACTGGGCCGGGTGTGAGCGGAATGTACGGCGGCTGAGGCAGCGGATCTTCAAGGCGTCGCGAGACGGGGACCTCAAGAAGGTCCGGAACTTGCAAAAGCTCATGCTGCGAAGCCGCAGTAACACGCTGGTCAGCGTGCGGCGGGTGACGCAGCAGAGCAGTGGTCGCAAGACCGCTGGCATCGACGGAGAGCGCGCCCTGACTCCGGCGGCGCGCGCCAAACTGGCGGCACACAGCCACCGGTCGGGCACTCCGTGGAAGGTCCAGCCGGTCAAGCGCGTGTACATCCCCAAGGCGAACGGGAAGCAGCGCCCGCTCGGCATCCCGGTCATCCGTGACCGGGTGCTCCAGGCCCGCGTGAAGAACGCGCTGGAGCCCGAGTGGGAGGCCCGGTTCGAGGCGAGATCCTATGGTTTCCGCCCCGGACGCGGGTGCCAGGACGCGATCTGTGCCATCCGGGCCTCTGCGCGAGGCCCGAAGGCGAAGCGCCGTTGGGCGCTGGACGCGGACCTGGAAGGGGCCTTCGACCGCATCAGTCACGACCACCTGTTGGCCGTGATCGGGCAGTTTCCCGCCAGGAACCTGCTTCGGGCCTGGCTGCGGGCCGGCGTGATGGAAAACGGCCGTTGGTCGCCGACCGAGGAGGGAACTCCTCAGGGCGGCGTCGTCAGCCCTTTGCTGCTGAACATCGCTTTGCACGGGATGGAAGAGGCCGCGGGATTCCGCTACGAGAACCACAAGGGGCGCGAGTCCCATACGGCTCCCGGAGCGCCCGTCTTGGTCCGTTATGCCGACGACTTCGTGGTGCTGTGCCACAACGAGGAGGAGGCGTATCGGGTCAAGGAGGATTTGATGGCCTGGCTTGCTCCCAGGGGTCTGCGCTTCAACGAGGCCAAGACTCATGTGGTCCACCTCGACGAGGGGTTCGACTTCCTGGGATTTACCGTGAAACGGCACGGTGACAAGCTGGTCATCGGGCCGAGCAAGGCGGCATGCAACAAGCTCCGGAAACGGCTGAGAACGGACGCACGCGCCCTGCGGGGCGGTCCGGCCAAGGCTGTTATCCGCACGTTCAACCCGGTGGTTAAGGGCTGGAGTGCGTATTACCGGGGTGTGGCGTCCTTTCGAGCGTTCTGCTCGATGGACTTCTACATGTTCACGCTGCTCTACAAGTGGGCGAAACATAGCCACTCGAATCGTTCGGGGCTGTGGATCAAGCGTCACTACTTCGGCCGGTTCAACAAGTCCAGGCGAGATAACTGGGTGTTCGGCGACCATGCCGGTGGCGCCTATCTCCAGAAGTTCGCCTGGACCACCTATACCCGTCACATCCCGGTGAAGGGTGCGTCGTCTCCGGACGATCCGGCCCTGACGGGCTACTGGCGGGCGCGTCGCCGCATCAAGGCGCCGCCGCCGATGGGGAAGACGAGTCTTCTCCTGGCAGCGCGACAGAAGGGCGTGTGTCCCCTCTGCCGTGAGGCGCTGATCGAAGGAGCCGAATACGAGCCGGACAATGTGCGCGAGTGGATTGCCTGGTTCTCGGCGTCGAGGAAGCTGCTGCACAAGCACCACCTCGTTTACCGGAGAGATGGCGGTACAGACGCACGAGCCAACCTCCGCCTTGTGCACGCCGATTGCCATCGTCAGCATCATGCGAACGACGTAAATCGGACCGTAAGTTCGTGTCCCGCGAAGCCCAAGTGGCTTGCTTGAGCCGGATGCGGTGAGAGTCGCACGTCCGGTTCTGAGGGGGCCGGGGCACAGTGATGTGCCCCGGCTACCCGACCGTCCTGAGGTCGAGTCGGTGTTCGGGGAACCCTCGTGGGAAGTGGCCGTGTTCGGGGGCGTCATCGGATGCGGACCTGCCCGGTGTGCAGCTGGTGGATGCGGGCCGCGAGTCCGGGCATCGCGTCGGGGCCGTCGAAGAGGCGGACGGGGGCGGTGGTCGTGCGTGGCACGAAGCCACTGCCAGCTCGAGCCAAGGACGGGGCGGCGTCTAGGCGTTGCCGGCGGGGCATCTGGTCCGCTCTCGCGGCGGCTTCGGCTTCCGGTGTCGCCCAAGGAGGCGGGATGGGGGAGTGCATGAAAGGGCCTTTCGGGGTGGTGGCCCTGCCGCTGGCGGGCCACCAGGTGGGGACCGGGGGAGGTGGTTGGTTCAGCCGCAGAGACGGCAGTTGTAGAAGTGCCTGGACAGGGCGCGGGCCATGTTCTGCTTCGCGGTGTGTGCGTGCTTCGTACTGGCCCGCGCGGAGGGCTGGCCGCGATGACGTTCGGAGTGGTTGCTCAGGTAGGTCACGTCGCGCTGGTAGTCGGCCTGGATGCGGGCGAACTTCTCGCAGGTCTTCACCGGGAGGAACTCCGTGTCGTGGTCGGGGTGGTGTCCTGAGTACGCAGGCGCTGCAGGACGGGGGTCAGGGCGTCATTGCGGACGGCGATCTGCTGGTCGCGCATGATCTGCCGGAGCTGGACCCGGGTCAGTGATTCATTGCCGTCACGGCTGAGGGCGCCGGGGACGTGGGGGAGGACCAGGGCGACGATCTCGTCCTGCGACAAGCCGGTCCGTTTGCTGCCGGGACCGGTCCCGGACCGGGGACCGTCCATGCCCGCTGCAGGGAGTGCCCGGTTTTCGTCTCGGGCCGTCCGGGACCGGACCGGTCCTGGGGGCCGGGGACCGGCTCTCCCGGGATCGGGGACCGGCTTGTCCTGGCGCCGGTCCCCGGGCTTCCTGCCGGGGAATCGCTCCGCGTGATCGCGTTCCGTCCCGGAAGGCGGCGGGGACGCGTTCCAGGTGGCAGCCCCCTGGAGGTCGGGCTTGGCGGCGGCCTCTGAATGGTCACCGCCGGGTTCGGAGACGGTCCCGGACCGGTCCGGGACCGCCGGGCTCCTTGTCCCGGTCCCGCTGGCCACGGTCCCGGCCGTTGCCTTCGGCTCGCTCCCCTGCGTGCCGTGGTCCGGGACCAGGGCCTGAGGCTGTGTTGCCGTGGTCCCCGTCCGGTCCCTGGGTTCCGGTCCGGGACCGTCCCTGCCCGCCTTCCGCTCCGTGCGGTCCCCGTCGTCCTGTGTTCCGGTCCCCGGTGGGGTGCGGTCCTGGTCCGGGACGGGGCCCGGCTTGACCGCGTCGGGGACCAGCACCGGGACCGGGTCCGGGTCCGGGACGATACCGGGGTGGTGGCGGGTGATGAGGATGTAGAGATGGGTCGCCCCCGCCAGGGCGAGCGGAGCCAGCGTGGACAGGATGGCGACGACGGTGTCGCCCAGCTGCAGGCCCTCCCGGGGGAGGGTCTGCTGGTTGAGCCGGACGGCGTGCACAGCGTTGGCCCAGATGCTGGCGACGGTGGCGCTGCCGAACAGCAGCCAGACGTAGGCGCGGGCCCGCAGGGGTGCGGTCCGCAGAACGAGCAGGGCGCGGACCCCGTAGGCGATGAACCCGTCGATCACGAGAGGGAAGAGGTAGGTGAGGAAGCCGCGGACGTGGATGGCGACGGCCATCTGCTGAAGAGCGTCGTAGGAGAGGGCGCATCCGGCTGCGCCCAGGGAGACGATGGCGGCGCGGTCCCAGGTACCGACAGGGCCTACCGGCAGGGGTGGAGCTGTGCTGCTGTGGGTCATGCTGCCTTTCCGAGTGCGGTGACCAGCTCCTGGGTGTGGATGTGCCGGGGGACCGGCACCGGAGTGGCGGACGCTGCCTCGTCGTTGCCGGTGCCGTCGTCCGGGGAGTCCGGAGCGTTGTCGGTCCCCTTGCTTGGCCCGGTGTCCTCGCTGGAGTCCTGCGTGGTCTCCTCGGTGGGGCAGGTGGCCCAGTACCGGTCCCGGGCGGCGACATCCTGGGCGGCTTCCCGCATCAGGTCCCGTGCGTAGTCGAGGTCGAGCTGCAGGGCGTAAGCGAGCCGCTTCGCGGTCCAGCCGCGGACGTAGGCGTGGCGGGTGAGCGCCTTCCGTTCGGCTTCGGACAGGGCGATGTCGCGGCCGAGGAAGGCGGCGCGGACGCGGGTGTAGTCGAGGCGGTGGCGGACATGGTCCTGCCAGGGGCGGCGCTCGGCCTCGGTGAGCCCGCCCCAGATGCCTTCCTTGATCCCGCGGCCGATGGCGTGGTCGAAGCAGGCTTTGCGCACCGGGCATCCGCCGCAGAGGGACTTCGCCTCGGCGACAGCGCGGTGGTCGCGGGGCAGGGGGAAGAACAGCCTGTCCGCGCGCTCGGGTTCGAGGCCGTGGCAGGCGCCGCGGGTGTGCCAGCTGTGATCGGCGATCCCCCGCAGCGACAGGGTCTGGTCTGCGGACTGGGTGGTGATGTGGCGCAAGGCGAAGCCCTCCAGGGCGTTTCCGCCGCCCGGACGATGGCACGGGCACGGCGGTGAAGGCGAGGTCGGTGGGAGCTGAACCCGGCGGTGGTGGCCGGTGCCGCGGGGATCCAGACGGGGCAGGTCAGCGCAGGTAGCGGCGGTCCGGACCGGTGATCTCGACAGCGGTGCACATCCCGGACAGGCGGGACAGGACACGGTCGCCGACCGCAGCCCGCAGGAGCTGCTGCGCGGCAACCCCAGGGGCCGGGACCGGGTACAGGTTGGTGGTGACGATGGTCGGGAGGTGGTTCTCCCCGCGCCACGCCAGCAGCCGGAAGGTCACTTCCTCGTTCCACGCGGTGGTCTTGGCTGCGCCGAGGTCGTCCAGGACCAGCAGTGGAATCCGCATCGCGTGCCGCAGTACCGCCTCGGTGTCGCTGTTCTGGCTGCGCATCTGGCCGTAGAGGTCGGCTGCCTTCACCGCGTGCCAGCGCACTGCGCACCCGGCGGCCGTCAGGGACCGGATCGCACCGAACGCCTGCCGCGTCTTGCCGGTGCCGGTCGGGCCCCACAGCAGCAGCGACGGTCCGGTGCGGATCTCCCGCCGCCCCGCCCGCCCGTACTGGGCATGACGATCTGCGGCGTACGGCGCGGTGGCCGACTCCGCGAGTGCGCGCACCCAGGCGGCGACCACCGGATCGTCGGCGTGCGCGTCCAGGTAGTCGGCGGGGATCCGGGACTGGGCCGCCTCCAGCGCCGGTGACCGCTCCGATGCCGCATCCTGGGCAAGCGGGGTACTGCTGGTGATCCCGCGGGCGGCGAGCTGTGCCTCCAGCCGCTGCCGCAGTCGGTCGGAGACGGCGGGCTGCGGATCGGAGGGGCGCGAGAGGGTGCGGTTCACAGCGGCCTCCCGAACGTCGCGGGCGGGGGAGTGGGGTTGAAGTACGGCGTGAAGGTACTGGAGGTGCTGGCCCACGGGCCCCCGCCGGAGGCGCCCGCGACCCCCGCGCCGACAAGTGCCGGCGCGTTGACGACCTCGTTCACCAGACTCGGCAGCACACTCGGGTGCAGGCACCTTGCCCGCAGCCGGTCCATCGCGGTGCGGATGTGCTCCGGCTCGAAACCTTCGTCCAGCAGCCCTTTGATCCTCCGGCCGAGCTGGCCGAGGACATCGCCTGGCGGGCGGTGCGGGAATCCCTTGGCGTACTCGGCCACCAGATCCTTCGCCGAGACCTGCCCCGGAGCCGGTGCGGGCGCGGCGCGCCCCGTAAGGAAAGATCCAGGATCCAAGATCCTGGATCCAGGCAGTGAGCCCTCACTGAATCCCCCCTCAGGTCGGTCCTGGCCTGCGCGTGTATCCGCTTCAGCGGACTGTGGGCGGGGATCCTGCCGTATCACGGTCCTGGATGCCGCCGCACTGACGGCGACTGTCTTCGCAGGGGCCAGGGTGGTGCCGGCGGGGGCGTCCGACGGCCCGGAGCGGCGGGGGTCCGTTGCGGAGGCCGGACCCGTCGGCGAGGCGGCAGCGGTGGGACAGACGCGCTCGGCGCACCGGCCGCAGGCCCGGTGACCGGCGTGACCGGGACAGCGGGGCAGCCGCGAGGCGGAGGGACGGTTGATCTTCTGGTGGCGCTCCCAGGTCACGATGTGGAGATAGGTGCGGCCGTCGCAGCCGGTGTAGCGGCAGATCAGCCCGGCCGTGGCGAGTTCGTCCAGGTCCCGGGCCACGTGCGCCGGTGTGTGCTCCGGGCGCAACGCCCATATGCGACCCGCGATGATCGCCGGATGGTCGCGATGGCGGCCCTCGTCGTCGGCCTGGGTGAGAAGGCCGATGAAGGTCAGGGTGGCGGTGAGAGACACCGACGCGACATCCTCGGACTCCCACATTTCCGGTTTGATGGTGCGGATCCGGGCCATCAGGCGGCACCCCCGGCGGGGGTCGTCGCAGGGCGGGCTGCCGCGCTGGCCGGGGGCGCCGACCTTCCGCGCAGGGCAGGAGGCATGCAACACTCTCCTCTGAGGTATTGCCACACCGGGTGTTCCTGAGGAAGGGGCCGGTGGGCAGTGGGCGTCTCGGGCCCTTGCCGGGGCACGAGACGCGATTCAGATCGGTCGGCGTCTGAGGGGTGCGAACTCTCAGGCGCCACCGTCGTTTTGACTTGGGGCACTCCTTGAAGGGGCGCGTTCGGCGCCGGTGGCCTCCTCACGCCGCGGTCGGTGCGTCCGGCGGTCCCGGGCGCGGGACCAGCAAGTTAGGCACACCCCCTGGGCACAAGTCCATACATAGCTCTAGTCCGCCGTACAGCTCTGAAACCCTTGAAACCGGCGAGAAGGGGGCGGAGTCGACGTTTCGTCGCCGCGGGCTGGCGGTGGGGGCTTCATCGGCGCTTCTTTCCCTGTGGGCCGGACGGTTCTCCCGGTCCGGCCTTGATACGGTCTGGGATGGACGTGCCATGGTGCTGCCAGTGCGACGGACGCGATTTCCGCACCACAGCGCAAGGTCACGCCAGGAAAGGTATCTTCTTGGAGTGACCTGATCAAGTGGTTGCGGTCTGTACTGGTCCGCGCACCCCGGGAGAACCGATATGCCCGTCCGTCTCTTCGATGCCCGCGCCTTTCGCGCCGAGCGTCGGGCAGCTGACCTGACCCAGCGTCAGGTAGCGGAGGCGGCCGGTGTGCAGGAGGCTGCTGTGGCCCGCTGGGAGAGCGCGACGACACAGCCCCTCCCGGAGATGCTGCCGACGCTCGCGCGGGTCCTCGGCAAGCCGATTGATGCGCTCTTCCCCCGGCAGGGGCCGCCGGATCTGGCCGATCTGCGGGCGGACGCCGGCTACTCGCAGAAGGACACCGCCGCGCTCACCGGCACCACGACGGCCAGCTCGCTCCGGAAGGCGGAGCACGGGGTACGGCGCCTGACTGCCGAGGCCGTGTCCCTCCTCGCCGCCGGGTACGGGGTGAGCGAGGAGGCTCTGCAGGCTGCCCAGGAACGCACCTTCGGGGTCGAGGCTTCCGAACCGGAGCCCGGTCTGCCGTCCACGCTGGCCGAGAAGATCGCGTTCATGCTGGAACAGACGTATCCGGACCAGAATGCTCCATCGGACGCGGACATCGCTTCCGGAATCAACCGGCATGCTGGGGCAACCGTGTTCACGGCGAGGGACGTTCGCGACCTGCGTACGGGAACACCCGTCGAGGCGCCACCGATTGTCCTCGACGGGCTGGCCGCGTTCTTCGGGGTGAAACCCCTGTACTTCCAGTCCGAGGACGCGGTCACCCGCCAAGTCGCGGAAGGGCTCAAACTGCTGGCCTCGAAACGCCGCGGTGACGTCGGACAGGTCGCCGCCCGGGGAATGGGCGCGGAGGGACTCTCGGCCGATCTCCTCGCCATCGTCAACAGCGTCGTTGAGGACCTCGCCCGTCGCCCCCGCCAGGACGGCAGCTCCCCGCAGTAGGTCCGCTCCCTGCGGAGGGAGCCCGATTTACCTTGGTGGGGGTGCCGCGCGCATGGAGCTTCGCGGCACCCCACAAGGCGGGGCGGGGTCTGCTGTCAGCCGTGGTCCGCGGCCAGCCGGGTTCCGCGGGCGATGACGGCGGTAACCGCCTTGAGGCGGGCCAGGTCCTGCAAGGGGTCGCCGTCGACGACCAGGAGGTCGGCACCGTAGCCGGGGGCGATTCGCCCGGCCGAGTCGCCGAGACCGAGGGCCTCGGCGGCCGTCTCGGTGGCCATCTCCAGGACGCGTCCGCGATCCAGTCCAATGTGCTCGTAGAAGGCGAGGCTGTCGGCGAGGCCGGTGAAGCCTGTCCTCTGCACGCCGGCGTCGGTACCGGCGATCAGCTTGACCCCGGCATCAGCCATCTGCCGGACGATCGCGAACATCTGCTCCGCCCGTTCGGCCCCGAAGATCTTCGGAAGCATGGGCCAGTGCTGGCTGATCGTCGGGCAGACGTGGATTCCCTGGGCGATGATCTCCTCGAGGACGTCCTTGCGCAGGTCGAAGCCGTCGGCGGTCATCCAGGTGCAGTGCTCCAGGGTGTCGACCCCGGCCCGTACCGCGGCGGCGATGCCGTCCGCGCCGTGGGCATGGGCGGCCACCGGCAGTCCCACACCATGGGCCTCGGCCACGAGGACGGCGAGGTCCTCGTGGCCGAACTGGGTTTCCCAGCTGGGCGCTCCGTCCTTCGTCAGACCGCCGCCAGTCTCCATGACCTTGATGACTCCGGCTCCGGCAGCGACGTTCCGCTTGACCAGGTCCCGGATCTCCTCGGCACCGGAGACCTCTCCGCCCAGGAAGTGGCAGTGCCCTCCCGGAGGGGTCACCGGAACCGCCGCGGACACGATCCGCGGCCCGGCCGTGGTGCCGGAGCGGATCTCACGGTCCAGCCGCAGCGCCAGACCGTTCCGGTCGCCCAGGTCGCGGACCGTTGTCACGCCGCTCGCGAGAAGCTGTGCGGCCCGTTCCTGCATCGCGGCGAACAGGACGGAGTCGTCGCTGGCTGTGAGCGCGGCGACCGGATCCGGGCTGCCGTCGAACGCGAGGTGCACATGGGCGTCGATCAGCCCCGGCACGATGGTGCCTTCCGGGAAATCGAGATGCGGTGTTCCGGCGGGTACCCGCGGCGCGACCTCGGCGCGCGATCCGACCGCGGTGATCGTCTCCCCGTCGGTGAGGACCGCGCCGTCACGGACGTACGAGCCGGGTGCGGTGAGGACGCGTGCGGCGGTGATCAGCATGTGGGGGTGCTCCTTCGGTTTCTCTTCGGTTCAGGCGGACACACGGAGTGCGTCGGCCAGTTTGACCAGCTGCCGCGCATCGGCCTCGCGGCCGTCGGCGTCGGGTGCAGCAAGGGGAAAGGCTGTTCCCGCGGCCCGTGCCCCGGTGCCCGCCTTCGCCGTGGCAGCGCGCAGCCTGCGGGCCAGCTCCGGAGGATCGAGCGCCAGGAGGTCATCTCCGGAGGACGCGTACAGGTGCGGGCTGATACGCAGGAGGCCGTCGCGGATCTCGACGATTCGCCGGTGATAGCGACGGTGTACGCCGCGGGCCCGCAGACGGCCGGCCCAGGTCGGCTGCGGTTGCAGGACCGTGTCCGGGTAGGTCTCCGAGAGCAGGCGCCACAGCGGTTCGAGCCGGCGATGGGTGCGGCGACGGCTCAGCCACAGACGACTGGCGGAGTAACGCGACCACGCACCCAGATACGTGATCCCCAGGACAAAAGCCATGATGGACACGACCAGCAGCGCCTCGACGGCGTTCAGCAGACCCTCGGGGATGGCACCCCCTGCCCAGCGGGTGACGACGAAAACCGCGCGGACCGCGCAAGCGACCGCCATCCCCGACATGCCCCAAGCGGCGATCCAAAGCCCCGTCGAATGGGGCCGGCGAGATGCCCGGGCGTAGTGACGGGTCCACATCCCTGCGGCCGCCAGAGCGTACGTCATGTACAGCCCGGCCACGAGGTAAAAGCCCGCGACCTGGGAGACGGTCATGTCGGCGGTCGAGAAGGAACCCGCCAGCTCCTCCTCTGGCACGGCGACCGCACACAGCGTGATGACTACGGCAACGGCGAAGACCAGACCGGCTTCTCGGCGCGCCCGGCGCTGCCCCGCCGACTCGTCCGCAGCGGAGTACAGGAAGAACGCCATGAGGAAGTACAACGTGGCCAGCAGCAACAGGTTCTGGACCAGCTTGGCCGCGCCGTGGAAGGCGACCATGTCGAAATCTTCGGCACTCTGCGGCATCGTCAGCGGATACGAAGCAGCAGCACTCAGCAGACACAGGGCAAGAGAGCGGAGTGGGGCGTTGCGGGGATCCCGCACGAGCTGGGCCAGCTTCCACAGCACCGCGGCGAAGAGGCCCGAAAGGAAAACAATTCTCAGGACCATCCTCGGCGACCTCCCAGAGCGCTCTGGACACGTCGAAGAGACGGCTCCTCAGCAACAGGAAGTGGAACGCGTTCAAGCGCAGAATCCCATTCCATCAGGATCGTCGCCGCCAACTCCACCATGCACTCCTCGTCATCCCCGAAAGCACACCGGTGCATGACGCGCCGCACCGCCTCCGGCTCCAGACCGATCAAGGCCGCACAGTCCTCAGCTGAGCCAGGATCCCGACGTGGGGAATTTCGCTGCTCCCAGTCGGACATGATGATGTGCCCGATCTCGTGCAACACAATATGGTCCTTATGAAGCCGGGTTGTCCGATCCTGGTAGAGGATCACGTCCACGTCCGCTGTCTCCACCCACAGGCCCGACGGCCCCGAAGCGGGGAGCGCACGGGCCTCAAGCTGAATGGGACGTCCCCGCTGGTTGGCCAACGCCCGGCACAGCTCCTCAACGCTGAGCGGAGGCTGGATGCCGAGATCCTGCAATTCCCGTCGCAGCGCGCGCTGAAGATCACGCTCGACTCCCCTCCGTACACGCACCTTCGGCAGTAGGTGCTTTCGCCACCACATCCGCTTTCCTCTGAATCGATTACGCGAATGGAATTCTTCTGAGCCTGATTTTGGAGTCCTAGCCAAGAGCTGTCGGAGGGACGACAGCGCCGGACGGTACCGGATGGCGCCAGAACCAAATGGCAAATATTCTTGAATGGATACTACGAGCCAGGCCGGTGGGCAAAGAACTGGCAATCTTGAATCCTTGAAACGCCCCCGGTCGCACAATCTGGCCCATTACTTGCTGAATGCATCGAACCTAGAATCCTGTTGATCATCCGTCAACCGGGGCATGTCTCAAAAGTGCCGGTCGCGGGGGAGGGTGGCTTGGGGTGGTTGCTGTGGCTGCGCCTTCGCGGTCGGCCTGGTCGCAGCCTCCGCCTCAGCTGATGGTCCGTCAGTGCGACTGACTTTTGTTCAGCCTGCCGTGTCAGGTGCGAACCGGTTCCGCACGGTCAGAGTCCAGGGGCGCGTGGCGAGAAGGGTCGCTTCCGGTAGGTGCCGCTCGCGGCTGCGCCTACCTTGTCCCTGCCGCGTTTGGCAGCCCCGCTATTCGGGGCTGCCAAACGCGGCGACGCGAGCCTCTGCGCAGATCGTCAACCTCGAAATCAAGAAGTGTCGTTGGCGCGCGACGAAGAGGGCGACTGCGGCGGTGAGACCGAGCCTTGAAAGCCGTGCCCTCCTCGGGGACGCCCACACCTGCATGGCGGATCTTCCCACCCACCAGGGGCCTGACCTGCGGCGGGCGCTGCAAGAGAAGAGCTGCCGTTTTCAGTCTGCCAATTCAGAGTGGGGGCGAATGCCAAGGATGGGTGGTGCTCGGCGCGGAGTGCCGTCGCGGGTACCGCTGCTCGGCCAGGATGCTCATCGAACGGACGGGTCTGGGTGACACGCATCCGATGCTCGCTGGGGTTCACCACTCCGTTTCACGCCAGGCAGGGTGAAGCCACGAGTACCCCAGGCTGAATTCGGAGACCCCATCTGGCGCCGGGCGTGACCTGGGGCGTTCACTGCAGCCCCGGCCATCGGGCGAACGCTGAGGGCCACCACGGTACACCTGCAAGACCGCAGCCATCTGGGCTGCTCTCTCTCAGCAGGCGAGGTAGGGAAGTTGCTCACGAAAGTGCGACTGCCCGACCGGAGGATGGCCGGTTTCGCACCCATCGTGGACGCAGGTCTTGATTGCGACCTGGGATATGGTGCACCGGTTCAGCCTGATACCTGGGGTTTGCTCCAGTGACGGGGCAGTACCTGCATAGATGCAAAGGCACTGGCCGACTTGTACGCCGATAGATGCTCGTGCCCTGGGAGTCCGGCCGTTCCGGTGCGGGAAGGGAAGGCCGGGGCGGTTGCGTGGCGATCAAGATGACGGCGAGCACAGCAGGGCGAAGCAGGGGAACCGGGCGCGGGCCTGGTGAGCCGAAATCGTTGTTGCGGTCCCTGCTGCCCACCGGTCACGTGCTTTCCGTCCCGTCGATCCGGGGGCGCGGCGCAAGGCCAGTGAGCCCAGCTCCTTCGCAGTGCTTGCGGATCTGGCCTGAGTGTCTCGGTCAGGGAGCGGGACATCTGCAGGTTCGGGAACCGTTCTCGGACATCCGGTTCGTGCGCCGATGACCTGGCCGAGAGGAGGCTGGGCGCTTCGCCGTATATCTGCTGCATCGTTGAGGAGCCGTTGCAGCGGAACGCGGTACTGCTTGTCGGGCAGGGAGTTCGCAGTGATGAGGGCGACCTGCCACGTCGGGAGGCCCGCGGTCAGCGGAGTGTTCTCCCATCCGCCGTTGGGCATCAGGTCGAGCAGGTCGCTGCAGGCCAGAGTGGAGCTCGCCAGCCGACCGCATGAGCTGTGAGATGTACTCCGTACCGTCACACGGTTCGATATCGTGGTGTCGGTGCGGATGATGGATGCCGAATTCAGTTCCACCACTTTCGTGGTCCTCGACGTCGAGCTGCACAGTCAGCTTGGCGGACTGGTCCCGACAGCGGTTGCGGCCCTCGCGCTCAGCGGCAAGGACTGGCGGCCGCTGTGGCGGGTTCACCGGGACATCCAGGAAGAACGAACGCTGTTTTCGGAAGAGCCGCGCCTGCCCCGGTTGCCTCATGACCTGCCTGGGGGATCCGCAGGGCTCGCCCTGCGGGAGGTCGAGCGGCATCTGACGGCGCAGCCGCACCGGATCGTTGCCGCTCTGGGCTTCATCGAGGCCGCACTGCTGCATAATGAGCGAGCCGCCTGCCCGCGTCTTGCCTCCCTCACTCTGTGGGACGCGGTCGCCCTGGCGCGGAGGGTGTGTCCGGGCGTCGAAGGAGGGCTCGAGCCGCTCGGGCAGAACCTGGGCGTGCACCTGCGCCCGGGCCGGCGCCCGGCGACTCAGGAGGCATGGGTTGTGACCCAGGTGTTTCAGCGTGCGGTCGAACGTGGTGCGATCGAGAGCCGCTGGTCGACGCTTGCCCAGCTGGAGGACATCGCCGGAACGGCACCGAAACCGGTCGAGGAGAAGTACCTTCCCCCCTCGGCTGTTCAGGGTTCGTTGTTCGACTGACGACTCGTGGCCTTGGCCGGGACCACGAGTCACACGCGTCGTGCGATGACGACACACCGTGTGCTGTCCTCAGAGATGGGGCTGCCGTCATAGCCGCCGAACTGCCCCTGCACCGCGAAGCCGGCCTCGACCAGCATCGCCCCCAGTTCCTCAGGTGTGTAGAGGCGAGACGAACTGCGGAGCGGATCAACGCGGCCGTCCTCGTAGCGGGTGGACATGTGGCTGTTGAGTCGGGCGGTCGCTGGATCCCAGGTGGTACGTACGATGGTCGTCGCCGCCGGGCCTTCGAGGACCCGGGTGCCCACTTTGGTGGTGGCGCTGTGGGGCGGGAAATGGTCCATTCCCAAGAAGGCACCGGGACGTAGAACTCGGGCGATTTCCTCGAAAACGCCGAGGTCTTCCCTGGTGGTGTCGAGGAACCCGAAGCTTCGCAGCATCAGGGCGGCATCGACGGATGCGTTTTCGAAAGGCAGCGCGCGGATGTCGGCGCGTAGGAAGCGCGGGCGCTGGCCACCGGCGGCATCCGACGAGATCGCGTGCGCAAGCATGTCGGCGGACAGATCCACCCCGACAGCGCGCGGGAAGCCGCGCTGGGTGAGCTCGTGCGTGTGGCGACCGAAGGCGCAACACAGATCGAGAATCGTCTGGTTGGGCTCAAGACTCAGGTAGCGGATGTAGAAGTCGACGGTGCGGCGCGTCTTGGTGCGGTTGTGGTGGCTGTACCGCTGGAGGGGGTTGCGGCCACGGTAGTTCGTGATCCACCACGGTTCTTGATCAGTATCGGCATTGCGGGGCATGTCACTCCGAAGGACGGCCGGGCCAGGGGGGGCGGATGAGCTGCCGCTCCGTGCCCCGGCGGGGGATGCCAATCCGGGGACGGGGCACGTCGGCAGCCACGTCGGCGGAACAGCCGGGGGCGGGCTGATTCCGGTCATCAGACGGGCGCCGCTGCGTTGCCCCTGTCCAGCCTGCGGGGCCCGGCGGAGGCAACGCGGGCTCACCCCGGGATACGGCCGGGCATGGGGACGAGTAGGCCGTCGCGGACGGCGAGGACCCGCATGCCCGCCTCCAGCGCGGACGTGAGGCCGTCCGGTGCGTCGTCCACGGCCAGGCACCGGGCGGGGGCCCGCCCGATCAGCCGGGCGGCCTCCAGGTAGGAGTCGGGGGCCGGCTTTCCCCGGGCCACCGACTCGGCCGTCACCACGACCGGCAGGAGCGCGCCGAGGCCGAGCCGGTCGATGACGGGATGGATGAGGACTCCGGCCGCGGCGGAGGCGACGGCCCGTGGCAGACCCAGAGCATCGGCCCGGCGCAGGAGGCCGATCGTGCTGTCGATCAGCCGCGGCGGCGGGCCGTTGAGGAGTAGGCCCTGGCTGGCGGGCACGATCTCCTCGACGGGCAGGGTGCGCGGGCCCGCGAGTCGGGCGATGATCTCACGGATGGGAAGCCCGCAGTTCAGGGTGTACCACTGCGGGTCGACGTCCACGCCGTACGGGGCCAGGGCGTGCTGGAGCGCGCTCAGCCGGATCTCGGCGTTGTCGACGACGGTGCCGTCCCAGTCGACGACGACACCCTCGACGTCCTGGAGCAGCTCGTCCACCGTGGGCTCGGCCGCAGGGACGAGCGGCGGCGGGGGGTTCGCAGTCATTGGCCCTCCGCCCAGGTCTTGGCCTCGCACCGGATGGTCTCGGCGAAGCGGCGCAGGTCGGCCTCCATGGTCCGTTGCTGGAGGGTGACGGCCAGCATCCGGTCCACTGCCTCGGCGGCGCGCGGGCAGTCGGCCGGGCTCAGGTCTTGGCAGGCAGGGTGCTGGTGCGCCGCCCGGAGCCGGTAGGTGCCAACCGAGTTGGCGACACCAGCCTCGGCTAGGCGGGCGCTGAAGTCCCGGGGGCGGTCGAGGTCCACCCGCCACAGGGCGCTGTAGCCGTTGGGAGTATCTCCGGGCCCCGGGGCGTGCACGGTGAGCCCCGGGGTGTCGCCGACGAGGTCGTAGAGCCGGTGGGCCTGCTCGCGGCGCCGGGCCACGGCTTGGTCCAGGCCCTTCAGGTTGAGCCGGGCGAGCGCGGCGAGGGGTTCGGCCAGGCGGTAGTTCATCCCGCGTCGGCTGGCGGCCGGTGCGCCGGGGGCGGGGGTGAGCCAGTGTGTGCGGTACGCGGCGGCGCGCTCGGCGAGGGTGTCGTCGTCGGTGAGAAGGTAGCCGCCCTCCCCGCAGGAGATGATCTTGCCGTCCTTGAGGGAGAAGCAGCCGATGCTGCCGACCGTTCCGGCCGCCCGGCCGCGGGTGGTACTGCCCTGGGCCTGGCAGGCGTCCTCGATGACGTGCAGGCCGGCCGACTGCGCGTATGCGGCCAGGTCGATCAGGCCGTCGGTGCGTCCGGCCAGATGGACGGGGTTGATCGCGCGGGTGCGCGCGGTGGTCTTGGCGGCCACGTCGGGCAGGTCCATGCCGCGCCCGTCCTCGGCGGTGTCGACGAAGACGGGATGGGCACCGACGGCCGTCACGGCGGACACCGTCATGATCACGGTGGCGGAGGGGAGGAGAACCTCGTCGCCGGGGCCGACGTTGCAGGCGACCAGCGCGGTGTGCAGGGCCGCCGTCCCGGAGGAGACCGCGATGGCGTGCCGGACCCCGTGGACGGTGGCGAGTTCGGCTTCCAGGGCGGCGGCCTCGGCGCGGCCGGCCGGGTCCGGCATGCGGTCGAGGGGCGCCTTCAGTGCGGCCAGGGCCTCCGAGGTCGTCGTCACGCCGGGCTCCCGGAGGTCGTGGTGTCCAGCACCCGGTCGAAGTCCATCAGGGGCCACATGTTCACGCAGTCGACGCTGAACAGGGCGCAGTCGCTTCCGCAGCCGGAGGGCTTGCCGAACAGCTCGGCCGCGTCGGTGCCCTTGATGGTGCGGTGGCGCTCGGTCGGCGTGGCGGCCATCTTGAGGGAGGACGGGCAGTCCCAGAGCGAGCCGTCGGGCTCGGCGAAGTACAGGGTGTCGCCGCCGAAGCAGCCCTCGACGGCTCCCCGGAGCTGGTGGACGGCGGAGGCGACCTGACCGGGGTAGGTGCGGGGCGGCAGCTGGAGGGGGAGCCCGGAGGCGTAGAGATGGTCGAACTGTTCCTCAAGGAGGGGAAGTTCGGCGTCGGTGAGGAACAGGGTGTCATGGAGGCTGTGGCCCTGGGGCAGGGCGACCGGCTGGGGCACGGCGTAATCGCAGCCCAGATCGGCGGCCAGCTGCGGCACGCCGGTGATGTCCGGCAGGTTCAGCTTGGTGATGACAGTGTAGAGGCCGACCCGGGGCCGGACTGACGGGCCGCGGGCGGCCAGCAGGGTCTTGATCCCGCTGATGACGCCTTCCCAGCCGTCGCCGTCCTTGCGGGGCGGGCGCCAGGCGTCGTTGTAGTCGGGGTCGGTGGAGTCCAGCGACACGGAGACGCCGTCCACGCCCAGCTCCACCAGACGGCGGGCCATGTCCAGCTGGTTCAGGGCCACGCCGCTGGTGCACACCACGACCTCGAGCCCGCCGCCCTTGAGGATCTCGATGAGGTCGAGGATCGGCCGCCACATGAGCGGCTCGCCGCCGGCGAGGAACACCCGCCGTACGGCCGAGCCGGGGAGGGTACGGGCGAAGGCCATCACCTGCTCGGTGGGCAGATCGTGGGGCGAGAAGTGCGACAGCAGGCCCGGGGTCTTGTCGACGCGCTGCTCGTCGAGCCAGGTGAAGTAGCAGGGCTTGCACTTGTGCGAGGCGCAGTAGGAACGCAGCGCCCACAGCAGGCTGGCGGTCCTCGGTATCGCGGTCATGGTCTTCCCTCACGTAGTCGGAGCACAGCGGGGCCGCCGCCGCTGCTCGTCGGCTGGTTGGACGGGTGTTCAGCCGTGCCAGGGGCTGTCGGGGCTCTGCAGGAGCCGTACGCGGGCGTGCTGGGCGGCGAACTCGTCGGCGCGGGTGTGCCGCTGCTTCCACAACACGGCGAGCCAGCGCAGAGCGCAGGTGCGCTGGGCGGCGAGGAAGAGGTGGCGGTTGGCGGGGGTGACGCCGAGGTCGGGCAGGAGCGTGATCCAGGTGCTGTCGGGGATCTCGCGGGCGCTGATGTGTTCGATCAGGTCGGCGGCGTCGAAGTGGACGGTGCTGTGCCCGCTGTACTCGAAGTCGACGCAGGGACTGGAGGCGCCGTCGCGCAGCCAGTTGAGGAGGTTGGAGTCGCCGCGGGAGAGCACGGCTGGGGTGGGGGTTTCGCCCACGAGTTCGGCGTCGCCGCTGGCGTGCCAGGCGGTGAGCAAGGCGCGCATGTCGGCGGTCAGCGGGTCGTCCTCGTGACCGGTGAGGAGTTCGGGCCAGCTGCCGGTCAGGCGCAGCATGTAGTGGGTGCCGGAGTCGATGCGCTCGAGGTCGGCGAGCAGCCCGGACAGGGGCACGTCGTGGAGGCGCTGGGTGGTGTGGGCCAGGCCCTTGAGGGCGGCTTCGTGATCGGGGCTCTCCAGCAGCGGCGTGCCCTTGAGTAGCGTCATGCCGATGGCGGGGGTCGTGTCGTGCTGGTCGAGCCACAGCGGGCGGGGGACGTCGCTGACGTCGTGCTCGGCGAGCAGCGTCAGGGCCGCCCACTCGCGGTCCACGCGCCGGCGGTGGTTGCCCTTGGCGTAGAGCTTGACACAGATGGGCCCGGCCTCGGGGTCGTCCCAGGCGTAGACGTGGTTCTGGAAGCCACCCGTGAGCGGGCGCAGGCCGTGGCCCTCCAGCACTTCCTTGAGGCGGGTCTCGCTGCAGGTGCAGACCTCGCGCAGGTCGGTGAGGAGCTCGGCGGGCGGGGCGAGGCGCGTGGGGTGCATGCGGGGTACTCCGTGACGTCTGGTGGTCGGCGGTACGGGAGAAACGGGTCGGTTCGCTCTACTGCATGGAAGAACTGTGCTCGGCCGGGATGGGTATCGGGACGCGTTCGGCGAGCGCGTCGATGACGGCCCGGTGGACCTGGAGGGGCGTGAGCCCGAGGACGTCGACGGTGACCAGGCCCGGGTCGTCGGCGTCGAGGTGGGCGTAGGCGTCGTGGACGTGGCGCAGGAAGGCGTGCTGCTCGGCGGTGTAGGCGCGTCCCTCGCGTTGGGCGGCCCGGGCGATGGCCTCGTCGGCGGGCAGGCGCAGCCACACTGCTACGTCGGCCGACAGCCCGGACATCGCGGAGACGGACCGCAGCCACCCGATGCCGTCCGCGGGGCGGCCGGTGTGTTTTTGCAGGAGGGTGGCGAGGCTGTACGACTCGATGGTGTGGGTGCCGCGGTCTTCGATGACCGTCTGCCCGGCCGTGAGGGCGGGGGCGATGTGCGTGGCGACGGTATTGGCGCGGATCGCAGTGGCGAGCATCGTGTCGGTGACAGCGCTGCCGTGCCGGGAGAAGGGGTCGCCGCTGGCGAAGAGGTCCAGGAGCGTGCTGCCCAGGGTGTCCTCAGTGCGGGTCAGGTTGTCGGGCAGGTAGTTGACCGGCACCTTCTCGCGGGTGAGGAGTTCGGCGAGGAGCCGGGACTGGGTGGTCTTTCCAGCTCCGGGCAGGCCCTCGAACGCGATCAGCATGCCGGGCTCCCCGATGTGGCCGACCACGGGGTGCCCGCGGTGGTGGTCGCGAGGATGCCCAGGACGGCGTCGCGTAGGCCGGGCGCCGTCGCGATGGTGGTGAGCGAGGCGGGGGTGTGGGGTCGGCCGTCGGTGTCCAAGACGACGGCGCCGGCCTCGCGGGCGATGATGGCGCCTGCGGCCATGTCCCAGTCGTGGTTGCCCAGGGTGATGGCGGCGTCGAGGGTGCCGTCGGCGACGAGGGCGAGGTCCACGGCGGCGGACCCGAGCATGCGCACGCGCTGGGCGTGCTCAGCGAGAAGCGCCTGGATGGCAAGGGCGACGCGGTTGCGCTCGGGGCCGTCGGGACCCGTCCCGTAGTCGCCGACGGCGATCATCGCCTCGGGCAGCGTGCTGGTGCCGGCGGCGCTGATGCGCTGGCCGTCGCGGTAGGCGCCCAGGCCCTGGGCGGCCCAGTAGCGGCGGCCGATCAGGGGCAGATGGATGACGCCGAGGACGGGCACGCCGTGGTGGACGAGCGCGAGGGAGATCCCGCACAGCGGCAGGCCGCGGATGAAGTTCGCGGTGCCGTCGACCGGGTCGATGATCCAGTAGGTGTCGGCGTCGACGTCGCCGCCCTCCTCCTCGCCGACGAAGCCGATGCCGGGGGCCCCGTTCAGGAAGGCCTTGCGGGCCTCGCTTTCGATGGCGAGATCGACGTTGGTGACCATGTCGCGGTCGCCCTTGGCGGTGATCAGGTCCGGGGTGAGGTCGAGCAGCTGCTGCTCGGCCCGTTCGGTGACCGAGCGGGCGAGGTCGAGCAGCACCGGGAGGTCGGGGTTCATGTGGTGAGGGCTCCCTTCGGAGCAGGTCGGGTGGGCGGGTGCTCGGCCATCAGGTAGGCAAGGGTGGTGCGGGTGCAGTCCGGGACGGAGGCGCTGGTGTCCAGGCGCAGCGTGGGGACGGTGATCGGCTCCGCGGATGCCTTGAGTCGTCGGTGGAGTTCGGGGTCGCGGTTGGCGGCTGGGTGGGTGCCCGCCTGCACATCCATGTGTAGGCGGGCGGCGGCGACGTCGTCGGGGCAGACGCATTCGATGATGCGCAGCGGCTGGCCGGTCCCCTCGGCCAGCCGCTTCACGTCCTCGACCTGGTAGCGGCGTGAGCAGGTGCGGCCGTCGAGGACCACGGCCGCGCCCGGGTGCTCGCCGAGGTGCCGGGCAGCCGTCAGGTGCATTACGTGGACGCAGAAGTCGTCCTGTTCACGGGTGTAGGCGACCAGGTGTGGACCGAACAGCGCGTCGCGGATCCGGTCCTTGTCGAGGAACAGGGCCTTCGGGCCGAGCGCACGGGTCAGTTCCCGGGCGAGGGTGGTCTTGCCGGTGCCGGGCAGGCCGGCCAGTTGCACGATCACCGGGCTGGCTCCCCTCGGCCCGGCCCGTCACCGGCCACCGGCGGGCCGGGAATCAGGTCGGGCAGGTGGGTGTGCAGCACCGCCCAGCCCGCACGCACCAGCTCCGGAACCTCCGCCCCGACCTCGCGGGAGAGTGCCGGGTCGGCCAGGGCGAGGCGGGCGGCGTCGGCCAGACCGCTCCAGCGCGAGCGCGCGGCAAGACGGGCGAGCGTGTGCCACAGTGCGTCCGCCCGGGCGAGGACCGGCAGCTGCTCTCCGGCGTCGGGGCCGTCGCTGGTCTCGGTCCGGGCCAGCGCGGCCCGTACGCCCGCCGGGTCGGCGGTGTGGCCCAGGCTGGTGGTGATGTCGACGCTGACGGTGGGCGTCAGCGCGTCCCCCGTGGCCCGTCGGCGTGTGTGCGCGCCGCGCCCTTGATCCGTGAAGCCGAGCTCGGCCAGGACGTCCAGGGCCGTGTCCAGGTCGGCGGCGCCGACCAGGAGATCGATGTCGGTGAACTGCCGCAGTCTGCCGGGCGGGTACAGGTTGGTGTAGGCGAGGCCGTTCAGCACCGCGACAGGGACGTCGCGGCGGGCCAGCACTTCCACGATGCGGACGGCTTCACCGTAGTGGAGCCGGTTGTGCAGCGCGTTGGCGCGCACGATCTGGCCGAGGACGGAGCACATTGCGCGGGACAGGTCGGCGTCCGCGCGGTTGTGGAGCAGATGGTCGGCCAGCAGGCAGACCAGTTTGGCGTCGATCGCCGCCTGAAGCGCCGCACCCAGCGCGGCGGAATCCAGCTCGGCCGGGGCGGCGACCGGGCGGGGATCGCACAGCCACCGCAGGACTGCTGCGCCGAGTCCGGCGGCGCCGGGCAGCCCCGGTGGCGCGGCGGGGATGGGCATGGTAGTGGCGTTCACCGGTGCGCCTCCGGGCCCGTGTCGAGGAGTCCTGCGACGGCGTCGGCGAGGGCGGCCGGGTCGCCGTCGGCATGGATCCGGTAGCAGGGCAGTTCGGCGAGCACGTCGACCACGCGGCCCAGGTCGCGGTCGGTGACGGCCGGGTCGGGGGCGGGCCAGAGCCAGTGGTTGATGTGGGAACTGGGCCCGCGGCCTGGATCGGTCATGAACAGGCGGGTGCGCAGCAGCTCGGCGCGGGCCTCGGCGCGCCCGACCTGCTCGACGCGCACCGTGGTCCGGTCGAGGTCGAGCTGGGGGAAGACCAGCATGGCCGGGCGGACCGAGCCGAGCACGCGGCCGTCGCCGGACAGCAGCCGGGCGAAGTCCCACGGCTCAATGGGTACCTTGGGGCGGCTCGCCCACCGCTGTTCGGCGGGCACCGCCCGCTGCTCGGCCGGAACCAGGTCGGCCAGGTGCGGCAGGGCGCTCAGCGTGCCGATACCGGCCCGCAGCCGCGCGGGCCACACGTACCCGGCGAGCCGGCCCTTGTCCTCGGTGCGCAGCAGGAGCCGGTCGTTGGTGACGTAGTCGGCGCCGAGGCGGTGCAGGCAGGACAGCAGGGTGGTGGTCTTGCCGCGGCCTCGGTGGCCGGCGATGACGACGCCGCGCCCGCCCCGGGAGAAGGCCGCGGTGTGCGCGTAGACCGCGCCGTTCTCCAGTAGTTGGGCGGTGATGGCCTGCCGGGGCAGCCGCGCCGCCCAGTGCAGCGCCGCCGACTCCTGGGCGCATCGCACGGTGACCGTTGACTGCTGGGTGTCGGCCACGATCAGGGTGTGCAGCGCCTCCACCCAGAAGGCTTGGCCGCCGGGCCGCGCGAGCACGGCGGCCATCAGGCGGGGCCCGATCTCGATCGTGGGCGCGTCGGCGAAGCCCTCGACCTCTTGGTACGCCAGGCCGTCGGCAACCAGGAGGTCGATCTGCCAGCGCGCGCCGGGAGTGCCGGTCTGCTCGTAGGCGTACAGGGTGCCGGTGGCGTGGGTGAGGGCGGTCTTGGAGTTGGTCCGCAGACAGACGCTGGCCTCAGCTTGGCGGAACGTGGTGTCCCAGACCTTGCCCGGCTGCTGGGTAAGCAGTTGGTCGGCGGCGCGGATGGTCACGGGCGCTTCCCTGCCTGCTGGGGCTGAGCCTGGGGCAGATGCGCGCGGGCGGCGTCGACCAGCCGGGCCAGCCGGTCGGCGGACGCGGAGGTGTGAAGGGTGACGAGACCGGCGGGGCCGACGGCCTTGTGCAACCACGCCGACTCGACGGCCTGCTCCCCGCGCCCCCAGTGGTCCCGGCCGTGCCGGGACCCGGTCAGGGCGAAGCCGACCTCGGCCCGGATCGCGGTGATCTCCACCGGCGCGCTGGAGCGGTACTTGATCTCGGTGTGCTGGGCGGCGTGCCGGCTGGTGTGCCGCTGCTCGGTGCCGGGCAGGTCGGTGTAGATGTTGAACACGACGGCGGGTCCGTCCAGGATCGAGGTCTGGTGCCAGGCTCCGAACGGCACGGCCACCAGGTCGCCGGGCCCGCGCGCCTGCCAGTTCAGCACCGGGATACCGGACAGGTCGTGCCAGGCGGTGATCATCAGTACGCGTCCGGACAGGACTTCGAATATCTCTAGCTGGGCCGGGGTGTTCCAGTGGCCGATCGAGCGGTTGAGTTCGCCGCCGGGCAGCTGGCCGGGCCGGTAGGTGCACAGGTCGGCGAACCACTCGGCGCCCAGGGCCCGGGTGGGCGGGAGGATGTCGCGATGTGCGGTGTAGAGGACCGGGTCGGTCCCCGCGTCGCAGGCGGCGCGGGCGGCGCCGTGGTCGGCCAGGTAGCAAGCTGGGGCGTTTGCTGCCGTGGCGAGCAGGTCGGACAGGTGGCGGTCCACCCCGTTGCCCGCGGTGTCCAGGAGGGCAGTGCCCGCAGTGGAGGCGGGGCCGGTGGGCAGGTCAGTCATGGGAAGCGCTCCGTGAGATCGGCTTCGCAGCGGCAGCACCGTGCAGGGAGACCAGTAGGGCCGGCAGTTCGGCGTGGTCGGCGAAGTCGGGGACGCGGGGCCGGGCGGTGGCCTCGCGGCGAGGGTTGTAGTGGACGGCGTGGCATCCGGCGCCCAGAGCACCGTCCACGTCGGTGAGTGGGTCGTCGCCAACGTGGACGATGCGCTCCAGCGGCGTGCCAGCCCGCTCGGCGACGGCCGCGAACACCTCACGGCGGGGCTTGGCGACCCTCAGGTCGCCGGAGAACAGCACGTCGTCGAAGCGGTCCAGCAGGCCGAGATCGGTCAGTAGGAGCCGGTGCACGTCCGACGGCGTCGCCAGCGTGTTGGACGTCAGCACCAGGCGCCCGCCCGCGGCCTTGATCGCGTCCAAGGTCGCGATGGCCCCAGGGATCGGCTGCGGGCAGGCCCGCAGCACCGCGTGCGTGTGCACCGCGAGCAGCAGCTTCAGCAGATCGGGCGTCTCCCGGTCGATGCCGAGCTCGTCGAGCACCGCCCCGACCTGAGCCTCGACGTCCGGCTGCGCCCCGGTCGTCCGCTGCTGGTGCGCCGCCTCCTTGCGGGTGCGCCCCACAATCTCGCTCAGCTTCTCCGGCGCGGGGTGGTGGCCGTAGACGTCAAGGACGCGGCCGAACTCCGTGAGCCGCCAGCCGGCCGCGGCCTTCCGGTCGCCGTTGGTGAGGAGGGTGCCCCACAGGTCGAGGCTGACCGTCCACCCCGACAGGGGCAGCGCCGAAGGGGTCACCGGACACCTTCGTCCGCACGCGCGATGGTGCGCTGGCTGCGGATCCACGCGGCGGTCGAGGCCGGGTCGGCGCTGGCGAAAAGCAGGGAGCCCGCCACGACGCCGGTGGCCCCGGCGGCGACGAGGTCGGGCACGGTGTGCTCGCGGATCCCGCCGTCGGCCAGCAGGGGGATGTCCGTGCCGCGCCGGTCGAGGATCTCGCGGATGACCTGCATGCGCTCCAGGGCTTCGGGGACCATGCCGGTGCCCTTGGTGCCCAGAGGGGTGCCGACCATGGTGACGGCGTCGACGGATTCGAGGAGGTCCTCGACGTACTCGGGCGCCAGGTCCAGCGTGAGCGCGAGGCCGGCGGCCTGGCCTCCGGCGCGGATGCGATCGATCGCCTCCAAGGCGCCGTCGGCTTCGGCGTGGACGGTGATCAGGTCCGCGCCGGCGTCGGCGAACGCCGCGGCCAGCTCGGCCGGGCGGTGCGCCATCAGATGGACGTGGAAGGGAACCGTGGTGCGGGGGCGCAGCGCGCGCACTAGGTCGGCAAAGAAGATCGCGTCGCGGGTGAAGGACGTGTCGGAGGCGTCGAAGTGGAAGGAGTCGGCGTGAGGGCCGATCCGCGCGACCTCGGCGGTCAGCGCTCCCAGGTCGGCGGACCACAAGGAGGCGTCGATCACGGTCCGCTCGCGCGGCCAGTCGGTCAGGAAGGACACAGGGAACTCATCTCGTCGAGGTTTCTGGGGCGGGGCGCGGGCAGGGGTGCGCGGAGCCGTCCGGTGATCGCGGCGGCCATCTCGTCGGCCACCTCCGGTGCTTCGCGCAGGCCCACTTGGAGGGGCAGGACGCGTGGGCGGTGGGCGTCGAGCACCTGCCGGTATGCCGCCTCGTACCGGGGGAGGAACAGCAGGCGCTCGATCGCGGCGGGGTTGCCGCCTCCCCGGCCGCGGGCGATGGCGCGTTCGCGGGCCAGCGGCCAGGGGGTGTTCAGGAAGACGGCCAGGTCGGGGTGGAGGAACCAGGGCGCCACGATGTCGTGCAGGCGCTGAAGGGTCTCGTCCGCGGGGGCGTCTGGCTGGGTCTCGGTCAGGACGGTCAGTGCCCAGGCGATCTTGGAGTAGACGCCGTGGTCGATGATGACGACGTCGTGCTCTGCCAGCGCCGGCTCGTAGAACGTCTGGTGATGGTGGGCTTCGCGGCACAGGCGCAGCAGGACGTCGACGGTGGCGTGATGGGCGAGTGCGTAGCCGCCGGCGCCGGTGCGGGCGCGCAGGGGCTGCGTTTCGAGGACCTCGGACAGCCGTCCGATCGTGCCGGGGCGGGGCCCGTAGTGGAGGACGGCCACCGTGAAGCCCGCGGCCCGCAGCTGGTTGCCGGCCAGTTCGGCGGTCGTAGTCTTGCCCGCTCCCCAGACGCCTTCGGTGCTGACCAGGAGCCCGCGTGCGCCGCCGATCCGCCACGCGGAGGGACACAGGCCGACCGGTGCCAGCGGTCGGGCCGACGGGACGGGGGCGGGTTGCAGCGGCGGGCCGACGGCGCTGCCTTGCGTGCCGGGGCGCATCGGGGCTCCTCTCCAGGCAGTTGACGGGCGGGATACGGCAGGGTCAGGCGCGGGCGGTCAGAGAGGGCAGCCAGTCGAAGTCGACCTTCGCGTCGCGGGTCGGCTCGTACTCCAGACCGATCCAGCCGTCGTAGCCCGCGGCGTCGATGAGCGCGAAGAAGGCCGGATAGTCGAGGACACCGGAGCCGGGGCGCCCGCGTCCGGGGGTGTCCGCGATCTGGAAGTGCACGATGCGCCCCTCGTGGCGCTGCAGCAGAGCGGGGATGTCCTCGCCGTTACGGCCGTGGTGGTACAGGTCGCACAGGAACCCGGTGTTCGACAGGCCGGCGGCTTCGTTCACGCGGTCGGCCATGGCGACCGTCGCGTCGGCGTCGCTGAGCGGGTAGTCGGGGGCCTCCTGGCGGCTGATGGTCTCCAGCACCACTGACGCCTTCACCTGGTGGGCGGCGCGCGCCGCCGCCACCAGGTTCTCCAGAGCGAGCTCGTCCTGGGCGCCGTGGTCCGTCTCCGGCTGCCGGTTGCCGTAGAGGGCGTTCAGGACGCGGCAGCCGGTCCGGTCGGCGAAGTCGACGGCGGTGGCGATGCTGTCGCGGAACTGGTCTGCGCGGCTGGGGACGGACAGCAGCCCGCGGTCGCCGGCGCGCATGTCGCCCTCGAGGAAGTTCATCGCGACCAGCTGCAGGCCCGCGTCGCTCAGGGCGGCGGTCAGGGCGTCGACGTCGCGGTCGGCCGGGACGGGGGAGTCGAAGGGCCACCAGATCTCGGCCGCCTCGAATCCGGCGGCGGCCGCGGCGGCGGGCCGCTCCAGGAGCGGCAGGTGGCCGTAGAGCATGGACAGGTTCGCGGCGAACTTCAGGGCGCCGGTGTTCATCGTGGTCAGGTCTCCGTCCGGTGGCCCGCAAGGCGATACCGCCGTGCGGGGCTGGGGATGTTGGTGTGCTGTTCAGGGGCTGGAAGGGCGCTGCGGGTCCCGGCTACACCGAGGCGCCGGCCGTCTTCAGGGCGGCGAAGAACTCCTTGGCCCGGTGGATGGGGTAGGTGCCGTCGCGCATGGCGCCCACGTAGTAGCTCTGCACGCGGTCCCACTCCCAGGGGTTGGCGGCGAACTCGCCGGTGATCTGGTTGTTGGCCAGGGCGATCCACCGGCGCAGGCAGCTGGAGCAGCGCCCGCAGTGGACGCGCCGTCCGCCCGGCTCCATGCACGAGAAGGTGTCCAGCAAGTCCCTCACGGGCAGGCCGGCCTTGACGTACCAGCGCACGATGTCGGTCTTGGTCATGTCCCAGAAGGGGCTGTCGACCTTGATCGGGCGACCGGCGAACTCCGAGAGGGCCTCGCTCATCCGGGCGAAGGCGGCAGGGCTCTTGTCGAGCGTTTGGTCGCCCCTGACGCCGACGCACCAGATGGTGCCGGCGCCGTCGTTGGAGGCGAGCATCGCGAAGTAGATGTTGCGGAACGGGATGAGCGGGCGGGTGTTCCAGCTGGACAGGTCCAGCGCGGTGCTGACCGTGAGGTCGATGCCGCACCGTTCGGCGAGCTCGCGCACGCAGTCCAGTTCCTGCTCGCGGAAGTGGTGGCGGATGTCGAAGTACACCGCGCGGGGCTTGCCCAGGTAGTGCCAGGCCGGGAAGGAATCCAGCCCGGCGGAGTACAGCAGTACGTCGTTGCCCATCGGGTTCTCCGGTTCAGCTCGGGTCGGCATCGGTCACGACAGCGGCACGCGGCGCGGGCACCTGGCTCTGGGCCGCCGTCGGCGTGCCTGCGGCCGAGGGTCCGTCCCCCGTCTCCCAGGGGAAGATCACCCAGGTGTCGGTGTGCTCGCCGACGTAGTCGATACGCTCCTTAGGGGCCTTAGGGGCCTTAGGGGCCTGCCAGTTGGCCAGGTTCACCGTCAGGACCGCTGTGCGCAGGCGCCGGACCCCAAGCGCCTGTACCATCCGGCGCGTGCGCTCCAGCGTGGCTCCGCTGCCGGCGATGTCGTCGATCAGCAGGACGTCCCGTCCTGCCAGGTCGCCAAGGGAGGCGGGGTTCTTGTACGCGGGGGCGCTGGTTTTGGCCGCGTTGACGCCATCCGTCGCGGTGTGCGTGACCTCGATCGTCCGGACATCGCGGATGCCGAGCTGATGGGCGATCATCACGGCCGGGATCATCCCGCCGCGCATGATCCCGACGACGGTCTCCGGCATGCCGTCACCGGCCGCCCGGACAACGAGCTCGCGGACGATCGCTTCGATTCCGCCCCAGGCCAGACGTATGGGGGCCCGCGTAGAGGCGGGCGGGAGGGTGGGTGTGGTCACGGAAGCTGCTCCTCACGGTGGGCGCCCGGCGTGCTGGGCACGCGGACCTGGTGCCAGGCAGGCAGGAAGCGGTCGACGGCCAAGGCCCAGATGCGGTGGACCTCGGGCTGAAGGTCGGTGGGGACGGCGATCTCCACCTGGGCCGCGCCGACAACGCCGGGGCGGTGGTGGGCCGCGAGGGCGTGTCGGCCGCGGTCGCGCAGCTGCACGGCCAGCCACACCCCCGGCGCCGCGCCGGGCAGATCCACGGTGATCCGTACGCTCCGACCCGGCACGAGCTCACCCGGCACGTGAAGGCGTACGGCCTCGTGGGCGGGTGAGGTGGGACGGTCGGCCACCAGGCCGCAGCGCGGGCAGGTGATATGGATCCGCTCGACGGCGCCGGGCAGGGGCCCGGACCACACGGTCCGCTCCAGCGGGCTGCGGCAGTATCCGCACGGGCCGACGGCAGCCGGTCCGTGGGATCGGGTGTGGGTGGCGGTCGCGGCGTCGGTGAGCTGGTCGAGCATGCCGAAGCGGGAGTGCTCGCTCATCTCGGACAGGGCCTTCGCCCAGCTGGTGGCGTGCCGGTCGAGATCGGCGGGCAGGTCCGGCAGGGGCCCGTACCCGGCGCGCAGCGACTTCTGGACGAGCTGCAGCGCGGCGAGGGCGCTCTCCCGGGTGGCTTCGCGATGACGCCGCATGACCTTGAGCCCTTCGACGACGCGGGTCTTGGGGTGGTCGGCTGCCATCGCCCATGCGCGCAGGTTGCCCTCGAACAGAGCGCCGGCGTCGAGAGCGGTCAGCCAGCCGGTCAGCTCCGTACGCAGGCCGAGCGCCGCCCCGAGCCCGTCGGTGACCTGTGCCGCGTCCTCGGGTCCGTGCCAGATCCCGTCCCGGGTCACCAGCCCCACCGGCCGCCCGTCGGGGGAGGACGTGGTGAGGAGAGCGGGACGCCGGACGGGCCAGAGTGTGAGGACCGGCGCCGTGCCGGGTTCGGGCGCAACACCGAAGGAGTGGTCCGGGTCGCCGAGCAGGAGGTATCCGCTGGTTCGGCCCACGGTGTCGTTGAGGTCGGCGGTGACGGCCCCCAGCGGGCGGCCGGCGGCGAGCAGTCGGCTGGTCAGGTGCGCTTCGGCGGTCACGGGCAGGTCCTGGTGCACCATGCCGATCACCGCGGCCGGATGCCCTTCCAGGGCGGCGTGGGCGAGCGACACGCTGGAGGGGTAGTGCTCGTGCGGGTCGAGGATGAGTGCTGTGCACACGAACAGCGCCAGCGTCCGGCACGCCACATCGCGCAGCAGCAGGGGGGTGAGCGTGCCGCCCGCGCGGCACCGGCCCGGGGTGCAGCCGCCCGGCACCGGTGAGCCGGTGCTGTCGAGTTCCCGCTCTCCGGTCAGCCCGCACACGCTGTAGGGGCCGAGGATGGCGTGCGATCCGGAGCCGTGGGCCTCCACCACGGCGGTGCGCCACCGGTCGCCGACGGCGGTGTCCAGGGCGGTGCGCTCGTCGAGGACCCGCCCGCATCGGGCGGTGCCGGTCAGCCCGTCGAGAAGTACGTCGTGCGCCTCGGGCCGCGTGGTGCGGGCGGCCAGGATCTTGGCGAGCGAGAAGGCGATGCCCGGAAGGTCGACTCCGGTCAGCAGCCCGACGCGTATCGAGCGCTGGGACCAGGTGTGCAGCAGCGGGGCCAGGGAGGCCAGGGAGCAGGTGTCGGCCTGGGCGGCGAGCAGCACGCTGCCGCCGTCCGGGACCGGCACCGTCAGGGCGCCGTTCAGGGCATCGACGTGGACGAAGCCGCGGCCCAGGGCTCGGGCGGCGCTCTGGGCGAGCCGGCTGGTCGCGCCGACGCCGACCACGAGGCTCCCGTCGGCGGGGGCGGCCGCGGTGGTGAGGGGCGACTGGGCTCCGTAGAAGGCGGCGACGTCCGCCCAGCGGGCGGCCCGCTGCGGGTCGGCCGACCGCAGCAGCGCGATCTGTCCGTCTTCCAGGTGCTTGCACCAGTCGGTGAGGTCGTCGGCCCAGCAGATTCCGTTGGGCAGGTCCGGGGCCGCGACCGGGTCCAGGGTGGTCATCCGCGGGGTTCCCCTTTCGTGTCCGGTGTGGGTGTGGGCAGGGTGATGCCGCATGCGGCCAGGTCGGCGATGAGCCCGGGGACGGAGACGAAGCGGACGGCGCGCAGTCCGACGTGCCGGGCGGCGATGACGTTGGTGGGGTTGTCGTCGGCGAAGAAGATCTCTCCGGCGGGCACGCCCATGGCCTCGATGGCCAGCCGGTAGGCCACCGGGGAGGGCTTGATCACGCCGAGGTCCGCCGAGTTGATCAGCTTGTCGAAGGCGTCGAACCCGAGCCGGGCCAGGTCCGCCTGCAGCCCGGTGGTGTTGTTGGTGAAGATGCCGACGGGAATGCCCTGGGCACGGACGCCCTTGAGGACGGTCACCGCGTCTTCGTCCAGCTGACCGGGGTCCTTCGCCCACACCTCCACGGCGGCGCCCGCGTGCGATCCGAACTCGGCCACCAGGTCGCCCCGGACGGCCTCCAGCCACTCCTCGTGGCTGTAGACGCCGTAGTTGGCCAGCGCGAATGACCCGTTGTAGGCGATACGGCGCAGGGTCCCCGGCGGCAGGCCGACCGCCTTCTCGGCTTCGGCGCGGCCGTTGCCCCGGAAGTGCTGGACGACTCCGCCCAGGTCGAACAGGGCGGCTTTCACGGGGGTGTTCATGCCGACTCCTCGGTGGTGGAGGCCAGAGCGCGGGCGAGGAACGCGGGCGTCGGTTGGGCGGTGAAGTCCGCGAGGGGGATCTCGAGTCCGAAGGTCTCGTTGATGCGGTGCAGGAGCTCCACACAGGCCAGGGAGTCCCCGCCGCCGGAGAAGAAGCCGCTCGTCGCGGTGGCGGGCTCAGTGCCGGTGGCTTGCCGCCACCACACCCGGACCGCGTCCGGTAGCGGCACGGCCGAGTCGGCCGGGGCCGTGCCGTCCGCGGAGGCCGACGGAGTGCCGGGGGAGACGAGGGCGGCGAGCGCGCGCAGATCCGGTTTGCCGTACCCGGTCAGCGGGATCGAGGGGTGCAGGTGGATGCGGGTGGGGACGGCGGTCGAGGGAAGCAGGCCGGCCAGGTGCGCGCGCAGTGCCGTCTCGGTGATCCGGCCACCGGGGACAGCCGCGTGCAGGGCGAGGACATCCCGGCCCCCAGCCGGTTCGGCGAGCGCCGCCGCCGCGGTTACGCCGTCGAGGGCCCGCGCGGCGGCTTCGACTTCCTCCGGCTCCAGGCGCACGCCGCCGAGGTTGAGCTGCCGGTCGATCCGGCCCGCGTACACCAACTGCCCGTCGCCTCGCCGCCAGGCACGGTCCCCGGTCCGGTACACGCGCACCGCCCGGCCGTCGATCGTGAGCGTGGGGAAACAGCGGTCCGTACGGTCGGGCAGCCCCGCGTACCCGTCGGCAAGGCCCACCCCGGCCAGGTGCAGGTGACCGGGCTGTCCGTCGGGCACGGGCTGGTTGTCTTCGTCGAGGAGGTAGTCGTCCACCCCGGGCACGGGCGAGCCGAGCGGCGCCGACTGGTCGTCGCCCGTGATGTGCGGGGCGACGTGGGTGGCGATGGTCGCCTCGGTCGGGCCGTACGCGTTGGCGACCTGGTGCCGATCGATCCAGTAGCGGAAGCGGGCCGGGGCCAACGCCTCGCCGCCGACGACAAGCAGCCGCAGCTCGGGCAGCGTCACCTCCGGTAAGGCCGCGAGCATGGTCGGGGTCATCGTGGCGACCGTGACCTGCTCCCCGGCGAGCCACCGGACCAGTCCGATCCCGGGGACCCGCTGACGGCCGTGGGGAACGCACAGGGTTCCGCCGACGGTCAGGGCCAGCAGAGTCTCCCAGAGCACGACGTCGACCGAGGCCGCGGCCAGTTGCGCGATCCGATCCTCCGCCGTGATCCCGTATAGATCCGCGAAGTCGGCGATCCGGCGGGCCAGCCCACCGTGCGGGAGCACCACGGGTTTCGGCGCGCCCGTCGACCCGGAGGTGTGCAGGATGCATGCGGTCCGGCCGCCCGCGGCCGCGGTGAACTCGGGGCCGGATTCGGGCAGGTGCCCCGCCTCCGCAGCGGGGAAGGCGACGGCCGGTTTGCCGTGCGGCCACCAGCCCGGTATCGCCCCGCCCGTGTGGACCAGCAGATCCGCGCTCCCGGCCAGCAGGCGCAGCCGGGCCGGCGGGTGGTCGAGGTTGACCGGTACCGCCACCGCCCCGGCTCGCCAGATGCCCAATAGGCACCCCACCCAGTCGGCGCCCGGCGCCAAGCCGATCGCGACCCGTCGCTCTCCGCGGCTCCCCGCGACGGCCGAGACGACGGCGGCCACCCGCCCGGCCCGCTCCCACAGCTCCCCGTACGTCACACTCTCCTCACCCGAGCGCACAGCGCAGACGAGGGCACGATCCTGAGCCCGCCCAGCGATGTGAGAGAGCACCGAACCTGCCGCAGGACCGAGCGGTGCCTCGGCGCACGACGGAACGACAGCCGGTGATGTGGACATCAGTTCACCTCCTTCCTGGTCTGCTCGACGGCGTCCGAGGTCAGGCCGAATTCCATTGAGCGGCGGCGAGGGTGACGAACTGCTGGTTGAGCACCGGTTCGGTGGCGAATCGGCCACCGGTGTGCACGGTGGTGGTGCGGGCGTCCTCCATCCGCACGCCGCGAATGCTCATGCACAGGTGCAGGCCGCGTACGACGACGCCGAGGTCCTTGCGTCCGGTCACGCCGGTGAGATGCTCGGCGATCTCGCGGGTGAAGCGTTCCTGGACCTGGAGGCGGCCAGCGGAGTGCTGGGCGATGCGCCCGAACTTCGACAGGCCCACCACCTCGCCGTCAGGCACGTATCCGGCCGTGACCTGCAAGTTCATGGGCAGCATGTGGCGTTCGCAGAGCGACCACACGCTCATTCCGCCCACGATGACTAACTGGTCGCTCAGCTGGGACTCGGTGAAGCAGGTGGCCATCGCGGCGCCGTCCGGCGACAGGAAGTCGTCCCACCAGGCCGCCACACGGTCCGGGGTGCCGATGAGCCCCTCGCGGGCGGGGGCCTCGCCCAGCGCGATCGGGACCTGGGAGATCAGGCTGGCGACCCGGGCGGTGTCGACGGCCGCGGAGGGCCGGCCGGGAACGGGGAGGGCAGCGTCCAGAGCAGTGTCGGGGTCGGCAATCGAGGTCGTCATGGGCTTCTCTCGCTTCCACGGGCTGGGGAACGGGTCAGGCAGAGCCGGAAGGTCAGCGGCCTCGCGCGTCCGCGAAGGCGAGCGCGTGCAGTCGGATGGTGAAGTGCCAGCGCCGGACCGCGACCGCATCCGCGAGAGTCCGTGTCGTGGCGGTGATCGCGTCTGCGGTGGTGCCCTCGGGCATCACCCACACCGGCGCGAGCCGGTGAACGTCGGCGAGCTCGGCGATGCGGTCGAGGTCGGCCACCGAAGACGCGACGAACTTGAACGCCGCCCGCCCGGACGCCACGAACGCCTCCAGCGCGGCCGGCACCACGCTCTTGGCCTCGTCCATGCCGAAGCTTGCGATCTTGGGCGAGACGTTGAAGCGGACCCCGTCGACCAGCAGTTCGGGCGTCGGCGCGATGGTGCCGTTCGTCTCGAACTCCACCCGCTTCCCGGCGGCCAGCAGCGCCTCCACGAGCGGCACCAGGCGGGCCTGCTGGAGCAGCGGCTCCCCGCCGGTGATCACGACCAGCTCCACCCGTGAGGACGTGGCCCAGGCCACGAGCTCGGCCACCGTCTTCTTCGTCGACTCCACGCGGGGGTTGAACTGGGACCAGTCCCAGGTGTACTTCGTGTCGCACTTGGTGCAGGTGAGGTTGCACCGGGACAGACGGATGAACAGGGCGGGGTGCCCACAGCTGGGACCCTCGCCCTGGAAGGTCGGCACCTCGACGCCGAAGCACTCGGCGACGATCAGCCCAAACGCGGCGTCGGTCGCCGCCAGGTCGGCGCTGATCGGCGCGGGGGCGGTCACTGCGCCTCCACATCGAAGCGGGCCCAACTGCTCGTCGTCTCGCGGACGAGGACGGCGACCAGGCGGCCGTTGACCGCCGGCTGGAGGTTCTGGATGAACCAGCCGGCGAGAAACTGGGCCAGGCGCTCCGACGTCGGCTCGAATGGCAGGACCTCGTGCAGGTTGCGATGGTCCAGCTCGGTGCCCAGGAACTCCTTAAACGGGGCGAGCGCGCCGAAGTCCGTGACGAAGCCGGGCTCCTCCAGTGTGGGCGCAGTCAAGATGACCTCCACTTCGTAGCTGTGGCCGTGCTGGCGGGCGCACTTGTGGTCGGGCAGCAGCCCGGGGAGGCGGTGGCCGGCCTCGAAGGCGAACTTCTTGCCGATGGTGAATCCACCGGGCGGAAGCGGAACGGAACCGAGGTCCATGATCATCCTTCGTGAGTCGTGTAGTGGGCGGCCCCAGCCGCCAGAGGAATTCCCACAGAGGCAGGTCCGCCAGGGGGACGGGCCCTGGCGCGTCGTGCGCACCGGCATCGTGCCGGGAGCGCTGACGGGTCGGCGGATCGGCCGGATACCCGGCTCCCGACATCGGCCGACTCCCACGATGCGCCCGAATCTGACCTGTCGTCATTGCCGGTCATCCGTAGGAACATTGACGGGTCTGCGCAATGTCCGTCCCGGAGCCATGTCGTCCTGGACGGTCCAGGGACCTGGGGGAGGGGCGGGCAGTGGGCGGGGTTACCCGAAAACGTCGTGCGGAGATCCAGCGGGAGGCATCCCGGATCCGCGCTCAGTGCCAGCGCGAAGGGCACGCCCAGGAGCGGATCGTCACGACCCTTCGATCGGCGCTGCCGGAGCTGACGGCATTGGAGGCGTGGCGTCTGGCTCTGGGGTGGTCGCGGCCCCAGGCGATCCGGGAGGTGGCCGCCGTCTACCTGGCCGACGGCCTGCTCCCGCCGAACCTGACCCAGGCCCTGCTCTGCCGCTATGAGCACGGCCAGGCGGATCCCGGAGACGAGTACCGGCTGATGATCTCCCGGGCGTACGGGGCCCGTCCCGACCAACTCGGCCTGGCGACACGCTGCCTGTGGTGCAGCACCTGCGCGACTCCGCCGCCACTCCACTACGGTCAGCATCAGCGCGAAGAGATGAACATCAGCCGGAAGGAACCCATGACCACCGCCAGTGGGCTGCCCGCCATCCGCGAATCCGTCCAGTGGGCCGTGCTGGACGCCCCGGGCGGCTCCCCGGCGCTCGTTGCCCTGGCCGAGGCGGCCGTGGAGCACTACGCCTTCAACTACAGCAAGCATCCGCCGGCTGTTCTGCTCGAAGAGGTCCGCGGGACCCGCAACCTGCTCTCCACCGCGACGGCAGCGGCTGACCGCGAGACCGAGTACGGTCTTCGACGGCAGGTCGGCTGGCTGTCGGCCCTCCTGGGTAACTTGGCCTACCATCTGGACGATCGCGCCGGGGCCCGCACCCACCTCACCCTGGCGGGCGCTCTCGGCGAATCCACCCAGGAGAAGGCGCTCACCGCCTGGGCCAGTGGCGCGCTGGCCATGGTCGCCACCGCCCGCCGCGACTGGGACCACGCCCGCCGCCACGCCGAATACGGTCTTCAGCACGCCCCCGAGGGTCTGCGCCGGGCACAGCTCCTGGGCTGGGCGTTGCTGCCCGCGCTCGCCGCCCTGCAGCGGACCCCAGAAGCCGACGACGTGGTAAGCGAGAGTGACGAGATCATGCGTTCGGCGGCCGAGCTGCCGGGGCGCTTCGGATACGACCGCGCCGAGCACCGTCTTCACGTAGCCGAGGCCTACTTGACGCTTGAACGGTGCGACCGAGCTGCCGACGTCGCGCGCGAGTCGATCGCCGCTGCGCCCGCCGAGACGCCGGCGTGGGTCGCGGCCACGCTCGTCCTCGCGCTCGCCGAGGCCTGGGACGCACCGGATCAGGCGGCCAACCGTGCGCTGGGCGTGCTCGACCTGATCCCTCCGCCGAGGCTTCGCGCGACCGCCCGGAACCGCCTGACCCGTCTCGGCCGCCTGCTCGACAATTCGACGACGGCCTCGGCAACCGAGCTGGCCGAGCGTTTGCGAACGCTTCCGGCCCCGATCCGTGCCGACGGGACAGCCGCGTAGCCTCCTGGTGTGGCCGAAGAGGCGTACGCAGGCCACGTCTTTGGTGTTCACCGTGCCGCCTCCAGCCGCCGTAGGACGCGATCCGCGTCCACGGCCCTGAAGCTGCTGTACTGCTCCAGGGACCGGGTGTAGAAGGAGACCGCGCCCTTGCCGTCCGGAGGCGGCCATGCTCTGGCTGAGCAGCTCCAGACTGCGGGCGGTCCACTGCCGGGAGCCGTTCTCGGCGAACTCCCCCTTGGCCTGCTGCCCGTCTGTTCCGCTTCCGAGTGGTGGCCCGCCAGGGAGTGCGCCCGGCCGAGAGGCTGCCTCCGCTGCTCGGCAAGCGCGCGTCGTGCCGATCCCCCGGGCACCGAGTTCCCGCAGCAGTCTCACCTTCCGGGCCAGGTGAGCGCCGTGGCTGACGGGAGATGGAACCCGGCCCACCGGGTTCAGGTTCCCGCGCAGCCGGTTCCCATCCTGCTCCGCCAGGTGGACGCGTGCGGTCGTTGGACCACCCTCCGCGACGCCGCTGGGAACGTGGTCAGGGCCGCGTGCAGCAGCACCGCCGTTGGCTGCGTGACGGCGCTCGGCGCCGCTGTTGTCCCACCGCGCTTGTCGGAGAGTCAAGGGAGCCGGGGTGAGACGGGTCATAGTGCGGTCCAGTCGGTTGGCTTGAGGGCGAGTGCGCCGTAGCCATGGATTTCGGTCGGGGGGATCTGCTTGGTGTCGGGGTCGGGCTGTCGCCATTGATGGACGGGGGTGATTCCTGGTGGGACGAGGGCGAGCCCGTCGAGGAACGAGGCGATGGCGTCGTGGTGGCGGGTGCGGGCCCTTATGGCTTGGCCTGCGAGGAGGGTTTCTGCGCGGCGCATGGTCTCGGGTGCGAAGTCGTCGGTGGTGTGGCTGACGGCGACGGCGCTGCCCGGGGGCAGGCCGTCGATCAGGGTTTGGACCAGGCTGTAGGGGTCGTCCTCGTCGGGGATGAAGTGGAGGACGGCGATCAGCAGCAGCATGACGGGGCGGGTGAAGTCGAGGTGCTCCCGCGCGGTACGCAGGATCAGGTCGGGGTTGCGCAGGTCGGCCTGGGCTGCGGCGGTGGCGTCGGGCCGGTCGCCGCGCATCAGGGCTGCGGCGTGGGCGACGACGACGGGGTCGTGGTCCACGTACAGCACCCGGTAGGTGTCGGGCTGGATCCCTTCGAGGATGTCGTGAGTGTTGGGTCCGAACTGGGCGGGGTTCCCGCAGCCCACGTCGAGGGCCTGGCGGATGCGCAACTCCTTGGCCGCGTAGCGGGTGACCCGGTTGTGGAAGGCGCGGTTCTCGCGGGCCATGAGCTGTGGGTCGAGTCCGAGGCCGGCCATCTGGGCAGCGATGTCGAGATCGCTCTGGTATGCGTCGCGGGCTGCGGGACCGCCCTGGTAGGCGCTGTAGAGGCGGGCGGTGCTGACGCCTTTCGGCGGCGGGGTGGGGTCGTCGGGAGCTGCGGGCGTAGCAGGTGCGGGCATGAGGGTTCTCGCAGGGGAGGCCGAGGGTGAGGGTTGAGGGTTCTACGTGTGCGGGGTAGGGGGCGTCAGGCGGTGGCCGGGTGGGTGAGCGGGAACCCGGTGGGCAGTGTGCGGGCGAATCGGCGGGACCATTGCGGCCGGCCTGGGGTGAGGGCTTCTTCGGCGAGGCGGTGGAGCTGGATGTCGCTGGTGCCGGCGGGGGGTTCGATGCACTGGGCGTCGCGGTGGTAGCGCTCCATGGGCGTTTCGGTCAGGAGTCCGGCGGCGCCGTGGGTTCTCATGCCGAGTGCGGTGGCCTGTAGGGCCGCGGTGACGGCCTGGTACTTGGCGGCGATGAGATCCATGTCGCACGGCTGTCCGAGGTCTAGCCGGCGTGCGGCGTGGTAGACGGCAAGCCGGGACACCCGCAGCAGGGCGTCGATTTCGCCGACGCGGGCGCGGACCACGCCTTCGTCGGCGATCCGCGGGCGGCTGGTGACGTGGGTGGTGGTCTGGTCGAGTGTGGCGCGGTGGATCCCGAGGGCGACGGCGGCGAGGTTGAGCCTGCCGCACAGCACGCTGGAGGAGTAGGCGACGTCGAGTCCTTCGCCGACATCTCCGATGCGGTGGTCGTCGGGTATCCGGACGTGGTCGAGGACCAGTTCGCCGAAGGAGAACCCTCGAAGACCGAGGCGGGGTGTGTGGGGAGTGAGGTGGACACCTTTGCGGTCGTGCTCGACGAGGAAGGCAGTCAGGTTCCGGCTTCCCCGGTCACTGCTGGTGCGGACCACGACACCGTGAAGGTGTCCGAGGTGGGAGTTGCCGACGAACACCTTGCGCCCGGCCAGGACCCAACCCTTGCCTTTGCGACGGCCGGTGGACCGCATGCCCAGGACGTGGCCGCCGGACTCGGTCTCGGTGACGGCGATGGTCGGCAGGAGCGTGCCGCCGGCGATCTGAGGGAGCCAGGTCCGCTGCTGTTCCGGGGTGCCGAAGTGGAGGATCTTCGCCACGCCCAGGATGGATGCCTGGACGGCGGCTCCCATGGCGGCGCTGCGGCGGGAGATCTCTTCGATGACGCTCGTCCTGGCGGTGTGTCCGGCGTCCATGCCACCGTGGGAGGCGGGGATGGTCACGCCGATCCAGCCCTGGCGGGCCATCAGGTCCACAAGGTGGTGTTCGACGGTGCCGGTGGCCTCCATGTGCGCGACGCGGGGGGTGATCTCGTTGTCGGCGAACTGCTCCACACTCTCGCGCAGCTGATGGTGGTCATCGGACAGGAGGCCGTAGGGCATGCGGTTCTTCCTCTGCTCCGGGCGGGGGCGGGCTATCTGACAGGCGTGTGGGTGAGGGCGTGCCAGGTGCGGTCGCGGTGTTCCTTGACGAGCTGGAGGGTGGTACGGGCGGTGTCGGGCCGGTGGGGGGAGGTATCGACGATGCAGACGGTGCCCAGGACGAGGCCGGTGTCCGGGTCGATGAGGGGTGCTCCGGCGTAGGAGCGGATCCCGACCTGGTCGACGACCGGGTTGCTGGCGAAGCGGGCGACGGTGCACACATCGGGCAGGACCAGGGCGGTGCGGCGTTCCACGAGGGATGGGCAGTAGCCGTGTTCCAGGCTCATGGTCCGGTCCACCTCGGGCAGGGGGGAGCCGGGGGGCGGGGTGTGCAGGCCAGCGAAGAACTGGCGGTCGGTGATGAGGTTGACCATGGCGTACGGGGCGCCAATGGCGTCGGCGAGGTCGCCTGCGAGGCGGTCGAGGGCAGGAGAAGGGGTGAGGACGAGGCCGAGTTCGGCCAGGCGACGGGCGCGCTGGTCGGGGCTGGAGGTCACAGGTCGGCTCCGGCGGTGGCGAGGGTCCGGGCGTGGCGGACGAGGTGGATGAGGGTGGTGGCGGCGGAGCGGGTTTCGCGGGCGTCGCAGGCGATGATCGGCACCTGCGAGGGGAGGTCGAGCGCGGTGCGCAGGGCCGGTTCGGGATAGCGGTGTGCGCCGTCGAACTCGTTGACCGCGACGATGAACGGGATGCTGGCCTGCTCGAAGTGGGCGATCGCGGTGAAGCAGTCCTGAAGGCGGCGGGTGTCGGCCAGGACGACCGCGCCGACAGCGCCTTCCGACAGCGGGCCCCAGGTGTGGCGGAACCGGTCCTGGCCGGGGGTGCCGAACAGGAAGAGGACCATCGGCGCTGGGGTGGTGAAGGTGATGCGGCCGAAGTCCATGGTGACCGTGGTGGTGGTCTTGCCCTCGATGCCGGACAGACTGTCGGTGCCGGTGCTGGCGCAGGAGATCGTCTCCTCGGTGCGCAGAGGGGGGATCTCGCTGACGGCGCCGACCAGGGTGGTCTTGCCCGCGCCGAATCCTCCGGCGATGACGATCTTCAGCGTGACCGGGGGGCCGGTGGCGGCTGTGGTGTCAGGCGGCGGAGAACTTACGGTCGAGAGCGACAAGGAGGGCCTCCAGGAACTGCGGGTTGCTGCCGTCGGCGACGGCCGGGGTACACAGGACGAGCGCGCCCTGGTCGAGGAGGTCGGCGGTGATGACCTTGGTGACCTGGACGGGCAGCTGGAGACCGGCGGCGATCTCGGCGACCGACGTCCCTCCGCTGCGGCACAGCGCCACGGCCTGGGCGTGTTCGGGGGCGAGCCGATCCGGGGGCGGCTGCGGGCCGGCGCCGATCAGCGATTCCAGGCGCAGCGGGTAGCGGGGGCAGGTCCTGCCGCCGGTCAGGCCGTAGGGGCGGACCCGTGGCTCAGACACCGGTCGGGGGATGCTGTGGTGTTCGTCGGCAGGGGCGTGCTGTAAGGCCGTCACGAAGCCGGACTCCCCTCGGCGGTCCGGTCGGGGGTGGTCAGGTGCTCACCGACCCGTCTGACCAGCTGCCCCATTTCGTGCCCGATCACGCCCGCATCGGCCCCGGGGCGGGCGCGGACCGCGAGCAGGCTGCCGTGGCCGGCGCCCATCACGAACAGCAGGTAATCGTCGTGCTCGATGACCGCCTGCCGGACCTCGCCCGTGGCGGTCGTGCCCAGAGGGCCGGGCGCGGACATGCCGAGTGAGTGGAGCCCGGACGCGAGTGCGCCGATGGGGTCCGCGTAGTCCCTCGGGAGCCCGGCGAAGCAGCGGGTGACCCCGTCCCGGGACGCCAGGACCGCCCACCGGGCCTCCCGGGTCACGGTCAGGAATCGCTCCAGGAGCCAGCCCAGGTTCCCGAGTTCCTCGGCAGCTTTGCGCGCTGTGGTGGGCATGGTGTGGTCGTACGGCATGACGGATCTCCGATTTGCCCCGGCCGCCAAGGCCCGGGCATGTAGGTGGTGGACGTAGTGCCGTGGTTCCGGCTGGTCAGGAGGGCGGAAAACGGTCCGGGCCGTGGGTGTCGGCACGCTGGCGGCCGGCGCTGAAGGCGCCCATCAGACCGGCGGTGGCAGGCCCCGGATCCTCCCGCGCCGTCCGGGGGCCGGGAACCTCCGGCCCAGCTCGCCGGGTGCGCCTGGGCAGTTCGGGCAGTTCCCCGCCCGCCGCCGGTGCACCGGGCGTTGTGCCGTTTGCTGCGGGCACCGGCTCGGCGGACGGGACGGGCATGGCGGAATCTGGGTGCTGCAGTGTGCCGAAGCCATGCCCCGTCGACCCCGGACGGACGGGCGTGGGGACGTGATCGAAATCGGCGTGGGGATATGAGAGCGGGGGCTGCCGGGACGGTTGACGGGGCCTCTGGTGAACGGGGGCCGGGTCCGGCGGGAAGGCCGGGCGAGTGGCGGAGGTCGTTGGTGCGGTTATGGTGATCAGGCTGTGGGGCAGGATGACCCGGGCGGTCGTCCCGCCCGCGGTGTTGCCCTCCAGCCGGACGGTGATGCCGTGCTGGCGGGCGAGGAGCGCGGTGACCAGCAGCCCGATCCGGCCGTCCTGCAGATGCGTCCGGACATCCTCGGGACGCGGGTGCTCCAGCAGCCGGTTCGCCCACTCCAGTCGGTCGGGCAGCAGGCGCAGCCCCCGGTCCTCGACCTCGATCACCAGCCCGGTCGCCGCATGCTGTGCCTGGACGAGCACTTGGTGCTCGTGACTGAAGTACAGGGCGTTCTCGATCAGCGCCGTCAGCAGGTGCACCACGGCCGGACCTGCGTGCGGCACGACCGCGATCGGCTCCCGGGGGAAGGAGGCGCGGGCCCGGCTGAAGTCCTCGGTCTGCGCGATCGCCGACCGGATCGCCGTCGAGACCAGCACCGGAGTTCTCGCCCCGGGCAGGGTACGGCCGCCCAGCACCGCCAGGCTCTCCACATAGCGGCGCACCAGCGTCACCGTGTGGTCCACGCGGAACAACCCGTCCAGCAGCTCCGGATCCTCGGTGTCCCGCTCCAAGTCGTCCAGCACGCCCAAGGCCCGCGTCACCAAAGAGGTCATCCGCGGCGCGATGTTCGTGATCACGGCCGCCCCCGGATCCCTCTCCTCCCGTACCACCTGTGCCGTGTGATGTGCAGCCTCGCGCCATGTCTGGGCCAGCAGACTCTCCATCGCGGCCAGAGGATCCGCCGCCACCTGCGGCATCGGCACCAGAACCGGCACTTCTGGTAACCGGCCTTCCCGGGCCGCCCGTAGCACCCCGGTCATCTCCGCCCGCCCATGAGCGACCGTGTGCTTGTAGCGCTCCAGCCACGCGGCGACCTGCTGCCGCTCCCGCAGCGCACGGTCCTCACCCGCCACCAGTTCACGGGTGTGCGCAGCAGCCGTCCGCCAGGCGCGGGACCGGCCGAACGACATCGCCGCGACCGACGCGGACACCGCCCCCGCCACGGTCCACCCCGGCCCCAGCCCCGCGGCAGCCGCCCCCCACGCCACGGACGGCACCACCGCCCCCGCCGCCAGCAGCGCCGCATACCCGCCGTTCGGCCGCATCCGCCCCGGCCCGCCCCGCAGGCGAGCACGTCCCCCGGAAGCCTGGGCCCGATCGGAAGTCGCCACTACTCAAGTCCTCACGTTGAAGGGAAGGCCAGCCCTGCCGTCCGGTCCGTACCGGTCCGTCGGCGGGGATGCGGGAAGACGAACAGGGGGTGCGGGTGCCGGACACAATTCGGTGATGCGGCAGCGTGCGCCCCACCCCCGCCAGCCGGCAACCCGGCAAAAACACGGAAACCGTGCTCGGATGCTGTGTTCCGTGACCTGTAATGGAAACCCCGCGACCATCCGTGACAACTCACGGAATCTCAGACAGGGTTGTGGGCCCGGTCACTACACTCCAGCGAAATGATCTCGACCGCGGAGGGGACGAGATGCCCGACCAGCACCCACCCGCCTGCGCGAAACGCCAGCGCGAACAAGGCGGACACCGCACCGTCCAGGAAACCGCCGAAGGCATCGCCGCCTGCTGCTCCGTCAGCCTCCTGCGCGCCCACCGCCTCGCGCGCGGCTGGACCCTGCGCCAGGCCGTCGACACCTACCGCCTCATGACCCGCGACAACCCCACGGCCCCCCGCATCGACCAGGAACAGCTGCGCCTGTGGGAGACCCACCCCGACCGCCGCCCCCGCGCCGCCACCATCGACCTCCTGTGCGCCCTGTACCGTGCTGACGCCCGCACCCTCGGCCTCAGCACCTACCCCGGCACCGGACCTTCCGACGACGAACCTGAGGTCCGCGCCCCGGAATCGGAGCGCCGGGCAGGCCACGGGCTGCCGCCGGCGATGGCGGGGGACCGGCTCGACGAGATCCTCAACCATTCCCGCCGCAGCATCGAACAGACCCTCGCGCGGGCCACCGCCAGCCCCCACCAGCTCGACCTGCTCGAAGAACGCCTGCTCCACCTGCGGGCCGACTACCTCGTCACCCCGCCGCAGGACATGCTCGGACAGCTCCTGCCCGAACTCGACGACCTGCGCCTGCTGGCCTCCGAACGCCAGCCCGCGACCGTCCAGATGCGCCTTTCCGAGTTCACCGCCGTGCTGGCCACCCTCATGGCCGATGCCCTCATGCGCCTGGGCCGGCTGCGCCAGTCCCGCGCCTGGTACGCCACCGCCCGGGCGGCGGCCGACGACAGCACCAGCACCGACCTGCGTGCCCGCGTCCGCGCCCAGGCCGCGATGCTCCCCTACTACTACGGCCCCCTGACCGCGGCCGCCGCGCTCGCCCGCGACGCCCGCATCCTCGCCCGGCACCGCCCCACCCCCACCGCAGCCCTCGCCGCCGCGGCGGAGGCCCGCGCCCTTGCCCGCCAGGGCGATGCCGCCCGCGCCGCGGAAGCCATCCGCACCTCCCGCGACACCTTCGACCGCGCCGGTGCCGACGACCCCGACGACGCCTTCGCCTTCCCCCGCCGCCGGCACCTGCTCTACCTCAGCGGCGCCCTCACCCACCTCGGCCACACCCGCCAGGCCCACGCCGTCCAGCAGGAAGCCCTCACCCTCTACACCGGCCACCAAGGCATCGACCCCGCCCTCCTCCAGCTCGAACAGGCCATCTGCCTCGCCACCGACCGCCACCTGACCGAGGCATGCCGACTCGCCGCCGCGGCCTGCCTCCGCGTGCCCCAGGGCCAGCGGACCGCGATCCTCACCGCCCGCGCCCACGACGTCCTCAACACCATCCCGCCCGCCCTGCGCACCGCACCCGCAGCCCGCGAACTCGGCGACGTACTCCAGGTCACAGCCACCTCCAGGTGACACAGCCCGCCGGGCTCGGGGAGCCTGGGCACCATGACGCCAACCCCGCTGCCCGGCGGCTACACCCCCGCAGAGCTGACCGGCCTCATCGCCCGAGCGGGCCGCGCACTGGGGCTCGACGGCCACCAGCCGCACCTGCTGCGCGGGCACACCAACGCCGTCGTGCGCCTCGGCCCCGCCGTCCTCAAGATCGCCCGCAAGGGCACCCCTGCACCGGCCCTGGAGCACACGGTCCAACTCGTCCGCTGGCTGACGGACAGCGGCTTCCCCAGCGTGCCCCTGCACCCCGGCGTCCGGCAGCCCCTGCAACTCGCCGCCGACGCCCCGGCCACCGTGTGGACCTATCTGCCCCAGCCCGCCCGGCCCATCATCGCGGCCGACCTGGCCGCACCGCTCGCCGCCCTCCACCGCCTCTCCGACCCGCCCGTACCGGTCCGGCCGCTGGACAACCTCGACGCGATCCGCCGCTCCCTCACCGCTGCCCGCACCCTCGACGCCGACGACCTGGCCTTCCTCCGCCACAGGACCGACCGCCTCGAACACCGCCTGAAGGACGTGCGGTACGAACTCCCGCCCGGCCTCGTCCAGGGCGACGCCCAGCACCGCAACGCCCTCCACGACACCGCAGCCGGACGCACGGTGCTGTGCGACTGGGACACCCTCGCCCACGGCCGGCCCGAATGGGACCTGGTCACCGTCGAGATCCACTGCCGCCGCTTCGGCCACGGACCCGCCCACTACACCGACTTCGCCACCGCCTACGGCTTCGACGTCACCGCCTGGCCCGGCTACCCGGTCCTGCGCGACATCCGCGAACTGCGCATGATCACCACCAACGCCCGCAAAACAGCCCACACCCCCGGCTCCCTCGCCGAAGTCCGCCGCCGCATCAAAGGACTCCGCGAGAACGAGCACGCACTGCCGTGGAACATCCTGTGACCCGGTGAGTCCGGCGACGGGGGGAAGCACGCTCGCGGCACGTCCGGGGCGGCGGAGGGAGATACGGTGAGCGCAGCGGCCGACGGCTCGGCCCGATTCGCGGCCAGCGCGGAGGCGAGCAACGTCGGACCCGCCGTCATGGAACAGCTGACAGACCGCCCGTTCCTGTGCGGCGGGCTCGCCGGGCACAAGGGCCTGCGCGCCTGGGTCCGCGGACTGCAAGCCCTGATCGCCTACTGGGACGGCCGCCCCCGCGACGCCGTCGACCTCACCGAATCCGCAGCGGCGTTCACCCCCGGGAGCGGCACCGCGCACATCCGCCTGGCCGCGATCCGCGCCCGGCCCTGGGCCACCTGCAGCAGACCGAGGACGCCATCGCCGCCCTGGGCCACGCCGCAACCCTGCGTGACCAGCTCACCTTCAGCCAACCGCACTTCGACCCGCGCCGGGTCGGCCTCTACCGTGAGCACAGCGCCTCCGCGCGCTACACGGCCCTCCCGGCGCTCGGCCAAGAGATACCGGGAGGGCCTTTCACATGCCCCCCATCGGCAAGGTGCCGCCCCAAACCCGCACCTATCCGTCGGCAGGCATGCTTACCGATCTTGTCGGCACCAAGCTGCCCAAACTGCCACACTCATAGGCATTTTCAGTGACGTTCAACACCACCGCCCGCCTGGGACAGGGCGAACTCGACGCCGCCGCGGGCGAGATCCACGACGTCATCTCCGTGAGCGCCCGCCGCGCCACCGAAAGCGTCAACCGCAGCTTCGACCGCTTCGGCCACGCCCTCGTCCACCATCCCGCCGGGTCCGCCCCGCAGGCATCGCGCTGTACGAGGCGATCACCGCCCACCAGCATTCCCGTAGCCTCGAACTGCCTCCCGGAGGAGCCTCGTGATCATCACCGTCCTGCACCCCGGAGCCATGGGCGCGGCCGTCGCCGCCGAAGCGGTGGCCGTCGGCCATCAGGTCCTGTGGGTGCCCGACGGCCGCAGCCCCGCCACCCGCACGCGCGCTGAACAGGCCGGACTCACCGCCGCAGGCTCCCTTCAGGAAGCCCTCGACGCCAGCGAACTGGTGATCTGCGTCTGCCCGCCGCAGGCCGCCGAAGACCTTGCCACCACCGTCGCCGCCCACGACTACCAGGGCATCTACCTCGACGCGAACGCCATCAGCCCCCAGCGCGCCGAACGCATCGCCCACGCCATCCGGCCGGCACCGGTCGTGGTCGACGGCGCGATCCTCGGCCCGCCTCCCACCGGCGGCCGTTCCTGCCGCCTCTACCTCGCCGGCCCACCCGATGCCACCGACCTGATCACCCGTGTCTTCACCGGCACAACGGTGCACCCCCGCACGGCGGGCGAGGCGCCCGGGGCGGCGTCGGCACTGAAAATGGCGTTCGCCGCCTTCCAGAAATCGGCCCGCACCCTCGCCGCCGTCTCCCACGCCCTCGCCGACACCCACGGAGTCAGCGAACTGCTCACCGAGGAAGCAGCAGTCATGCCCGCGGACATCCTCGCCGACCCCGGCTACCTGCCCAGCGTCGCCGCCCGCGCCTGGCGCTGGGCACCCGAAATGACAGAGATCGCCGACACCCTCCGCACGGCCGGGCTCCCAGTCGACCTCGCCACTGCCACCGCCGCCGTCCTGACCCGCTGGTCCGACGACAAGGACCGTTACCAGATGCCTCTCGACGAGGTGTTCGACCACCTCCGCGACAGCACCTGAACCACCGCCGGACACACCTGAAACCGCAACGTGCCAGTCGCGTGGCCTCACGGTGCCACTTGCTGACCGCGCCCCACGCGGCCCCGGCACCGCACCGGACTCGGGGCGAGCCTGTCCATGGCCATGCCTCCCCGGACCGCGAACAACCGCACCCGCCACCACGAGGGCTTCAAGGGCACGTCGCCGTGGAGCCGGAGACCTTGCCTGTTCACCGAGGTGGCCCTGGCCCCGGCAGCGGCCTGAGAACCACGAGGCGAAGGTCGCCGAGGGTCTCCCGGCAGATGAGACCGAGCCGGTCGAGGTCCTTGGCGACTCCGCCTACGGCACCGCCGACCCGCGCGAACACCTCGAACAGGCCGGCCACGACATTGAACCTCTTCCAACCTCACGGGTGGTTGGGCTGGCAGCCCCGGCGGCGGGCATGAAGAAAGTCCCTGGTAGACGGGTTCACGACCAAGATCACCAGTCCGCCAGGAGCTTCCGCGTGCTTGTCTACCCGTCCGGCATCGATCTGTCCAGCCGCACTCTGGGGCATCTCTCCGGTCTTCTTGCAGGTCACCGTCGTCGGATCGGTTCACGCTGGCGTCGCCTGACCTGCGGCCGGCAGGCCCTGCTCGTCCTGGCCCACCTGCGCTGCGGCGACACCTACGCTCGCCTTGCCGCGGGCTTCCGCATCGGGATTGCCACGGCCTACCGCTACATACGCGAGGCCGTCGACCTGCTGGCCGCCCTCGCGCCCACGCTGGAACAGGCCATGACGACCGTCCGGAAGAAGGCGTACGTGATCCTCGACGGCACCGTGCTACCAATCGACCGCATCGCCGCCGACCAGCCGTACTACTCCGGGAAGAAGAAGCACCACGGGATGAACGTGCAAGTCCTCGCCGATCCCGCCGGACGCCTGATTTGGGCCTCGGACGCACTGCCGGGAGCCACACACGACCTGACCGCGGCCCGGACCCACGGCATACCCGCCGCCCTCGCCGCAGACAACATCAAGTGCTGGGCCGACAAGGCGTACCAGGTCGCCGGCCCTGCGATCCGTGTCCCGATCCGTGGCAAGCGCCTGCGCGGCTGGCGCCGACGCCACAATCGCGATCACGCCAAGATCCGCAGCCTCGGCGAACGCGTCATGGCCATCCTCAAGTCTTGGCGGCTCCTGCGGAAACTCCGCTGCAGCACCACCCGGATCACAGCCGCTGTCCGTGCCGTCGTTGCCCTCGAATTCGCCACCTGATCAAGATGGGAAGGGCTCCCTGCGCCGATGGCCGGCCGGCACGGTGACGGTCCGCTCGCAGGATGCTCGTAGGCTTGCATGCCATGACGACGCGGACAGCGGGGGATCAGGTGCTCAATCCGTGGACCCGCACGACCAGGAACGCACCGTACGCGGTCCCCGAAGACCTGCCGCACTTGCAAGCCCTCGCCGACACCCAAGTCCGCCCCTCGCACGCGCCGTACCAGCTCAACCTGACACTCCCGCCGGAACCGTTCATCGGCCTCCACGACGCGCCCCTGGTCGTGCTGCTGGCCAACCCAGGCGTGAGCGACGCAGACCCGGCCGCCTACGCCCGGCCCGGCGTGACCGAGCGAACCCTGCAACACATCGCGAACGTCGGCGGGACCCCCAACCACTTCCTGACGCACCCCGACAAGGACCATCCAGGACTCCGGTGGTGGTCCCGGACCCTGAACGGCCTGACGAAGCAGGGGCACAGTCACGACGAACTCGCCCGGCAGATCCTTGCCGTGCAGTTCCACGGCTACCATTCGCAATCGTGGCGGCCGATCCCGTACACACTGCCCTCCCAGTCCTTCGCCTTCTACCTGGTGCGCCGCGCCATGTCCCGTGACGCGGTGATCGTCCTCGGGCGCATCGCGGCCACCTGGAAGATCGCTGTGCCGGAGCTGGCGTCGTATCCGAATGTGGTGACGCCGAAACAAAACCGGAGCGTGCAGATCAGCCGGGGCAACTTCAGCCCTGAGAACTTCGAGCGGATCGAGCAAGCCCTCAAGAGCTGAGCACGCACGGCGATGCGGTGCGCGCCCAGCGGGAAGGGCGGTCAGAGGTTGGCACGCGCTTCGGCCAGCTTCACGTCCGCCGCCCGCATCTCCCCGCATGCCTGCGGGTGCCTCTGATCCATCTCCTCAAGCCGTACCGGCGACTTGGACAGAGCCGTGGTCGCCTTCAGGTCCAGTTCGGCGTCGAACTCGTACGGCTTTTGCGAACCGATCGGCGCCGGTCGCGGCGACGACTTCACATGCGCCATCGCCGCGATCTTTCCTTCGACCCCGCCGAAGTAGATCCACAGCCGGTCACCGTCCCTCATCCGCTTCAGCGGCTTCCCGAGCCACCACTCGGTCGGACCGGAGTCTTCGCGCGCCAGCCTCGCGACCCGCGCTGGAGTGGAGGGGCCGTTCTCGATCGTGTCGCGCTCCGGGTCCAGGCAGTACAGCCAGTCCCGAGGGTTGACGACCTGGTAGACGGCGCGTCCGCCTCGGTTCGGAATCTTTTCCAGCACCTCCTGCTCGGTCAGCGCCCGCAGCAGTGCGCGGGCCCGCTTGTCGTCGGTCTCCCAGCCGTAGCTGTTCATGGTGGCGACGACGCGGGCCGGGTCCCACTCTCCGTCCTCGCCGGTCACCCGGCTCTCCAGCGCCTCCACCTGGGTCAGCCGTGTCTGATTGCGTGGCCGGCCGTGCCGTTCCAGCAGGTCGTACAGCTTTGCTGCGCCCATGCTCGCGGCGATGCCGAGGGCGCTCCGGTCCACGGTGCCGCTTTCGTCGACCGCCACGATGGCCCTCTCCCGCCAATCCTCCAGGCCCTCCAGCAGTCTGGTCACGGCTTCGATGTCCCGCCACAGGTCATGAGGCGCGGCCTGCTCCGACAGCAGCACCTTGTCTTGCAGTGCGGCGCGCACCACTCGGGCGAGCTGGTCGGAGGAGATCACGATGCTCTCCTGGCTTCCGTCGTCACCGAAATTAAAGTCAACCCGCGTCGCCATGGCGACTCCTCTTCTCTGGATTGGAGAGGAGATTACATCCTGCTTCTGTCGGCACGTCACCGCTGCGACGGAACTGGGCAGTTGGGCATCCCGAAGCGACCGGTCAGGTCGCGGGCGCGGCCCGGCGTGAGGCCATCGAGGTCCTGGCCGCCCGCGCCCCGACCCTGGCCGAGGCCATGAAGACCGCCACAGCCAAGGCGTGCGTCATCCTGGACGGCACACTGCTGCCCATGCCGGACGGCACATCCGAGTCCCCTTCTGGGGCCGTCGGCTCAAGCGCTGGAAGCGACGGCGCAACAACAGCCACGCCAAGATCCGGGGCGTCGGCGAGCAGGCCATGGCCGTCTTGAAGGGCTGGCGCCTCCTGCGGAAGCTCCGCTGCGGCACCAACCGGAGCACCGACTTCGTGAAAGGCCGTCCTCGTCCTTCACTACGCCTCAACGTGAGGTTGGAAAAGGCTCATTGTCCTCGAACCGCCACCGCTGCGGCGGCGATCCCCGGCGGCTTCAACCGCGACGAATTCCCCCTGCAGTTGCTGCTCGAACTGTTCAGCCACCGGGCCGTTGCCGGCGCTCCCCACGATGCCGTATTCGAATTGGGAACCGCCCGCGAACGAGAACGCACGGCCCGTGAACCGGGTTGGGCAGCGGCTTCTGCTTGATTCACTCATAGCAGACGGAGAACTGCTTGTAAGGACTTGAATGCATCCCGAAAGGATGTCAACGTACAACATCCTTAGAGGCTGGTCGAGAAATAGCGAGGTGTCACGTTAATTCGGTCGAGGCGACTTTCGTGCATGTTGTCGCCCGGCCCGAGCCGCATATTGACCACTCCGGGGTTAGCGGTGATGGGAAGTGACTGTGCTCTCATTCCTCGGAGGCTCCGTGACGCGGAATCAGGCTGGGTGGGGGAGCGCGCAGAGCGATGTATAGCCGACGATCCCCGGTTCGCCAAACCGGGGATCGTCCGGATCCTTGATTTCGTTCGCACGGGCTGCTTGGCGGTGGACCCGTGGCGGACGCAGTCGACGTGTCACAAATCTATGAGGAGGTACCAGACGGCACTCGCGACTGCTGCTCTCGCGACACAGTGCTTGCTCGCTGATAGATAGCGGTGCTTCGCAGCCCCTGCGGAGCTCGGCGCTGATTCCGCCCCTTCGCTCCGCGTGCTTTCTTCCCAAGGGACCAAAGTTCATGCTCAAGTGCCCATCGGCGATACCTCATGCCCTTTTTCGCCTCGTGACAGCACGTCAGCCCGCCATCCTACCGAGCGCGGCCCTCCTTTGTGACTGCGAGGTGGCGTCGTGACAGCAGCGACGCGACCTGCTTCGCAGCTCACCGTCGATGACGTGTGCGACGAGCTGAGAATTTCCCGATCAACCTTCTACGACTGGCGCCAAAAGGGGCGGGGCCCGCTCTGCATCCGCCTACCCAACGGCACTCTCCGAATACGACGCCGCGATCTCGAAAACTGGCTCATTGATTGCGAGGACCCTTCCTGATGGACGTCGGCTCACTGGACGTTCGCTTCTACAAGATCGAGACGAACGAGCGGGCGAAGGGCAGCACCTACACAGTCCGCTGGAAGGTTGCCCACAGGAAGCACAGTAAGACCTACAAGAAGTACGCAGCCGCCGACGACGAACGCTCGAAGCTCATGACCGCGCATCGGAAGCGCGAGCCCTTCTGTGTCGAAAACGGCTTCCCGATCTCATGGTTGTCCAAGGCGTCCGAGGTCAAGTGGTTCGAGCTTGCCGTCGAGTACGTCGATTGGAAATGGCCGCGTGCTTCCGGGAACACCCGGAAGAACATGGCCAAGGCGCTGACTTCCGCCACCATCGCCCTGCTGCGTACGCCGCCTCCGGCGCACTTCGATCCTGTGATGGTACGCAGGGCGCTGCGGGAGTACGCCTTCAACGTCAACAGGCGCAACAACCCCGATGAGCTTGTCCCCGCCGAGGTGCGGACGATCCTCGACTGGGTCAAGCGGAACTCCCTCCCCATGAGTGCCTGGGAGAAGACCGAGAACGTTGACAAGGTCGTCTCCGCGCTCAGCACCCTCCTGGACGGCACGGCGGCTGCCGCCAGCTCGGTCATACGGAACGATCGGATCATGAACCTGGTCATGGGGTACGCGATCAGGCACAACTACCTGAAGCAGAATCCGCTCCCGAAGGGCAAGGAACGTGCTGCCCCCAAGGTGGCGCAGGCCATCGACAAGCGCTGCCTGCTGAACCGTGACCTGGTCGCGAAGATGCTGGACTGGATAGGCGAGCGTCCGCGTCGTGGGCGCATCTACCGGGCCTTCTTCGCCGCCCTTTACTACGCGGGCCTGCGCCCAGAGGAAGCCGTTGCCCTCCGTGTCGGGGACGCCACGCTGCCCGAGGCCGGGTGGGGCGAGTTCCTCGTGCACGAGGCCCAGCCCGAAGTCGGAAGCCAGTGGACGGACACCGGGGAGGTCCACGAGGAACGGGACCTCAAGGGCCGGGGCGAGGGCGACACGCGCGTCGTTCCCCTCCACCCGTCCCTTGTCGCGATCCTCCGCGAGACCATCGAGAAGTACGGTCTCAAGCCGGACGATCTCCTCTTCCCCGGGGAGAAGGGCGGCATGCTCGCCGGCTCGGTGTTCCGGCGCGTCTGGGCGAAGGCGCGCGAGGAGATCCTGACCAAGCACGAGCTCAAGACGCCGACCGGCAGGCGTGTGTACGACCTTCGTCACACCTGCCTGACGACCTGGCTCAACAGCGGCATCCCGCCCGCCCAGGTCGCCGAATGGGCCGGCAACAGCGTGCCGGTCCTGCTGGCCATCTACGCACGCTGCGTCGTCGGGCAGCTGGACGACTACCTGAAACGGATCGAAGGCGCCCAGGACCTCCCGGAGGTGGCGGCGTGAAAAGCGGCCTCGGAGCCCCGCGAACAGCGGGTTCCGAGGCCGCTCTGCTTGTGCACCGCCTGCAGCCGGGGCCCTCCGAGGCCCCGATTCTGTGGGACGTATGTGGGACGGACACCCGTAGAAGCCCGGTTTTGGCCGGTGTCAGCCGGACTTCGCCCTTGATGGAGTGCGAGATTCCGATTCGCCCTTGCGGTCAGCCGCACATGCTCTGACCTGCAAAAACGCCTCTCACCTGATGGTGAGACGGTGGCGCCCCCGGCAGGACTCGAACCTGCGGCCAAGCGCTTAGAAGGCGCCTGCTCTATCCACTGAGCTACGGGGGCCGGATGGTGGCCGCGGATACCGGAGCCCGTGGCCTTGCCGGGGACAAGGATAGGGCTCCCGTCGCCTTGACCCGGTTGCTTCGCCTGCGTGGCTCTATGTGGAGGTTCGGTGAAGCGAACCGATAATCGCAGGCAGGTGCGATTCCTGCATCGCTTTTCACGCCTCGGGTCGTGGGTGTTGTGCACTCGTTATGCCTGCGTCCCACTCATCCCGTCTGTCCCGTGTGTCCGACCGGCGCGCAGGGCATGGCCATACGCTTCAAAAAGCAGCCAAAATTAGGCATTCTTCGCATGTGGTGACCTTGGATGCACGGCCTCAGCTGATCGACGCACTTACCGCCCTTCGCGACCGTGTCGCCGCCGTGCGTCTTCCTCTGCCGCTGCCCGGCGCGCCCCGGGCCAGACAGACGCGGGTAGAACTGCTCGCACAGCTCGACGACTATCTGGTGCCCCGGCTGAAGTCCCCGGACGCGCCGCTGCTCGCCGTGGTCGGGGGGTCGACCGGGGCCGGGAAGTCGACGCTGGTCAATTCGCTCGTGGGGCGGCGGGTCAGCGAGGCGGGGGTGCTGAGGCCGACCACCCGGACACCCGTTCTCGCATGCCACCCGGACGATCACCACTGGTTCGCGGGGATGCGGGTGCTGCCCCAGCTCAGCCGCGTATGGCTGCCCCACCAGGAGGAGGCGGGCGAGGAGAGCGACGAGGGCGCCCCGGCCCCCGACGGCGGGAACGAGCTGCGGATCGAGAAGGCGTCCAATCTGCCCCGGGGGCTCGCCCTCCTCGACGCGCCCGACATCGATTCCCTCGTCGTCGAGAACCGGCTGCTCGCGGCCCGGCTCATCTGCGCCGCGGATGTCTGGGTCATGGTGACGACCGCGTCCCGGTACGCCGACGCCGTGCCCTGGCATCTGCTGCGTACCGCCAAGGAGTACAACGCCACGCTGATCATCGTGCTCGACCGGGTGCCGCACCAGGTGATCAACGATGTCTCACGGCAGTACGCGGCCCTGCTGACCAAGGCCGGGCTCGGCGATGTGCCCCGGTTCACCGTCCCCGAGCTGCCCGAGTCCGCCGGGCGCGGCAGCGGGCTGCTCCCCACCACCGCCGTGGCGCCGCTGTTCGCCTGGCTCGCCCACCGGGCGCAGGACCCGGCCGCCCGCCAGCAGGCACTCGGGCGTACGGCGACGGGGGTGATCGACTCGCTCGCATCGCGGATGCCCGAGCTGGCCGCCGCCGTCGCGGGGCAGTACGCCGCCGCCGTACGGCTCATGGGCGTGGTCGAGGAGGCGTACGAGAAGGAGCGCGAACGGGTGAACCGTCAGCTCACCTCGGGTGCGGTGCTCGCCGGGGACGCGCGGACGCGGTGGCGCGGGTTCCCCCGGGACAGTTCCGCGGGCGAGCTGCTGGACGCGCTGGTCGGCAGCCTGTGCGCGCTGGTGCAGTGCGCCGTCGCCGCCGCTGATGAGCATGTCCACGATGCCTGGCGCCGGGAGCCGGGCGCGGCCGGGGTCACCTTCGACGGGCGGCTCGATCTGGAGGCGGCCGAGCGCATCGGGATCGCCGTACGCCGCTGGCGCCGTGAGCTGGAGGAACTGGCCGAGGAGGAGGTACGCGGGCTGGAACAGAGCGCCGCGCCCGACTCCGAGACCGTGGCCGCCCTGGTCGCCGCGGCCCTGCTCGGCGGCCGGCGGACCCGCGGCGCGGGTGAACAACTCGCCGAGCGGGTCGGTGCCCAGATCGCGCTGCGGCTGCGCGACCGGGGTGGCGAGCTGATGACCACGTGCATCGACGGCGTACTGAACAGCGAGCGCGACCGGCGGCTCGCGCCCCTCGACGCTCTCGATATGACCCCCGATCCACAGGCCGAGCTGATCGCCGCGCTGTCCCTGCTGCAGAAGGTGAGGTGACGGCGGTGAGCGCCATCACGGGCGACGAGAACGAGATCCGCTCCGGGGACAGCCGTACGGACGGTCGGAGGGATGGCCGTGGGAAGAGGGGGAGAGACGGGAACTCCCACGCGGACAAGGGCTCCGGCGATCGCGGGGCGGAACGGTTCGGCGAGCGTACGGAGGGCGGCTCCGGCGATCGCGGGGACGAGCGGTCCGGACGGGCCGCGGGGCGCTGGGACGACGGACTGATCGCCCGTCGCGCCGCCCGACCCGAGGCGGCCGGGGTAGCCGGGGGAGCCGGGGGAGAATGGCGGGAGGACGCCGGGCCGGACGACGAGCATGTACCGATCGGCGGTACCTACTGCGGACCGCTGCGTACGCGCCTGGACGCCCTGCGCGAACTCGTGGGCCTCTCGCGTACGCGACTGGACAGCGGCGCTCTCGCCGAGGCCGGGCGGGTGCTCGACGAGGCCGCCGCCCGGCAGCGGCTCTCCTCGCGGCATACGGTCGTCGCCGTCGCCGGTGCCACCGGAAGCGGGAAGTCCACCCTCTTCAACGCCCTTGCCGAGGTCCCGCTCTCCGAGACCGGGCTGCGCAGGCCCACCACCTCCGCGCCGATCGCGTGCAGTTGGTCGGAAGGGGCCGCCGGGCTGCTCGACCGGCTGGCGATCCCGCCGAGACTGCGCCGCAGACCGCTCGCGGGCGGAGCGGAGGAACTGTCCGGGCTCGTCCTGGTCGATCTGCCCGACCACGACTCGGCGCTGGTCAGACACCGCGAGCAGGTGGACCGGGTGCTGGCGCTGGTGGACGCGGTGATCTGGGTCGTCGATCCGGAGAAGTACGCGGACGCCGCCCTGCACGAACGGTATCTGCGCCCGCTCGCGGGCCACGCCGAGACGACATTCGTCGTGCTCAACCAGATCGACCGGCTGCCCGGGGAGGCCGCCGACCTGGTACTCGACGATCTGCGCAGGCTCCTCGACGAGGACGGCATGGCACTCGGCGAGCACGGCGAGCCGGGGGCCACCGTACTCGCGCTGTCCGCTCTTACGGGTGACGGTGTCGGGGAACTGCGTGACCTCATCGGTTCGTTCGTCCAGGAGAAGACGGCGGCCGCGCGCCGGCTGGCCGCCGATGTGGACGCGGCGGCGCTGAAGCTGCGTCCGGCGTATGTCGCCGAAGGGCGGACGGGTCTCGACGAGCGGGCCCGGGACGACTTCGGGGCGAGGCTCGCGGAGGCGGTCGGCGCCAAGGCGGCGGGCGAGGCCGCCGAGCGCGAGTGGCGCAGGCACGCGGGCCGGGCGTGCGGCACACCATGGCTGCGGCTCTGGCGCTGGTACGAGCGCACGCGTACGCCGGGGGGCGGAGCGTCCCCGGTCACGGTTCCGCTGGAGGAGGAGCCGACGGCACGTCAGCGCGTCGAACAGGCCGTGCGCACGGTCGCGGACGAGGCGGCCTCCGGGCTGCCCGCGCCCTGGGCCCACGCGGTGCGCGAGGCGGCGGTCCGCGGGGCCGACGGGCTGCCCGAGGCCCTGGACGAACTGGCCGCCCGGGAGGCCGAGACCACGGGCAAGCGCCCGCTGCGGCCCGCCTGGTGGCCCGCGGCGGTGCTGGCGCAGGCGTCGATGACCCTTCTGCAGGTCTACGGCGGCCTGTGGCTGGTCGGCCAGATCATCGGGGTGCTGGAGCCTGGGCTGATCACGCCCGCGCTGCTGATGCTCGCCGGGATCGTGGGCGGGCCGCTGGTGGAGTGGGCCTGCACGGCGGCGGTACGAGGGCCGGCACGGCGGTACGGACAGGACGCCGAGCGACGGTTGCGGGAGGCGGCCGCGGGGTGCGGACGGGCCAAGGTCCTCGATCCGATCGCCGGGGAGCTGATGCGGTACCGGGAGGTGCGGGAGCAGTACGCGACCGTCGCGGGGCGGGCGGGCGCCGGCGGGGGTGCCGGGGGTCATCCGGGGATGCGGGGCGGAGCGCGCGGCGGACTCGTTCCCTCGACGGGCGGGGCTCCGCGAGGGGCGGGGTGATGAGGGGGGCGGCGGAGGCGGCGGGTCTCTGCTGACGGGGGGTGGGTGCCGGGCCCGGGGCTGGGGGTCGCCGACGGGCTGAGGGCTGAGGGCTGAGGGTACGGGGGTGTGGGGGCGTGGGCGGGACCGTGCCGGACTCCGGGGTGCGCACCGGGCTGACGGTCCGTGAGGGGCGCAACATGCGCGTCGGGTGACGGGGTTGTCCACAAGCGTGTGGTCGTCCACAGGCCCCGGCGGGATCTCCGGATCCCGTCCAGCATGGAGATCCGGCCGGACCACGAGGGCGGCCGGTTCGACCGAAGCGATCGCGCTCGGCGCGATCGACTGGACGGGGAGGTGGTCGCCGTGAACGACACCATGGTGACTCTGGTGGGCAACGCCGCCACGGGCGTGGAGTACAGGGAGGGCGCGACGGGTGGGGTCGCGCGGTTCCGGATGGCGGTGACACCACGGCGCTGGGACCGTCAGGCGGGGACCTGGACGGATGGGCACACCAGCTTTTACACCGTGTTCGCCTGGCGGTCGCTCGCCATCAATCTGGCAGGTTCCGTTTCCGTCGGTGAACCACTGGTGGTGCATGGCCGGCTGAAGGTGCGGGAGAGCGACCGGGAAGGTTACGGCGATGCCCCGGGCGGGCCGCGCAAGACGTTCGTGGACATCGAAGCGGTAGCCGTCGGACACGATCTTTCGCGCGGGACGGCGGCATTCCGGCGGGCCATGAAGACGGGGCCGAATACCGCTGTACAACAACCGCCACACGATCAGGAAAAAGGGTCGAATGTGATGGTCGGGACAAGTCCGGCTGCGGTGGCGGGTATTCCGCTTACTGGCTCCTGACCTGGGACCGGACTGTCTCCATCTCCCCGGAAAGTGTGGAGATTTATCGACTCAGAAAGAGAGTCGGACCCCGGTGAAGGTGCTGGGATAACGATTTTGAGTCGGAATGCTTATCTGACGGTATGACTGGGGACCGTGCGGCTTTGCCTCCATAGGATTCCCCGGTACTCACGGGGCACTTGAGTCAGTAGGCGAGGCACACTCCCCACGCGTTACATCGCGAATGGCCTCGCCCGGAGGGGATTTCTGTGTTTTCCACGTTCTCTGCGTCGGTGCGACGCAGCCGTTCGACAGTTCGTCGCATAGCCGCCGCCGTGGCGGTGACCGGTCTCGTCGCGACGGGCTCGCTGATGGGCGCGGGTGCGGCCGCGGCCGCGGACGGTCCTCAGCACCAGGGTGGCGCCGTCGCCACCCTGGACGGGCTGAAGACCTTCGACGGGTCCAAGATCTACTGGAAGGGGGAGAAGGAGCCCCAGTCCATGAACGCCGGCGTGTTCGAGATGACCGTCGACGGCGGCGGCAAGCTGAAGACGTACTGCATCGACATCTACAACCCGACGGTGGACGACGCGAAGTACCAGGAGACGCCCTGGGAGCAGACGTCCCTGAACAGCAACGAGAACGCCGGCAAGATCCTCTGGATCCTGAAGAACTCCTATCCGGAGGTCGACGATCTGAAGGCGCTGGCGGAGAAGGCGGGCGCGGGGGCGCTCACCGAGCAGACCGCCGCGGCCGGCACGCAGGTGGCCATCTGGCGCTTCTCCGACGACGTGAAGGTCACCGCGGACGACGAGAACGCGGAGAAGCTCGCCACGTACCTGGAGAAGGAAGCCAAGAAGCTCCAGGAGCCGAAGGCCTCGCTCACCCTCGACCCGAACGCGGTCTCCGGCAAGCCGGGCGGCCGCCTCGGTCCCGTGACCGTCCAGACCAACGCGGCCCAGGCGTCCCTGGCGCTGTCGGCCGACGCCATCGCCGGCGGGGTCAAGCTCGTCGACGAGGCGGGCAAGCCCGTCACCTCCGGTGCCAACGGCTCCAAGGTGTTCTTCGACGTCCCGGCCGACGCCGCGGACGGTACGGCGACCCTGACGGCGCAGGCGACCACGTCCGTGCCGGTGGGCCGGGCGTTCGCCCCGGCCGTCGGCAAGAGCCAGACGATGATCCTCGCGGGCTCCAGTGAGTCCACGGTCACGGCGAACGCGACGGCGAGCTGGGCCAAGACCGGCCCGATACCCGCGGTCACCGCCGAGAAGAACTGCGCCAAGGGCGGCGTCGACGTCACCGCGAGCAACAAGGGTGACGAGCCCTTCACCTTCAAGCTGGCGGGCGCGGAGCACACCGTCCCGGCCGGCGGGTCGAAGACGGTGACCGTCCCGGTCGCCGAGGACCAGGCGTACGAGATCACCATCACGGGTCCGGACGGGTTCAAGGAGACGTTCAAGGGCGTTCTGGACTGCAAGACCAGCCCGCCCACCGACCCGGAGCCCGAGAACCCGGGCAACCCCAGCCCCGCCTCGGCCGGTGGTACCTCGGCCTCCACCTCCACCTCCACGAGCGGTGGTGGCGGTGACCTCGCCGCGACCGGCAGCTCCAACTCCACCCCGATGATCGCGGGCATCGCGATCGCCCTGGTCGCCGTCGGCGGCGGCGCGGTCTTCGTCCTCCGGAAGAAGAAGACCTCCACCGCGGAGTAAGCACCCCTGAGCGCAGGGTGACTCCGCGCTGACGACGGCCCCGGGAAGCCAAGGCTCCCGGGGCCGTCCGCCGTCCGGCGACCGCCGTTCGTCGTCCGTCGACCGGCGCCGTCGTTGTCCGCTGTTTCCCGGCTGTCCCCAGCTGTCCCCAGCTGTCCCGGGGGCCTGGCCCTGCGCCGGGCGAGTGCCCCGGGGACAGCCGGGAACAGCCGCCCGGATCCGCCCCGGCCCGGGCATGCCGGTCCCGTCCGGGCGGGTGCGGGGTTCGGGGTGGAGCCGCGACACGGGTGGGCCGGTCCCGACATGGGCGTCAGCCGGTCCCGATCCGGGTGGGCCGGTCCCGGCCCCGTCCTGGCCCGACCCCGTCCTGGCCCGACCGCGTCCTGGCCCGACCCGGTCCCCCTGCCACGGCACGGTCGCTGCCCCCGGCCCCTCGCTCCGTCCCGGCCCGCCCCCGGCCCTCGCCGTCCTGGTCGGCACCCGGCCGTGTCGGTCCCTCGCCCCGGTGCAGTGCGAGCGGACCCGGAGCCGGGCCGGTGCCGCGCCGATCGGCCCCGCGCCGTTACCGGTTTCCTTCGGGGGTCCGGCGTACGGCAAGATGGGGTGTATCTCTGCCCAACCACTTATCTGCCGGACGGTTTCTCTTGGCTGAGTACATCTACACGATGCGCAAGACGCGCAAGGCGCACGGCGACAAGGTCATCCTCGATGACGTGACGCTGAGCTTCCTGCCCGGCGCGAAGATCGGTGTGGTCGGCCCGAACGGCGCCGGTAAGTCCACCGTGCTGAAGATCATGGCCGGACTGGAGCAGCCGTCCAACGGTGACGCGTTCCTGGCGCCCGGCTACACGGTCGGCATCCTGCTCCAGGAGCCGCCGCTGGACGAGTCCAAGACCGTGCTGGAGAACGTCCAGGGCGGGGTGGCCGAGATCAAGGGCAAGCTGGACCGGTTCAACGAGATCGCCGAGCAGATGGCGACCGACTACTCCGACGCGCTGCTCGACGAGATGGGCAAGCTCCAGGAAGAGCTGGATCACGCCAACGCCTGGGACCTCGACGCCCAGCTGGAGCAGGCGATGGACGCGCTCGGCTGCCCGCCCGGCGACTGGCCCGTCACCAACCTCTCCGGTGGCGAGAAGCGCCGCGTCGCCCTGTGCAAGCTGCTGCTCGAAGCCCCCGACCTGCTGCTCCTCGACGAGCCCACCAACCACCTGGACGCCGAGTCCGTGCAGTGGCTGGAGGCGCATCTCGCCAAGTACGCCGGCACCGTCGTCGCCATCACCCACGACCGGTACTTCCTCGACAACGTCGCGGGCTGGATCCTGGAGCTGGACCGCGGCCGCGCGATCGGTTACGAGGGCAACTACTCCACCTACCTGGAGTCCAAGCAGGCCCGCCTCAAGGTCGAGGGCCAGAAGGACGCCAAGCGGGCCAAGCGCCTCAAGGAAGAGCTGGAGTGGGTCCGCTCCAACGCGAAGGGGCGCCAGGCCAAGTCCAAGGCCCGTCTCGCGCGGTACGAGGAGATGGCGGCCGAGGCCGACAAGATGCGGAAGCTGGACTTCGAGGAGATCCAGATCCCGCCGGGCCCCCGTCTGGGCAGTGTCGTCGTCGAGGTCGAGAACCTCTCCAAGGGCTTCGGCGAGAAGCTCCTCATCGACGATCTCAGCTTCACCCTCCCGCGCAACGGCATCGTCGGTGTCATCGGCCCGAACGGTGCCGGCAAGACCACGCTGTTCAAGATGATCCAGGGCCTGGAACAGCCCGACTCCGGCGCCATCAAGGTCGGCGAGACCGTCAAGATCAGCTACGTCGACCAGAGCCGCGCCAACATCGACCCCAAGAAGTCCCTGTGGGCCGTGGTCTCCGACGAACTGGACTACATCAACGTCGGCCAGGTCGAGATGCCGTCCCGCGCCTATGTGTCCGCCTTCGGGTTCAAGGGGCCGGACCAGCAGAAGCCCGCCGGGGTGCTCTCCGGCGGTGAGCGCAACCGGCTGAACCTCGCGCTCACCCTCAAGCAGGGCGGCAATCTGCTGCTCCTCGACGAGCCCACCAACGACCTCGACGTCGAGACCCTCTCCTCCCTGGAGAACGCGCTGCTGGAGTTCCCCGGCGCGGCCGTGGTCGTCTCCCACGACCGCTGGTTCCTCGACCGGGTGGCGACGCACATCCTCGCGTACGAGGGCGACTCCAAGTGGTTCTGGTTCGAGGGCAACTTCGAGTCGTACGAGAAGAACAAGATCGAGCGCCTCGGACCGGACGCGGCCCGCCCGCACCGTGCCACGTACAAGAAGCTCACCCGAGGCTGAGGGACTGAGATCACCCATGGCCCGTCATATCTACCGCTGCCCCCTCCGCTGGGCGGACATGGACGCCTTCGGGCATGTCAACAACGTGGTCTTCCTGAGGTATCTGGAAGAGGCACGGATCGACTTCATGTTCCGGCTCCAGCCGGGGGACGGCTCGCCCTCGTTCTCGGGCGGATCGGTCGTGGCGCGCCATGAGATCGACTATGTGCGCCCGCTGGTCCACCGGCACGAGCCGGTGGTCGTCGAGTCATGGGTGACGAGGATCAACGCGGCTTCGCTGACCATCGCGTACGAGGTCAAGGACACCGAGGGCGCCGCGGAGATCTATGTACGGGCCTCGACGGTCGTCGTCCCGTACGACCTCGAAGCGGGCCGTCCGCGCCGTATCAGCGCGGAGGAGAAGTCCTACCTCCTGCGGTTCCTGGAGGAGGCCGACGAAGGCGCGCTCGTCGCATGAGCGTGCCCGTGCGGAGCCCCCACTTCGCGGATGTCAGGGAGGCGGAGGATCTCGCCGCCTTCCTCGCCCGGCTGCTCCACTACGACCGTGCCGCCGCCGTCCGTCTCCAGGCGGGCGGCGCCGAGGGCCCCGCGCCGAGCCTCGCCGTCTTCGGCCGCCCGCCCTCGTTCGAGGTGCTGGCGATCCGTACGGCACGGCTCGGTGAACCCCTCCTGCTCGATGCCACGGTCTCCGCGGGTGAGCTGCTCGACAACATCGGCGGGGACGGGTTCACCGTTCCCGGATCCGTCACCGGACCGCCGTGGGCGGGGGTGCTGCCGCCCCGGGGCGGCTGGCGCGAGCTGCCCGGACTCCCCGGGGTCACGGAGATGCGGGACGCCGTCACCGCCGCCGTCGCCGAATTCCGCCTCCGCGCCGAGCGGCTGCCCGCCGAGCAGCGCACCCGTGCCGAGCGCGACCGCATCGGGCGCGAGATCTGGTCCCGCGAGGTCGCCGGGACCGCGCTGCCCCTGCGGGCCGTCCATGCCGCGTACTCCCTGGGCTTTCTGCGTCCGGGTCTTCCGGTCGCCCTGCTGGCCGCCGGCTCATGGCTCCGGCTGCGTACGCCCTACGGATCGGTCGCCGTACGCGCGAACGGACTCGGCGGACTCGGCGTCATCCCCACCAGAACCGGTTGATATCCACACCGGTGGGCATGCGCGCAGACAGATGACGCATCGCGCCTCGCGATGCGCGAAGGCCGGACGGCACTTTGGCCGATGAGGCGACGCGGGGGTTGGGCGGATGACGGACAAGGCGAGCGCCGTGCAGTCGGTGGACCGGGCCGTGAGCGTGCTGGAGAGCCTCGCCCGGCACGGCGAGGCCGGTGTCACGGAGATCGCCGAGGAGCTGGGGGTGCACAAGTCCACCGCGTTCCGGCTGCTCGGGGCGCTGGAGAACCGTGGCCTGGTCGCCCAGTCCCGGGAGCGCGGAAAGTACCGGCTGGGCGCGGGCATGCTCCGGCTCGCCGGTGCCGCGGCCGGGCACCTCGACATCTCACAGGAGGGCATCCCCCTGTGCCGGGACCTCGCCGACGAGGTGGGGGAAACCGTGAACATCGCGATCCTCGACGACGACGCCGCGGTCAATGTCACCCAGGCCCGGGGCGCCGCCGCCGTCGCCACCTACAACTGGCTCGGCCGCCGCACCCCGCTGCACGCCACCTCCAGCGGCAAGGTGCTGCTCGCGCACGCGCCGCCGGCCGTCGGGAAGAGACTGCTCGCCGCCGGGCTGGAACGGTTTACGGAGCACACCGTCATCTCGCCCGCCGTACTCGACGCGCAGCTCGGCGCGTGTGTGGAGCAGGGGTACGCGGTCGTCGTGGAGGAGCTGGAGAGGGGGCTGAACGCGGTCGCCGCGCCGGTCCGCTCGTACGACGGGACCGTGATCGGCGCGCTCAGCGTCTCCGGCCCGGCCTACCGGCTCGGCGAGGACCTGCTGCCCGGGCTGGCCAAGCGGACGATGGCGGCGGCGGAGGAGCTGTCCCGCAGGATGGGGCACGGCGGCTGAGCGGAGGCGAACGATCCGGGGCGGCGCGGGCGGCGGCGGGCCGGAGCCGGTCGAGCCGGGAAGGGCACGCCCTGGTATCGGACGGGCCGGAAGCGGTACGGCCCCGGCCCGGCGGGTGACGGTGCTCACCCCGGCCCGGCGGGCGCGACCGGACACAGCCGGAGGCGACCGGGCCGGGGGACGGGGCCTGGACGGGTCTGGTGACCGGGAGAGGTCAGCCCTCCGTGTTCACCATGGAGGCGGCGGCGTAGGTCAGGTACTTCCACAGCTGCTGCTCGTGCTCCGGCGACAGCTCCAGCTCGTCGACGGCGACCCGCATGTGCTTCAGCCAGGCGTCGTGTGCGGCCCGGTCGACCCGGAAGGGCACATGCCGCATACGCAGCCGGGGATGGCCCCGGTTCTCGGTGTAGGTGCGGGGCCCGCCCCAGTACTGCATCAGAAACAGCGCGAACCGGTCCTCGGCGGGGCCCAGGTCCTCCTCCGGATACATCGGCCGCAGCAGCGGGTCCTCGGCGACGCCCTGGTAGAAGCGGCGCACCAGCCGCCGAAACGTCTCCTCGCCGCCGACCTGCTCGTAGAAGGTCTGCTCCTGAAGGGTGCCGCGCGGAATCTCAGTCACCCGTCCATGGTCTCAGACGGACCGGCCGAGGACTCGGGGCCTAGGACCTCTGTTCGCCACGGCCCCCGGGAGTGGGAGCTCCCGCAGGATGGAGCCCGCGGGTCCGGTACGGGGCTGAGGGAGCCGGGGCCCGTGCTCGCGGACCCGCCGGGAGACCACCGGCGGAACCTCCGTGGTCTCGTCGGCGGAACCTTCGTGGTCTCGTCGGCGGAACCGCTGTGATCACGCCGTGCGGCCGGGGTGCTCGCGTCCGTCGCGGTGGCGCAGCACAGTGGAGATATGGGTACGTACCTGGAACGGTATGCCGAGCCCGCCGACGAGGCCCGCGCGGCGATGGTGCGGGTGATCGCGGCCGACGGAGCACTGAACGACCCCGCCTGGCGCCTCGCGTTCGAGGAGGTCCCCCGGCATCTGTTCGTGCCGTACTACTACGTCAACTGGGCCGGCACCTACGAGCGGCTGTGGAGCGAGGACCCCGACCCCGCCCGCCGTGAGCGCTGGCTGCGCGGGGCCTACTACGACGGGCCCCTGGCCACCCGAGTGCGCGACGGTGAGCTGATCTCCTCCAGCAGCCAGCCGTCCCTGATGGCGAGGATGCTGGAGGCGCTGGAGGTGCGGTACGGGGACGACGTCCTGGAGATCGGCGCGGGCACCGGCTACAACGCGGCGCTGCTGTGCCATCGCCTCGGCGACGAGCATGTGACGACCATCGACGTGGAGCCGGAGATCACCGAGTCGGCGCGCTCGCACCTGGCCACCGCCGGCTACCGCCCCGCCGTCGTCACCGGGGACGGCGCCCGGGGCTGCCCCGGCCGCGCCCCCTTCGACCGGATCATCGCGACCTGCACCCTGCCGTCGGTCCCGTACGACTGGCTGCCGCAGTGCCGTCCGGAGGCGCGGATCCTCGCCCCGCTCGCCACCGGTCTGATCGCCCTCCGGGTACGGGACGACAGCCGGGGCCGCTTCGCCGAGGGGCGCTTCCTGCGGACCTCCGCTTACTTCGTCCCGCTGCGCGGGGGTGGCGCCTCGCCGGAGGGACATGCAGGCAGGCTGCCCCGGCACGTGATCGAGAACGACCTCTTCCGCTTCTTGCTGACGCTGACCGCGGGAAGCCTCGACCCCCGGGAGGCCCTGTCCCTGTGGGAGCGCGAGCGGCGCCCGCGCCGGGACCGGTTCGGGATCACGGTCAGCGGGCGCCATCAGTGGGCCTGGCTGGACGACCCCGGAGGACCGTACATCTGGCCCCTCGGACAGCAGCCCGGGTGAGGACCGGCCCACAGGTCCACCACGCGGCGCCGCCGTCTCATATACCCGGTGCCATAGACCCCGGCTCCTCACGCGCCCGGTTCCCCGCAGCGCCGGAACCCGAGCCGGGAGCCGGGCCCGGGAACCTCATGGTTCCGGGCAGGCCCGGTTCCTCGGGGGCCCGCGATCCGGGCCCGTGATTTCGGCCCGGTGTTCCCATGTCGGTGTTCCCGGGTCGGTGTGCCCGGCCCGGATACGGCTCAGCCGCGCCGGATCGTGATCGTCGTCCAGGCGCCGACATGGACCCGGTCGCCGTCGTTCAGCGGTACGGGGACATAGGGCTGGATCGGGTCCTCCGCGCCGTTGAGCGTGGTGCCGTTGGTGGAATTCTGGTCGACGACCGCCCAGGAGCCGTCGGACTGCTGCACCAGAACCGCGTGCTGGTGCGAGACGCCCGGGTCCTCCGGCGGCACGGACAGATCGATGTCGGGCGACTCACCGGTGGAGACCCGGCGCCGGCCGATGGTGATCTGGTTCCCCACCAGCGGAAGGCGCTGCTCGGGGGAGTACGCGGGCAGATTCAGCCCGCTCGCGTCGGGGCCGCTGCGCTGCATCATCGCCATGAAGTACTCACGGTCGGGCCCGATGACGGCCGTCCAGCCGCCCGGGTGCTGATACGACGGCGGCGACTGGTGCTGACCCGGGCCGGGCGCCTGGCCATGACCCTGCGCGAGGCCCTGGCCCTGGTCGGGCCGGCCGTACTGTGGCGGCGCCTGCTGCTGGTACGACGGCGGACCACCCTGCTGTCCCGGTCCCGGGGGGGCCGCCGGCGACTGCGGCTGCGAGGGCGGCGGCAGGGTCCAGTCGTCCGTGCCGACCGTCTGCTGCGGGGCGGCCGGGGGAGCGGCCTGCTGCTGGTACGACGGAGGACCCGGCTGCCCCGGCCCCCGGGGGTCCTGACCGCCGGTGAACGGCGGCGGGGGCGGTGGTCCCTGCTGGAACGGCGGAGCCGGCGGCTGATGCCCCTGCCCCTCGCGCAAGGGCTCGGCGGGCCGGTTCAGCTGAGAGGGCCGTGAGCCCCGGTAGTCGTACGCGTCGGGGCCCTGGCCGGGCCCGGGATGGGGGCTACCGCCCTGGAGGCCGGGATCCTGCGGTCCCGGCACCCGCGGGGGCGCGGGCTGCTGCTGCGACGGCTGGTTGGTGAAGCCCGCCGGGAGGTTCGGGACCGGCGGCTGCGGGGCCGGTGCCAGCGGGGTGTACGAGGTCGCCGTATGGGTCAGGAAGTTGTACCGGCACTCCTCGCAGAACGGGGCCATGGCCTCGCGCGGGGTGCGGCACTGCGGGCACAGCTCGGCGTGGGCCGTGGCGTTCGGGTCCCCCGGGCCCGGGTAGCCGTATCCGTAGCCGGACGACGGCGGAGGGGGCGGCGGGGCCGTCCCCTCCGGAGCTCCGGGGGCGGCCATGCGGTGGCCACAGACTTCGCACCAGTCGTCGGAACCCGACTGGTGTCCGTTCGGGCAGGTCGGCACGGGGCGCCTCCCCCTCTCTTCGTCCGGCCCGAGGGCCGCTGCTCAGAACTGCTTTTTCACGACTGCTTCTTCACGCGAACCGTCTTGGTGGAACGCGTTTCGAGTGTCATCTCATCGGCGTCCGCGACCTTCGCTTTCAGTCGCACAGTACCTGTCGCCGCATCGACGACGTCCACCACCTTCGAAAGCAGTTTCGCAGTGTCCTCGTTCCCGGATGCCGCCGCCAGCTGCACGGCACGGCCCAATTTGGCCGTCGCACCATCGAAATCACCGGATTTGCGTGCATCCAGCCCCTGCTGGATGACCTGTGCCAGTTCGGCCTGGCCGGTGTAGTGCGCGACCTGCGGATTGATGGAGGTGGAAGCCGCCATGTCGTCCGTCCACACCGCCCGGATCAGTCCCTGCGAGAGCACCTCGGGTGCGCCGCCGTCGGGGGCCGGGATGATCAGCGAGGCACGCGCCGCCAGCATCTCCCGGCCGATACCGGCCTCCGGGACCTGGACGCAGACGTGGTAGTCACGGGACTCGTCACCCCAGGAACCGGTCGGATAGTCCCCGGCGCGGGGACCCGCCTCCGTACGGCGGCCGGTCAGCTCCTCGACCGTGGGGGCCACCTGCTTGACGAACTTGATCTCCACGCCGACGGGTGTCCACAGCCGCAGAGCCACATCCGCGACCTCCTTGCCCATCGCGTTCTCCATCATCGCGGTGAAGTCCGCGGCGAGGTGGGCCGGATCGGCGACGATGTCCGCCGTGCCGAGCAGCGCGGACGCGATCCCGGTGACCTCCTTGACCTCCCAGTCCGTGCCGACGCCCCGGGCGTCGCAGGTGAACCGGCCGGCCACGGCCTCCAGCGCCGACCGCAGATCCTGCGGCGACTCGTGCTCGTTGCGGCCGTCGGTCAGCAGGATGCCGTGCCGGATCGGGCTCTCCGCGGTGGCCAGCAGCCGGTCGGCCATCCGCAGCCAGGTCCCGATGGCGGTGCCGCCGCCCGCGGTCAGCCGCCGCAGCGCTTCCTTCGCCGCGGCGCGGGTCTCGGGACCCGCGATCGCGAGACGGTCGCCGCGGGGATAGATCTGGGCTGCCAGATGGGTACCGGAGACCACCGCGAACTCCAGGCCGTCGCGCAGGGTGTCGATCGCGGCGGCGGTGGCGTCGCGGGCGTTGCGCATCTTGGTCGGCGGGTAGTCCATCGAACCGGAGGCGTCGACCATGATCACGACGGCGGCCCCGGCGGTGGGCGAGGGTATCGCGGACGGAGACGCCGAGACGCCCGTCAGCGGAGCTCCGCCGCTGGTCCCGCCGCCGGTGGAGGTGACGGTCACGATCGCGCTCACCTCGCGCCCGCCCTCCGGCAGAAACTCGTTCTGGTAGACCTCGACGGAGAACTGAGGCACCTGGGACTTGGAGAAATTGGCCATCTGATGGGCTCCTTGAGCACTCCACTCGGGAGAGTCGGTCGGAGGGGACGTCGGAGACGGGCACGGTCCGGGTGACAGCCGCGGCGCTGCGGTCTGCGGTGGGCTGTGCTGTGGTGTGGTGCTCTGGGTCTTGGGCGCCGGGGCGCTTGGGGCCGTCGTGCTTCGGTGCTGTTGTGTTCGGGTGGTGCGGTCTCGGTGCTACGGCCGGAGGCGGGCGTCGGAGGGCGGGAGGCCGGCACGTGCGGGCCGGTCCTGGGCCGGCCTGATCCGGCCTGATCCGGTCCGGTTCGCGGGCGGCTGGCGGGACGGCATGGGCGCTTGCCGGTGAACACGTGCCGACCGGCGCCCCGTTCAGCCCGTGGGCGCCGGTCCCGCCCCTGGTTGCGGCACCGGCTGTGGCACCGCGAACGGCAGGACCGCCACCGTGATGTTGTCGTGGCCGCCACCGTCGAGGGCGTGCCCGACCAGCACCTGGGCGCTGTGCAGCGGGCGGGCGGCGGCGTCGGCCGGGATCGCCCTGGCCATCTCGTCGGGGGCCTCCGCGTAGTTCCACAGGCCGTCCGTGCAGACCACGACCACTCCCGGGCGGTCCGGCTTGTACGCCACGGTGTGCGGGTCCAGTTCATACGAGTCGGCCCCCAGCCAGCCGGTGATGGCGTGGGCGCGCTCGTCCGCGTATGCCTCCTCCTCACTCATCAGGCCCGCCGCGACCATCTGGGCCGCCCATGAGTCGTCCTCGGTGAGCCGGGCCGCGGGGCCGCCGCGGTCGTCGGGCACCCAGTAGGCCCGGCTGTCTCCGACCCAGCCGACGATCAGCAGGCCGCCCGCGGCGATCGCCCCGACGATCGTGCAGGCGGGCGCGTTCTGATGGCGCTGCGGGTCGTGGTCCATCGCATCGCCGTGCGGGGTGTGCACGGCCAGGGAGTTGACCGCCGTCGAGGCGGCGACGATCGCCTCGCGCATGGCCTGCTGGGGGTGGGTGCCGCGCGGAAGCACCTCCAGCAGCAGCTCATTGGCCGTGTTCGCGGCGGCCAGTGACGCCTCGTCGGGACGGGTCGCCGAGGACACGCCGTCGCAGACGATCGCCACGACGGCCGGTGAACCGTCGGGCAGCACGGTGGACGACACCGCGAACGCGTCCTCGTTGCGATGGTGGCGCAGCCCCCGGTCGCTGACGGCGGCGACCGCCTCCAGCTCCCGCTCCATGTGGTCCCGCTCGCGGGGCTGGGCGTGACCGCAGTTCTCGCAGTATCCGTCGGTGTCGACATACCCGGCCCGGCAGGCCACACAGACCTTCTCACCGCCGCCGCCCCGGGACACCGCTCCCGCCGCGCGGGGGTCGGCGGCGGCACGCTCCCGCGGTGCGGAGTCCCCGGGGGCCGCCCGGTGCGGCGCGGGTTCCTGGCGCGCGGGCTCCCAGGGCTCCGACGACTGCTGCCCGGACGACTGCTGCCCGGACGACCCCTGCTCGCCGGACGGCCGGTGCGCGGACGGCTGATGGCCGGACGACCCCTGCTCGCCGGACGACCCCTGCTCGCCGGACGGCCGGTGCGCGGACGGCTGCCGGCCCGGCTCCGGGGGCGTCGGATCAGCCAGTTCGAAGTCCCCGGACGCCGGGCCGCCCGGGCGCCCCGGGGGACCGTCCGGCGCTCCGGCGGCGGAGGACCGGGAACCGCCGTGACGGTCGGGGGAGACGGGCTGCTGCCCGACGCCGGCCCGGTCGGCCTCCTGCGGGTGCCCTGTCCGGGGCCGGAGGTCGGCGCCCACCCCGCTCGGGATGCCCGCGATACCGGAGGCAGGCCGTCCTGTGCTGCCCGGCGTGCCCGGAGCCTCGCCCGCCCGGGGCGTGCCCGGACCACCGCCGGTGCCCGGATGCGCCCCGGCGCGACCGTACGCGCTCCGCTGGTCCGCGCCCGGACCGCCGGTGGGGGACGGTCTGCTTCCGCCCGGACCGCGGCCGTGGGACGGGTGGCCCGCCCCCTCGCCGTGGGAGGGCGCGGAGAGGTGCCCGCCATCCGGGGGGTTCGGGACGCCCGCCGGGGCACCGGCTCCGGCGAAGGGCCCCCGCCCGGCGCCGGAACTGGACGCGCCGGAACCGGACGCCCCGGGTCCGGGGGCGCCGGGGCCGCCTGGCGCCCCCGGACCCGGGGCACCGGCCGTGGTGCCGGAGCCCGCCCCCGTATCGCCGTACACCGGGAGGTACGCGCCGGCCGAGTCCGTGCCCGGGAGGTCTCCGGGGCGGTGGAGCGGCGCGGGCGCGCCCCGGCTGTCCGTGCCGGAGGCGGCCGGCCACCGCACCGGGGTGCCGATCGCGAGGGTCGGGCGGTCGGAGCCGGGAGGCCGCGCGGGCACGGCCGACAGGTCATGACCGCACGCGCCGCAGAAGCGGTCGTCCACTTCCACCGGTTCGCCGCAGCCGGGGCAGCCCGCCCCGGTCGGCTGTTGCATCTGCGACGCCATCGATCACACCCACGTCCGGGGGCGGAAGCGGTTCGCGCGCTCCACCAGATCCATCCGCTCCTCACCCTGCTGGGCGAGCCGGGCGAGGGCCCGGTACGAGCGTTCCAGCCCGAAGCGGAGGCCGCGTTCGTCGAGTTCGCTGCCGAGCAGTGCGGACGGGACGCCCGCCCGCCGGGATGTGCTCGCCGAATCCGGTACGGAAGGCTGTGCTCCGGGACTACCGGAGAGTACCCAGTCCAGTGCCGTGCCGAGTACCTCCGTGGACAACTGCTCGCGGCGCACCGGGTCCAGACCGACGTCCCGCAACGCCTCCACCTGCGCCGCGGCGGCCGACAGATCGTCGATCAGGGGATCGTGCGCGGCGCGCCGCCGCAGCCGGGAGCGCACGGCGGCGACCCGGGCGGCCGTGTAGTGGATCGACGCCTCCGGCACGGACTCCAGCGTCCGTACGGCGCCGGCCCGGTCACCGGCGGCGAGCTGCACCCTGGCCAGGCCGAACGCGGCGCTGACGTAGCTCGGGTCGGTCATCCACACCAGGCGGTAGTACTCCGCAGCGTTGTCCAGCTGGCCGAGGACCTCGGCGCAGACACCGAGCGCCAGTTTGGGCGCGGGCTCGCCGGGGAACGCGTCGTAGATCGCGTCGAAGGAGAGCGCGGCGGCCTCGTGGTCACCCGTCACCAGAGAGGTCAGTCCGCGGTACCAGACGACCCGCCAGTCGTCCGCGTACTTCTCCTCCAGCTCCGCCAGCGCCCCGGTGGCCGCGGCGAGTTCGCGCATCTCCAGGCGGGCCCGCAGCTCCCGCAGCCGGGTCTCGGGGGAGGGCGCGGGGGCGGACTGGAGGGCGGCGATCAGCTCGGCGGGCGCGGCGGCCATCAGACCGGCGAGGAATCCCGCGTTCGGGTCGTCCGGGGCGACGCGGGGGACCGGGAGGGCGAGGGACACGGAAGAGGCGTCGAGCGCGACGAGGTGCGGTGCGAGCCGGGCGCTGAGGGCCGTGCCGCCCGGTCCGTGCCCGAGGGCCCCGGCGGCTCCGGCGGGGGACACGGCAGTGCCGGGGGTACCGGGAGCGGCCGGAGCGCCGAGGGCCCCGGGACCGCCGGGGGTTCCCGTACCCGCCGCGCCGCCGATCGCCCCGCCCGGCCCCGCCTGGTTCGGGATCGCGCCGCCGGGCAGGGCGCCCCCGGGCAGCGCTCCGCCCGCGTGGGCTCCGCCGAGGGCCGAGCCCCCGGCCGGTACGCCGCCCCCGGAAGGCGCGGCTCCGGCGATCGGTCCCCCGGCCGGCGGAGCCGAGGGGGGCGGACCCGCCGTAAGCGCCGGGGACTTACGCGCCCCCTTGCCCCTGCCCGTGGTGACCGCACGCGCGCCCAGCGACGACACATCGTCCGTCAGCTCGGCGAACAGCTGGGTGTCCGTGACCTTCAGTTCCGGCCCGAACAGGGTGGACAGCGAGGGCCGCGGACGTCCCGTCTGCAGGGCGACGACCTCCCGCAGAACACCCGTCAGCTGATCCGCCATCTCCTCCGCCGAGGCGAACCGCCGCGCCGGGTCCGGGTCCGTCGCCCGGACGAGGAGCCGGTAGAAGGACTCGTACGTACGGAAGACCTCGATGTTGTCCGGGTCGGGCAGGGAGTCCACGAACACATTGGTGTAGCCCTGGAAGTCGAAGGTCAGCACGGCGAGCGTCCGTGCGACCGTGTAGAGGTCCGAGGAGACCGACGGCCCCTTCTCCGCGACCTCGGGGGCCTGGTAGCCCACCGTGCCGTAGATCGCGGACTCCTCGTCGTCCATACGGCGGACCGCGCCCATGTCGATCAGCTTCAGCTGGTCCTGCTGCTGGATCGCGTTGTCTACCTTGAAGTCGCAGTACAGCAGGTTCCTGCTGTGGAGATGGCCGAGCGCCTCCAGCGCCTCGATTCCGTACGCGCAGGCCTGTTCGACCGGCAGCGGATCGCGCTTGCCCGAGCCGTCCCGCCGGTCGTTGGCGAGTTCCTTGAGGGACTTGCCGCCGACGTACTCCATGACGATATAGCCGTCGAGGGAGCCGGTCCGCTGGTCGAGGTGCTCGACGAAGTTGTAGATACGGACGATGTTCGAGTGCTCGATCTCGGCGAGGAAGCGCCGCTCGGAGATCGCCGCGGCCATCGCGTCCTGGTCGCCGGTGTCCAGCAGGCCCTTGAGCACGACCCACCGGTCGGAGACCGCTCGGTCCACCGCCAGATAGACCCAGCCCAGTCCGCCGTGGGCGAGACAGCCCACCACCTCGTACTGACCGCGCACGATATCGCCCTCGGCCAGCTTGGGCACGAACGAGTACGGGTGTCCGCACGAGGTGCAGAACCCCTCCGTACGCCCGGCGCGCTCACCGCGCGAACGCCCCACCGGGGCCCCGCAGTCGGACCGGGAGCAGAACCGCTTGCGCTCGGGGACCTCGGGGTCGCTCATCACCGCGGAGCGCGGATCCGGGCGCGGCACCTCGGGCATGGTCACCAGGCCAGCGCCCAGGCGGTTGCGGCCGGACGCCTTGGCGGAGGTGCCGGAGGCGCGCACCGAGACCGAGCGGGACGAGGCGCTGGACCCGGTCAGGGACCGGGACAGCCGGCCCGAGACCGACCGGCGCGACGTCGACGAACGCGAGGAGGCACGGGAGGACGCCCGCGACGAGGCGCGTGAACTGTTCCGTACGGAGGAACTCGCGCCGCCCCCTGCCCGGGAGCCGGCCGTACCGCGGCCGGTGCCCGTGCCGCCGTTCGCCGGGAGGACGGGGGCGAGACCGCAGGTGTCGCAGTACAGCTCGCCGCCGCCCATGTCCTCGTAGCCGCCGTCGCAGCCGGGCCGCTGGCAGCTCTGTTTCCCGCTCACGAATCCCCCCTGCGGTCGGCGGGTCCGGACCGTCCGGACTCCGCGTGGGCCAGGGCCTCCGCCGCGGCCCGCTGATAGCGGAGCACTGCCTGTTCGGCGACACGGAGATCGCACGGAGCGCTCCACAGCATCCTGCGCGCCACGTCGTACCGCTCGATCAGCATCGGGTCCTCCGCGAACCCGTGCCGGGCCACCTTCGCCTTGTACGCGTCCAGCCGCCCGCGCAGCTCGGCGCGGACCGCGAGCGGGGCGGTGACGGCCGTCAGGGACTCGCGGGCGCGCAGCAGCTCGTCCTCGGCCTCCCGCTCCAGGGACTCCAGAAGCGGTGAGAGGCGGTGCCACTGGGAGTGCCTGCGGTACTCGGCGGCGGTGGACAGCCGCTCCTGGAGCGCGGTGGGGGGCCCGCTGACCGCGGGTACCTCCGACGCGGCGATCTTCGCCAGCACCTCACCGCGCGCGGACCGCGCCTCGGTCAGGGTCCGGTCGGCGCGCGAGAGGACGTCACGCAGCCGGATCAGCCGCTCCTCCGAGTCCTGCCGGACCCTCAGAACGGCCTCGATCTCCCGGCGTACGTCCTCCAGGGCGCGTGCGGCCCGGTCGTAGCGGTCCGTGTCGGGACGGCCGCCGCCGGGCGCGGAACTGCCGGGCGCTGGACGCCAGAAGGCCAGCGGGTCGGAGACCACCTGGGTGCGCAGGGTGGCCAGCTCATGGGTGATGGACTCCAGCTCGTCGCCCGACGGGTGCTCCCCGGGCCGGACACCGACGGAGTGCGCGAGCGAGCGGGTGCGCTGGAGCTCCGCCGAGAGCAGATCGATGCGCGCGGGCAGCGCGGACCACACCGCGTCCGCCGTCACGACCATGTCGAGCGAGGCCGCGTACAGCCCGTTCATCCGCTCGACCAGCTCTTCGAGGGTGAACTGCTCGGAGAGCCGGGCGGGCCCGCTGATCGAGGGCGAGGTGTGGGCGGCCGGGTTGGCCACGGTGACGCTGCGGCCCCGCAGCCGCTCCGTCAGCTCCACCAGGTCGTCACGGCTGGACCAGCGGCGGCGGGCCCGTATCCCCCGGATGTCGGACAGGGCGGCGGTGTACGCGTCGAAGTACCCCCACAGCAGGGTGATCGCCTGCTCGGTGGAGGCCCACCGGTCCTTGGTGACCCCGGTCAGCTCGGCGCCTTCGAGGAGCCTGCGGCCCGCGTGGTCCTGGAGGGCGAGCAGCGAGGTCTCGATCGCCTCGTGCTCGGCGCCCAGCCGCGCCAGCGCACGGTCCACGTCGTCCCGGTCCATCGCCGGCCCATGGGTCCTCCCGGCGCCGGGGTAGGGTCCAGCGACGCCCATCGATCACCTCTTTCGTCGGTCAGCCGGTGCGGTACTTGGGCGCGGGCGCTTCCGATATGCCGGGCAGATCGTCCGCCAGCCAATTCCTGTACGCCGTCTTCCAGCGGACCGGACGATACTCCTCCAGCACCTGGTTGATCCGGCGCACCAGATCGTCCTTGCCGAGCTTGGTGGCGACGCCGTAGTACTCGGTGGTGAAGGGCTTGCCGCCCTTCAGCTCGACGGCCGGGTCCTGGGCCGCCTGGCCCGCGGCCAGGGCGTTGTCCGTGACGACCGCGTCGACGAGCCCCTCCTGGAGCCGCACCAGGCAGTCGAGCTGGTTCGGCACGGTGAGGATGTCCTCGTCCCCGGGCTTGTCGTCGTTCGCGTCCTTGAAGACGGCCCCGAACGCGTTCTTCTCCAGGGCCTCGTACGCGGTGGAGCCCTCCGCGGAGCAGACCTTCCTGCCCTTCAGCGAGTCGTTGTACCCCGTGATGGTGGAATTCACGGGAGCGAGGACCTGCTGTCCGGTCTGGAAGTACGCGGTGGAGAACGCGACCTGCTTGATCCGGGCGCAGTTGATCGTCATCGTCCGCACGACGATGTCCACCGTGCCGTTGTTCAGCGCGGGGATGCGCTGGTTGGTGGGGATGGCGCGGAAGATGATGGCGTTGGGGTCGCCGACGACGTCCTCGGCGATGGCACGGGCGAGATCGATGTCGAAGCCTTCGAGCTTGCCGGTCGTGGGGTTGCGGTAGCCCCAGCGGTAGCTGTTCTGGTCGACGCCGACGATCAGCTTGCCCCGCTTCTTGATCTCCTCGATGTTCGGCCCGTCCGCGGTCGAGGCGGGGAGCGACGCCTCCGGAGTGGAGCAGGTGGCGTCGGCCGTGGCGGGGATCGCCGCGGCCACGCCCTCGCCGTGCGCGGCGATGGCGGACCCGGCGTCCTGGGAGAGCGGGATCAGGGTGGCGGCGGTCACCGCGCAGGCGGCGGCCATGGCCGTGACACCGCCCCAGCCCCGGAAACTGAACCGGCCGCCGCCGAACCGGCCCGCGCCGGCGCCCTTCTCGGTTCGGCCCCTTCCGGTTCCGCCGGCCGGCGGGCGGCCGCTGCCCGGCTCGGTGTTCCTGTCCGTCATCCCTCCCCCTCTCACCGGTATTCCGAAAGCCTGCGGTTGATGCCCAGGATCGCGCCGAGCGCTCCCAGCACCCCGAGCACGGCCGCCCCGGCCGGCAGCCCGCCCAGCGCGCTCCGCCCGTCCTCGGCGGCCCGGGTGAACTCCCGCTGCTCGTGCGCCAGGGCCTTCTCCAGCGCCGCGTCCACCTGGTCGAAGGACTGTCCGGTGGAGTCCTTCGAGCCGATGACCTGTCGCACCGCGCCCTCGTAGTCCCCGGACTTGTCGGTCTCGCTCACCTTCTGGTGCTTCTGCTGCCACGTGGTCACACTCGTGGCCGCCGCCCGGACGGGATCGCGGCCCTCGCCGTCGTCCGCCATGCGCTGCGCCCGGCTGAGCCCCTCGCCGAGGTCGCGCATGTTCTCCCCGTACTCGGTCTCGTACTTGTCGTTCTTGCCGTCGTCGGTGAGCACCGCGCCCCGGGCGACCAGGACGAGGTTCTCATTGGCACGTGCCTTCAGGGAGCTGATCCGCGCGTCGTTCAGCACCTTGAGGGACTGCTGGCCGCTCGTGCGCGCCTCGTTCAGCTGGGCACCGGCGACGGTGTGGGCGACGACCAGCCAGAGCAGCACGACAGTAGAGGCGGCGGTCGCGGCGAGCATCCCGTGGTTGAAGACCCGGTTCGTGTGCCGGTAGTTGCGCCGCTGGGCCCAGAAGAGGGCACCGAGCGCGAGGACGCCCACCAGGAGCGAGAACACCGGCCAGAACCGGGCGTCCTCGTCGTCCCGGTCGAGCCGGGCCGTCTCCGCGTCGTACAGCTTCTGGGCGGCGGGCAGCAGCACCTTGGTCATCTGCTCGTTGGCGAACCGCAGATACGCGCCGCCGAGCGGCAGACCCTGGCGGTTGTACGAGCGGGCCGTCTCGATCCGGCCCGTGTAGACCGGCAGCTGCTCGTTCAGCGTGGCGATCTGGCGGCCGGACTCACTGGAACCGTCCGTGTTTGTCGCGGCCTTGACCAGCAGGCGGGAGGCGAGCGCGATGTCCTTCTCGTACCGCTCGCGCACCTCGGCGGGTTCGTTCCTGGCGCCCGCGAGGAAGCCGCTGGACGCGGCCGTGTCCGCGTCGGCCAGCGAGCGGTAGACGGACGCGGCGTCCGCGCTGAGCGGCTGGCTGCGGCTGACGACGTCGTCGGCGGCGGACGCCCGGCCGGAGACCTCGAACGCGGTCACCGTGCCGAACGCGACCACCAGCGCGGCCAGTACGGCCCCGATGATCTGGAGCCGCCCCGGCTCGGTCGTCGCGGCCGTACGCAGCCGGGTCCTCGCCCCCGAGAGCGCGCCGCGCAGCGGCGAACCGGCGGCCGGCCGCGCTCCCGGCGGCGGCGTGCCGGGGTGCGGGGCGGGCCCGGAGCCGGGCGCCCCGGGCGGCTGCGCGGGTGTGGACGCCGGAGCCGGCTGAGGCGCGCTGCGCACATTCGGCGGGTTTGTCACGAGACCTCCCCCTTGGTCGCTGACGGCGGCCCGCTCCCCTGCGGGTCGGGGGATGACCCCTGGCCAGTCAGTATGGCCGCGATGGCCGACAATCACAGCAGGATTGACTGGATCTTGAACCTGTGGTGCCGGATCAGCGGGTGATCTCCCCATCGTGAATACGCTTCACACGCGTGATCGGTTCCCGGTTGCGAGGGGGCGGATCGAGGCATTCCCGGGTGGCGCCCGGGAATGCCGCCGCCGACGGCGGGGCGGAGGTGTGGAGGCCGCCGCCGGTGGAGGGGCGCGGGCGGCGAGTTCCGCCGGTCGAGGGTGCCCCGGCCGAGGGCGCCGGGGGGTGAAAGGCGCACGGGCCGAGGCCGCCGGTGGTGAAGGGCCCACGGGCCGAAGGCGCCGGGCTCAGAGGGCGCTCAGCACCGGGTCCGTCGGCGGAGCCACCGGGTCCGTGGGCGCGCCGCCCCGTGCACTGCGGCAGGGGCGGCGCGCCCGGCGGCCGTCAGACGGCGTAGTACGAGCGCAGCCGGGCGCGGGCCTCCGGCGGCGCCCCCGTGTGGTCCAGCCCCAGCAGGATCGCGCCGAGCACCGGCGGAGCCGTCACGACCTCCGCCGACGCCTTGGGGGCCTTCGCGGCGAGCAGGGCGGTGATCTGCGCGTCCAGTTCGGGATGGCGGGCGGCCAGCACACTCCCGCCGAGCAGGACAGGCGCCTCCTCGTCGAGCAGATCGAGGCGGGAGAGGGCGACCGTGGACATGGACACGACCTCCTCCGCCAGCCGGCGGACCAGCGACCCGGCCACCGGGTCCCCCGCCGCGCTGGTCGCGAAGAGGACCGGCGTCAGCTCATGCGTACGGGCGTAGGGGATACCGCCCCGGTGCAGCGCCTCGATCAGCGCGTACATCGAGTCCAGCCCGAAGTGCCCCGGAAGGGTCCGCGCCAGGGCCGTCGGCTCCCCCCGGCCGTCCTCCGCGCGGGCCGCGTGCCACAGGGACTCCTCCGCCAGCCCCTGGCCCCCGCCCCAGTCCCCGGAGATCTTGCCGATCGCGGGGAAGCGGGCGGTACGGCCGTCCGGCAGCATGCCCACGCAGTTGATGCCCGCGCCGCAGACGACGGCCACCCCGCGCGGCTCGTCGAGACCGGCCCGCAGGATCGCGAACGTGTCGTTCCGTACGTCCGTCGTACGCCCCCAGCCGCGCGCCGCCAGAGCCGCCGTCAGCTCCCGTTCCTCCACCGGGAGATCCACATTGGCCAGACAGGCCGAGACGTGCTCGGCCCCGGCGATGGGCCGCCCCCGGGCCCGGGCCAGGGCGAGCGCCTCCTCGACGGTCGCCGCGAGGGCGTCGATCGCGGCCTCGACACCGACCCTCGGCGGCTGGAAGCCATGGCGTCCGCGCGCCGACGCCAGGACCGACCCGTCCCGGCCGACGAAGGCCACATCGGTCTTGCTGTTGCCCGCGTCGATGGCGAGGACGGCAGCGGTCACGCCCACGCGAGGTGCTCCCGGTTGTGCGCGATCAGCTTGTCGGTGAGCGCCTCGGCGTACTCGTACTGGCCGATCAGGGGATGTGACAGCAGCGCCTTGAACACCCGGTCGCGCCCGCCGTGCAGGGCGGCCTGAAGCGCCAGGTCCTCATAGGCGGTGACCTGGGCCGCGAGCCCCGCGTACAGCGGATCGACGGCGGGTACGGCCAGCGGACGCGCGCCCTGAGGGCCGACGGTGGCCTGGGTCTCGATGACGGCGTCGTCCGGGAGGAAGGGCAGGGTGCCGTTGTTGAGGGTGTTCACCACCTGGTACGGGCTGCCGCCCGAACCCAGCAGCGACGCCGCCAGATCCACGGCCGCCTCCGAGTAGAACGCCCCTCCCCGCTTCGCCAGCAGCGCGGGCTTGGTGTCGAGTTCCGGGTCGCCGTACATCTTCAGGAGGTGCTTCTCCATCTCCGCGACCTCCGCGGCCCGGGACGGCTTGGTCCTCAGCTCCCGTACGACCTCGTCGTGCGCGTAGAAGTAGCGCAGATAGTACGAGGGGATCACACCGAGCCGGTCCAGGAGCACCCGCGGCAGCCGCAGATCGTCCGCGATCGTCTCCCCGTGCTCGGCCAGCAGCTTCGGCAGCACGTCCGCGCCCGCGGGACCGCCGATCCGTACGCCCGTCTCCCAGCTCAGATGGTTGAGCCCCACATGGTCGAGATGGACGTCGGACGGGTTCACGTCCAGCAGCCCCGCGAACTTCCGCTGGAAGGCGATGGCGACATTGCACAGCCCGACGGCCCGGTGGCCGGCCCGCAGCAGCGCCCGGGTCACGATCCCCACCGGATTGGTGAAGTCGATGATCCAGGCGTCCGGGTTGGTGCGCCGGACCCGCTCGGCGATGTCGAGGACGACGGGAACGGTCCGCAGCGCCTTGGCGAGGCCGCCCGCGCCCGTCGTCTCCTGGCCGACACAGCCGCACTCCAGCGGCCAGGTCTCGTCCTGGAGACGGGCCGCCTGGCCGCCGACGCGCAGCTGGAGCAGGACCGCGTCGGCGTCCGCGACACCCGCGTCGGTGTCCGAGGTGGTGACGACGGTCCCCGGGTGGCCCTGCCTGGCGAAGATCCGCCGCGCCAGTCCGCCGACCAGTCCCAGCCGCTCCACATCCGGGTCGACGAGGACCAGTTCGCTGATGGGGAGCGTGTCCCTCAGCCGGGCGAAGCCGTCGATCAGCTCCGGGGTATAGGTGGATCCGCCACCCACGACAGCGAGCTTCATAGATGTCTAGCCCTTCACTCCGGTCAGTGTGACTCCTTCGACAAACGCCTTCTGGGCGAAGAAGAACACGATGATCACGGGGGCCATGACCAGGACGGTCGCGGCCATGGTCAGATTCCAGTCGGTGTGATGCGCTCCCTTGAACGACTCCAGTCCATAGCTGAGCGTCCAGGCGCCCGGATTCTCGGAGGCGTAGATCTGCGGACCGAAGTAGTCGTTCCAGGCGTAGAAGAACTGGAACAGCGCCACCGCCGCGATGCCCGGCTTGGCCATCGGCAGCACGATCCTGATCAGGGTGCGCAGTTCACCGCAGCCGTCCACCTTCGCCGAGTCCAGATACTCGTTGGGGATGGTGAGCAGGAACTGGCGCAGCAGGAAGATCGAGAACGCGTCGCCGAACGCCATCGGGATGATCAGCGGCCACAGGGTGCCCGCGAGGTCCAGCTCCTTCGCCCAGAAGAGGTACATCGGGATGATGACGACCTGCGGCGGCAGCATCATCATCGAGATGACGAGCATCATCGCCAGCCGCTGTCCGCGGAAGCGGAACTTGGCGAGCGCGTACGCCACCGGGATGGACGACAGCACCGTCAGAACGGTGCCCAGCCCCGCGTACAGCAGCGTGTTGCGCCACCAGGTCAGAAAGCCCGGGGTGTCGAGCACCTTGGGGTAGTTGCCCCACTCCCAGTTCGTCGGGATCAGATCCCTGGTGAGCGTCTGCTGGTCGCTCATCAGCGAGGTCAGCACGACGAAGACGAAGGGGAGGACGAAGAACAGCGCGGCGGCGATGCCGAGCGAGTGCACCGCGATCCAGTGCAGCAGAGCCTTGCGGCGGGCCGTGCGCGCGGCGGCCGTCAGCGGCGCGGAGCCCGTTGCCACCGGTTCCTTGTCGAGCAGTCGGGTCATCTCAGTCACCCACCTGTACGAGGCCGCCGCGCCGGCGCATCAGAAACGCGGTGAAGACCATGGAGAGCACGAACAGGACCAGCGCGATGACCGCCGCCGCGCCGTAGTCGAAGCGCTGGAAGCCGATGTTGTAGATCAGCTGCGGCAGCGTCAGGGTGGACTTCTCGGGATAGCCGGGCTCGAACTGCTGCCCGCTGCCGCCGATGATCCCGGACGCGACCTTCCCCGCGACCAGGGGCTGGGTGTAGTACTGCATCGTCTGGATCACCCCGGTGACCACGGCGAACATCACGATCGGCGAGATGTTCGGCAGGGTCACGAAGCGGAAGCGCTGCCAGGACGAGGCCCCGTCGAGCTCGGCCGCCTCGTACTGCTCCTTCGGTACGTCCAGCAGCGCCGCCATGAAGATCACCATCAGATCGCCGATGCCCCAGAGCGCCAGCATCGTGAGCGCCGGCTTGGACCAGGCCGGATCGGTGAACCAGCCGGGGCTGGGCAGCCCGATCGAGTCCAGGATCGAGTTCACCGGCCCCGTACCGGGGTTGAGCAGAAAGACGAAGGCCAGTGTGGCGGCGACCGGCGGTGCGAGATACGGCAGATAGAACAGGGTGCGGAAGACCCCGGCGCCCGACTTGATCCGGGTGATCAGCAGGCCGATGCCGAGGCCGAAGACCACCCGGCAGCTGACCATCACCACGACCAGCCAGAGTGTGTTCCGGAGCGCGGGCCAGAACAGCCGGTACTCACTGAAGACGTAGGTCCAGTTCTCCAGTCCATTGGGGGTGGGGGGACGGAAACCGTCGTACTTCATGAAGGAGAAGTAGACGGTCGAGATCAGCGGATACGCGAAGAAGACGCTGAAGCCGATCAACCAGGGGGACAGAAACGCCACGGTTCGAAGCGCCGACCGGCGGCGCTTCGAACGCAGGGTGTGCGTGGTCATCGCTCGGTGGTTCCGGTGGCTACTTCTGCTTGGCGATGTCGGTGTCGATCTGCTTCGCCGTCTTCTCCAGCCCGGCCTGGAGGTCCTTCACCTTGCCCGCCTCGTACTGGTAGCCGAAGTCCTGGAACGTCACCTGGTAGGCGCCGCCGTCGACGTTCGCGGGGGTGGTGCTGGACTTGGGGTGCTTGGCGATGTCGATGAACGTCTTGAACGCCGGGTCGAACTTCAGGTCGGGCGACTCCAGCGCCTCGATCGTGGACGGCACGTTCCGGATGCCGTTGGAGAAGGCCACCACCGCGGCGGTGTCCGTGGTCATGTACTTCACCAGCTCCCACGCCGCGTTCTGCTTCTTGCTGGTGGAGGCTATGCCCATGATCGTGCCGGAGAGGTAGCCCATGCCGTAGTCCGCGACCTTGTCGTCGGCGACGGGCAGCGGCGCGGTGCCGATCCTGAACTTCACACCCGCGTCCTTGGCCATGCCGAGCCGCCACTCCCCGTCGAGCTGCATGGCGACCTGACCGGTGTGGAAGGGGTGCTTGGCGCCCCACTCGTCACCGAAGGTGTTGCGGTACTTCTCCAGCTTCGCGAAGCCGCCGAGCTTGTCGATGAGACCCTTCTGATAGGTCATCATCTTCGCGAACGCGGGGTCCTTGGCGACGTTCGACTTGCCGTCGGCGTCGAAGTAGGTCGGCGACCACTGCGAGGCGTAGTGCATGGGGGTGGTCTCGTAGCCGTGGTAGTTCGGCATGAAACCGAGCTGCTTGTAGCTGTCGCCCTTGGCCTGGGTGAGCTTCTGGGCGACCTTCTCGAACTCGCTCCACGTCTTCGGCGGCGCGGTGATCCCGGCCGCCTCGAAGGCGTCGATGTTGTAGTACAGGCCGTAGGCGTCGTTCAGCAGCGGAAGGGCACACTGATTGCCCTCGAACTGCGTGTAGTCCAGCAGCGGCTTGTGGAAGACCTTCGCCGGGTCGATCTTCGACTTCTCCAGGAACGGCTTGAGGTCGACGAACGCGCCGCTCGTGCAGAACTTGCCCACGCTGTCCGTCGTGAACGACGAGACCACGTCGGGGGCCTTCGAACCGCCCGCCCGCAGCGCCTGGTTGATCTTGTCGTCGGTCATATTGCCGACGACCTTGACCGTGATGTTCTTGTGGGCGGCCTCGAAGCGCTTGACGTTGTCCTGGATCGCCTTGACCTCGCTGGGCGCGGACCAGCCGTGCCAGAGCGTGAGGGTGGTCTTGGCGTCGGGGTCGTCGTCGGCCGCGTTCTCCGTCGACCCCGTACAGGCCGAGGCGAGCAGGGTCAGTGCGGCGGTCGCTGCGAGCGCCGCTGCCGTCTTCCTGGTGCGTGTGGACATGGCGGTGTCTCCCTGTGGCGGGTCGGGGGTGAAGAGGGGGGAACGGTGGTGCTGAGGGGTGCCGAGGGGGTGCCGTGAGGTGAGCGAGTGGGTGGGTGCGTGGGTGAGTAGGTGAGTGAGTGAGTGAGTGGGGTGTCAGTGGTGGGTTGTGGGGCTGGTCGTGGGGCTGGTGGTGTTCTGGGGGGTGGTGCGTGGTGTTGGTGCTGGTGTGGTTTTTGTGAGCTGGGGTGGTGCTCGCGGTGGCGTGGTGCTCGCGGTGGGGTGTGCGGTGTGTGCTGGTGGTGCGGTGCGGTGGTCAGCGTGCCGTGGTGTCGAAGATCTCGTCCCGCGTGGTGGCCAGGGCACTCTCCAGCGCCCCCCGCAGGACCGGGTGTTCGCGTACGGAGCCGAGTACGAGCCGGGGCCGGGACGCCGCCAGCTCCGTCAGCTCCGCCTGGACGAGAGCGCGCAGGGGCTCCCCGCCGGCGGTGATCACCTCGCCGGAGAGGACGATGAGTTCGGGATCGAGTACGGCGACCATGGACGCGAGCCCCGTGGCCAGCCCGGTCGCGTACGCGTCGAGCAGCAGTCGGTACGGCCCCGATCCCGCCTCGGCCGCCTCGGCGACCAGCGCGGTGGCGACCTCGGTGTAGTGGCCCTGGCCCACGCCCGTCACCCCCAGCTCCCGGGCCAGGCGCGGTAGCGCCTGCGCGCCGGCCAGCTCCTGGAAGCCCCCGCTGTTGGCCTTGGTCACCTGCCGTACGAGCGGGGTGCCCGGCACCGGCAGGAAGCCGACCTCGCCCGCCCCGCCGGTGAAGCCGCGGTGCAGCTTCCCGCCGATGACGAGGGCGGCGCCCAGCCCCTCCTCGTTCCACAGCAGCATGAAGTTCTCATGGCCGTGGGCGGCCCCGAGCCGCTGCTCGGCGAGGGCGACGAGATTGACGTCGTTCTCGTACTCGACGGGCATCGGCAGTACGGCGGCCAGCTCGTCGAGCAGCGTGGGGGAGTGCCAGCCGGGCAGATGCGAGGCGTACCGCAGCCGGCCGGTGGACGGGTCGAACGCGCCCGGTGTCCCGATCACGAGCCGGTGGATGTCGGCCCGGGTCAGCTCCGCCGCCTTCGCGGCACCGTCGAGGGCCTCCGTCACCTGGCGTACGACACTCTCGGCACGGCGGCCCGGGGTGAGCAGTTCGAACTCCCCGACCGTCGCGCCGGTGATGTCGGCCACGGCGGCGCGGATGCGCTGCGGTGTCACATCGAGCCCGGCGGCGAACGCGGCCCGTGCGTTGACCGCGTACAGCTGGGCGTTGGGGCCCGGCCTGCCCTCGGTCGTCCCGGTGGCGACGACCAGCCCGGCCGCTTCCAGCCGTACCAGCAGCTGGGACGCGGTGGGCTTGGAGAGCCCGGTCAGCTTTCCGATCCTGGTACGGGAGAGGGGCCCGTGCTCCAGCAGCAGATCGAGCGCCGCGCGGTCGTTCATCGCGCGGAGTACGCGCGGCGTACCGGGGGTCGTACCGGCGACGGCCACGGCGGATGCACCTGCCCTTCGGCTGAGAGGCCCCCGGACTGGATGGTGGGACTGTTAGGAAAGTTTCCTATCGGGGGTGTGAGGAAGGTAGGCCCGGGGACGGGGGGCCGTCAATGGCCGGAGCTTCCGCGGCAACCAAAGCGTTATTTTCGGGGGCGTGGGTCGGGTGGAGCGGGCGCTCGGGCGGGGGCGCTCGGTCGGTGGGGGCGTGGGCGGGTGCGGGTTGGTGCCGGGGGTTGGTGCGGTGTGCGTGGTCGTGCGGGGTGGGTGTGGGGCCCCGGGGTGCTGAGCCGGGGTGCCGGGGCCGCGTACGGAGTGGGGCGGGGCGCATGGTGGTGGGGCCGGCGCGGTGTGCGTGGTCGGCTCGGGTGGTGCGGGGGCGGGGCCCGGGGCGTTCGGTGGTGGGGGCCGATGCCTTGTGCGTGGCCGTCTGGGGTGGTGCGGGGCGGGCATGGCGAGGTGGGTACGGGGCGGGGCGGCGGCCTTGCGGAAACGGCGGAGGCGGGCATCCCCACGGGATACCCGCCTCCGCCGTTTCCGGCCCGCCCTACTTCGTCAGATTCGGCGGGTTCGTCGGCTGCGGTATCGGCGACGCCGCCAGCGACTGCGGCGACACCGGGCTCGCCAGCGCCGACGGCGGCGCGACCGACGCCGTCGGATCCGGCGCCGGGGCGGCCTCCTCCACCGCCGGAAGCCCGCCGACGATACGGATGCCCGCCGCGTCGAACGCCCGCTTGATCCGCCAGCGCAGCTCCCGCTCGACCCCGAGCGCCTTGCCCGGCATCGTCTTCGCCGCCACCCGGACCGTCATCGAATCCAGCAGGACCTCCGTCAGACCCAGCGTCTCCACCGGGCCCCACAGCTGCTCGTTCCACGGCTCGGCCTTCGCCAGCTCGTCCGCGACCTCACCGATCACCGCGCGAACCCGGTCCAGATCCTCCGACGGACGGACCGTGACATCCACCGTCGAGGTCGCCCAGCCCTGACTGAGGTTTCCGATCCGCTTGATCTCGCCGTTGCGCACATACCAGATCTCGCCGTCGTCACCGCGCAGCTTCGTCACCCGCAGACCGACCTCGACCACCTCGCCCGAGGCCACGCCCGCGTCGATCGAGTCGCCTACCCCGTACTGGTCCTCCATGATCATGAAGACCCCGGACAGAAAGTCCGTGACCAGGTTCCGCGCGCCGAAACCGATCGCCACACCCGCCACACCCGCGGACGCCAGCAGCGGCGCGAGATCGATCTGGAAGGCACCGAGGATCATCAGCCCCGCCGTACCCAGAATCAGGAACGACGCCACCGACCGCAGCACCGACCCGATCGCCTCGGAACGCTGACGCCTCCGCTCCGCGTTGACCAGCAGCCCTCCGAGAGCCGTGCCCTCCACCGCCTGGGCGGAACGGTTCATCCGCGCTATCAGCTTCGTCAGGGCCCGGCGAACCAGCATCCGCAGCACCAGCGCGACGACCAGGATCAGCGCGATGCGCAGACCCGTGTTCAACCAGGTGGACCAGTTCTCCTCCACCCAGCCGGCGGCGTTCCCCGCATGCTCTGCGGCCTCGTCGAGAGTGACCGGCCCCGGAGTGGGGGCCGAGGGATCCGCGGGATCGGCGGCCAGGGGAAAAGATGACCAGAGGGCGGTCACGAGGGCGAACCTCCAGGTGTTGCTTACGGCTGATCAACCACCCTAACGGGGCATCTCGTCCACACCGTTGCCACAGCCGGGGGAGAGACAAGGCTCACCTGGGGATGAACACCGGGGGAGGTGGTCGTTATATGTGATGTGGTTGAAAACACTTCGAGCCCGTTACCGCTCGGTGGTGGCGCTCGGACCAGGCAGGAGGAGAGACTGAGAGCAGATCGTCCCGGCGCGAGCCACGCGCCGCCGGCGTACAAGGAGGCATCAACCGTGCCGCACGTCCTGGTCCTCAACGCGTCGTACGAGCCCCTCGGTGTCGTACCGCTCCGCCGCGCGCTCGTCCTCGTCCTGGAGAACAAGGCTCTCTGCCTCGAGGAGTCCGGCGCCTTCATGCACAGCGCGACCCGTGTCATCGCCGCACCCAGCGTCGTACGGCTGAAGCGGTTCGTCCGGGTCCCCTATCGGGGGCCCGTCCCATTGACCCGCAAAGCGCTCTTCGCCCGCGACGGCGGGCGCTGCATGTACTGCGGTGGCGTCGCAACCAGCGTCGACCACGTCATCCCGCGCAGCCGCGGCGGCAAGCACGTCTGGGACAACGTGGTGGCCGCGTGCCGCCGCTGCAACCACGTCAAGGCGGACCGCCACCTGCGCGAACTCGGCTGGCGCCTGCGCCACCAGCCCGCACCCCCGAGCGGCCTCGCCTGGCGCATCATCGGCACGGGTCACAGGGACCCACGCTGGCTGCCGTACCTGCAACCGTACGGCGCGGAGGACGCAATGGCCCGTATCGACGGCATCTCTGCCTGAGAGGGGGCTATTTTTTGTGGCTCGGTTCTCCCCTGGACGGAGTCCGGGGACCCTCACGCTGAGGGCTTTGAGCGGGTGGGGGCGGGTGAGTGTGCTCGGCCGTCGGCACCGGGCGGGGGGTCTCCGGACGGTGACCGACGCGCGGCCTATTTTTTGTGGCTCGGTTCTCCTCCGGGGGCCTTCAGTGTGTGTCGACGGTCGATCGTGCTCGACCGCTCGTTCCTCGCGGCCTCCGCGCGTTCTCCCTTTCGACACCCACGGCCCCCTTCGGCTCACTCGCCAGGCACAACGGGTGGAGGGAAGGGATGCGGGATCTCGACAGCTCAGCCGCCAGGCCCACGGGGCGGAGGGGAGGGTGCAGGCCCCTCTTCGTTCACTCGCCAAGCTCAGCGGGTGGAGGGAAGGGCACAGGTCCTCGTTCGCTCGCCCATCGGGCACAGGGGGTGAAGGGAAAGGCACAGGCCCGCTTCGGGGCAGCCGTCGGGCCCTACGGGTGAGGGGGAAGGGCGCAGGCCCCTGGCGCTCGGCCGGCGGGTGCGTGGGGTGGGCGGGGCAGCCCCCGGGCATGCCTACTCCGCTGCCACCGCGTAGGTCTCCACCGAGAAGAGGGAGTAGCCGAAGCGGGTGGCTCGCTGGTCGCCCTGGATGCGGAGGAAGCGGGCGCCGGGGGCGTCGAGGCGGACGGATTCGCGGCCGCCCTTGCCGTCGGTGACCGTGGCGGCGGTGCGCCAGGTGCGGCCGTCGGGGGAGACCTGGATGCGGTAGCGCTTGGCGTAGGCGTCCTGCCAGTGGAGGACGACCTGGCCGACGCGGGCGGGTGAGGCGAGCCGGAGCTGCCACCAGGCGCCGTCCTCGTAGGGGGAGGACCAGCGGGTGGCCGGGTCCGCGTCGAGGGCGGAGGAGGGCGGGAAGTCGGGGGTCTCGTCGCCGGACGAGGAGGCCGAGGCGCCCGGGGCGCGGGCGAGGTCGGGGCCGCCCGTGCGGGGGTAGGCCCGGACGGTCAGGGTCTCTTCCTGGCCCGCGAAGGAGAGGGACACCCGGTACTCCCCGGCGGGGGTGCCCTCGGGGACGGTGATCAATACCGGGACCGTCGTCCGCAGCCCGCGCGGGACGGTGGTCTTCGGCGGTACCGTCACCTTGATCCCCGCCGGCACCTTCGCGGTCAGCGTGCCCTGGACCGCCGCGGGGCGCTGGGCGGTCAGACGGACATCCGTCCGCTGGGGGGCGCCGCCGATCTCCGCGTCCGTCTCGGTGCGTACGAGCTCCAGACCGGCCGCGGGTTCGTCGGCGAACCAGGGCACGAGGGACCGTACGGTGACGGGCGGGAATCCGTCGGAGGCGACGCGTATCGCGTCCACCCGCAGGCCCTTGATGTCGGCCTGGGTCCAGCCGCTCGGGGACAGCCGGCCCAGGGAACGCCAGCCCTCGCCCGGAACGTGGGCCTCCAGCCGGCCGGGGGAGGCCCCGGGGACGGTCATCGCCGTGACCGTGCTCAGGGGGCGGGGGCGGTCCAGCCGGACCGTGGCGTCGCCCGCCGTCCTCGTGACCCGTGCCGCGCCCGTCCAGGCGGCGGACTCCTTCTCGGCCCGTACCAGGAACGGGTCGAGCACACCCTTGCCGACCACGGCCCGGGACGCCGCCAGCCCCTTGCGTACCTTCTCCAGCTCCAGGGAGGCCCGCCAGGCCGACTCGCCGTCGCTCCTGGACTGGGCCTGGAGCATGTCGACCGACAGTTCGCCCGCACGGCCGAACCGCGCCAGCTGGTCCAGCCACGGCCGTACCTCGTCGTCCAGCCGGCCGCCGGCGGGCCGGGAAAGGCTCCCGGGGGCCTCCCGCATCACCGTGAACGCGGCCCGCAGCGAGGCCGCCGCCCGGTCGCGGGCCGCCGTGTCCGGGCCCGTACGCGTACGCCAGAAGTCGTCGAGGAGGGGCTTGAGATAGCCGGACTCGGCTGGGTTCAGGATCGACGAGGCGTGGTTGCCCGCCAGCGCGCCGAGCGCCCTACGCGCCTCGGCGTCGCCGCCCGCCAGGTCGTCCAGGGCGGCCCCCCAGGACTCCTGGGGGCGGTAGCCCTTCGGGTTCCAGGCGTAGTCGGCGGCGGTGAACAGCGGAATGCGGGACGCGGACGCCTGCTCCATCGCGTTGGTCAGCAGGGCCGCGGAACCGGACGCCACGCCGGGCTCCCGGCCCGTGTACGGGCCGAGGAACAGCCGGTCCTGCGCGTAGTCGTTGACCGGGTAGTTGTCCATGGTGACCAGCGGATGGTCGAACGCCTCCCGCGCGCCCGCCAGTTCCCGGCCGGTGATCGTACGCGGCACCACGCCGACGCCCGTCCACGCCACCTGGACCCGCCAGTCCAGCTCGTCCGCGAGGGCACGGCGGTACTTCGTCTCACCCTCCTGGTAGAACTCCGTCGGCATCAGCGACAGGGGCTCCGCCCCTGGATGGCGCTGTGCCAGATGCGCCGCCACCGCGCCCGCCACCCGCGCCTGCGCCCGGGCCGCCGCCTCGGGGCCCCGCCCGAAGACCTCCGCGTCCCGGTCGCAGTGCCACTCGCTGTAGCTGACGTCCTGGAACTGGAGCTGGAACGCCCGCACCCCCAGCGCCCACATCGCGTCGATCTTGCGGGTGAGCGCCCTGACGTCCTCGTCCTTGGCGAGACACATCTCCTGCGCGGGCGCGACGGCCCAGGCGAGCGTCACATGGTTCTGCCGGGCCCGGTCCGCCAGCTCGCGGAACTCCGCGCGCCTGTCCGCCGGATAGGGATCGCGCCAGCGCGCCTGGCGGAAGGGGTCGTCACCGGGGGCGTAGAGGTATCGGTTCTGCTTGGTACGGCCCATGAAATCGACCTGGGCCAGCCGCTGTGCGTGGCTCCACGGCTCCCCGTAGAAACCTTCCGTCATCCCGCGTACCACCGTGCCCGGCCAGTCGCGCACGACGACGCCCGCCACCGACCGCCCGGCGCCCCCCGGGCCGGTGATCAGCTGGCGCAGGGTCTGGACGCCGTGGAACAGTCCGTCCTCGCCGACGCCGTCCAGTGCGATCGTGTCCCGGCCCCCGGCCCGGCCCGTCGCCAGCCGGTAGCCGCCCACCGGCAGATCGGCCCGCTCGGCCACTCTCAGGGCGCGCAGCGCGTCCTGCGCGCCCGTGCCGCCGAGGCGCAGTACGGGCCCGCGGCCGGGCAGCGCGGTGTAGAGGGTCCGGACGCCCGCGTCGCGCAGCAGCCGATGGGCCAGCTCGACGGCGCGCGGGTCGGCTCCGGGGTCCGCGAGGACGGTGACCTGGTCGCCCAGCGGCACCGAGGGGCCGGCCGCGCGTATCGACTGCGGGCGCGGCCACACCGGGGGAACCGTTCCCTCGTTCGTGGGGTTCTCCGTGGTGCCGGCGGGGGCGCCGGGCTCCCCCGGAGCGGCGGAGGCGCCGTGGGTACCGCTGAGGAGACCGCCGATGACGGCGACCGCGACGGCCGTGGCCGTACGCCTTCCGCGTCCGAGCCGCACGCTCGTCTCCCCTCGGATCCCAGAAATGTATCCAACGGATAACGAGCCCATCACCCTTGTCCTGAAGTGTCAACGCGGGTGGCCGTTCTGCGCCTTTTGCCTGGTCCGGCGGATGCAGACGAAACAGACTGTTCCGGCGGACGGCTGGTTTTCGGCCAACCGGCCCACCGGGAACGGAAAGTGACGGGGGACACGTTGCCTGATCGTGTACGTCTGCCGACGCGCCCGCTGGGTAGGGCCCCGGAGAGCCGTTACCGTCCGTTGGGAGTGATCGCCGTGGCCGCAGCCCACCTCCTTCTGTCCGCCCTGTCCAAACAGGTGCCGGGGATCGACTCGATCCCCGGTCCGCTCACCAGTGAACCCCCGCTCCCCGGCCCCGCACCGCTCACCAGCGAACCCCCACTCGCCGAAAGCACCCCCCTCACCAGTGAGCCGACCGCTCCCGGTTCGGCCGGAGGGACCCAGTCCCCAGGAGTCTGAATGAGCCTTGACCGGCTCGCCGCGCTGCACGGAGTCGCCACCGCCTTCTCTCCCTCCGAAGGAGTGAGTGTCCCCGTCCCGGAACCCACCGTCGTCGCGGTCCTCGACGCGCTCGGCGTCGACGCGACCGGCGACGCGGCGGTCCGGGAGGCGCTGGAGCGCGGTGAAGCGGAGGCCGAAGCGCGGCTGCTGCCCCCGGCGGTCGTGTACTGGCGGGAGGACGAAGGCACCCCGGACCTCGGTCTGCCGAAGGGCACCGTCCTGCGACTGGCCCTGGAGGAGGACGGCCGGCCGGACCCGGAGGACTGCGGCCAGGTCCGCGACACCGACACCGCCGCCGGTAACCGTGCGGGCGCGGACCTGTGCCCGCCCTGGGAAGGCCCCTGGAGCGACCTGCCGTACGGGGTGCACCGGCTGACGGCCGAGGCCCTCGACGGCCGCACCGCCCGCAGCACCCTCGTCGTCGCGCCCTCGCGCGCCCCCGAGCCCTCCGGCCGGTCGTACGGATTCCTCGTCCAGCTCTACTCCCTGCTCTCCAGCCGCTCCTGGGGCATGGGCGACCTCGGTGACCTGACGGAGCTGGCCACCTGGTCCGGACGGGCGCTCGGCGCCGGATTCGTCCAGATCAATCCCCTGCACGCGGCCCTGCCCGGTGCCCCGGGAAAGCCCGCCGACCCCTCCCCGTACCGCCCCTCGTCGCGCCGCTTCCCCGACCCCGTGCATCTGCGCGTCGAGGACGTGCCCGAGTACGCGTACGTGAGCGGAACCGCCCGGGCCCGGCTGGAGGAGCTGCGCCGCGCGGGCGCGACCCTGCGCGAGGCCGTACTGGACAGGGGCGGGCTGATCGACCGGGACGCCGTGTGGGCGCTCAAGCGCGAGGCGCTGGAGCTGGTGGGCCGCGTTCCGCTGGGGCCCGGCCGTCGCGCCGCCTACTGGGACTTCCTCGCCGGCCAGGGCCGCGCGCTGGAGGACCACGCCACCTGGAACGCCCTCGCCGAGGTCCACGGCGCCGACTGGCACACCTGGCCCGAGGGGCTGCGCGACCCGCGCTCGGCGGAGACCGCCCGCGCCCGGCACGAGCTGCTGGACCGGGTCGACTTCCACTCCCGGCTCGCCTGGCTCACCGACACCCAGCTCGAAGCGGCCGACCGGGTCGCCCGTGAGTCGGGCATGGGCATCGGCATCGTCCACGACCTGGCCGTCGGGGTCCACCCGGCCGGGGCGGACACCTGGGCCCAGGGCGAGGTCTTCGCCTCCGGCATGTCCGCGGGCGCGCCCCCCGACGCCTTCAACCCCCACGGCCAGGACTGGGGTCTGCCCCCCTGGCGCCCCGACACGCTCGCCGCTTCCGGATACGCCCCCTACCGCGGTCTCCTGCGTGCCCTCCTCAGACACGCGGGCGCGCTGCGGATCGACCATGTCATGGGCCTGTTCCGGCTCTGGTGGGTCCCCGTGGGCAGCGCGCCCACCGAGGGCGCCTATGTGCGCTACGACGCCGAGGCGATGCTCGCCGTCCTCGTCCTGGAGGCCCACCGCGCGGGCGCCGTCATCCTGGGGGAGGACCTCGGCACGGTCGAGCCGGGGGTACGGGAGGCCCTCGCGCGGCGGGGGGTGCTGGGCACCTCCGTGCTCTGGTTCGAGCGCGACTGGGCCGGCACGGGCCGTCCACTGCCGCCGGAGAGCTGGCGCGAGGGGTGTCTGGCGACCGCGACCACCCACGATCTGCCGCCCACGGCCGCCCGGCTGACGGGGGAGCACGTCGAACTGCGCGACCGCCTCGGGCTGCTCGCCCAGCCCCTGGAGCGGGAGCGCACCAGGGAAATGGCGGATGTCGCCGAGTGGATCGGTCTCCTCAGGGGCCTCGGGCTGCTGCCCGAGGGCACCGGCGACGAGGAGGGCCGGATCCGCGCGGTCCACCGCTTTCTGCTGCGTACGCCCGCCCGTATGGTCGGCGTCTGGCTGCCGGACGCGGTGGGCGACCGCCGCCCGCAGAATCTGCCCGGCACCTGGGATCAGTACCCCAACTGGCGGCTTCCGATCGCGGACGCCGAGGGCCGCCCGCTCACCCTGGAGGAGCTGACCGCCTCGCCCCGGCTGCACTCCCTGATGGAGGTGTTCGGCCCGCGTGGGGCGTCCGCCGGGGAACCGCGCTGAGATGACACCCCGCGCCGTGGCTCCCTCGCGCGTTCTTCGTGCGATCCTCGTGTGTCCCTGTGTGCTTGGTACGCCCGCTGTAGGTCCCCGTGCGTCCTCGTCTTTTCTCGGTACGTCCTCCGGGGGCACGGGTCCCCTTTCCCTGCCATACGGCACCCCGGGCGCGCGCCCCGATCGGGCGTTCGCTACGTTGGCACCGTGGACAAGAAGAACGCTATGCGCGCCGGCACCGTCGCGGCCGGTACGACGCTGATGATGCTGCTCCTGTCGTCGCCCGCGCTCGCCCTGACGCGCGACGACGGCGACGACCCGGGCCAGGGCCTGAGCCTGATGGAGACGCTCGGTCTGTTCGTTCTGACGCCGCTGGCGATCTTCCTCGGGATCATCGTCCTGGTGATGATCTTCGACAAGTCCAAGAAGCAGCCCCAGTAACCCGACTCCGGGCGGGCCCTCGGGGGCCGGCCCTTCGGGGCCTCGCCGAGACTCCTCCGGGCGCTCCGGTGTGCATACGCACTCCGGGGCGCCCTTGTCGTATCCGGGGCCGCCGCGGCGAGGGGCAGGGGCGGGCGGGCCCGCCGGGCGGGGTGGCCGTAGGGGGCCGCCGACCGCTGGGGCGCGGGGCCGCCGACCACCGGCCCCCGCCCGCAGCCGCTGGGGGCGGGGCGGGGCGTCCGCCGGGCCTGCCAGGTGGCGGACCTACCGGCCAGACCTACCAGGTGCCGGGCCTACGGGGCTTCGGAGCCCAGCAGCAGTTTCCGCAGGAGGTCGCCCAGCCGGGCGCCTTCCTCCTCAGTCAGTGACGACGCGAACGCCTCGTGCTGGAGCGCGAGGCCTGCGGCGACCGCCCGGTCGACCAGGTCGAGGCCGTGGTGGGTGAGCGTGATCCGCAGTGCGCGCCGGTCGTTCGGGTCCGGACTGCGGGCGAGCAGCCCCGCGTTCTCCAGTTTGTCGAGCCGCCCGGTCATCCCGCCCGTGGTCAGCATCAGCGTCGACGACAGCTGGCGCGGTGAGAGGGTGTACGGCTCCCCTGAACGGCGCAGCGTCCCCAGGACGTCGAACTCACCCCGGCTGATGCCGAAGCGCGCGTACTCCTTCTCGACCCGGTCGCCCATGGCGCGGGCGATCCGGTAGATCCGCCCGTAGACGGCCATGGGGGCCGTGTCCAGGTCGGGGCGGACCTCGGCCCACTGGTCGATGATCGCGTCGACCGCGTCACGGGGGGGCTGCTCGGGCTTGGAGGGGGAGCGGAACACCATGAGGGAATTATCGGCGGCCGGTCAGATGTTCCGCAAGCAAGCTAGCGCAAAGCGAGTGACCGATAAGAAGCATGTCTATAAGTAGCTTAGTGCTAAGCTACTTCTTGCTGACCTACCCGCCCCCGGAGGCTCCCCGTGAATCGCGCCGCCGTCATCGCCCTGACCGCGCTGGCCCCCATCTCCTGGGGCTCCACCTACTTCGTGACCACCGAGTTCCTGCCACCCGACCGGCCGCTGTTCACCGGACTGATGCGAGCCCTCCCCGCGGGCCTCCTGCTCCTCGCGCTCACCCGGGTCCTCCCGCGCGGCGCCTGGTGGTGGCGGGCGCCCGTACTGGGAGCGCTCAACATCGGAGCGTTCTTCCCGCTGCTCTTCCTCTCCGCCTACCGGCTCCCCGGCGGGGTCGCCGCCGTGGTCGGCTCGGTGGGGCCGCTGTTCGTCGTCGGCCTGGCGGTGCTGCTGCTGGGGGAGAAGCCCAGGACCCGCACGATGCTGGCGGCCATCGCCGCGGCCTTCGGGGTGAGCCTCGTGGTGCTGCGCGCCGGAGCGGCGCTGGACCTCATCGGTGTGCTGGCGGGCCTCGTGGCCTCCGCCTCGATGTCGGCGGGCACCGTGCTCACCAAGCGCTGGGGCCGCCCCGAGGGCGTGGGCCCGCTGGCGATGACGGGCTGGCAGCTCACCGCGGGCGGGCTGCTGATCGCCCCGATCGCCTTCCTCGTGGAGGGTGCGCCGCCCGCGCTCGACGGCACGAACCTCGCCGGTTACCTCTATCTGGCGCTCGCCAACACGGCCGTCGGCTACTGGCTCTGGTTCCGCGGGATCGAGCAGCTGACCGCCACGTCCGTCACGCTCCTCGGCCCGCTGTCGCCGATCACCGCGGCCGTCATCGGATGGGCCGCGCTCGGCCAGGCGCTCACCGCCGTACAGCTGGTGGGTATGGCGATCGCGTTCGGGGCGACCCTGGCGGGACAGCTCCAGCCCCGCCGGCCCGGGTCCCGGGACGTCCACGACGGACCCCGGGGACGGTTCCCCCGGTGGTCCCGCGGACGGTCCCACGAGAAGCCCGGCGCACAGAGCGCCCCGCTCACTCCCCGTACGACCGCCGACGTGACCGCCGGGGCCACGGCGGTCAACGGGACCAACAGGACCACCGTGGTCACCGAGACCAGCGTGGCCAACGGGATCTCCGGAGCCGCCGGGACTGCCGGGACCGGTGCTACGACGCCTCGGCCGACACCGCGAGATACTGCAGATACCGCATCAGCGTCATCAGCACATCGCGGCTCGAACGCCGCAGCCGCGCGTCGCAGTCGATGATCGGCACCGTCTCGGGCAGATCGAGCGCCCCCCGGATCTCGTCCACGGGATAGTGGGGCGCGTCCGGGAAGGAGTTGATGGCCACCACGAAGGGCACCCGTCGTTCCTCCAGCCGCCCGATGACGTCGAAGCTGACCTCCAGCCGGCGGGTGTCGACGAGGACGACGGCCCCCAGGGCACCCTCGAACAGGCCGCGCCACAGAAACCAGAAGCGTTCCTGCCCGGGGGTGCCGAACAGATACAGCACCAGTTCTTCGTTGATGCTGATCCGGCCGAAGTCCATGGCCACGGTCGTCGAGGTCTTGCGCTCAACGCCCTGGATGTCGTCGACGCCGACCCCGGCCTGGGTCATCGTCTCCTCGGTGGTCAGCGGCCTGATCTCACTGACCGAACCGACCAGGGTGGTCTTGCCGACACCGAAGCCGCCCACGATGACCACCTTGACCGCGGCGGTGGCCGTCTCCGGCAGCGCGTCCTCGCTGCGCGGCCCCACGGCCTGGTCAGAGCTTCTGTAGTCCATCGATCACTGCCTCAATCAACGCGCGGTCGGGGAGTAGAGCGGGCTGGACCGGTGCGCGGGCGATCACCTGCTCGTCGAGCAGCAGATCGCCGAGCAGCACGGTGACGACGCTCACCGGAAGCTTCAGATAGGCGGAGATCTCGGCCACCGAGAGCGGCGCCTGACAGAGCCGGATGATCGCGGCGTGCTCCGGCTGCATTCCGTGGCGGGGGCCCGACTTGGCCACGATCAGCGTGACCAGGTCGAGCGTCGCCGGTACCTGTGAGCCGCTGCGGCCGCCCGTGATGACGTAGAGCCGCTCGGGGCTGCCCTCTTCCCAGTCCCCCGGTTTGCTCACGCGGACTGCCTGTCCTGCCGCGGCGGGGCGCTGAGATGCTCGCCGATGCGCAGTACGAGGTCACGCATCCGCTGGCCCATCAGCCCGGCGTCGACGCCCTCGTCCGCGAGGACCGCGAGGAACGCGCCCGAGCCCGCCGCCATCAGATAGAAGAACCCGCCGCTCATCTCGATGACGACCAGGTGCATCCGGCCGTCGCTGCCCGGGAGTTCCGCGGCGACCGCGCCCGCCAGGCTCTGCAGCCCCGCGCAGGCGGCGGCGAGCCGGTCGGCCGTGTCGTTGTCCGCGCCGTACTGGGCGATGCGCAACCCGTCCGCGGACAACACGACCACATGTCTGGTCTGCGGTACGCCTTCCGCCAGGTCCTTGAGCATCCAGTCCATGTTGGTCTGGTTGGACTGCTGCTGAATCATGGCTGCGTACTCCCCTTGTTCGTCTGCGGATCCTCGCCGGCCAGGCCGTTCTGGAACGCCGCGAGCCACATGCCGGGCTGCACCGCGGGTGCGTCCTTGGGCTCGGGCTCGGGCACCGTCACAACGGGGGCCGGGGTGGAGGGGCCTTTGCGGCGCCGCTGCGGCAGGCCGGTCGGTGTCCGCTCGGTCACAACCGGTATGTCGTCGTCCTTCGTCGTCATCATGTCCGCGATCGTGGGGGCGGCGGCATGGCTGACCGGGCGCGGTTCGAGGGCGGGCGTGCCGTTCGCACGCGGCCCCGAGGACGCGCCGATGCCGTGGGCGAGGCCGGTCGCCGAGGCGACGGTGGTGATGAGCTCCTTCGGTACGACGATGACCGCGCGCACTCCGCCGTACGCCGACGAGCGCAGTGACACCTGGAATCCGTACGCCTGGGCCAGGCGGCCGACCACCGCGAGACCGAGGCGAGGCGTCTCACCGAGGTCGTTGAGGTCGATGCCCTCCTGGGCCTGACGGAGCATCCGCTCAGCACGCTGACGGGCCTCCTCGCTCATGCTCACACCGCCGTCCTCGATCTCGACGGCGATGCCCGAGTTCACATCGACGGCGGTGAGGTGGACCCGCGTCTGCGGCGGCGAGTACCGGGTGGCGTTGTCGAGCAGTTCGGCGAGCGCGTGGATCAGCGGCTCGACGGCGTTGCCGACGACCGCGACCTCGGAGACCGAGTGCAGTTCCACACGCTGGTAGTCGATGATCCGCGACATCGCGCCGCGCATCACGCTGTACAGGGGCACGGCCCTGCTCCACTGGCGGCCGGGCCGCGCACCGCCGAGTACGGCGATGGAGTCGGCCAGCCGGCCGATCAGGGCGGTGCCGTGGTCGATCCGCAGCAGATCGCCGAAGACCTCGGGGTTCTTGCCGTGCCGGTCCTCCATGTCCCGCAGCTCCTGCGCCTGCTGGTGGACGATCGCCTGCACACGGCGGGCGATGTTCACGAAGGCGCGCTGCGCGGACTCACGCAGATCCTCCTCGGCGACGACGGCGTCGAGGACGGAACTGAGGACGGCGTGGTGCTCGGCCGGAGCGGTGATCGACTCCAGGACGTCCTCGGGGAACTCACCCCGCCGGAGCCGTTCCATCACCTCCGGCAGCAGCTGCCCCGAGAGCCGGGCGGTCTCGGCCTGGCGGTACGACAGCACCGCCTCCAGCTCGGCGAGCTTCGCGCGCCCGGCCTCGACCTGCCGGCCGCGGCGGACGGCTTCCAGACATGCGACAGCGACCGCGACCACGGCTACGGCACCGACCCAGATCACGGCGTTGCGCGCCGAAGCGGAGACCAGGGACGCGGCGGCGGCCGCGGCGGCGGCGGTGACGACAACGGGCACGAGCCACGCAGGGGAGGCCGCGCTCCGCGGACTTCCGGTCGACGTTTCCTGTCGAACCATCAGCACCCTCAAACCATCGGAACGGGAATGATCATAAGACGACGGTCCGGAAGCATATCCGTGTCTTGTTGCGGGAGATGACGGGAGGTCAATGATTTGGCGGGATGTATGCGCTTGAAATCTGCGAAGACGCTGGGGCCGTGGGTGCTGGACTGATTATCGACTGTTTTCAGCCAAGTTGGATCGGGTGTCAGTTGCGGTGATCGCCTCGGCCCCGGAGGTGGCCGCCCTCGGGGTCCCCGGGGCGAAGCGGAATCCGTACGGAAGCGTCGGGGAGGCCGCTGAGCTGCGGACCGGTCGATACGCCGGGTCCCGTGCGGACCTCGCCGGGCGGGCGATGGATCCGGGGCGGGGGCTTCATCGGCCGCCGTCCGAAGGGGTGTTCGGGCGCGAGTCCGGCATGCGGACGCTGACCGGACGGTGGCCGTTCGGAGGCGTACGCCCGCGCGCGGCCACTCCATACGGATCCCTCGGCTCTCGCAAACCTCATGGATGCCGCAAGTATCTTTCATTACTCAAGCCACACCAGTCACACGGGCCCCAGTTGCTCCGGGCTGCGGATTTGTGGGCTCCGGCGGTAGCGGGCGCCGGTCCACCACACCTGCCGGGCCCCGGGCCGGGATGCCGGGCCGTCTGACCGGGCCCGTCGCTCCTCCGGCCCCTGGGGCTCCGGGCGGCGGCCGCCCCCGGTCCCACCGCCGTCAGGGATATCCCGACGCGATCCCGCCCTTGACTCAAGGACCTCCTGCGGTCCCGTGTTCGCAGGCCCCGGCCCGGCCGGGGACGCTGCTCCGAACCCGAACCCGAACCCGAACCCGGATCCGGCGGTCCGCCGGAGAGCGGGTCACGGGGGCCGGGGCGGAGCAGCCGGGGACGGGGGTACGAGGGTCGCTGCGGCCGGACCGGCGGGGATGACCCACGGCTGGACGGGTGGGGGCATCGCCCTTCGCCCGGCGCCGGATGCCCGGGCTCGGACATCCGGCGCCGCGCGAAGGCCCTGCCCCGCACGGCCGGTGGCGATCGGCGGCGCAGCGCCACGGGCCCGATCGGTCGCCGTTGGCCGGTCACCGCTGGCCGGTCGCCGGCACCGGGGACCACGGGTCAGCCCGAGGCACCGCCGCCCTGTCGCCCAGCCGCGCCGGCGATCCGCCGGCCCGCCCCGTGCCGCCCCGCCCCGTTCCGCCGCGCCGGCGATCCGCCGGTCAGCCCGCGGCGGCCGCGTCCACCGCCTGCGCCTTCAGCGCCCGCTCGACGCCCGCGCGGGACTCCGAGATCAGCCGCCGCAGCGCCGCGTTCGGCTTCGCCGACTCCAGCCAGGCGTCCGTCGTGTCCAGCGTGGCCTGCGACACCTGGAGCGACGGGTACAGCCCGACCGCGATCTGCTGCGCCATCTCATGGCTCCGGGACTCCCACACGCCCTTGACCGCCGAGAAGAACTTCTCGGTGTACGGCGCGAGCAGCTCGCGCTGATCGGTCTGGACGAAGCCCGCGATCACCGACTCCTGCATGGCGTTCGGCAGGGAGTCGCTCTCCACGACCGAGGCCCAGGCCTCTGCCTTCGCCTCCGCCGTCGGCCGCGCGGCGCGCGCGGTCGCCGCGTGACGCTCGCCCGCGGCCGTCTTGTCCCGCTCGTATTCCGCCGTGATGCCGTCCTCGTCCAGCCGCCCGGTCGCAGCCAGCCGCTCCACGAACGCCCAGCGCAGCTCGGTGTCCACCGCCAGCCCCTCCAACGACTGCGAGCCGTCCAGCAGACCGCCCAGCAGATCGAGCTGCGCGTCCGTACGGGCCACCGCGGCGAACGCCCTCGCCCACGCCAGCTGGTGGTCACCGCCCGCCTCGCTCGCCCGCAGATGCTCCAGCGCGGCCTCGGCCCAGCGGCCCAGCAGCCTCTCGCGCCACTCCGGTGCCGCGTACAGCTCGATCGCCATCTTCACCTGGCGGTGCAGCGACTGCACCACACCGATGTCGGACTCCTTGCCGACTCCGGACAGGACCAGCGACAGATAGTCCCGCGTCGCCAGTTCGCCGTCCCGTGTCATATCCCAGGCGGACGCCCAGCACAGCGCGCGCGGCAGCGACTCGGCGAAGTCGCCGAGGTGCTCGGTGACGGCCTTCAGGGACTGCTCGTCCAGCCGGACCTTGGCGTACGACAGATCGTCGTCGTTGAGCAGGATCACCGCGGGACGGGCGGTGCCCGCCGGGAACGGCACATCGGTCAGCTCGCCGTCGACGTCCAGCTCGATCCGGTTCGTTCGGACCAGTTTGCCGGCGCCGTCGAGGTCGTAGCAGCCGATCGCGATCCGGTGCGGGCGCAGAGTGGGCTCGCCCTTCGCCCCCGCGGGCAGCGCCGGGGCCTCCTGGCGTACAGCGAACGAGACGACGTGCCCCTCGGGGGACACCTCGATCTCCGGGCGCAGGATGTTGATGCCCGCCGTCTCCAGCCACTTCTGCGACCAGGTCTTCAGATCGCGACCGGAGGTCTTCTCCAGCGCGCCGAGCAGATCGCTCAGCCGGGTGTTGCCGAAGGCGTGCGCCTTGAAGTACGCCTGCACCCCCCGGAAGAACTCGTCCTGGCCGACGTACGCCACCAACTGCTTCAGCACGGAGGCGCCCTTGGCGTAGGTGATGCCGTCGAAGTTCACCAGGACGTCGTCGAGGTCCCGGATCTCCGCCATGATCGGGTGGGTGGACGGCAGCTGGTCCTGGCGGTACGCCCAGGTCTTCATCGAGTTCGCGAACGTCGTCCACGAGTGGGGCCACCGCGAGCCCGGCGCGGACGCCTGGCAGGCGATCGAGGTGTAGGTGGCGAACGACTCGTTCAGCCACAGGTCGTTCCACCACTCCATGGTGACGAGATCGCCGAACCACATGTGCGCCAGCTCATGCAGAATCGTCTCCGCCCGCACCTCGTACGCCGCGTCCGTCACCTTCGAGCGGAACACGTACTGGTCGCGGATGGTGACCGCGCCCGCGTTCTCCATCGCGCCCGCGTTGAACTCCGGTACGAAGAGCTGGTCGTACTTGGCGAACGGGTACGCGTAGTCGAACTTCTCCTGGAACCAGTCGAAGCCCTGCCGGGTCACGTCGAAGATCGCGTCCGCGTCCAGGAACTCCGCGAGCGACGGCCGGCAGTAGATGCCCAGCGGCACGGACTGCCCGTCCTTCTCGTAGGTGCTGTGCACCGAGTGGTACGGCCCGGCGATCAGCGCGGTGATGTACGTGGAGATCCGGGGCGTCGGCTCGAAGCGCCAGACGTTGTCCTTGACGGCCTCGGGCCCGGGTGTCGGCGAGTTGGAGATCACCGTCCACCCCTCGGGGGCGGTCACGGTGAACTGGAAGGTCGCCTTCAGGTCCGGCTGCTCGAAGTTCGCGAAGACCCGGCGCGCGTCCGGCACCTCGAACTGCGTGTAGAGATAAGCCTGCTGGTCCACCGGGTCGACAAAGCGATGCAGCCCCTCGCCCGTGTTGGTGTACGAGCAGTCCGCGACGACCCTCAGCTCGTTGGGCCCCTCGTGCAGATGCCTCAGCTGGATCCGCGAGTCCCGGAACACCTCGGCGACGTCCAGCGACTTGCCGTTGAGCACGACCTCGTGCACGGCGGGGGCGACCAGATCGATGAACGTCTCCGCGTTCGCCTCGGCACAGTCGAAACGGACGGTCGTCACCGACCGGTAGACGCCCCCTTCCTGGGCCCCGCTCAGATCGAGGTCGATCTCGTACGCATGGGTGCTGAGCAGGCGCGCGCGCTGCTGCGCCTCTTCGCGGGTCAGATTCGTGCCAGGCACGCGGTCTCCTCGTGGACGATGGATTTCGTGACGGTTTCCGCCATCCTTCCATGGGGTGCGGGGTGCCCGCCGCCGAGTGGAGCCGGGCACGGAAGGGCGAATGTGATGTCCGATTTCCGCCGGAATCCTGTGAGTTTCCGGGGGAGGCTCGCCGTATGACCACCGAGCCCGTCAGCACGAAGTCCATCCATGCCAGCAACGCCGATCCCAACGACGACGATCCCACCGGTACCGAGACCATGGAGACCGGGCCCGCCGGCGCCGACCCCTCGGGAACCGGGCGCCCCGCCGACGAGGAGTACGCGGCCGGCGCCGAGCGGTACCACGCGGTCCCGATCGAACCCGGTGTCCTCGACCGGCTCCGGACCCGCGACGACGCAGGCCGAGCCCTCGCCCCCTTCACCGACGGCGAAGGCGGCGCGCCGCTGCGGTGCTGTCTGCGGGCGAGCCGCGCCGGGGAGTCCCTCGCCCTCGTCTCGTACGCGCCCTTGCGGCGCTGGGCGGCCCGGTCCGGTGCGACGCCCGGGGCGTACGACGAGCAGGGGCCGGTCTTCATCCACGCCGCGCCCTGCGGGGGCCCGGACCCCGCCGACACCCGCTTCCCCTTCGTCCGCCCGGGCGCCCTCCGCGTGCTGCGCCGCTACGGCGCGGACGGCCGTATCGCGGGCGGCCTGCTCCTGGAGATCCCCGAGGACCCGGCGCCCGCGTTCGACGCGGCACTGGCGGAGGCGTTCGCCGATCCGGCGGTGGCCTTCGTCCATGTCCGCGCCGTGGAGTACGGCTGCTTCCTCTTCCTGGTCGGGCGCCCGCCGACCGGGGCGCCACCCGGGGCCGGGCAGGGCTGAGCGGCGGGGCGGGTCAGGCAGCGGCCCCCGGCACGCGGGACGCGTGGCGGGGGCCGGGGCCGGTACGACCCGGAGGTCTACTCGGCCTTCAGCTCGGCGGCCACCAGCTCCGCGATCTGCACCGCGTTCAGCGCCGCCCCCTTGCGGAGGTTGTCATTGGACACGAACAGCGCGAGACCGTGCTCCACCGTCTCGTCCGCCCTGATCCGGCCCACGTACGACGCGTCCCTGCCCGCCGCCTGGAGCGGCGTCGGAATCTCGGACAGCTCCACCCCGGGCGCGTCCTTCAGCAACTCGTACGCACGCCCGACGCTCAGCGGGCGCTCGAACCGCGCGTTCACCTGAAGGGAGTGCCCCGAGAACACCGGCACCCGCACACAGGTGCCGGAGACCTTCAGACCGGGCAGCTCCAGGATCTTCCGGGACTCGTTGCGGAGCTTCTGCTCCTCGTCCGTCTCGAAGGAGCCGTCGTCGACGAGGTTGCCCGCGAGCGGGAGCACATTGAAGGCGATGGGCCGCTTGTAGACGGCGGGCTCGGGGAAGTCCACGGCCCCGCCGTCGTGGGTGAGGGCCGCGGCGTGCTCCGCCGTCTTCTTGATCTGGCCGTCCAGCTCGGCGACACCGGAGAGACCGGACCCGGACACGGCCTGGTAGGTCGTGGCGACCATCGACACCAGACCCGCTTCCAGCGCCAGCGGCTTCAGCACCGGCATCGCGGCCATCGTGGTGCAGTTCGGGTTGGCGATGATGCCCTTGGGGCGGTCCTTGACCGCGTGCGGGTTGACCTCGGAGACGACCAGCGGCACCTCGGGGTCCATCCGCCAGGCGGAGGAGTTGTCGATCACGACCGCGCCCTGTCCGGCGACCTTCCCGGCGAGGGCCCGGGAGGTCGAGCCGCCCGCGGAGAGGAGCACGATGTCCAGGCCGGAATAGTCCGCGGCGGACGCGTCCTCGACCGTGATCGACCGCCCCTCCCACTCGATGACGGACCCCGCCGAGCGGGCCGAGGCGAACAGCCGCAGCTCCTCGACCGGGAACTTCCGTTCCGCGAGGATCCCGCGCATGACCGTGCCCACCTGACCGGTGGCTCCGACGATTCCGACCCTCACGGAAGACTCCTTCGTACTGATCTGGCTGGCCTGGGTTCCGTTCCATGATGCGTGTCCCCACGGCCGACTTGTCCAGTCCATTGTCCAGGGGGCGGGATGTGTGACGCAGACCATGGGCCGTGCGCCGGGTGTGGCGAACGATTCACCCGGTTCCCGCGTCGTAGGGGAAACGCATCGTGGGGGAGGCAGCCTTGCCGAGCAGCGGCGGAGGAAGGGGCGGGGGAGCGGACCCTCTCGCTCCGGCGCAGGTCAGCCGGGTACGTGCCGTCCTCGCGCTCGGCGGGGTGCCGTACGCCGATCTTCCGGACGGTGTGCAGCAGGTCAGGCTGCGGCTGCTGGAGCGCCGGGCGAGCGGCAAGGAACCACCGCGGGACGTGGGCGCGTGGGCCGCGGTGGTGGCGTCGAACCTCGCCGCCGACTGGCACCGCGAGCGCAGCCGCCGGGAGCGTACGGGCGCCCGGCTCGCCGCGCTCAAGGTGTGGAGCGCGGAGAGCCAGGGCGGGCAGGAGGCCCGGCTCCTCGCGCTCACCGTCGCCGACGGTCTGGACGCGCTGCCCGAGGCCCAGCGGCAGGTGCTGGTCCTGCGCTTCTACGCGGATCTCACCGTGCCGCAGATCGCACGGGAACTCGGACTGCCCGAGGGAACGGTCAAGAGCAGGCTCCACGCGGCGGCGAAGGCGATGCGCAGCCGGCTCCACACGGACGAGGTGGTCTGACATGTCCAGGGACGACATCGAGGGCCGCGGCGGATTCGGTGACGCGTTCGAGGGCGGGTCCCGTGGTGCGGCTGACCGTGGGTTCGGCGACGGCCCCGGCCACCGGCCAGGCGAGGGGCCCGGCGACGGCTCCGGCCACCGGCCCGGCGACAGCTTCTGCGGGGGGAACGGGGGCGGAGATCGTGACGCTGACGACGCGCTGATGGCGGTCCTGCTGGGTGAACCACCGGCCGAGGGCGACCCCGGGGCGGCCGCCGCCGCGCGCGACATGCGGATTCTGGGGGAGCAGCTCCGGCTCATCGGTGACGCGCTGGCCCATGAGGAGCCGGCTCCGGGGCCGGACCCGTTCCCCGGGCCGGACCCGTCTCCGGACCCGTTCCCCGGGCCGGACCCGTTCCCCGGGGTGGACACCGGACCGGACCCGTCTTCCGCGCTGGACACCGGGCCGGTCACCGGGCCCGGCCCGTCGCCCGAACCGGTCACCCCGCCGGACCGCCCGTCTCTTTCGCCGTCCCCGCCGGGCCCGGGCCTCCGGCCCGTACCGCGGCGAGAGCCCCGGCCGAAACGGCGCCGCCGCCGTCTGGCGGTCGCGCTCGCGGCCTCCGCCGCCGTCCTCGCCACCCTCGCGGGCATCGGCGTCGGCGTGCAGTACCAGGCGGCCCGGACCGGGGCCGCCGACAGCAAGGCGGCGAAGCTCGCCCCCGACGGGTACACGGCCTGCGCCCGGCTGATCGCCGAGGGCACCGTGGTCCGTACCGAGGCCGTGCCCGGACGTACCCGTGTCGTGCTGGAGGTCGAGCGCTACCTCAAGCCGGCGGCGGGCCCGAAGGAGGCGGAGTTCTTCGTCACCCGCGAGGAGACCGCGAACGTGCTGGTGGGGACCCGCATGCTGGTGATCGTGTCCCGGCTCCCCGAGGAGGGCGTCAGCTACTACACCGGCGCCGAGATCGCGGCAGGCCGCGCATGGGTGACCGAGGGCCTCTCCGCCGACGCCGACCTCTCCTGCCCCGGCGCGGGGTGACGACGGACCGCCCCCGGGCACCCGCCCGTGCGGTGGTGCGCGGTACGGCGGGCTGAAACGGGGCGCCGTTTCCGCAGCGGGATCCGAGCACCCGCTCGTACGGCCGGGCGGAGAGGGCCCGGGCGCCGGCGCCCGTACGGCAGGGCGAACCGGGAACGCCGCCCTTGGCAGGGGACGCCGGGTGCCGTCCCCGCAAGGGGCCCGGCTCCCGCTCGCACAGCCGGGTGAGCGAGCCCGGACATCCGCCCGTACGGCGGGACGGACTCGGGGGCCGGCCCGGGGTGCGTACGGCAGGACCTCATCCCGGCTCGGCACCCACCCCGACCGGCGGCGGGACGCCCGACACCCGCCCGAACCCGCAAAGGCGGGCGCCCGCAAGGGGCGCCCGCCTTTGCGCCCTGTCCTCCGGGGCCGACGGAACCCGGAAGGCCGAGGACCACGGACAGGCCGAGGACCACGGACAGGACATAGGACTACGGACAGGAGGACCACGGTCGAGGACCGAAGGTCAGGGGACGACCTTCCCGATCACCACGCTGCCCGCGCCCGCCGAGGTGCCGCGGGCGTTGACCAGGCGGACCTCGCCGAAGAACTGCCGGCCCTCGGGCGCCGCGCCCGCGGCCACCACCTCGGCGCCGACCTCCGCAGACTCACCGCTCCCCAGCCTGACCGGCTTGGCCGCGTCGACCGTCAGCCGTCCGAGGGAGGGCGTGAAGAAGACATCGCGGTAGTCGTACTCGGTCGTTCCCGAGGGCACGGAGTAGCCCTCGACCACGATGGTGTAGACGCCGGGAGCGGGGTCGGTCAGGCTGACCGCCTCCTCCGAGTCCCCGTCCGCGGCCTGGCCCACCTGCGCGCCCTCGCGGTAGACGTAGAGGTCGAGGTCCGCGCTCCGGTCGGAGACACCGCCGATGGCGACGTCCAGGCGCTCGACGTCCTCGCCGATGGTGACCGTCGTCTCCTGGGAGTCGCCGTTCCCGATGGACGGCCGGGTGACCTTCGCCGAGCCCAGCGAACCGCCCTCCAGCCTGCCGTCGATCGTGCCGTAGCGGTTGGTGACCTTCCAGCCGACGGCCGCCGGGGTACCGGCCTTCACCTCGGGCAGCGTCCTGACGGCCGGGTCGAAGTCGGCCCCCACCAGGGAGACGTCCAGCCGGTAGGGGTTGCTCAGCAGCGGGGAGGTACGCCGGGACTCGACCTCGATCTCCCACACACCCGGCTCCGGATCGGTGTACGACCGCAGATCCGGCCGGCAGGTGTTGCCGGGGTTCGGGTAGTCCGGGTAGCAGTAGACGGTCGCGCTGTCCTCCATCTGCACCCCGTGCGGATGGATGCCGATGAACCGCGTCTGGCTCCCCGCCGCGAGCCCGCCGAGCGCCACCTCCAGCGTCTTCGCGCCCTCCGGCACCGTGACGAAGTACGACCGGTGGCTGTTGCGGTCCACCGATCCGCTCGCCGAGTACGCGTACGACGGCGATGCCAGCGGAGCCGCGGCGACGACGGTCGCCAGGATCTGCTTGTCGACGCCCTCGGTGCGCGGATCGTCCGCCTCCAGGATCGCGCTGTGCACCCCCTCCGTCCTCGGCCGGGCCTGCACGGTGACGGTCACCGGCTGGTTCAGCGGCAGCCGGACCCGGTCACCGGCCGGCAGCCGGAAGGTCCCGTCCCCGTACTTCCAGTCGAGGTCGTGCCAGACAGAGCCCCGGGGACCGGTGGTACGGGTGAGCGTGATGTCGTACGACTTCGTGCGGCCGGGCCGGGCACCCCCGTCCCGGTCGTAGAGGCCGGTGCCGAAGCCCGGGGTCCGCAGCGCGTCGTCGATCGCCGTGTCGACGGGTGCCTTGACCTTGTACTCGTGCGCGCCGGCCCCTTCTTCAACAGTCTCCCAGGCATCCACGATGTCGATCAGTCCCGCGCCCTGCTCATGGGCCTTCGCCCCGGGGACCGGCCGTGCGGTGCTGGTGAGCGCGGTGCGCAGCTTCGCCGGGGTGAGCGCGATACCGCGCTGCCCGGCGGCCGACAGCAGCAGCGCGCCCGCGCCCGCCACCTGCGGTGAGGACATCGAGGTGCCCTGGATCATCGAGTAGCCGGGAGGCAGCGGGTAGCCCGCCTCCCTGACCGGGCCTCCGGGGGCCCAGGTCTGGGTGGTCTGGATTGCCGAGCCGGGCGCGGTGACGGTGGGGGTGAAACCGCCGTCCTCGCGCGGGCCGCGGGAGGAGAACGGCATCATGGCGTACCGGGCGGTCACCCGCGAGCCGTAGTTGGCGGCCCAGGTCTCCCGGGAGATGGACGCGCCGACGGAGATCGCCTTGTCGGCGACACCGGGGTCGCCGATGGTGTTGGTGCCGGGGCCGTCGTTGCCCGCGGAGATCACCAGCTGGACGCCGTAGGCGTCGATGAGCCGGTTGTACAGCTCCGCGCGGGCGTTGTTGCCGTCGTTCAGCGCCGGCAGACCGCCGATGGAGATGTTGACGATGTCCACACCGCGGTTGACGACCAGATCGAGCAGGCCCTCGGTGAGCGCGATGTTGGAGCAGCCGCCGCCCCAGGAACAGGCGCGTGAGGAGACCAGCCGGGCGCCGGGCGCCGCGCCGTTCATCGCGCCGCCGAACAGTCCGTTGGCCGCGGTGATTCCGGCGACGTGCGTGCCGTGCGAGCCCTCGATCAGGCCGATGCTCGCGTAGTCCGCCGTGTCGCCCGCGTCGTTGTAGACGACGTCCTTGCGGATCTCGATGACGAAGGGGATGCGTTCGGCGACCGGGGTGGCCGGGTCGTCCGTGCCGAACCAGCCGATCTGGAAGCCGTCCTTGTACGGCTTCATCGCGGTGTCGTCGGTGAAGTCGGCGTTGTCGTCGAGGTCGACGCGTACGGTGCCGGCGGCCGGGTCGTACAGCATCGCCCAGGTGTCGGTGGTGTCGCCGTCGCGGTTGAGGTCTCCGGCCATGTCCCCGGCGAGGGTGGCCCTCTCGGCGAAGAGGCTGAAGCGGTACGAGCCCGCGGGGGCGGTGTAGGTGCGGCCGTTCACGGGGAACGCCGGGCCGTTCACTTCCAGCCGCATCTGGCGCCAGGTGCCGTCACGGTCGGCGACGGGATCGGTCGCGGTGACCCAGTCGACGACCTTGCGTTCGCCGGTGGTGGTCTTCTGGAGCGCGGGGTGCCCGAGGTCGATCCCGGAGTCCAGGATCCCGATCGTGACCCCGCGGCCGTCGTACCGGGGGTTCTCCCGGACGAAGTCCACCGCGCCCGTCTCGAAGGACGGGTTGTACGGGTTCTTCGCCGGGGTGGCGGGCCCGGGCGCCGGGTAGGCCGCGCCCTGCCGGGGCGCCTTGCCCAGGGCGGCCGGGGTGCTGTCGGCTGCGGGCAGCGGGTCGTCCAGCACGATCTCGTGCCTCAGGTCGATGCCGTGCACCGAGGGGAGTTTCGCGGCCGCCCTGAGGGCCTTCTCCGCCTTCGCCGTGGGAAGCGTGGCCCGTACATAGCCGAGCTTGTCGTGGGTCCTGCCGACCAGGGCGCCCTTGACGGCGTCCAGCTGGCCGCTGACCTGCTCGGTCGATCCGGGGGCGGTGGCGACCATGAAGGTGACGCTCTTGTCGCCCTGGGCCTCGGCGTCGGCGAGTAGTTGGAGGTCGGCCGCGCCGATCTTCTTCTCGGCGGGTTCCAGCGCGGCCTTGGTCCCGGGCACGGCCACCGGGTCGTCCGCGGGCTGAGTGGAGAAGGCGGGGGCCATTCCCACCGCCACGAGCGCGGCCACCAGCGAGGCGGCGGCCCCGATGCGGACCGCGCGTCGTCTGTGCCGGGGTATGGGACTTCCGGGTGCGGAGTTCGGGGAGTGGGGGGTCATCGGCACTCCTGTGGGTGAGGAAACGGGTCGCTGTGGGGTGGAGCCAGTCCGGATTGCGGTGTCCGACGACCGCTCAGCCTTGCGTACGGGGCAGGTGTTTGTGGAGAGTCCATGGGTATGTGATGTGTCCATGGCGTACACCCGCCAGCGCGGACGATGCGCCATCGGGGACAAAGCCGTGCTCCCTACCCGTCTCCGGCGGCCCGCCGGTCGCTCCCTCGCCCGTCCTCGTGCCCGCCGGTGACCGGGGTGTGACGCGGAGGAATGTCCGGTATCCGCTCAACTCCCTGCCACCGCACAACTCTTGGGCTCTGATGCGGGTCTCTCCAGCCGACCGGGCCGACGTCCGCGCACAGGAAACCCGGAGAACCAGAAAGCCAGGAAAGCCAGAAAGCCAGGGAAACCAGGGAAACAGGGAGCTGATATGCCGGCACATACGGCCCGTACGGCAGTGATCGCGGCGGTGGCGGTCCTGGCCACCGCGGCCCTGACGGCACCGGCCGTCGCGGTGTCCCCGACCAGCACGGATTCCCCGACCGCCGGGAAAGCCCCGGCGCTGACGGGATCCCCGGCCACCGAGGAGTCCCCGGCCGAAGCGCAATCCCCGTCCGCCGCGGGCCCTTCGCCCGGCCGGGGCCATGAGCGCACCCAGCGGGCCATCGAGGCGGCCGTGCGGGACGGTGTCCCCGGGGTCGTCGCCCGCGCCCGCGACCGCGACGGCACCTGGAACGGCACCGCGGGCGTCGGTGATCTGCGCACCGGCCGTGAGCGGCTGCCCCAGGACCGCTACCGCGTCGCGTCCATCACCAAGACCTTCGTCGCCACCGTCGTGCTCCAACTGGAGGCCGAGGGGCGCCTGGACCTCGACGACTCCGTCGAGCGGGTGCTGCCCGGAGTGCTCCGGGGCAACGGCCACGACGGCCGCCGCGTCACCCTGCGCCGGCTCCTCAACCACACCAGCGGCGTCTACAACTACACCAGCGACCCCGGTCTTCAGGAGAAGTTCTTCGGCAGCGGCTTCTTCGAGCACCGCTACGACTCCTGGAAGCCCGAGCAGCTCGTCGCCGTCGCGATGAAGCACCGGCCCGACTTCGCCCCCGGCACGGGCTGGAACTACTCCAACACCAACTACGTCCTCGCCGGCATGGTCATCGAGAAGGTGACCGGCCGGTCCTACGGCTCCGAGATCGAACGCCGTTTCCTGCGCCCCCTCAAGCTGCGGTCCACCTCGGTGCCCGGCAACGACCCCCGGGTGCCACGCCCCGCGAGCCGCGCGTACTCGAAGCTCTCCGCGGATCCGAACGCCAGGACCCATGACGTCACCGAGCTGAACCCGTCGGCTGCCTGGGCCGCGGGCGAGATGATCTCCGACTCCGCCGATCTGCACCGCTTCTACCGCGAGCTGCTGAAGGGCCGTCTGCTGCCGCCGGAGCAGATGAGGGAGATGACCACCACCGTCCGTCCCGATCCCCAGCGGCCCGAGGTCGGCTACGGCCTGGGGCTGGTGCGGATCCGGCTGAGCTGCGGTACGGAGGTGTGGGGTCATAGCGGCGGCATCCACGGTTCCGCGTCCGAGGCGCTGATGACCCGGGACACCGGGCACGCGCTGACGCTCAACTTCAACGGGGACTGGGCCGGGGACAGCTCGGCGGTCGTCGAAGCGGAGTTCTGCGGCCGGTGAACGGAGGTGCCGCCCCGCCCTGTGCTCAGCGGGGCAGCACCACCAGATACGCGGCGGGCTCCCGGTCGCCCGCCGCCATCAGCGCCGTCCGTACCACCGTCGCCTGCTGCTCCAGCGAATCCCGCAGCTTCCTCGGGGTGATGTGCACCACGGTGACCCCGAGCCGCTCCAGATGCTCCCGCTTGCGTACGTGCTCCGACCACATCATGTCCTCGTCCTGCCGGGGCGCCCGGGTGTCCAGCTCCACCGCGACCGCCTCCTCGGGCCAGTAGGCGTCCACCCCGCCCAGATACGGTCCCCCCGGCAGCCGCAGATCCACGTTCCAGAGGGGGTCCGGCAGCCCGTGCAGGAACACCATCTCGTAGAGCCGGTCCTCCGCGACCGAACGCCCCTGAGCGAGCAGCGCGTCCACCGCGTCCACGACATGCGGCCGGTCCAGCAGCCGCGCCCGGTTCAGCTCCGCGACCACCGCGCCCGGTTCGCAGTGACCCCCGCGCACGGCCTCGGTCATCAGCAGCCGTACGGCCTCGGGGTCGTCCGACTGCGCGACGGCGTCCGCGAGCGCCCGGGCCACGGGGGCGACCGGCAGTCCGTCGATCCGCTCGGCCCGGGGCATCGCCTGGGTACGGACGATCCGGGCGCACCCGGTGGACCGCAGCCGCCGGGTCCTCGGCACCAGTACGTCGATCCGGTTCAGCGCGGTCAGCGGCGGTGCCGTGGAGAACTCCCGCAGCGCGAGGGCGGCGATGCCCGTGATCATCGCCTCCCCGTACGGGCTCCCCGCCCGGCCGCCCTGCGAAGGGATCGGGGGCCGCCCGGCGTAGAGCAGCACCCCGTGGAGCCGCTCCTCGCCGGTGGGCGGGCCGGGGTGCAGCACGTACACGCCCGGCAGCAGCGTCTGCCAGGGGCCTCCGGGCCGGCACTTCGCGGTGGTACGGGCGGCCGACACCCCGTGCGCGCGGAGCTGAGCGGTGGAGAGCACCCGGCGCTGGACGTCGGAGAGGTGGGAGAGGGGGACGGGGGAGAGCGGGGTGTTGTGGTTCATGGCGGGGGGATGCCCGCGGACGGGGTGGGAGCTAACCGCTGTTACACGGTCGTCGACAATTCCGGACAACACCGTCCTAAAGTACGGGAGTTCGAATGCCGAATGGGCCTCGGGCCACTCGTTGCGCAGGGCGGGCGGCGGCTTCCCGTACCGCCGCCGCTCGCCCCGGACGGCGGGTCCTCAGCCCGCGGCTCCCGCGTCGCACTCCTGGCCCCGCAGTGACCGGGCCAGATCGTCCCGCGCCTCCAGGATCAGCCGGCGCAGCGCGGGCGGCGCGTCCCGGTGGGAGGTGAGCCATGCGTCGGCCGCCGTGAGGGCGGGCTCGCCCTGAAGGGAGGGGAACAGGCCCGACACCACATCCATCGCGCTCTGGATGGAACGTTCGCTCCACAGCCGATCGATCGCCGCGAAGTACGCCGGCAGATAGGGCGCCAGCAGTTCCCGCTGCCCCGGCTGGACAAACCCGGAGATCGTCGCCGTCACCAGCGCGTTGGACAGGGTGTCGGACTCGACGACCCGCTCCCACGCCTCGTCCTTGACGGCGGTGGACGGGCGCGCGGCCAGGCAGCGGGCGCGGTGGCGGGTGCCGGACGCCGTGTCGTCCCGGGCGAGTTCCGCCGCGATCACGGACTCGTCCGCGCGACCGTGGGACGCCAGCGGCTCCAGGAGCGTCCAGCGCAGTTCCTGGTCCACCTCCAGACCGTCGATCTTCGCCGTGCCCGCCAGCAGCCCGGACAGCAGCTGGAGGTCGGCGTCCGAGACCGCGACCGCCGCGAAGAACCGGGCCCAGGCCAGCTGGTGCTCACTGCCCGGCCCGGCGAGCCGCAGCTCCCGGAGCGCCCCCTGGGCCAGCAGCCGTCCGCCCTCCTCGCGCCACTCGGGCGCGGCGTAGTGGACCAGCGCCGAACGGGCCCACGCGTGCAGCATCTGGAGCACGCCGATGTCGGACTCGCGCCCGGAGAACCTCAGCACCAGGTCCACGAAGTCCCGGGCGGGCATCAGGGCGTCACGGGTCAGATTCCACAGGGCCGACCAGCACAGCGCCCGCGCCAGCGGATCGGTCAGGTCACCGAGGTGCCCGCGCAGGGTCGCCAGGGAACCCTCGTCGAAGCGGATCTTGCAGTACGTCAGATCCTCGTCGTTCACCAGGACCAGCTCGGGCCGCTCGGAGCCCGCCAGCCCGGCCACGGTCGTGCGCGCGCCCGTCACATCCGCCTCGGCACGCGCGTACCGCACCAGCTCCGTGCCCTCGAACCGGTAGAGCCCCACCGCGATCCGGTGCGGGCGCAGCTCGGCGTCCCCGTCCTGGACGACCGCGAGCTCGGTGATCCGGTCGGCGGAGTCGCAGGTCACCACCGGGGTGAGCGAGTTGACCCCGGAGGTCTGGAGCCAGGAGCGCGACCAGGCGGCCAGATCCCGTCCGGACGTCTCCTCCAGTACGGAGAGCAGATCGCCGAGCCGGGTGTTCCCCCAGGCGTGCCGCTTGAAGTAGCGCCGCGCGCCCTCCAGGAACGCCTCCTCGCCCACATAGGCGACCAGCTGCTTCAGCACGGAGGCGCCCTTGGCGTAGGTGATGCCGTCGAAGTTCAGCTTGGCGTCCTCCAGATCACGGATGTCGGCCGTGACCGGGTGGGTGGAGGGCAGCTGGTCGGCGCGGTACGCCCACGCCTTGCGGCTGTTGGCGAAGGTGATCCACCCGTCGGTGAAGCGGGTGGCGCCGACGAGCGCATACGAGCCCATGAAGTCGGCGAAGGACTCCTTCAGCCACAGGTCGTCCCACCACTCCATGGTGACCAGGTCGCCGAACCACATGTGGGCCATCTCGTGCAGGATCGTGGTGGCCCTGCGCTCGTACGACGCCCGGGTGACCTGACCCCGGAAGATGTACTCCTCGCGGAAGGTGACACACCCCGGGTTCTCCATCGCGCCGATGTTGTACTCGGGCACGAACGCCTGGTCGTACTTGCCGAAGGGGTACGGGAAGTCGAAGCGGTCGTGGAAGAAGTCCAGGCCCTGCTTGGTGACGAGGAAGACGTCGTCGGCGTCGAAGTGCCGGGCGAGGCCCTTGCGGCACAGCGCGCCGAGCGGGATCTCCAGGCTCCTGCCGTCGTCGAGCGTCCGGGTGTAGAGATCGGTCTCGTAGTGGTAGGGACCGGCGACGACGGCCGTGATGTACGTGGAGATCGGGGGGGTCTCGGCGAACCGCCGGAGACCCTTCTCCTCGTGCTCCACGGCGCCGTTGCTCCAGACGGTCCACCCCTCCGGCGCGGTCACCTCGAAACGGAACGGGGCCTTCAGGTCGGGCTGTTCGAAGTTGGCGAACACCCGCCGGGCATCGGCCGGCTCGTACTGCGTATAGAGGTAGACCTCGCCGTCCTCCGGGTCGACGAAGCGGTGCAGGCCCTCGCCGGTACGGCTGTAGGCGCACTGCGCGTCCACGACCAGGACGTTCTCCGCTGCCAGGCCCTCCAGCGCGATGCGCGAGCCGTCGAAGACGGCGGCCGGGTCCAGCTCCGTGCCGTTCAGGGTCACCCGGGTGACCGAGGGGGCGATCAGATCGGCGAAGGAGGCCGCTCCGGGCCGTGCCGCGCGGAAGCGGATCGTGGTCACCGAGCGGAAGGTGCGCGGCCCGGAGCCCCCGGGGTCGTCCCCGACCGCGGACCGCAGATCGAGTGCCACCTCGTATCCGTCGACCGACAGCAGCTCGGCCCGCTCACGGGCCTCGTCGCGGGACAGATTCTCACCGGGCACGGGCACTCCTTTGTGTCTCGTTCGAACGGCATCGATCCTCCCATGCGCACCTTGCGGCCGGTATCCGGGAATCGGCCGCCGGGCGTCGGCGTTGTCGGGGGGAGGCGCACTCGATGAGGAGAGATATGACCGAGAACGGCAGGACCCCGGTGGACTTCTGGTTCGATCCGGTGTGCCCCTGGGCCTGGATGACCTCCCGCTGGATGCTGGAGGTGGAGAAGGTCCGGGATGTCGAGGTCCGCTGGCACGTGATGAGCCTCGCCGTGCTGAACGAGGACAAGCTGGACGAGGTCCCGGAGGAGTACCGGGAGGGCCTGAAAGCGGCGTGGGGACCGGTCCGGGTCGCGATCGCCGCCCGCGAACTGCACGGCGCAGAGGTCCTCGGGAAGCTGTACACCGCCCTCGGCACCCGGTTCCACAACCGCGGCGAGGGCGTCGGCCGCGAGTCCGTCGCCGCCGCCCTGGCGGACGCGGGCCTGCCCGCCGAACTGGTCGAGTACATGGACCGGGACACCTACGACACCCAGCTGAGGGCCTCCCACAAGGAGGGCATCGACAAGGTCGGCCAGGAGGTCGGCACACCGGTCATCGCGGTCCCGGGCGCGGACGGCGGGCAGGTCGCCTTCTTCGGCCCGGTCGTCACCCCCGCGCCGCGGGGCGAGGAGGCGGCGAGGCTCTGGGACGGCACCCTGCTGGTGGCGTCGATCCCCGGCTTCTACGAGATCAAGCGCACCCGTACACGCGGGCCGGACTTCTCCAACCTCTGACCGCGCCCCGGCCGACCGGCGTCGTCCGCGCCCCGGCCGGTGTCGTCCGCGGACCGGAACGCCGTCCGCGGACCGGATTACGGAAGGACCCCCGCGAGTCACGTCCTCGCGGGGGCCCTTCTTTCATCCGCCTGCAGGTGAAGGTTGAGAAGACGATCACGAGCAGGACGACTGTTGCCCGCCCGTCAGGGCGCGATCAGCGGGGTGCGCTCCTTCGCCTCCGCGTACCGCTTCGCCACGTCCTGCCAGTTCACGACCTGCCACATCGCGTCGATGAAGTCCACCTTCTGGTTCTTGTACTGAAGGTAGAAGGCGTGCTCCCAGGCGTCGAAGACCAGGATCGGCACCGAGCCCTGGCCCACATTGCCCTGGTGGTCGTAGACCTGCTCCACGATCAGCCGCCGGCTGACCGGCTCGTACGCGAGAACACCCCAGCCCGAGCCCTGGGTCGTCGCGGACGCCTTGGTCAGCTGGGCCTTGAACTTCTCGAAGGAGCCGAACGACTCCGCGATCGCGTCCGCCAGCTCACCGACCCCGTCCTTCTCCAGCGGCTCGCCGCCGCCGTCGCCGGTCATGTTGTGCCAGTAGATGCTGTGCAGGATATGGCCGGAGAGATGGAACGCGAGGTTCTTCTCCAGCCCGTTGATCGCCCCCCACGCGTCCTTGTCGCGTGCCTCCGCCAGCTGCTCCAGCGTGTCGTTGGCGCCCTTGACGTACGCGGCGTGGTGCTTGTCGTGGTGCAGCTCGATGATCTGCGGATTGATGACCGGTTCGAGCGCCGCGTAGTCGTAGGGAAGTTCAGGAAGCGTGTAGATGGCCATGTCCGGTCCCTCCGAGCTGCTTGTTGCACATTCTATGCAACTGCACGTTAGCAGCAGGAGGGAGCCGGACCGGATCAGGCCTTGGTCCTAGGACCTGAGTCCCCGTGCCCGCGAGCCCGCTTCCGGGACCCGCCGCCGGGCGCGGCGGCGGGCGCGGCGGCGGGTCTGTGCCAGGGGCTCCGGGCGGGTCTACGCCAGGGGCTCCGCGCGGGTCTGCTCCCTGGCGATGACCGCGAGGTCGGGGAAGTCGGTGACGACGGCGTCCACACCGAGGCGGTAGTGCCGGGCGTACTCGGCGAGCGCGTCACCGAACTCGCTGCCGACCGTGCCCCGGCGCAGATCCGCGGGCAGATACTGGTTCTCGGCGCGGAAGGTGTACGCGCCGACCCGCAGCCCCGCCCGGTGCGCGTCCGCGAGCAGCGGCGACGGCGGTACGACGGAGGACTTGTCCGGGCCGATCCACTGCGCGTACTCCGCGATTCTCCGCAGGCCCTCCGGCGTCGACATCTGCGCGTACGTCTGGTCGTGGCCGTAGGGACCGCCGGTCGTCCCGAGTGCCTGCCACAGCGGCAGCCTCAGCCGGGCGTCGGCGATCCGCAGCAGGCTGGACGGCTCGAAGGACTGGACCACGCACTCGCGCGCGCCGAGCCGGTTGCGGCGGATCACCCGGACGAGTTCCGGCTCCAGCGGCAGCCCGATGGAACGGAAGTACGTGGGGTGCTTGGTCTCGGGGAAGACGGCGATGCGCCGCTCATGACGCTTCGACAGTTCCCGTGCCAGATCCACGACCTCCTGGAACGTCATGATCCGCTCGGTCCGGTCGAACACGGTGTTGCGGTTGCGGATCAGGGGCAGACGCTCGACCGCGCGCAGGGTCTTCAGCTCGGCGAGCGTGAAGTCCTCGGTGAACCAGCCGCTCACCTGCCGTCCGTCGATCAGCTTCTTCGTCCTGCGCTCGGCGAACTCCGGGTGCGAGGCGACGTCGGTCGTCTGCGAGATCTCGTTCTCGTGGCGCACGACCAGGACATGGTCCTTCGTCACCACCAGATCCGGCTCGATCCAGTCGGCGCCCGTCTGTACGGCGAGGGTGTACGACCCCGCCGTGTGCTCGGGGCGCCAGCCGGCCGCGCCCCGGTGCCCGATCACCACCGGGCCCCGCGGATGCTTCGGCTCTCCCTCGCCCTTCTGCTGCTCCTGTGCCCGGGCGGTGCCGGCGAGCGCGGTCGCGGGGGTCACGGCGGTCGCCGCGGTTGCCGCGGTCGCGGCGAGAAGAAGGGAACGGCGTCGTGGCAGTGCGGACATGAGGCTCTCCCAATTCCGGGTCTCGGACATGGTGGGGGGCGATCCACCACGCTGATCACCTCACATGGCGCGCGGGGGACCGGAACATGTCCATGCGATGTCATTTCCCCGCGCCTCCGTGTTCCGGCCCGTCCGGCCTCCACTGCGCGGCTTGCTTGCGTGGCCCTGCCCCGATCCCCGCGCCTCAATCGCCGGCGAGGCAACTCTTCCGCCGCCTGCGCCTTTCCAGCCCACCCGCCACTTGAGCAAGGACCCCGGCCGGGGGTGCATGGGCTTGGTCATTCCAGCCCGCCCGGCGTTTGAGGACGGACCTTGGCCCGGTGGGTTTGGACGCGTGGGTTGCTTGCGGGGCTCTGCCCCGGCCCCCGCGCCTCAATCGCCGGCGAGGCTGTTTTTCCCGTCGCCTGAGCATGTCCACCCCGCCCGCCGCTTGACCACGGACCCCGGCCGGGGGTGCCTGGGCTTGGGCATGTCCAGCCCGTCCGGCGCTTGAGGACGGACCTTGGCCGGGGGTGCCTGGGCTTGGGTTTTTCAGCCTGTCCGGCGCTTGAGGACGGACCCCGCCCCCGGGCGGCGCCCCCGCCTCGCAGGGGCGGAAACCTCAGCCCGTCCGGCGCTTGAGGACACCCACCCTCTGCCGCGCGTAGCCCACCACCATCAGCACCGCCGTCAACCCACCCGTGTAATACAGCTGCGTCCGCGTCCCCGGCTCCCTCGCCATCAGAAAGAACACCGTCGCCATGCCCAGCAGCGCCGCCCAGGTCAGCCACGGGTACAGCCACATGCGTACGACCAGCCGCGAGGGATCCTCACGCTCGGTCCTGCGCCGCAGGATCAACTGGGAGACCGTGATGAAGATCCAGACGACGAGAATGATCGCGCCGATCATGTTGAGGAGCCACATGAAGACATCGTCCGGCCGCCAGTAACTGAGCAGTACACAGCCGAAGCCGAACAAGGAGGAGACGAGCACCGCCATCCGGGGCACCCCGCCGTGCGCGTGGCCGAGGACCCGGGGCCCCTGACCGCGGGCGACCAGGGAGCAGGCCATGCGCGACGCACCGTAGATATTGGCGTTCATCGCTGAGAGCAGCGCCACGAGGACGACGACGTTCATGATCTGGCCGGCCTCGGAGATCCCGAGGTGATCGAGCGTGGCGACGTACGGACCCTTGGACACCACCCGCGGGTCGTCCCAGGGCACCAGGGTGACGATGACGGCCATGGAGCCGATGTAGAAGACGGCGATACGCCACATCGCTGTCCGGACCGCCTTGGCGACGCCCTTCACCGGATGCTCGGACTCCGCCGCCGCGATGGTGACGGTCTCCAGACCGCCGTACGCGAACACCGACGCGAGGAGACCGACGACGAACCCGTCGACGCCCATCGGCATGAAGCCGCCCTCGCCGGTGAGGTTGGAGGCTCCGGGCGCGTCGGTCCCCGGCAGGAGCCCGGCGATCGCGAGCGCCCCGATCCCCAGGAACAGCACGATCGCCCCGACCTTCAGCGCGGCGAACCAGAACTCGAACTCGCCGAAGTTCTTGACCGCGGCCAGATTCGTACCGCAGAAGACCAACATGAACAGGGCGACCCACGCCCATTCGGGCGTCCCGGGCAGCCAGCCGGACATGATCTTCGCCGCTCCGATGCCTTCGAGGCCGACGGCCACACAGAGCAGGAACCAGAACGCCCAGCCGGAGGTGAACCCCGCCCAGGGGCCGATCGCGCGCTCGGCGTGGACGGAGAAGGACCCGGACGCCGGGTTGGCCGCCGACATCTCGCCGAGCATCCGCATCACGAGCATGACGAGCAGCCCGGAGAGGGCGTACGCGACGACGATGGAGGGCCCGGCCTTCGCGATGCCCGCGCCGGAGCCGACGAAGAGTCCGGCGCCGATGACCCCGCCGAGGGCGATCATCGAAAGATGGCGCTGCTTGAGGCCGTGGGAGAGCGTGATGTCGTCGGGGCGGCGTTCGGAGCCCCCGGACCCGCCGGAGCGGTCGGCGGGCGCGGGCGCGGAGGTACGGGACATGGGGGAGTGCCCTGTTCATTGGCTGTGGGGACGGGCCACAGTCTGAGCGGACGTACCGCCGACAGGGAACAGCTGTCCGCTATACGGTCACGAGGCTCACACAAGGTGTACACGCGAACAACTCGCCGCGAGGGCCCCGGTGAACGGGGCTTTGGTGGAACCCTACAGCTCGCCTACCTCCCGCAGGGGGATCGGACAAGCCCCTACCTCCAGTGACAAGAGTCACGGACGCGTCCAGGTGTGGCGCTGATTTTGTGGGACCCCCATGAAGCGCGCTCAGCCGCCTTTGTCGGCGGCTGACGGTGATCGGGGGAATCCTCGTGGGCTACCGTCACTGTGTTCCCTCTACACCTTCCTGCACCCTCGCCCCGCGGAGACCCGATGAGCACTGCTTCAGCCACCTCCCGTCCCGGCGCGGTCCTCGCGGACCTGCTGCCCGCCTCCCGTACGCGGGACATCGCCCTGGTCGTCGGCGGCGCGGCGCTCACCGGTGTGGCGGCCCAGATCGCCCTGCCGATCCCCGGCTCCCCGGTGCCGGTCTCGGGCCAGACCTTCGCCGCGCTCCTCGTCGGCACGGCGCTCGGCGCGCGCAGGGGCTTCCTCTCCCTCGGGCTGTACGCCGTGGCGGGCATGGCCGGTCTGCCGTGGTTCGCGGAGGGCGAGGCGGGCTGGGGGATGCCGTCGTTCGGGTACATCCTCGGCATGCTGCTCGCGGCCACCGTCGTCGGCGGGCTGGCCCGCCGCGGGGCCGACCGTTCCGTTCCGCGCGCGGCGGGCGCGATGGTGCTCGGCTCGGTGATCATCTACGCGATCGGCGTCCCGTATCTCGCTCTGTCCACGGGCATGACGCTCACTCAGGCGGTCGCGGCCGGGCTCACCCCGTTCCTGATCGGAGACGCCGTGAAGGCGGCCCTGGCGATGGGCGCGCTGCCCGCGGCGTGGAAGCTCATCGGCCGCAAGGGCTGAGGCCCGAACCGGGGGCAGGGTACGCCTTCCGGCCGGGGCACCCCCTGGCCGGAACGCGTCTTCGGCCGTGCCACACTCGGATCATGCGCGTGTACCTCGGTTCCGACCATGCCGGATACGAACTCAAAAACCACCTCGTCGAGTGGCTCAAGGCCCATGGCCACGACCCCGTCGACTGCGGTCCCCATATCTACGACGCCCTCGACGACTACCCCCCCTTCTGCCTCCGTGCCGCCGAGCGGACGGCCGCCGACCCCGACAGCCTCGGCATCGTCATCGGCGGCTCCGGCAACGGCGAGCAGATCGCGGCGAACAAGGTGAAGGGGGTACGGGCGGCGCTGGCATGGAGCGAGCAGACCGCGGCGCTCGGACGTGAGCACAACAACGCGAACGTGGTGGCGATCGGGGGGCGGATGCACTCCGTGGAGGAGTCCACGAAGTTCGTCGAGATCTTCCTCGGCACGCCGTACTCCGGTGAGGAGCGGCACACCCGCCGGATCGACATGCTGACGGCGTACGAGACCACGGGCGAACTCCCTCCGATCCCCGAGGGCCACCCCGAGTCCTGATCGCTGCTGCGACGCCGGGCCGTCCTCGGGCCCCCGGGACCGGGGCCGTGTCCCCGCGACCGGGATTCGCGGCACCGGCCCGCGGGCAGGGCCGGGACCGGGCGTTCGGGCACCGGACGGCGAGGCGGTCCGGCAGCCGGTACGATCCAGCCCGTCCGTCGATCGAGGACGGACGGTCCCGGCACCGAGGGGTCCCGGCACCGAGGGGTCCCGGCACCGAGGGGTCCCGGCACCGAGCCCGGCCGACCCGAGGGGGCCGCCCGGGCGGGAGCCGCCGGCCACCCGCGGGGATCGAGGAGCGGGAGCACGGGGCACGCCCCGGCAAGGGACCGGACCCCCTGTGAGAGGAGCCGTACCTTGCCCGAAGGGCACACGATCCACCGTCTCGCCGCCGATCACCGCACCCGCTTCCTCGCGCGCCGGGTCACCGTCCGCAGCCCGCAGGGCAAGTTCTCCGACTCCGCCGCGCTGCTCGACCGTCAGGTGCTCGACGACGCCGAGGCCCACGGCAAACATCTCTTCCTCGGCTTCGGCGCCCTCGGCTGGATCCATATCCATCTGGGCCTCTTCGGCAGGGTCGACTTCGGTGACGCCCCCGCGCCCCCGCCCCTGGACACCGTCCGGCTCCGCCTCGCCGACGAGGACTCGTACGTCGATCTGCGGGGGCCGACGACCTGCGCGCTGATCACGGACGGCGAGAAGGCGGCGATACACGACCGCCTGGGGCCCGATCCGCTGCGGCCGGGCGACGACCCGGGACGCGCGTGGGCGAGGATCGCCCGTTCCCGTACGACGATCGCCGCACTGCTCATGGATCAGAAGATCATCGCGGGCGTGGGCAACGTCTACCGCGCGGAGGTCCTGTTCCGGCACGGCATCGATCCGTATCGCGCGGGCCGGGAGCTGACCCGCGAGCAGTGGGACACGATCTGGGCGGACCTCGTGGAGCTGATGCGCGAGGGCGTACGCAACAACCGCATCGACACGGTCCGCCCCGAGCACATGCCCGAGGCGATGGGCAGACCGCCGCGGATCGACGACCACGGCGGCGAGGTCTATGTGTACCGCCGGGCGAACCTGCCCTGCCATATCTGCGCCACGGAGATCCGTACCGCCGGTCTGGCGGCGCGCAATCTGTTCTGGTGCCCGCGCTGCCAGCGCGGCTGATCGACGGCACCGGGCCCCGCGCCCGGGCACCCGCCCCCGCCCGCGTCCGCGTCCGCGCAGCATCCCCGTGCCCGGGCCGCGCCCCGGCCGCTCACCGGGCGCCCCGGCCGCACCCCGCCGCAGCGCCCGCCGAGGGCGCCCGTACCGGGCAGGCGCCCTCACACCCGCAGAGCCTCCGCGGAGCCCCCGCACCGGCAGCCGGTGCCGACGCGCACACCGGCCCAGCGCCCCGGCCCCACGGCCGCCCATCACCTCACCCGCGCGCCCCGCACAGGTCCCGCACCCCTGAGAACCCTCAGAAGTCGTGCGGAACCCAGGGCGCCACATCGCTTCCGAACGCCAGGGACGCCGTCTCCACCACGGCGGGCGAGAGCGTCCGCACCCGCCCGGCGCCCTCCAGTTCCCGCAGGGACGTCCCGCCCAGATAGAGCGCGCCCAGCTCCCGTACCGACAGGACCATGTCCGCGGGGTCCGCCGTACGCTCGCACACCGCGCCCTTGGGGTCGCCGGAGAGCCGCCACCGCCCCTCGTTCCAGGGGCAGAAGGAGTCCTCGACCTCCAGGACGGCGTCCACCGGCACCCGGTACGTCCGCGCGGCCAGCGCGGCCCCGACGTCCACGGGCCTGAGGAACAGCCCGTCCCAGACGCGCAGCGCGCACCGGCGCGGATCGGAGACCAGATGGAACAGCGGGTCGTCGGCGGGCCGGTTGTCGCAAGCGATCGTCGAGGTGAGGTCGATGCCGAAGAGGAACCGCCACAGGGCCGCGTACGAGGAGGGGTCCAGCGCGTTCAGCTCCCGCAGTTCGACCGTCCCGTCGGGCCCGGCCGCGTTCCAGGAGGCGCGGTTGCGGAAGAGGGCGTAGCCGGCGGGCTCCCCGTCCCGCTCCGCGAGCACGCACTGGAGCGGCGCCGAGGGGTCGCGGTCGAAGATCTGGAGGCGGTCCCAGCCGGGCAGCCGGTCGATCATCCCGGGGCGGCTCGGGACGGTCCCGGCGTAGACCGCCTCACAGGCGGCCATCCCTTCGGCGGGGGCGACCTGCCGGAGCCGTATCGAGTCCCCGTCCTCCGCCGGGCCGTTCAGCCGTACGCGTGAGGTGTCGACGTCGGTACGGAGGCGACGGCTCGCGATGCCGTAGCCGAAGCGTCCGTAGATCGCCGGCTCGGACGCCAGGAGCATGGCCAGCGGCTCGCCCCGCTCCCGGACGTCGTCGAGCTGGCGGCGCATGAGGGAGGTCAGGATCCCGCGACGGCGGTGTGTCGCCGCGACGCTCACCATGGTGACGCCCGCGGAGGGTACGAGAGAGCCGCCCGGCACCGTCACCCGGAAAGGGAAGGACCCGGCCGTACCGACGCATTCGCCGCCGTCGTAGGCACCCAGTGAGCGGTCGTAGTGGGTGAGACTCCTCACCAGCTCACGGTGCTCGGAGCCCTTGTCCCCGTCTCCGAAGGCCCGTTCCAGGCCGCCGTACCAGACGTCCCACTCGGTCGGACTGAGGACCCGCAGCTCGGTCGTCATTCACTCATCCCTGTCTCGGAGCATCCATCAGAGGTATCGGTCACAGGCGCCGGAAAGACGCCCGCATCACATCAGAGGGCACATACGTCACAGGGGTTTCACGCCACGCCGGCCGGGGCAACTCCAGCCGTCCGCACGACGGTTATGCGCCTCCCTCCGTCGTGGCGACAGCTCCCGCAACGTACTTGTCATATGCCATCATTACCAGGCGATATGTCGACAGTGCGATCCGATTTCGAACGCATTGTCTCAGGGGTCCCCCTGCACGAACCGCCGACGGATCGATAGGGTCACACGACAATGGCCCGTGGGAGCGCAGCAGATTCGATCAAGGCCCGGATGCGGAAGTCGGTGCACCGGGTGCGCACCGCGCTGCGCAAATCCGCGGTCGACTACTTCCGCGGCGACGGCTCGGACACCCTCGCGCTCACCGGGCTTCTGCTGACCGTGCCGCTGCTCACCTGGGGCACGACCCAGAACTCCGAGTGGATCTCGCCGGCGGCCCTGGTGCTGCCGATCGTGGCCGGCGCGCTGCTGCTGCGGCCCGCGAGCCTGCTCGGGCTGTACGCGGCGTGCGCGGCGGGCCTGATCGTGGAGACCTTCGCGCTCGGCCCGTACGCCGACGGGCCGGCCCGGGTCACCCCCGGCACCGTCCTCGTGGTCGCGGCCTGCGGGTTCTTCGGGCTGCTGATCGCCCAGTTCAGAGCCCGCGTCGGCGTGCCCTGGCGGCGGGGCGGGACCATGCTGTTCGACCTGCGGGAACGCATCCGGGTGCAGAGTGCCCTGCCCCGGCTCCCGGCGGGCTGGCACCGGGAGATGGCGCTGCGTCCGGCGGGCGGGCAGTCCTTCTCGGGCGACTTCGTCGTCGCCGCCCGGACGAACGGGGGCCGCACCCTCGAAGTCGTTCTCACCGATGTCTCCGGCAAGGGCATGGACGCGGCCTCCCGCGCCCTGCTGCTCTCCGGCGCCTTCGGCGGGCTCCTCGGCTCGCTGCCGCCGCACGGCTTCCTGCCCGCGGCCAACGGCTATCTGCTGCGCCAGGACTGGGACGAGGGGTTCGCCACCTCGATCCACCTGGTCCTGGACCTGGACTCAGGCGACTACGAACTGCTCTCCGCGGGCCATCTGCCGGCGCTCCAGCTGAACGCGGGCAGCGGACGCTGGGAGGAGAAGGGGGCGGAGGGTCCGCTGCTCGGGGTGTACGAAGGGGCGCAGTTCGACCCCGTGAAGGGTTCGCTGCGCCCCGGTGACGTACTGATGCTGTTCACGGACGGGCTGGTGGAGGCTTCGGACAGGGACATCAGCGAGGGCATGGACCGCCTGACCGGTGAGGCCGACCGCTATGTCCACTCGGGCTTCGAGGGAGCGGCCTGGCATCTGATCGAGGCGGTCGCCAAGGACGTCAACGACGACCGTGCCCTGCTGCTGCTGTGCCGCGGAGCTTGAGCAGCGCCACACCGGACAGCCACAGCATGGCGGTGATGGCGCCGATCGCCAGCGTGAGAGACCCGGCCTTGCCGCCGGCCGTCGCCCAGCCGTTGCCCACCAGCAGCGCCGCCCCGGCGATCCGGGACCCGATGGCGAGCCCGCGCTCACCGGCACGGCTGAAGTGGCGGCCGAGCACGAAGTTCGCGGCGATCAGGGCGATGAAGGAGATCGATCCGGCGAGCAGATGCCCCATGGCCATGCCGGAGATGGTCTCCGGTGTCCCGGCCGGGGCTCCGGCGAAGCCGTCCCCCGCGTCCATGACGAAGATCCCCGCGGCGAACATGCCGATCCCGTTGACCAGGGCGAGCCGGGGCACCCAGGTGCCGCCGGGGGTGCCGTACAGGGCGCGCCGCAGTCCGAACGAGCCCACGGCGGTCAACAGTCCGGCGATCACGAAGTTGGTGATCTGGAGCCAGCCGAGCGAGCCGTTGCTCAGCATGCTGAGCGGGTGACGGGTGAGGTCGAAGCCCTCCCGGGTGGCCGCCTGGGCCAGGGAGACGACCGCCCACAGAGGGGCGGAGACGGCGGCGGCGAGGAGGAGGCGGCGGGTGCTCGCGGTGGCGGGGGAGGCGGAGAGAGTGGTGGTGGTGGCGCTCATGAGGTGCTGCCTTCCATCGTGCTTGCTGGGGTGGTGCTTCGGGTGCGGGGCTCGGCGGGTGCCGGCTGCCCGGGCATCTCGGGTGTCCCCCGGGCTTTCCGGGTTCTCCGGTGTCTCGGGGTCCCGGCTTCTTCGGTTCTCGCTGACACGTCGATCGGGGCATGTGACAGGGAACGTTTCTCTTCCCTGTCGCATACGCTGTCCGACGCAGGGCCAGAGCGAGGCGAGTGACGCCGAGCACCACAGAGAAGGTGAGATTCCGATGCGCTACCTGATGATGAGCAAGGCGACCGAGGCCACCCCCGTACCCGACGAGAAGCTGTTCACGGAGATGGCCGCGTTCGTGGAGGAGTTGACCGCGTCCGGTGTGCTGCTGGCGACGGGCGGCCTCGCGCCCGTGGGCGTCCGGTTGGTCTCCGAGGGCGACGAACTCACCGTCACCGACGGGCCCTTCACCGAGGCCAAGGAGGCCGTCGCGGGCTTCGCGCTCGTGGAGGTCCGCAGCAAGGAGGAGGCGGTCGAACTGGCCCGGCGCTTCCGCCGGATCGTCGGCGACGGCGAGAGCGTGATCCAGGAGGTCTTCAGCGGATGACCGCCGCCGTGTCACCCGCCCTCCGTGTCGATCGTGCCGTGAGGCGCGCTCTCCACGGGATCCGCGCCGCGGGACCCGGCCTCCGGGGTCCCCGCGCCGCGGAGCCCGGCCTCCGGGATACCCGGGATACCCGGGATACCCGCACACAGGGGCCCACCCCTTGATGGACGCCCGTCGCACGATCGACGCGGTCTGGAAGCAGGAGTCCGCGCGGATCATCGCCGGACTCACCCGGCTGGTCCGGGATGTCGGCCTGGCCGAGGAACTGGCCCAGGACGCCCTCGTGTCCGCGCTCGAACAATGGCCGCAGTCAGGCGTCCCGGACAATCCGGGCGCCTGGCTGATGGCCGTGGCCAAGCGCCGGGCCGTCGACGAGATCCGCCGCTCCCGGAATCTCGAAGGCAAACAGGAACAGCTCGCCCGCGAGCAGCTTCAGGAGCAGCGGGAGCGGCAGTGGGGGGAACAGCCGGGAGCGGCGGGCGAGCCGGCACCCGGGGACGAGGAGGGGGAGCCGCCGGACCAGGACGACATCCTGCGGCTGATGTTCATCTCCTGCCACCCCGTCCTGCCCACGAGCGCCCGCGTCGCGCTCACCCTGCGCCTCGTCGCCGGACTGACGGCCGGGGAGATCGCCCGTGCCTTCCTCGTCACGGAAACGGTGATCGCCCGCCGTATCGCCGACGCCAAACGCACCCTCGCCGAGGAGCGGGTGCCCTTCGAGATGCCGCCCGGCGACGAGCTGGCCGAGCGGCTGACCTCCGTACTGGAGGTCATCTACCTGGTCTTCAACGAGGGTTACTCGGCGACGAGCGGCGACGACCTCCTGCGCCCCGGCCTCACCCTGGAGGCGCTCCGCCTCGGCCGGCTGCTCGCGCGTCTGGCCCCGGGCGAGGCCGAGGTCCACGGCCTGGTCGCCCTGATGGAGATCCAGGAGTCCCGTTCCGGGGCCCGTACGGGGCCCTTGGGCGAACCGGTGCAGCTCCACGAGCAGAACCGGGGCCGCTGGGACCAGCTCCTCATCCGCCGGGGCTTCACCTCGATGCTGCGGGCGCGGGACATCGCCCGTGAGACGGGCGCCCCGCCCGGCCCGTACGTCCTCCAGGCGGCCGTCGCCGTCCAGCACGCCCAGGCGCGCACCGCCGAGGAGACCGACTGGGCGGGCATCGCGGCGCTGTACGAGGCGCTCGTCCGGCTGCTTCCCACCCCGGTCGTACGTCTCAATCTGGCCGTGGCCGTGGGCAGGGCACGCGGTCCCGCCGCCGGACTCGCCCTCGTCGACGAGCTGGGCACCGATCCCGCGCTGCGCGACTACCACCTTCTGCCGGGGGTGCGGGGCGATCTGCTGGCCCGGCTCGGCCGGTACGAGGAGGCGCGCCGGGAGTTCGAACGGGCCGCCTCCCTCACCCGGAACGCGGCCGAGCGGAGCTTTCTGCGCCGTCGCGCGGACGCCGCCGGACTGTCCGTCACCCACACCCGTGCGACGGGCGTCACACTCGCGGGAGCCGCGCGCGACTTCCTCGCCCGGGACGGACTCGACGCGTCGACCGCGCGCTCGTACGGCCAGACGCTGGACCGGCTGCGCCGGGGCCTCGGCGACGGGCTGCCGCTCACGTCCCTGACGGCCGATCAGCTGGTCCGGGTCTTCACGGCGGCCTGGGGCGGCGCGGCGGCGGCGACCTGGAACCGGCACCGTTCGGCGCTGCGTTCGTTCGCGCGGTGGGCGTCCCTGGACGAGGAGATCGTCTCGGCGGTGGGACGGCGGGAGGGAACTCCCGTCCGGACGGCCCCGATCGCCCCGGAGCTGCTCGAAGCGCTCTGGGGCCGGGAGGACCTGCCGCTGCGCGAACGGACGCTGTGGCGGCTGCTGTACGAGTCCCGGGCCGGGGTCGGCGCGGTGCTGTCGCTGAACGCCGAGGATCTGGACCTGGAGGAGCGCAGGGCCCGGGCGGGCGGCGGCTGGGTGAACTGGCGCTCCGGGACCGCGCGTCTGCTGCCGCCGCTGCTGGCGGGCCGGACACGGGGGCCGCTGTTCCTCACCGAGCGGCGGCCCGGTCCGGCCCGCCGGCCGGTACCGGCCGACACGAGTCCGGACACGGGCCGCGGACGGCTGTCCTACGAACGTGCCGAGTATCTCTTCAAGAGCACCACCCGGGCCCTGGACCCTGAAGGCCGCGGTTTCACCCTGCGGCAGCTGGGGGTCTCAGACCCGTAGCGGCTCCCGCGCGGGCAGCATCCGCGCCAGCAGGGACGAGCGGCCGGCCATCAGGGGGCCGAGGACCGCCAGCAGCAGCACATAGCCCGCGATGAAGGGCGAGAGCCGGTCGTCGAGACCGGCCGCCGCGGCCATGGTCGCGAGGATCAGCGCGAACTCGCCCCGCGCCAGCAGCGTGGTGGAGATATTGGCGGCGGGTCCGGGGCCGAACCGGTAGATCCGGGCGGCGGCGAGGCCCGCGAGGACGTTCATCGCCAGGGTGACCGCGACGGCCGCGAGCACCGGCCACAGGACGGTCGGCAGATCGCCGGGGTCGATCGAGAGGCCGAAGGCGAAGAAGAAGATCGCGCCGAAGGCGTCCCGGAGGGGGTGCACGAGCTTGCGGATCCGGTCGCCGGAGGCCGTACTGCCGAGCATCAGACCGACCATGAACGCGCCGATCGCGTCCGCGACCCCGAACCACTCGGAGACACCGGCGAGGAAGACGGCCGCGCCGAGGAAGGAGATGACGAGGAGTTCGTCGTCCCGGGTGTTGATGAGCCGTCCGACGACCCGGGTGCCGTACCGGGCGGCGAGCGCGAGCAGCAGCAGGAAGCCGAAGGCCCTGCCGCCGTCCATCACGGCGGCCGAGAGACTCTCGGCGCCGGACAGGATGGGCTGGAGCGCGGCCAGATAGAGCGCGAGGAAGACGTCCTCGACGACGATGATGCCGAGGATGGGCTTGGTCTCGGGGTTGCCGATACGGCCCAGGTCGACCAGGACCTTGGTCACGATCGCGGACGAGGAGATGCCGAGCACCCCGGCGAGGACGAGCGCCTCGGACGTGCCCCAGCCGAGGGCGAATCCGAAGCCGAGCCCGGCGCCGACGTTGAGGACGAGATACGTCCCTCCGGCGAGGGCCATCCGGCGGCCGCCCGACTTCAGATCGTCGAGGTGGAACTCCAGGCCCAGATAGAAGAGGAGGAGCACCAGGCCGAGGGCCGAGAGCATCTCCAGATCGTGCGGGTCGGCGACGAGGACGACGCCGGGGGTGTGCGGGCCGAGGAGGATCCCGGCCAGGATGAACAGGGGGATCGTGGGCAGACCGATGCGGCCGCCGAGGCGGGCGAGGAAGGCGGCGGCGAGAAAGGCGCCGCCCATGGCGATGAGGGTGTCTGCGTGTCCGATGGGCTCATCCTTCGTCGAATCGGGGGAACGGCGGGAGAACGGGAGGGAACTGGGGAGAACGGGAGAGAAATAGTCAAGGGGACGTCAAGGAAGCGTCAGTAATTAGTTTACCAAATGATTGATGTTCGCAACTACCCCCGTCTGCATGGAATGCCGTCGGTGGGGTTCTCCCCACCCCCGTCCCTACAGCAGCCGCCATGGTTCACCAGGGCTCCGATCCGTAGCGTCTAAGGCGTTGACCTGCGGGGACCGACAGCGCCCGACCGTCTTTACGGGAGGGAGCGCCTGGGCCGCGCAGGCCACACGGACCACCGACGGCGACGGACTCGGTGACAACGGGAAGGCGGAGACGACCATGGGGCTGCGACGCACAAAGCGCCGGCACACGACGGAGGGCGGTGCTCCCGGCGGCTCGGCGGTACCCGACCACTCCGCGCCCGGCGGCGCGCAGGTCCGCTCCGGGGCCGGCGGCTCCGTTCCCGACCACTCCGCGTCCCGTGGCCTCCTGCCGGGCCCGCCCCCGCACCCGCCCGGCGCCCCCGGGGCGCCCGCCGGCTCCGCCGCGGTCGAACTGCGCGGCGTACAGCGCCGTTACGGCAAGGGAACGGGCACCGTACACGCCCTGCGCGGGATCGACCTCGTCCTTCCGCACGGCACTTTCACCGCCGTCATGGGGCCGTCCGGCTCCGGCAAGTCGACCTTTCTCCAGTGTGCGGCGGGACTCGACCGCCCCACCGGGGGAACGGTGTGCCTCGGCGGCACCGACATCACCGGTATGAGCGAGAACAAGCTCACGGTGCTCCGCCGCACCCGGCTCGGCTTCGTCTTCCAGGCGTTCAATCTGATGCCGTCCCTGACGGTCGAGCAGAATGTGCTGCTGCCGCTGCGCCTCGCCGGAAAGCGCGCCGACCGCCGGCGGGCCGCCGAGGTCCTCGCACAGGTCGGCCTCGGTGACAAGGGCCGGCGCCGTCCCGCCGAACTGTCGGGCGGTCAGCAGCAGCGAGTCGCGCTCGCCCGTGCCCTCGTCACCAGGCCCGATGTGATCTTCGCCGATGAACCCACCGGCGCGCTCGACACCACCACGGCCTCCGAGGTGCTCACACTGCTGCGCTCGGCCGTGGACCGGCTCGGCGCGACCGTCGTGATGGTCACCCACGACCCGGTGGCCGCGGCCTACGCGGACCGTGTGCTGTTCCTCGCCGACGGCCTGATCACCGAAAGCCTCGCGGGCGCCGACGCCGACCGGATCGCCGCCAGGATGGCCTCCCTCACCCGCCCCGCGTACGTGGGAGCGATCGCCTGATGTTCGCTCCCAACGGCCTCGCCCGCGCCGCCGTCCGCTTCCGGCCGTCCTCCTTCGCGGGTACGTTCATCGCCCTGATGCTGACCGCGATGATCGTCTCCGCGTGCGGAATCATGCTGGAGAGCGGCCTGCGGGTCTCCGTACCGCCGCAGCGCTACGCCGGAGCACCCGTCGTCGTCGCGGCCGACCCCGTCTCCCACTACGTCGTCGGCAGCGGCGAGGAGCGCTACGACGAGTCCGTGTTGATCCCCGACAAGGCACGCCTCGACGAGGCCCTGGTGGCGGAGGCCGCCGCGGTGCCCGGGGTGGCGAAGGCCATCGGTGACGTGACCTATCCCGTGCTGCGGGGCACCTCCGCGCTGACGGCGCAGGGCTGGGGCTCGGCCGCCTTCACCGGCACCGGGCTGACCGCCGGGGCCGCACCGCGCAACGGCGAGGCGGTGATCGGCGGCGGGGCGCGTGTCGGCGACCGGATCACGCTGGAAACCCCGGCGGGTAAAAGGGAGTTCACCGTCTCCGGTCTGACCGCGCGGCCCGGCGTCTGGTTCTCCGACCGGCAGGCCCTCGCGCTGTCGGGCCACCCCGGCAGGATCGACGTCATCGCGGTCGTTCCCGAACAGGGCACCTCCGCGAAGACCCTGGCCACCCGGCTGACCGACCTCTACGGCAAGGGCTACGACAAGCCCAAGGTCCACACCGGCCAGGACCGGAGCCTGGCCGAGGGCGTCGGAGCGGCCGAGGCCGAGGAACTCCTGGTCGGTTTCGGGGCGTCCTTCGGCGGGGTCGCCACGATGGTCGCGATCTTCACCGCGTCGGGCACGGTGGCGCTCTCCGTCGGGCTCCGCCGCCGTGAGTTCGCGCTGCTGCGGGCCATCGGCGCGACACCCCGCCAGATCCGCCGTGCCATCGCCACCGAGGCCATGCTCGTGGCACCGCTCGCGGGAGCGCTCGGCTGCCTGCCCGGAATCGCCCTCGCCAACTGGTGGTTCGGCGAACTCAAGGACCGGGGCGCGATCCCCGCGCCCGTCGAACTGGCCGTCTCCGGCCTCCCGCCGGCGATCGCCGGCGGCGCCGTCGTGGTCACCGCCCTGATCGCGGGCTATGCCGCCGCCCGCCGGCCGTCGAAGATCAAGCCGGGCCAGGCCCTGGCCGACGCCTCCGTCGAACGGGTCGGCTTCGGGTGGATCCGTACGCCGCTGGGGCTCGCCGCCCTCGTCGGAGGCATGGTCCTCGCGGGCGTCGCCGCGAACGAGAGCGGCGAGGACGCGGCGAACGCCGCGCTCGGTGTGGTCATGCTCTTCATGCTCGCCGTCGGCCTCCTCGGCCCGCTGATCGCCCGGGTCTGCGCCGCGCTCTTCGGGCTGCCGCTGCGCGCGGCGGGCGCGTCCGCCTCACTGGCCGTCGCCAACTCCCGTACCAACGCCCGCCGGCTGGCATCCGCGATCACCCCGATCGTGCTCGCGATGGCCTTCTCCTCCGTGCTCGTCTTCCTGCACACCAGTACGGACCGGGCCACCGAGCGCCAGCAGCGCGAGGGCATCACCGCCGACCATGTCGTCACCGGCTCCGGAGGCGGCCTCCCGATGGACGCGGCCGAGCGCGCCGCCGCCACCCCCGGGGTCTCGGCCGCCGTCTCGCTGCTGCGTACGAGCGTGCTGGTGCCCGTCACCTCCATGGGCGAGAAAACGCTGTACGAGGCGTCCGCCCAGGGCGTCGGAGGCGATCCCGCGGCCCTCGGCAAGGTCCAGGACCTCGATGTCCGTACGGGCTCACTGGACACCCTGGCCCCCGGCGACATCGCGATCGGCAGCGCCCTCGCCGACTCGGCCGGGGCGGGTGTCGGAGACCGGCTGCGGCTGCGGCTGCCCGACGGCACGCGGACGACCGCGCGGGTCGTGGCGGTGTACGACCGGAGCCTCGGCCTCTCCGAGGTCACCCTCCCCGCGTCCACGCTCACCGCGCATGTCTCGGCCGCCTACCCCCAGGACCTGCTGGTACGGGCGACTCCCGCCGCCGCGGCCGACCTCACCGCGCTCGGCACTGTCCGGGACCGGGCGGGCTACGCCGCCGCGCAGAGCGTCGACCGCGAGCTGAGCGCCTGGGTCAACACCGTGATGGCGGCGATCCTGGGCGGCTTCGCCGCGATCGCCGCCGCGAACACCCTGGTGATGACCGTCCTCGACCGCCGCCGGGAACTGGGCATGCTCCGGCTGATCGGCTCCACCCGCCGCCAGGTGCTGCGCATGATCCACTGGGAGGCGCTCCTGGTCACCGTGGCCGGTCTCGCGCTCGGCACCGCCATCGCCCTGACCACCCTGATCCCCATGGTCGACGGCCTCACCGGGCAGGCACCCCATGTGCCGCCGCTGCTGTACGGCTCCTTCGTGGCCGCGATTCTCGCCCTGGGCTTCGCGGCGACGACGATCCCGGCCCGCGCGGCCCTGCGGTGACGATGCCCGGGCGCTCCTGGTCCACTGGACCGTTCCCCGGACCATCCGGCCCGGGGCCCGGTCCATGGGCCACCCGGTCCCAGGGGCCGCGGCGCACCTGATCAATGGGGCACCCGGGGCCCCGGGCGCTCCTGGTCCCCGGGCCACACCCGGCCGAGGGGCCCCGGCCCACCGGGGCACCCGGGGTCGCGGTGCACCTGGTCCATGGGCCACCCGGGCCCCAGCGGTCCCGTTCCCGGTCCGCTCCCGATCAGGCCGGCATGGCCGTCCGGCCGGGGGCCGCGGCCCGTGGGAGCGGACCCGGGTGAACCGGCCGCCGGGGGCGGGCGGGCGGGGCGCCCGGCCCCTACAGTCGGAGGTATGACCACACCGCCGCTGACACTCGCCGAGGTCGAGGCGATCGCCCGGGACGCCCATGCGCGTCAGACCGACAAGTCCGGACGTCCGTACGCCGAGCACCTGGCCGCCGTCGCGGAAGGCGTACGCACCCGGGGCGGCACCGAGGAGCAGATCGCCGCCGCATGGCTGCACGACGCCGTCGAGGACGATGCGCTCTCCGAGCGGTGGCTGGCGGAGGCGGCGCTGCCCGCGCGGGTGAAGGACCTGGTCCTCGCGCTCACCAAACGGCCGGGCGAGGAACTGGAGTCGTACACCGCGCGCATCCTCGCGACCCCGGGCGCACTCCTGATCAAGGAGTCCGATCTCGCCCACAACAGCGACCCCACCCGGCTCGCCGCCCTCGACGAGCCGACCCGCGCCCGCCTCACCGCCAAGTACACCAGGACGCGCGCGCTGCTGGGACTGTCCGAACCACGGTCCGGTGACTGAGATCACCCGGTGACGATCAGGCCGAATTCTTTCGCGGCTTTCCTCGCACTCTCGCTCCACCAGAGGTGAAAACACCCTGCGTGGCAGGGGTGGCCGGGAGCGCGGATGGCGAGATTCCCTCGTCGACGATTCGTCAGAGGGTCGCATGGACCGCCCGGTTGAGTGGCACGATGTTCAAGAGGCGGGGAAGTGCAGCGTTCTGTGCCCCCGGACCGGCGAGGCGGACGATCGAGGGTGTGATCAGTTGTGGCCATTTCACTGTCTGTGGTGCTGCTGTTGGGCATCATCCTCGTGGTGCTGATGCGATCGGGCGCGATCAAGGCCGGACCGGCCGTCGCTGCCATCCTCTTCGGCTTCTTCCTGGCGTCGACGGGCATGGCCCCGTCGATCAACAGGTTCCTCAACTCGATAGCGGACACGATCAACGAGATCACCTTTTGACCCGGTGACCCACCCGTCCCGCCTCCCGGCGGGGCACCCGCCGTCCGGCGCCGTCCGCGCGGCGCGACGGTACGATGCGCCGTCATGAGCAAGTCACTCGGAGTGGACATCACCGGCGGAGACGCCCTGGGCACCAATGTGCACATCGCCGTACCGCGTTCGCTCCTGAGCGCCCTTCTGCACAGCGGCACCTGGGTGGGCCACCAGGTCGACGGCGAGGTGGCCAGCGACACTCTGGACATCGGCAAAGTGATGATCACCGTCACCGACGACTGACCCCACTCCCGGGGCCCGCCACTCCCACCGGAACCGCCCGGAGCCCCGTCGGCGCCGGGACGGCGGCTTTCCCCTGCGAACGGGCCGGCCTGCAACAACGGCTCAGGGCCGGTCCCGGAGGATGAACCTCCGGGACCGGCCCTGAGCCGTATGGAGCGGGCGACGGGAATCGAACCCGCGTAGCTAGTTTGGAAGACTAGGGCTCTACCATTGAGCTACGCCCGCGAGGTGCCGCAGGTCCGCGGCACGAAGAGCATCGTAGCGGGTCCTGGGCGCGCGGCGCACACCCTATTCCTCCCGGTCGGCCACCACTCGATAAGCGGCAGCCTGACTGCCTGCGAACATGTACCCTACGTGTCGCACCGACGGGGTGTGGCGCAGCTTGGTAGCGCGTCCGCTTTGGGAGCGGAAGGTCGTCGGTTCGAATCCGGCCACCCCGACCACCACCAGCATCGCCCTGCAAGATCGCATTGTGGGGCGGATCCGGCTTGCGGCTACTATGCAAACTGCGTGCCCGTGTGTCGGACGAGTCGGACGAGTGAGGCCGACCGCGACGACGATCCGGGTCGATCAGCTGAGCCGCCCCGTATGCGTTCCATATGCGGCGGACGCGGCAGAACCCCAGAATTCAGCCATCAAGGAGACCGAACCGTGAAGAGCGCCGTGGAGACCCTGAACCCGACCCGGGTTCGGCTCACTGTCGAGGTGCCCTTCGAGGAGCTCAAGGACAGCCTCGACGCGGCGTACAAGAAGATCAACCAGCAGGTCACGGTCAAGGGCTTCCGCAAGGGCAAGATCCCGGCCCGAGTGATCGACCAGCGGTTCGGGCGGGGCGCGGTGCTGGAGGAGGCCGTCAACGACGCGCTCCCGAAGTTCTACACCGAGGCTGTCAACGAGGCGGAGATCAACCCCCTCGGCCAGCCGGAGGTCGACATCACCGAGCTGAAGGACGGCGAGACGCTGAACTTCACGGCCGAGGTCGACGTCCGTCCCTCCATCGAGATCCCGGACTACTCCGGTATCGAGGTCACCGTCGACGCGGTCGAGGTCACCGACGAGGACGTGGACAAGTCGGTCGAGCAGCTCCGTGAGCGCTTCGCCTCCACCAATCCGGTCGAGCGCGCCGCCGACGAGGGCGATGTCGTCACCCTCGACCTGGAGGCCAAGGTCGACGGCGAGGTCCTGGAGGACGGCGTCGCGGCCGGTGTCTCCTACACCATCGGCTCCGGCGAGCTGCTCGACGGCATCGACGACGCCGTGAAGGGCCTTGAGGCCGGCGGTGAGGCCACCTTCACCTCCCAGCTCAAGGGCGGCTCGGCCGAGGGCAAGGACGCCGAGGTCACCGTGAAGGTCACCGCGGTCGCCTCCCGTGAGCTTCCCGAGCTGGACGACGACTTCGCGCAGCTGGCGAGCGAGTTCGACACCCTTGAGGAGCTGCGCGCGGACAGCCGCAAGCGCCTGGAGAACATGAAGGCGTACGACCAGGCCACGCAGGCCCAGGAGCGCGTTCTGGAGGAGCTGCTGAAGCTCGCCGAGGTGCCGGTCCCCGAGAAGCTCCTCGAAGAGGAGATCAACACCCGCAAGCACAACCTGGAGCACCACCAGCTCGGCCAGATGGGCATCGACCTCGCGAAGTACCTGGAGATCCAGGGCAAGACCGAGGAGGAGTTCGACGCCGAGACCAAGGAGCAGGCGGTCAAGGGCATCAAGACCCAGTTCCTGCTGGACGAGCTGGTCAACAAGGAGAAGCTGAACGTCAACCAGGAGGAGCTGACCGAGCACCTCATGCGGCGTGCGGCTTCCTCCGGCATGAGCCCGGACCAGTTCGCCCAGGCCGTCGTCGAGGGCGGGCAGGTCCCGATGCTCGTCGGCGAGGTCGCCCGCGGCAAGGCGCTCGCCGTGGTCGTCGAGGCGGCGAAGGTCCTCGACACCAACGGTGAGGTCGTCGACCTGGACGACGACGAGGACGAGGCCGAGGCGGGCGAGTCCGCCGAGGGTGTCACCGCCGATGCCGCCGATGCCGGGACCGACGCGGCGGACAAGGCCGACCAGTCCGAGGACAAGGGGGACAAGCCGGAGGCCTGAGCACCCCCCGCCCGGGCCCCGGACAGGGGGTCCCGGGGGACAGTGCCCCCGCGCGTGGCCCGTGCGGATCCCGCCAGGGGCCGTACGTGCCGCCCCGCACCGCCCACGGAGGGCCCGGACGCACCCGCGTCCGGGCCCTCCGGCCGTTCCCGGCCCGGCCCGGCCCGGCCCGGCCCGCGCCCGCCCCGCGCCCTCCCCTCCGGGGATCCCGGCCGTGATCGGGCACGGGCGGGATCCCGGGTTCCCGTACCGTCTCCCGCCCGGCCCCGCCCCGGGACCCCGTACGCGCGCCGGACGGCCGGCCCCCGTACCCGCGGCCCCCGGGCCATCCGCATCCCGTACCCGGCCCCGGGTGTCGAACGCGAGCGCGGGCGCCGGGGGCCCGTGCCTCAATCCCGCCGTGTGACCTTGCGCTCCGAGCGAACAGTTCGGGAACCGGGATGGCGTTGTCCGACCTGCGCGTTAGGGTCCATGAGTACGAGGGGCAGGGCAGCACCCGCCCCGGCTACGAAGACGCGAGACGGCGGGCAGCCGTCAGAGACGAGCAGGTGGACACGTGACGAATCTGATGCCTCAAGCCGCCGGTGAGCCGTCCCTCGGTGGCCTTGGTGACCATGTCTACAACCGGCTGCTCGGCGAGCGCATCATCTACCTCGGCCAGCAGGTCGACGACGAGATCGCGAACAAGATCACCGCGCAGATGCTGCTCCTTGCGGCCGACCCCGACAAGGACATCTACCTCTACATCAACAGCCCCGGCGGTTCGGTGACGGCCGGGATGGCGGTCTACGACACCATGCAGTTCATTCCGAACGACGTGGTGACCATCGGCATGGGCATGGCGGCCTCGATGGGCCAGTTCCTGCTCACCGGAGGCGCCTCCGGCAAGCGCTTCGCCCTGCCGAACACCGACATCCTCATGCACCAGGGCTCGGCCGGTCTCGGCGGCACCGCCTCCGACATCAAGATCCAGGCCGAGTACCTGCTGCGTACGAAGCAGCGCATGGCGCAGATCACCGCCCACCACTCGGGCCAGACCGTGGAGACGATCATCCGCGACGGCGACCGCGACCGCTGGTTCACGGCGGAGGAGGCCAAGGAGTACGGCCTCATCGACGACATCATGTCGTCCGCCTCGAACGTCCCGGGCGGCGGCGGCACCGGCGCCTGAGCCCTCACGGCTCCCACCCAGCCAATCCAGCCCGCGCGACGCCCGCGAAACGCTACGCGCAACGCCTCCAGGACGGTGAACACCCATATGAGCAACTTCTCCGCCAGCGGCCTCTACACCGGCCCGCAGCCGGACAACCGCTATGTCGTCCCCCGCTTCGTCGAGCGCACATCCCAGGGGGTGCGCGAGTACGACCCGTACGCGAAGCTCTTCGAGGAGCGCATCATCTTCCTCGGTGTGCAGATCGACGACGCCTCCGCCAACGACGTCATGGCGCAGCTGCTGTGCCTGGAGTCGATGGACCCGGACCGCGACATCTCCATCTACATCAACAGCCCCGGCGGCTCCTTCACCGCGCTGACGGCCATCTACGACACGATGCAGTTCGTCAAGCCCGACATCCAGACGGTCTGCATGGGCCAGGCGGCCTCCGCCGCGGCCGTGCTGCTCGCCGCCGGCACCCCCGGCAAGCGGATGGCCCTGCCGCACACCCGGGTCCTGATCCACCAGCCGTCCACGCAGACCGGCCGTGAGCAGCTCTCCGACCTGGAGATCGCGGCCAAGGAGATCCTGCGGATGCGCGAGCAACTGGAGGAGATGCTGGCCAAGCACTCCACCACGCCGCTGGAGCAGGTCCGCGACGACATCGAGCGCGACAAGATCCTGACCGCCGAAGAGGCACTGGCGTACGGTCTCGTCGACCAGATCGTCTCCACCCGCAAGACCACGGCGGCTGCCGCCGCCTGACCCGGTGCTTCACTCTTGGCGCGGTACACGACAATGTGAACCGCGCCAAGGGGGGCCCGAACGAGGGTCCCGGCAAGGTACCGTCGGATATGAGGCACCAGGAGCAGGCTGAACCAAGCCGCTCCCAGGCGAAGGGGAAGCACCTCGTGGCACGCATCGGTGACGGCGGCGATCTGCTCAAGTGCTCGTTCTGCGGGAAGAGCCAGAAGCAGGTGAAGAAGCTCATCGCAGGCCCCGGTGTGTACATCTGCGACGAGTGCATCGAACTCTGTAACGAGATCATCGAGGAGGAGCTGGCCGAGTCCTCCGAGGTGCGGTGGGAGGAACTGCCCAAGCCGCGTGAGATCTACGAGTTCCTCGAGGGCTATGTCGTCGGGCAGGAGCCCGCGAAGAAAGCCCTCTCCGTCGCGGTCTACAACCACTACAAGCGCGTCCAGGCCGGCGAGACCGGCGGGGCGCAGGGCCGGGACGACGCCATCGAGCTGGCGAAGTCCAACATCCTCCTCCTCGGGCCCACGGGCTCCGGCAAGACGCTGCTGGCCCAGACCCTCGCCCGTATGCTCAACGTCCCGTTCGCGATCGCCGATGCCACGGCGCTCACCGAGGCGGGTTACGTCGGCGAGGACGTCGAGAACATTCTGCTGAAGCTGATTCAGGCGGCCGACTACGACGTCAAGAAGGCCGAGACCGGGATCATCTACATCGACGAGATCGACAAGGTCGCCCGCAAGAGCGAGAACCCCTCGATCACCCGGGATGTGAGCGGCGAGGGTGTCCAGCAGGCGCTGCTGAAGATCCTGGAGGGCACCACCGCGTCCGTACCGCCGCAGGGCGGACGCAAGCATCCGCACCAGGAGTTCATCCAGATCGACACCACGAATGTGCTGTTCATCGTGGGCGGTGCCTTCGCCGGCCTGGAGAAGATCATCGAGTCGCGGTCGGGAGCCAAGGGCATCGGCTTCGGCGCGACGATCCGTTCCAAGCGGGAGATCGAGGCGAGCGACCAGTTCCAGGAGGTCATGCCCGAGGACCTGGTGAAGTTCGGGATGATCCCCGAGTTCATCGGCCGGCTGCCCGTCATCACCTCCGTGCACAACCTGGACCGCGAAGCGCTGCTGAAGATTCTCGTCGAGCCCCGCAACGCGCTGGTGAAGCAGTACCAGCGTCTCTTCGAACTCGACGGTGTGGAGCTGGACTTCGACCGTCCGGCGCTGGAGGCCATCGCCGACCAGGCGATCCTGCGCGGCACGGGCGCGCGGGGCCTGCGGGCCATCATGGAGGAGGTCCTCCAGTCGGTGATGTACGAGGTGCCGTCCCGCAAGGACGTCGCCCGGGTCGTGATCACGGCGGACGTGGTGCGCGACAACGTCAACCCGACGCTGGTGCCGAGGATCGTGAAGAACGACGGCCGCCACGAGAAGTCGGCGTAGCGGCGCACGGTACGACACCTGTACGTCACAAGGGGCGCCCCACCGGACCATCCGGTGGGGCGCCCCTTGTGTGCCGTACGACTTCCGGCGGACGGCGGGCTCCGCGCGGAGAGCAGCGGTGAGGCCGCCTCCCGCGGCGGGCACGCCGGAGCGGGCGGTCACCGGCCCGGCGCGAGACATCACGCGGGCCGTCGGACTCCGCAGGCGCCTTCTTCGCCTCGCGACCCCCCGGGTGCGGCGAGGCGCGGTCAGACCTTGGTACGCGAGGTCTTGTAGACCTTGGCCGTGAGATCGGCGGCCTCGCTCTGCGGCATGGCCTCGCCCTTGCCGGTCATCATGGTGGCCATGTCCATCGACATCACCACGGCCACGGTGCTGTAGTCGGCCCAGACGCACATGGGAATCTCGAACGCCTTGGCGCCGGGCGCCGACGCCTTCGTGGGCGTGAACTTGGCGTTCTGGCACTTCATCAGCGCGCCCTCGAAGCCGGACGGGGTGAACGCCTTGGGGCTGCCGATCAGTTTGACGTCCACCTCGGAGTCGGTGTCCTTCTTGGCGGTCTGGAAGAACTCGTCCACGGCCTTACCCGGGTCTTCGACCTCGCCCCAGAGTCCGCTGACCACGAGCATCTTGCCCGTCAGCGGATCGTCACCGGACCGGTAGGTGGCGCCGACCTGGGTGGGGTCCTTGATCCCCATGGCGGCCGCGTCCTTCTTTTCCTTGTCGGACATGGGCTCCGACTTGTCGTCGCCCGCCTTCTTGTAGTCGTCGACGGCCGCCGCGGGGGTGAGCTTGTAGCCCCTGGTGGCGTCCGAGACATCGCTGCCGGAGCCTCCGTCGTCCTTGCCCAGCAGGAAGTACGCGCCTCCGGCGATCACCGCGAGCGCGACGACGGCCGCGCCGATGATCAGACCGGTCTTCTTCTTCCCCCCGGCCGGCGGGGGCGGGACCTGGCCGGAGTGGTCCGGCTGCTGTCCGTACGGGCCCGGCTGCTGCGGCTGGCCCCACTGGCCCTGCCCCTGCTGCGGCGGGACCCCCGGGGGAGGCTGCTGCGGATAGCCGTAACCCGGCTGCCCGTCCTGCGGCGGCTGTCCGTACGGGCCCGGCTGAGGGCTCTGCTGCGGGTAGCCGTAACCCGGCTGCTGCGGGTCCTGCTGCGGGTAGCCGTAACCCGGCTGCTGGGGATCCTGCTGCGGGTAGCCGGATCCGGGCTGAGGGGCCCCCGGCTGCTGGCCGTAGGGCCCCGGCTGTCCGTACGGTCCGGGCTGCTGGGGCTGGCCGCCGTATGGGCCCGGCTGGTTGTGACTCATCTCCGAGGTCCCCCTCCAAACACTTATATGGCCCTGACATCCTGACTTACCCGCCCTCAAAGCGGGGCGACGGGGGTCACACCGTTACGGAACATTCCCGTTTCAGTACGCCCCTGAGACACCCCTAAACTGAGCCCCGTGACCGAGAACACTCAGCAGCAGCCAGCCAGCAACCCCGAACTGCCGACCCAGTACGCGCCGGCCCAGGTAGAGGGGAAGCTGTACGAGCGCTGGGTAGAACGCGGTTACTTCGAGGCGGACGCCAAGAGCGAGAAGCCGGCGTACACGATCGTCATTCCGCCGCCCAATGTCACCGGCGCCCTCCACCTGGGGCATGCGTTCCAGGTGACGCTGATGGACGCCCTCACCCGGCGCAAGCGCATGCAGGGCTTCGAGACCCTGTGGCTCCCCGGAATGGACCACGCGGGCATCGCCACCCAGAACAAGGTGGAGCAGCAGCTCGCCGAGGAGGGCAAGTCCCGCCACGACCTCGGCCGTGAGGCGTTCACCGAGCGCGTCTGGCAGTGGAAGGAGGAGTACGGCGGCCGGATCCTCGGCCAGCTCCGCCGCCTCGGCGCCGGACTCGACTGGAGCCGTGAGCGCTTCACCATGGACGAGGGCCTCTCCCGGGCCGTCCAGACGATCTTCAAGAAGCTCTACGACGACGAGCTGATCTACCGCGCCGAGCGCATCATCAACTGGTGTCCCCGCTGTCTCACCGCGATCTCCGACATCGAGGTCGAGTACCAGGAGGACAGCGGCGAGCTGGTCTCGCTGAAGTACGGCGAGGGCGACGAGACGGTCGTCGTCGCCACCACCCGGGTCGAGACGATGCTCGGCGACACCGCCGTCGCCGTCCACCCCGACGACCCGCGCTATGCCCACCTCATCGGCAAGCGCATCAAGCTCCCGCTGACCGACCGGACCATCCCGGTCGTCGCGGACACCCATGTGGACCCCGAGTTCGGCACCGGCGCGGTCAAGGTGACCCCCGCCCACGACCCGAACGACTTCGCCATCGGCCAGCGCCACGGCCTGGAGTCCCTGACGATCATGGACGAGCGGGCCGTGATCACGGTCCCCGGTCCGTTCCAGGGCCTGGACCGCTTCGAGGCGCGTTCCGCGATCGTCGCCGCCCTGCGCGAGCAGGGCCGGATCGTCGCCGAGAAGCGCCCCTACGTCCACTCCGTCGGCCACTGCTCCCGCTGCAAGACCACCATCGAGCCGCGCCTGTCCCTCCAGTGGTGGGTCAAGGTCGGCCCGCTCGCCCAGGCCGCCGGTGACGCCGTCCGCGACGGCCGGGTCGCCATCCACCCCGCGGACATGTCGAAGCGCTACTTCGACTGGGTCGACAACATGTACGACTGGTGCATCTCGCGCCAGCTGTGGTGGGGCCACCGCATCCCGGTCTGGTACGGCCCGAACGGCGAGATGGTCTGCGTCGGCCCCGACGAGCAGCCGCCCGCCGGCGAGGGCTGGACCCAGGACCCGGACGTCCTCGACACCTGGTTCTCCTCCGGGCTGTGGCCCTTCTCCACCCTCGGCTGGCCGGAGCGGACCCCGGACCTGGAGAAGTTCTACGCCACCGACGTCCTGCTCACCGGCCACGACATCATCTTCTTCTGGGTCGCCCGGATGATGATGTTCGGTCTCTACGCCATGGACGGCGAGGCGCCCTTCCACACCGTCGCGCTCACCGGACTCGTCCGGGACGAGACGGGCAAGAAGATGTCCAAGTCCAACCCCAATTCGGTGGACCCCCTGGACTGGATGGACGCGTACGGCTCCGACGCCGTCCGCTTCACCCTCGCCAAGGGCGCCAACCCGGGCGCGGACGTCCCGATCGGCGAGGACTGGGTCCAGGCATCCCGCAACTTCGCCAACAAGATCTGGAACGCGACCCGGTTCGCGCTGATGAACGGCGCGACCGTCGAGGGCGAACTGCCGCCCGCCGAGCGGCTGTCGGCGGCGGACCGCTGGATCCTGTCCCGGCTGAACAAGACCGTGGCCGAGGTCGACGCGTACTACGACGACTACCAGTTCGCCAAGCTGTCGGACGCGCTCTACCACTTCGCGTGGGACGAGGTCTTCGACTGGTACGTCGAGCTGTCCAAGACGACGTACTTCGAAGGCGGCGAGCAGGCGAAGGTCTCGGCGCGGGTCCTCGGTGAGGTCCTGGACGTCACCCTGCGGCTGCTGCACCCGGTGGTGCCCTTCGTCACCGAGACGCTGTGGACCACGCTCACCGGCGGTGAGTCCCTGGTGATCGCCGACTGGCCCGGGGACAGCGGCTTCCGCGACGAGGCCGCGGAGAAGGAGATCGAGCTTGTCCAGCGCGTGGTCACCGAGGTCCGGCGCTTCCGCTCCGACCAGGGGCTCCAGCCGGGCCAGAAGGTCCCGGCGCGGCTCGACCTCGCCGGTACGGCCCTGGCGCCGCACGAGCCCGCGATCCGTCAGCTGCTGCGCCTCCAGCCGGAGGGGGAGGGCTTCAGCGCCACGGCCACGCTTCCGGTCGCCGGTGCGACGGTGGCGCTCGACCTGTCCGGCGTGATCGACGTGGGCGCGGAGCGCAAGCGGCTCGCCAAGGATCTGGCGGCGGCGGAGAAGGAGAAGGCGCAGGCGGGGGCGAAGCTCGGGAACGAGGCGTTCCTGGCGAAGGCGCCGGAGCAGGTGGTCGGGAAGATCCGTCAGCGGCTCGCGCACGCGGAGGAGGAGATCGCGCGGATCAGCGCGCAGCTGGAGGCGCTGCCGGTGCGGTGAGGGGCGGCCGGGGGGCCGCGGCTTGGGGGTGGTCCACGGGGTGGGGCCGGGTCCCACTGGCGTGGGGGGCCTGGGCCGCCGGTTCCTTGCGGTTGCCTGGTTCGTGGGTGTCGGGTCCTTGTCGGTGGGCTCTGCCCCCGGGCCCCTGCGCCTCAATCGCCGGCGGGGCTGGTTTTTGTGCGGCTGTGTTGTCGGGTCCGGGCTTTTGGGGTGCCGGGGTTCCCCTTGGGGCTGCCTGGTCCGCGGGTGTCCGGTCCTTGTCGGTGGGCTCTGCCCCCCGAGCCCCCCCGCGCCTCAATCGCCGGCGGGGCTGGATCTGGTGCGGCTGTGTTGGTGAAGCCCCGTCGGTGGGTTCCGGGCTGCGGGACTTCCGTGCCTTGACCGGCGGCGAGGCGGAGTTTGGGTGACCCGGCGGGTGGGGTGGGGGTGGGGGCGTTGATGATGGGGGGATGCTTGCGCCCGTCACGTATGCCGTCCGCCGTATCAGTGCGGCGACCCGTCGGCATACGCGGCGCTGGGCGACCTCCCCCCGGGCCCTCGATGTGATCACCGCGCTGAGCTGCTTCTCGTTGATGGTGCTCGATGTGCCGGGGCTCGCGCAGGGGGACAACTCGCTCACCGGGCTGACCGCCACCCTCGTCCTGGCGGCGGGCGCGGCCACCCTGGTGGTGCGCAGGCGGCTGCCGTGGCTGCCCTATCTGGTCGCGCTGGTGCTGCTGGGCTGGCTGCACGAGCTGACGCTCATCCAGTTCGCGCTGTACTCGCTGGGACGGTTCCGGGGGCGCTGGGCGGGCACCGTCGCCACCGTGGGCTATATCGCCGTGGCGTACGCGCTCTTCAATCTGCCGGGGTGGCCGGAGCACCAGGCGGGCACGCTCAGCGAGTTCCTGGGCCTGGTCGTTCCGATCGGTGTGCTCGCGTCGGGCGTCGGTATCGCCGCGTACCGGCAGGACCTCGTACGGGAGCTGGAGGCCCAGCGCGCGGAGACGGCCGCGCTCCAGGCCGTACAGGACGAGCGGACGTCCGTCGCGCGTGATGTGCACGATCTCGTCGGGCGGGAGCTGACGGTGCTCGCGGTCCGGGCGGAGGTGCTGTCCGTGCGGGCGCGGGGCACCGCCCACCACAAGGACTTCGAGGAGCTGGCGGACACCGCCCGCCGCGCGCATCTGATGCTCAACGACACGATCGTCCACCGCGCGGACGAACGCACCGCGACCCCCGGTCTGGAGGGGCTGCCCGCCCTCGCACGGGAGAGTGAACGTATGGGAAGCCCGGTGACGCTGGAGATCAGCGAGGCGGCCCGGGGGCTCTCCCCGCTCCGGCAGACGGCGGTGTACCGGGTCGTCCAGGAGTGTCTGACGAACGCGGCGAAGCACGCGCCGGGGGAGCGGGTGGCGGTCTCCATCGGGCTGGACACCGGGCGGCTGCGCGTGGCGGTGGGCAATCCGCTGCCCGCGGCCGCACCGCCGACCGAGCCGGTGTCCAGCGGGACCGGCACCTTCTCCATGCGGGAGCGGGTGGAGAGCATGGGCGGCACGCTCACGGCCGGCGCGCACGAGGGGGTGTACGAGGTGGTGGCGCTGCTCCCGGCAGGCCGGCTGCCCCGGGGAGAGCCCGGCCGCCTGCCCCGATGAGAGCACGGTGAGAGAGCGTGAGCCCGCGGACGTGGGGCAAGGCCCGGACTTTAGACTGGAGCCGTGAGTGAACACCCCGCCGGCGATCCCGTCGAGCCGAACGAGCCCGACCTCTTCGACGAGATCGTCGACGCCGAGACCGACCGTGACCCCGACCTGGCGGTGATCGAGGCCGGCAGCCGTACGCTGCGGGCCCAGGCCGGACCGCCCCGGCCCGGCACCGCGCCCGCCCGCCCGGCCGACCCCGAGGTCGCCGAGGCGCTGCGCGCGGTCGAGGCCGATCTGGCGACCCGCTGGGGTGAGACCAAGCTGGAGCCCTCGGTCACCCGGATCGCCGCGCTGATGGACGTGCTGGGCCAGCCCCAGCGCGCATACCCCTCGATCCACATCACCGGCACCAACGGCAAGACGTCCACGGCCCGCATGATCGAGGCCCTGCTCTCGGCGTTCGACCTGCGCACCGGCCGGTACACCTCGCCGCATGTGCAGTCGATCACCGAGCGGATCAGCCTGGACGGCGTCCCGGTCGAGGCCGGGCGGTTCGTCGAGACGTACGAGGACATCAAGCCGTACGTGGAGATGGTGGACGCGGCCCAGGAGTTCCGGCTCTCGTTCTTCGAGGTGCTGACGGGCATGGCGTACGCGGCCTTCGCGGACGCGCCCGTGGACGCGGCGGTGGTCGAGGTCGGCATGGGCGGCGCGTGGGACGCGACCAATGTCATCGACGCCTCCGTGGCCGTGGTCACCCCCATCGACCTGGACCACACCGACCGGCTCGGCACCACGCCCGCGGAGATCGCGCTGGAGAAGGCCGGGATCGTCAAGCAGGGCGCGACGGTCATCCTGGCGCAGCAGCCGGTGGACGCCGCGCAGGTCATGCTGAAGAAGGCCGTCGAGGTCGACGCGACGGTGGCCCGGGAGGGCATGGAGTTCGGCATCGTCTCCCGGGAGGTCGCCGTCGGAGGCCAGATGCTGACCCTGCGCGGACTCGGCGGGGAGTACGAGGACATCTTCCTCCCGCTGTACGGGGCCCACCAGGCGCACAACGCGGCGGTGGCGCTGGCGGCGGTCGAGGCGTTCTTCGGTGTGGGCGCGGAGCACGCGCGCACCCTGGACACGGAGACGATCCGCAAGGCGTTCGCGGCGGTGACCACGCCCGGACGGCTGGAGGTGGTGCGCCGCAGCCCCACGGTGGTGCTGGACGCCGCCCACAATCCGGCGGGCGCGCGGGCGACGGCCGAGGCGGTCACCGAGGCGTTCGGCTTCTCGCGGCTGATCGGAGTAGTCGGCTCCAGCGAGGACAAGGACGTCAGAGGGCTGCTCGAAGCCTTCGAGCCGGTCTTCGCCGAGGTCGTCGTGACCCGGAACTCCACCCATCGCGCCATGGACGCGGACGCGCTGGCCGCGATCGCGGTGGAGGTCTTCGGCGACGAGCGCGTGGTCGTCGAGCCACGGATGGACGAGGCTCTGGAGGCGGCGGTGACGCTCGCCGAGGAGGAGGCCGAGTACGCGGGCGCGGGTGTGCTGGTGACCGGCTCGGTGTTCACGGTCGGCGAGGCCCGGCTGCTGCTGGGAAGGGGCTGAGGACATGCGTATGCTCTGCGCGTCGACGCTGATCGGCGAGTTCTTCGTGATCGGGTTCGCCGGACTCGTCGCCATGAAGAGCGACGATCTGTCGATGACGACCGTGTGGACCGTCTGCGGTGTCGGGATGCTGCTGTCGGTCCTGCTGAGCGGGATGGTCACCCGGCCCGGCGGTGTCCAGCTCGGCTGGGCCCTCCAGATCGGCCTGGTCCTGAGCGGCTTCGTCGTCCCGATGATGTTCGTCCTGGGCGTGTGCTTCGCGGGCCTGTGGTGGGCGTCGGTCCACTACGGACGCAAGATCGACGAGGTGAAGGCGCGATGGGCCGCCCAGGGCGAGGCCCAGCCCGGGGCCTAGCGTCCCGCCCGTCCCCCCGGAAGGGGCGCGCCCGCCTCCGGACCGGTCCCGGCGCGGGGACGGGCGCGGTCCGGACCGCGCGGGGCCGGCTCTTCCTGCCGCCCGGCTGCCCGCCGCCCCCGGCCCCTGACCGGTGATCAGTTCCGGGTGCCGCCGTGCCCCCGCCCCCTGTAGCCTCACACATCCGCACCCGAATGCCGCAAGGAGCCGCACACCATGACCCAGCGCACCCTCGTCCTCCTGAAGCCCGACTGCGTCCGCCGTAAGCTCGTCGGCGAGATCATCGGCCGCATCGAGGCCAAGGCGGGCTGGACCGTTTCCGCTCTGGAACTGCGCCGGCTCGACCGTGAGACCCTGGAGCAGCACTACGCCGAGCACATCGGCAGGGACTTCTACGAGCCGCTGGTCGACTTCATGCTCTCCGGACCCGTGGTCGCGCTCGTCGTCGAGGGCGAGCGGGTCATCGAGGGCGTACGCCGGCTGGCCGGGCCGACCGATCCGATCGCCGCGCAGCCCGGCTCCATCCGTGGCGATTTCGGTACGGTCGTCCGGGAGAACCTGATCCACGCGTCGGACTCCGAGGAGTCCGCCATTCGGGAACTGAAGATCTTCTTCCCCGGTCTTTCCTGACCGTACGTCAGCCATACAGCGCTCACGACCTGGGGCGACCGAAGGAATTCGGTCGCCTTTTTGGTATATGCGAGAACTTTTCGGGAACGCATCGCAGCGACACCTCGTCACCTATACAGAGGTGGACCACCGCGCCGTGTCGGTAGAGGCGGCACTACGATGGAAGCCTCTACGCCACAGCATCCACCACCTCGCCATCCTGAAAAGCAGTCAGAGCTCGATTTGGGAAGGCCAGACGCATCCTCATGGGGAACAACATGTCGTTCATCGGCCGTGACATGGCTGTCGACCTCGGGACCGCCAACACGCTGGTGTACGTCAGAGGCCGGGGAATCGTTCTCAACGAGCCGTCCGTCGTCGCCATCAACACCAACACGGGCGGCATTCTCGCGGTCGGCTCAGAGGCGAAGAAGATGATCGGCCGGACGCCCGGGAACATCGTGGCCGTCCGGCCGCTGAAGGACGGCGTCATCGCCGACTTCGAGATCACCGAGCGGATGCTCCGCTACTTCATCCTGAAGATCCACAAGCGCCGCTACCTCGCCCGTCCGCGTGTCGTCGTCTGTGTGCCCTCGGGCATCACGGGCGTCGAGCGCCGCGCGGTCATCGAGGCGTCGACGCAGGCGGGCGCCCGGCAGGTGCACATCATCGAGGAGCCGATGGCCGCGGCCATCGGCTCCGGACTCCCGGTCCATGAAGCCACCGGCAATATGGTCGTCGATATCGGTGGCGGCACCACCGAGGTCGCCGTCATCTCCCTCGGCGGAATCGTGACGGCGCAGTCCATCCGCGTCGCGGGTGATGAACTGGACAACGCGATCATTCAGCACATCAAGAAGGAATACTCGCTCCTTCTCGGTGAGCGGACCGCCGAAAACATCAAGATCACGATCGGTTCCGCGTACGACATGGACAAGGACGAGCACACCGAGATCCGCGGCCGTGACCTTGTGTCGGGACTGCCGAAGACCGTGGTGATCTCGGCCGCCGAAGTCCGCAAGGCGATCGAGGAACCGGTCAACTCGATCGTCGACGCCGTCAAGACCACTCTCGACAAGTGCCCGCCCGAGCTGTCGGGCGACGTCATGGACCGGGGCATCGTCCTCACCGGCGGCGGCGCGCTGCTGCGCGGGCTCGACGAACGGCTCCGCCGTGAGACCGGTATGCCGATCCATATCGCCGAGGACCCGCTGGACTCGGTGGCGCTCGGCTCCGGCAAGTGCGTGGAGGAGTTCGAGGCGCTCCAGCAGGTCCTGGACGCCCAGCCCCGCCGATAGCGCCGTGACCGCACGGGTGCGATGACCGCGCCCGTGCGGTGGCACGGCCGGGCCGGGCTCCGCCGGACGCCCACGGGGTTCGCCCCGGTGGGCGGGGCCGGGGTCGGACGGGTTCCCGGGAGCGGCGCGCCCGGCGGGTGTGCCGTACGCGGGAGGGGGAAGGCGATCGTGCTCCGGGGTCCTACGGCTCCGGGGAACCGGGGCCCGGGGGGTTGCACGGGGAACCCCTGTACGGGTGCCTGCCAACCCGTACAGCCGATCGTTGATATACAGACATCGACATTCCTACGAGGAAGGCACGGCCGCCGCACGTGAGGGACACACGAGAGAGCCGGCTGCTCCTGGTGCTGCTGATCGCCATCGCGTTCGCTTTGATCACGGTGGACATCCGCGGGGGCGAGGACTCACCGGTCGACGGCGCCCGGCAGGCCGCCGCCACCGTCTTCGGGCCGATCGAGGACGGTGTCGCGACCGCCGTGAACCCGGTCGGCAACGCCATAGGCGCCGTGCGGGACTCCGGCGAGCGCCATGACCGCATCAGCGCCCTGGAGCGGGAGAACGCGGCGCTGAAGGCCCGGCTCGGCAGCGACGACCGCAACCGCAGCCGCGCCCGCGAGCTGGACAAGATGCTGAAGACGGCCGGTGCCGGGCAGTACGGCATCAAGGGCGCGGAGGTCATCGCCATAGGAGCGGCCCAGGGTTTCTCCTGGACCGTGACCATCGACGTGGGCTCGCGTGACGGCATCAAGCGGGACATGACCGTCCTCAACGGCGACGGACTCGTCGGCCGGGTCACCACCGTCGGCCCGGGCACCGCGACCGTACTGCTCGCCAACGACCCGGACTTCACCGTCGGCACCCGGATGGAGAAGACCGACGAGCTGGGCTTCGCCACCGGCCAGGGCGACCGCCCGCTCTCCGTCCAGCTGCTCAACGGCAAGTCCAAGGTGAAGAAGGGCGACCGGCTGGTCACCTTCGGCTCCCAGGCCGCCAGGCCGTTCGTGCCCGGTGTCCCCATCGGCGAGGTCGTCCGCGTCGACCCCTCCGGCGGCGATCTGACCCGCACGATCTACGTCAGGCCGTATGTCGGCTTCACCAAGCTCGACATCGTCGGTGTGGTCGTCGAGGCGCCCCGGACGGACCCGCGCGACACGGTCCTGCCGCCCAAGCCCGCCCCGCCCAAGACCAAGCCCACACCGACCGTGACCGTCACGGTCACCCCCTCTTCCGGCGGCGCCGACGTCCAGGGGCGGAGCGAGAGCCGGGACGGCGTCCAGGGCGACGACCCGGGCGTGGCGTCCGGCGACCCGAGCACCCCGCCGGACGACACCCCGAGCGACGGAGGCCAGGGCCGGAGCACCCCCGGCACCACCGGCCCGAACGACCAGCGGTAGGAGCCCACCGTCATGCGCGTCAACCGGATGCTTCTCTCCTCGGCCCTCGTCGTGGTCGCCCTCGTCGTCCAGGTCTCCGTCCTCGCCCGCCTCCAGCTCCCCGGCGCCGTCCCCGATCTGGTGCTGCTCACCGTGCTCGGACTCGCCATGGTGTACGGGCATCTGGCGGGCGCCTTCATCGGCTTCGGCGCGGGCCTGCTCGCCGATCTCGCGCCGCCCGCCGATCACGCGGCCGGCCGCTACGCCCTCGTCCTGTGTGTGATCGGCTATCTCGCGGGCCTGGCCCGCCCGGAGAACGGCCGGCTCAGGTCCGCCACCGGGCCCATGCTCGTGGTCGTCGCCGCGGCCATCGGCTCCACGCTGCTGTACGCGGGCGTGGGAGCCCTCGTCGGGGACACCGCCGCCCGACATGTCGGCCTCGGCAGCCTGCTGTTCACGGCCGTCGTCTACGATCTGCTGCTCGCGCCGTTCACCGTGCCGTTCATCATGGCGCTCGCCCGCCGCACCGACAACGACCCCCTCGCCGAGAGCCGGGACGGCGGTGGCGGCGACGTCGCGTCCGGCTGGCTCGCCTCCGGCACCGGGCTGCGGATCGGCGGCCAGCGCGGGGGACTGCGCGCCAAGGCCGCGCGCGGCAGAGCGGCACGGGCCGGCCGCATCAAGGGCGTCAAGCGACTGTGACCGCGGGAGGGGCACGCACACCATGAGCAATATCCCCGAGACCGGGCGGACCCCCCGGGTCCAGATCCGGCTCGTCGTCATCCAGGTACTGGTCTTCTCCCTGCTCCTCACCCTCGGCGGCCGCCTCTGGTACCTCCAGATCCGCAACGGCCAGGAGTACACCGACGAGGCCAAGAACAACGGGGTCCAGCGGGTCGTCCAGCCCGCCGTCCGCGGCTCCATCCTCGACGCCCGGGGCATCCCGCTCGCCGACAACGAGACCCGGCTGGTCGTCTCCGCATCCCGGACCGAGCTGATGAAGATGAAGGACGACGGCAAAGGCGTTCTCACCCGTCTCGCCGGAGTCCTCGGCATGAAGCCGCAGGACGTCATCGGCAAGGTCAGGCTCTGCGACGCCAAGACCCCCCAGCCCTGCTGGAACGGCTCGCCCTACCAGCCGATCCCCGTCACCGACGAGGCCACCACCCAGCAGGCGCTCCAGATCCGCGAGCGCGCCGAGGACTTCCCCGGCATCACCGCCGAGCCCACCGCCGTACGCCGCTACACCGCGCCCGGCAAGGCCAACACCGCCCAGGTCCTCGGCTATCTCTCGCCCGTTACCGACGACGAGATCGAGAAGGCCAAGGACTCCGACTCGCCCTACCTCCGCTCCGACCAGGTCGGACGCTCCGGCATCGAACGCACCTACGACAAGGCCCTGCGCGGCAAGGCGGGAGTCACCCGCTACGAGGTCGACAACCTCGGCCGGGTCATCGGCGAGGCCGACCGCGACGAGGCCCAGCCCGGCGCCAATCTCGTCACCTCCATCGACGCCCGCGTCCAGGCGGTCGCCGAGTACGAGCTGAACCAGGCGATGAAGGCCGCCCGCAAGGAGTTCGACCGCAACACCCGGGAGAACTACAAGGCCGACGCGGGCGCCGTCGTGGTGATGGAGAACAAGACCGGGCGGGTCGTGTCGATGGCCTCCCAGCCGACGTACGACCCCAACGCCTGGGTCGGGGGGATCTCCGCCAAGGACTACGCGAAGCTGACCGGCAAGGACTCCAACTATCCGCTGCTGAACCGGGCGATCCAGGGCCAGGCCGCGCCCGGCTCGATCTTCAAGGTCGTCTCGTCGGCCGCCGCGGTCAAGGCCGGATACGAGTTCAACGGCAACTACCCCTGCCCCTCCTCGCTCTCCTTCGGCGGCCGGGAGTTCAAGAACTTCGAGTCCAGGGGGTACGGCTCCATCAGCCTCGGCCGCGCCCTGGAGGTCTCCTGCGACACCGTCTACTACGGACTCGCCTACAACGAGTGGCAGAAGGACGGCGGCACCAAGCCCAAGAAGAAGGCGAAGGACTGGTTCTACCGGACCGCGCACCAGTTCGGCCTCGGCAAGGAGACCGGTATCGACCTCCCCAACGAGGTCAAGGGCCGCGTCCCCGACCGCCAGTGGAAGCAGGACTTCTGGAAGGCCAACAAGGACGGCTGGTGCAAGCAGGGCAAGAAGGGCGGCGACTACGTCGAGCAGATCGCCTACGAGAACTGCCTCGAAGGCAATCTGATGCGCGCGGGTGACTCCGTGAACTACTCCATCGGCCAGGGCGACATCCTCGTCACCCCGATCCAGATGGCGACGGTCTACGCGGCCATCGCCAACGGCGGCACGCTCTACAACCCCACCATCGGCAAGGCGATCGTCAGCCCCGACGGCCGGAGCGTCCAGGAGATCAAGCCGGCGTCGCACGGCAGGCTCCCCATGGACAACAGGACCAGGAACCAGATAAACGACGCCCTCGCGGGAGTCGTGACCACCGGATCGGCCGCCTGGCGCTTCAACGGCTGGCCCCACGACAAGATCCCGATGCACGCCAAGACGGGTACCGCCGAGGTCTTCGGCAAGCAGACGACCTCATGGTTCGCCACGTACACCGACGACTACACGATCGTGATGACGATTTCCCAGGGCGGTACCGGCTCGGGCGCCTCCGGCCCGGCCGTCCGCAATATCTACGAGGCGATGTACGGGCTCGACGACAAGGGCGGACAGGACCTGAAGAAGGCGCTGCTGCCCAAGCCGCAGAAGGCCCTCCCCAAGATCCAGGCCGACGGCACCATCGACGCGCCCGCGATCCGGCCGTACCAGCCCGAGAAGGAGAAGAAGGCCGAGGACGGCACCGGACTCACGGACGGCGACCGGCAGAACCAGCCGCAGACACCGCAGCAGACCCCGGCGGGTCCCCGGCAGGACCGGCGGGACGGAAACCAGCAGCTGGCGGGCACCCCCGCGCGGAGGGACTGAGGCATGTCCGGCACCCATGGCTTCTCCGTCTCGGGCTACGGTCCCCAGCGCGGCGGTCTGTGGACCCGGCTCACCGCGCGGGACTCGATCGTCCGCCGGCTGGACTGGCCGCTGCTGTTCTCCGCCGTCGCGCTCTCCGGCATCGGCGCGCTGCTCGTCTGGTCGGCGACCCGGGGGCGCACCGAGCTGAACCAGGGCGACCCGTACTACTTCCTCTTCCGCCATCTCCTCAACACCGGGATCGGCTTCGCGCTGATGGCCGGGACTGTCTGGCTCGGCCACCGCACCCTGCGCGGCGCGGTCCCGGTGCTGTACGGGGTCTCCGTCCTGCTCATCCTGCTGGTGCTCACCCCCGTCGGGGCGACCATCAACGGCGCGCACGCGTGGATCGTGATCGGCGGGGGCTTCTCCATCCAGCCCTCGGAATTCGTGAAGATCACGATCATCCTGGGTATGGCGATGCTGCTCGCCGCCCGGGTGGACGCCGGTGATCTGGTCCATCCCGACCACCGCACGGTCGCCAAGTCCCTGGGCCTGGCCGCGCTGCCCATGGCGATCGTCATGATGATGCCGGACCTCGGCTCCGTCATGGTCATGGCGGTGATCGTCCTCGGGGTGCTCCTCGCCTCCGGCGCGTCCAACCGCTGGATCCTCGGACTCATCGGCAGCGGCGTCGCCGGAGCCGTCCTGGTGACCGCGCTCGGTCTGCTCGACGAGTACCAGATCAACCGCTTCGCCGCCTTCGCCAACCCGGAGCTGGACCCGGCGGGCGTCGGCTACAACACCAACCAGGCGCGCATCGCGATCGGCTCGGGCGGGCTGACGGGCATGGGCCTGTTCAAGGGCTCCCAGACCACCGGCCAGTTCGTTCCCGAGCAGCAGACGGACTTCGTCTTCACCGTCGCGGGCGAGGAGCTGGGCTTCCTCGGCGCCGGGCTGATCCTGGTGCTGCTCGGTGTGGTCCTGTGGCGGGCCTGCCGGATCGCCCGGGAGACCACCGAGCTGTACGGCACGATCGTGGCGGCCGGGATCATCGCCTGGTTCGCGTTCCAGTCCTTCGAGAACATCGGTATGACCCTCGGCATCATGCCGGTGGCCGGACTGCCGCTGCCGTTCGTCTCGTACGGAGGCTCGTCCATGTTCGCGGTCTGGGTGGCGATCGGCCTTCTCCAGTCGATCCGGGTCCAGCGGCCGATAACGGCTTAGGGAGTTTGCGGTGGACCGGGCCGGAGCCCGGCAGGATCCATCACAAGCGCCCCAGGGCCTTCCGGCGGATCCCGCCGGGCCCGCCCGATCCGAACGGGGACCCGCCGGAAGTACCTCGTCACCGCCCTGGGTCTGCCGAAGACGGCCGCCGCGAACTAGATTCAAAACATGGCGGACACGAAGCGCGAGATCGAGCGGAAGTACGAAGCCACCCCCGAGACCCGACTGCCGGACCTGACCCGGGTGGCCGGGGTCGCGGCCGTCCTCGACCAGGGCGTCATGGAACTCGACGCCGTCTACTACGACACGGCCGACCTGCGGCTCGCCGCCGCCTCCATCACCCTGCGGCGGCGCACCGGCGGCGGCGACGCCGGCTGGCACCTCAAACTGCCCGTGGCCCCCGGTGTGCGCGACGAGATCGGCGCCCCCCTCGCCCCGCGCATCCCGCGCGGCCTCGCCGCCCTGGTCAGGGCCCGGACCAGGGACGCCGAACTGGTGCCGCTGGTGCGCCTGCGCTCCACCCGGGAGGTCCACCACCTCATGAGCGACGGGGACGGCGGCGGGAACGGGGAGGGCGACGGCACTCTGCTGGCCGAACTGAGCAGGGACGCCGTCCGCGCCGAGCGCCTCGACGACGGGCGTACGGCCGCCTGGGACGAGATCGAGGTGGAGCTGGCGGACGACGGCGACCCCGCGTTCCTCGACCGGACCGGCAAGCGGCTCCGCAAGGCGGGGATCCGGCCGTCGAGCGCCCCGTCCAAGCTGGCGAGAGCGCTTGCCGAGACGGGTTTCGACGTGCCCGCCACCGAGCCCGCCACCCCGTCGGACGCGGGCGGCTACATCCTCGCCTATCTGCGCAAGCAGTCCGCCGCCCTGCTCGCGTACGACCCGGCGGTACGGCGCGATCTGCCCGACTCGGTCCACCAGATGCGGATCGCCACCCGCCGCCTGCGCAGCGCGTTCCGCACCTACCGCAGGATCCTCGACCGGGCCGTCACGGACCCGATCGGCGAGGAGCTGAAGTGGCTGGCCGGCGAGCTGGGGGTCGCCCGTGACCAGGAGGTTCTCGCCGAGCGGCTGCGGTCCCGGATCGGCGCCGTACCCCGGACGCTGCTGCTCGGCCCGGTACGCGGGCGGCTGCGCGTCTGGAGCGTGGCCCGGGGCGCGGGCGCGCGCCGCCGGGCCGTCACCACCCTCGACAGCCGGCGCTATCTCGCCCTGCTGGACTCCCTGGACGCGCTGCTGGCGGACCCGCCGCTGCTGAAGGCGGCATCCGGCCCGGCGGCCACGGTCATCCCGAAGGCCGTGCTCAAGGACTACGGGCGGCTGGAACAGCGGGTCACCCACGCCCTGGACCTCCCGCCGGGCCAGGAGCGCGATCTCGCCCTGCACGACGCCCGCAAGGCGGCCAAGCGCACCCGGTACGCCGCCGAGGCGGCCGTCCCCGCGCTGGGGAGGCCCGCAAAGCGCTTCGCCAGGCGTATGAAGGCCCTCCAGACCGTCCTCGGCGACCACCAGGACAGTGTGGTGGCCCGGGACGCCCTGCGGGATCTGGCGATCCAGGCCCACGCGGCGGGGGAGTCGGCCTTCACCTGGGGTCTGCTGTATGCCCGGGAGCAGTCGACGGCCGCCGAACTGGAGCGGGAGGCCCTCGGTGTCTGGGCGCGTGCGTCGGCCGGGAAACTGCGGGCGGCGCTGGGAGGCTGAGGTTCCGGGAGACCGCGGACGGCAGCGGAGGACGGCACGGGACGGCCGGAGCTCGGGAGTAAGCGGACGGCGCCTGGCGGACCGGGGCCGGGAGAAGGCGGACGGCGCCGGGCGGTTGCAGCCCGGGAAACGCTCACGGCACGGGGCGGCTGATGCTCACGGTACGCTGGATGGTCACTCCTGCCAGCTCACGAAAGCCCTGAGATGTCTGCTGCCGAGTCGGTCTTCCCACAGCTCGAAGCTCTCCTCCCGCATGTGCAGAAGCCGATCCAGTACGTCGGCGGGGAGCTGAACTCCACCGTCAAGGACTGGGAGGCCACCGACGTCCGCTGGGCCCTGATGTATCCGGACGCGTACGAGGTCGGGCTGCCCAACCAGGGCGTCATGATCCTCTACGAGGTACTGAACGAGCGCGAGGGGGTGCTCGCCGAGCGGACGTACAGCGTATGGCCCGATCTGGAGGCGCTGATGCGGGAGCACGGCGTACCCCAGTTCACGGTGGACTCGCACCGGCCGGTCGGGGCGTTCGACGTGTTCGGCCTCAGCTTCTCCACGGAGCTGGGGTACACGAACATGCTGACCGCCCTCGATCTGGCGGGCATCCCGCTGGCCGCGAAGGACCGGACGGTGGACCACCCGATCGTTCTCGCGGGCGGGCACGCGGCCTTCAACCCGGAGCCGATCGCGGAGTTCATCGACTGCGCGGTCATCGGCGACGGCGAGCAGGCCGTGCTCGACATCACGGAGATCGTCCGCGCCTGGAAGGCCGAGGGGCGCCCCGGCGGCCGGGAGGAGGTCCTCTTCCGGCTGGCGAGGACCGGCGGTGTCTACGTCCCCGCGTTCTACGACGTGGAGTATCTGCCGGACGGCCGTATCGGCCGGGTCGTGCCGAACCGTTCGGGCGTCCCGTGGCGGGTGTCCAAGCACACCGTCATGGACCTCGACGAGTGGCCGTACCCGAAGCAGCCGCTCGTCCCGCTCGCCGAGACCGTCCATGAGCGGATGTCCGTCGAGATCTTCCGCGGCTGCACCCGCGGCTGCCGTTTCTGCCAGGCCGGCATGATCACGCGCCCCGTGCGGGAGCGGAGCATCACCGGTATCGGCGAGATGGTCGACAAGGGGCTGAAGGCGACGGGTTTCGAGGAGGTCGGCCTCCTGTCGCTGTCCAGCGCGGACCACTCCGAGATCGGCGACATCGCCAAGGGGCTCGCGGACCGGTACGAGGAGGACAAGATCGGGCTGTCCCTGCCCTCCACCCGTGTGGACGCGTTCAATGTCGACCTGGCCAACGAGCTGACCCGCAACGGCCGCCGCTCCGGACTTACCTTCGCCCCCGAGGGCGGCTCCGAGCGGATGCGCAAGGTCATCAACAAGATGGTCTCGGAGGAGGACCTGATCCGCACGGTCGCCACCGCGTACGGCAACGGCTGGCGGCAGGTGAAGCTGTACTTCATGTGCGGGCTCCCGACCGAGACCGACGAGGACGTGCTCCAGATCGGCGACATGGCGGTCAACGTCATCGCCAAGGGCCGCGAGGTCTCCGGGTCCAACGACATCCGCTGCACGGTCTCCATCGGCGGCTTCGTCCCCAAGCCGCACACCCCCTTCCAGTGGGCCCCGCAGCTCGGCGCCGAGGAGACCGACGCCCGTCTCGAAAAGCTCCGCGACAAGATCCGCGGGGACAAGAAGTACGGCCGCTCCATCGGCTTCCGCTACCACGACGGCAAGCCCGGCATCGTCGAGGGCCTGCTCTCGCGCGGCGACCGCCGGGTGGGCGCGGTCATCCGCGCCGTCTACGAGGACGGCGGCCGTTTCGACGGCTGGCGGGAGCACTTCTCGTACGACCGCTGGATGCGGTGCGCGGACAAGGCGCTGCCGGAGTTCGGGGTGGACGTCGACTGGTACACCACCCGTGAGCGCACCTACGAGGAGGTCCTGCCCTGGGACCACCTCGACTCCGGGCTCGACAAGGACTGGCTCTGGGAGGACTGGCAGGACGCCCTCGACGAGACCGAGGTCGAGGACTGCCGCTGGACGCCCTGCTTCGACTGCGGGGTCTGTCCTCAGTTCGACACATGGCCACAAACAGGGCCGACGGGCAAGAAGCTGCTCCCGCTTGAGGTCAAGAAGTAGCCGTGACCAGCGGCGATGCTGTCCAGAGGATGGCTGAGACGCTTGCTGGCATGAGCGAGGCGGAGCGTACCGAGATCCTCCGGGGGCTCGGGGCAAGGGAGCGAGAGCAGGCTCCCCGCCCTGTGCGGCGCACGCCGCTCCCCGCTCCTCGGCACGATCCGGGAATCGTCTCGGCGGTCGAGTGGGTGTAGGCGCTGAGAGACGGCCGGGCAGTCATCTGTCCGGCCGTCCTCGTTGTGCTAGACGTGCTGGGGTGCGTTCAGGGAACGCAGTTCGGTCAGTCGCCGCTGATACAGAGGTCCGGCCACGTGGGCGGCGCGTGCCTCGCTGGGGGCCGACTGTTCGATCAGGTGATGGGCGACGGCCTTGAGGTGGGCCGACCACGCCAGCACATGTTGCTGCGCAGTGCGCCCGCACTCCTGGGGCTCTCCCGGGAGGCACAGCGGAAGCGTGGGGCCGAGCTTGTTCGCGGCGTGCCGGATGTACCCGGCGATGACGGCCCATTCCTCGTCGCTCCGCTGGACGGCATCGGGGGAGGCTTCCGTCCCCCACCGGCCGAAGTCGTCTCCGTGGTCGTCCATCTGCGCACCCCAGGATTCTCGGCGGGTCAAGCGGGTGCGCCGATGCTAGCGGCTTCGACCGCCGGGTTCGCCTCCCTCGGATCGCAGTGCCCGACCGAGGGAACGCAGGGCTGGCACGGTCCGCACATCGGGAGGAACTGCGGGGGCGTGCACGACTGCGCGCCGTCTCCGTGGACGGCCGTGATGTCAGCGGTCACCTTGTCCATCCGGGTACCGCCCCAGATGTCGGCGAGCGGGGTTTCCCGCACGTTGCCGATGGTGAGGAACCTTCCGAGGACGCAGGGCCACACGTCCCCCGTCGGGCCGATGGCGCACTTCTCGCGGGCGCAGTGTCCGCACAGGTCGGCGATGGTCGGCGCGGCTCCTCGACTGGCCCGGCCGAACGCCCGGGTCCTGTCTCCGCCCACCGTGCCCACGCCGAGCGCCGTAAGGTCCCGTGCCGCCTCTTGGACGCGCTGACCTTCCCGGACTGCCACGACTCCGCCGCGAAGCGGGATATCCAGGCTCAGCGCCTTTTCCACGTTCGCCCGGGTCCGCTTGTGGGACCCCTTGAGTCGGGTCACCGTGTCGTGGTCTTCCGCGCTGTCGGAGTAGTACGACGTGGCCAGCTTGACGCCGCACTCCGTGAAGGTCTCCCACAGCTCGTCGCGGATGTGGGTCAGGTTCGAGAACACCTCGATCCCCAGTCCCGCTCCGTGCGCATGCTCGATCAGCTCGCGGAGGTGCGGGTACAGCGTCGGCTCTCCGCCGATGAACTGAACGTCCTGTCCACCCATGGCCGCGAGTTGATCGATCGTGTTCTTCCAGTCCGGCACGGTCATCGTGCCGTGCGTCCCCTTGGGGGACGAGTCGGCGTAGCAGTGATCACAGAACTCGTTGCAGAGTCCCGTCACCTCTAACCACGCGAACTTCAACAGGTTCCGGGCAGCACTCATGGTGAGGCTCCTTACGGCTTAGGGGATGGTGGTTTCCGCTGAGCGGGGCGCGAGTCTCAGAGGTTGTCCGTGATGGCGAGCGCCACGGTGGCGAAGCACAGGACGACCACGCCGAACGCGAACGTCGGCCACGCGGCGCGGCCGAGGAACCGCTTGACGACCGCCCACAACCTCCGGGCGGAACGCCGTGCGGTTCCGTGTCGCTGCTTGGCGACCGGCGGCCGGATCACGGCTTGCCCCTGCGGCTTCTCCGGTTGACCCCCGCGAGCCTGGTCCGCAGGCCGTTCGCGGTCTGCTCCACCGGGGGCGGGCAGTCCGGGCACCGCGTCGATCCACACCGGCACTTCGGCCACCGCAGGGCATCCCCCGGAACGAGGTCTGCTCCCTCCGGGGCGGGGTCGGCTTTCTGCACCAGGAGCACCCCGGCCACTCCGCGCGCTCCGGAGAGACGGGACAGGAATCGTCGGGCCTCAGTGCTGGGCTTCATACCGTTCAGCCTCGGCCTGCGGAAGGTCGGCATCCATTGGCCCGGCATGGGCCCTCACATGGGCCAATGTGTCGGCCACACTGGGAAGATGACCACGGTGATCGGGGCCAGCACCAGGCGTCTGCGGAAACAGCGTGGATGGACTCAGGCGCGCTTGGCGTGGGAGCTGTGCCGTGCGGCGGGGGTGCAGGGCAAGCCGGTCAGCGCCCAGGAGATCAGCCGGTGGGAAGCCGGTCGGCGCACCCCCCGCGACTGGCTTCCCTTCCTCGCCGCTGTTCTGGGGGTTACCGTCGAAGTACTCACAGGCCCTCCGGTGCCCCCGGAACCAGCGATGCCGTCGCTGGCCGACTACCTTCCCGAAGGTGACCCACTGGCCCCTCTCAGCGCCAGGAACGGACGCCGTATCGGGGAGGGGGTCGTACGTGACCTGCACCAAAGGGTTCACGGGCTGCGACTGGCCGACGATGTCGTCTACGGACTGGACCTGATCGGGCGGGCGATGCGGGACCTGCGCGCCGCCATCACCTCTACCGGGAAGCCCGGCATACCGAGGAGACCGGCCGCCACCTTCTCAGCCTGATCGGCGAGTTCGCCCAGATCGCCGGGTGGATCGCCAGCGACGCCGGCCAGCACGCCGACGCGGAGCGCATCTACCGGCTGGGGCTCAGCGCGGCCCAGCAGGCCGAGGACCACACCTTGGCCGGGAACCTCGCCGGGTCGCTGGCCTACCAGCTCAGCAACACCGGCCGCGAAGCGGAGGGCCTGGACCTCGCCCGCGCGGCATTGGCCGAAGCCGGGCCGGCGGCACCCCCGAGAGCACGGGCGCTTTACCTCGACCGGGTCGCGTGGGCCCACACGAAAGCCGGGGGTCCTGAGAGTGCGCAGCAAGCCATGCGGGCCCTCGGAGAAGCCGGGGAAGCACTGGCCGAGGACAGCGAGGGGACCGAGTCCCCGACCTGGCTGTACTGGGTGGACGCGGGTGAACTCCAGGTCATGGAATCCCGGGTCTACACCGAGCTGCACCGACCGCTTCGGGCCGTGCCGCTCCTGCGGGACGTGCTCAGCCGGTACGACGCGACGCACGCCCGGGAACTCGCGCTCTACCTGTCGTGGCTCGCCGTGGCCTGTGCCGACGCCAACGAACCGGAGGAGGCGGCGGCGACCGCCGAACGGGTGCTCAGCCTGTCGGCGGACGTGGCCAGCGAGCGCACGGCGGAACGGGGCCGGTTCGTGCTGGCCCGGCTCGCCGAGTACGCCCACGTCGCAGAGGTGCGGGCGGTGCTTGATCTGGTGGAGCCGCCGCCCCATGTCCTTGACGGCCCCCATCAGGCGGACAGCGTTTCGGGGCCGCAGCAGTGGGTCCGTTCGTCTGTGAGAGGTGAGGTGCACACCTCACAGGTCCAGACGACTTCGATCGTGATGGCCAAGGTTGGCGACCTCCTGATGGCGACCGAGGCCAGTACGCGACTACGCCTCAGTGGGTGAGTGGAAGTCGCGCGTACCGTTCGCGCTCGGGGTGCCCTCGGCTTCCCCTGCCAGCCCCTCGGGATGGCGGCCCCTTCACGGAGTGGCCAGCTCTACCGCCCTCTGCGGGGCGGGAGCTACGGTGCCGCTCCATCGGGAGCGGGACAGCATTCCTACGTGGTGAGGCGTCGACTGTCAAGCGGGGCGGACGGGGACTCCCCGCCCCGTGGTTCAGGCATGGGTGAGGAGTCCCCGGTGTCCGGCCGTCAGAGCTTCGTGGCGAAGTCGTCGCCCTTGATGACGAGACGTTCACGCACATCGCGGGGGATCTTCAACCGCAGGTGCACGGAGGGGGCGCGCACGCCCTTGACCTTGGTTCGAGTCACCGCGCATGTGACGCCGACGCGGCGCAGATCCTCGGCCATGGCTTCCATGCCGCCCTGCTCCCAGACCTGGCGGAACGTCTTCCCGTTGTGGACGAGCGTCCAGCGGTCCTGTGTGGTCTCGGGGTCGATCGCGCTCAGCTCGTCGGTCAGCTTATCGAGCGCCTTCTCCGCCTGCTCGTGAGTGAACCGCGTCTTCGTGTAGCGGCCTCCCGGCTCAAGGCCCGTCATGTAGTAGGTGATGGCCTCTTCGAGTCGCTTCACTTCGGCCCGTGCCTCCGCCCCCTGCGCGTACTCCCGCACCTGTACGGGGAAGTCGCCGAGCACTCTCAGCACGTCGTTCACGAGCACGTCGTACACACCCTGTGGATCGGGTGCGCCGAGCCCTCCGCTCTTGCACTTCTGGCACCGAAGGTACTGGTACTGGCCGAACTTGTTGGTCGTGACGTGCACGGTCATGTTCGACGTGCAGTCGACACAGGTGAGGACTCCCAGGAACTGCGTCGCGCCGTGCGTCTGGCGCTGGGGTTGGTTCTTGCCGCGCCGGTCGATGGCCTCTTGGAGTTCCTCGTACTCCTCCTTGCTGAAGATCGGCTCGGCTACCTTGATCGGCTTGCCGTCGTGTCCGAGTATCGGCTTCGAACGGCGGACACCCTTGTTCTTGTTCTCCTCTACTCGGTAACCCATGAGCGCCGGGTTACGGAGGCGTCGGAGAAGAGTCGTCGTCGTGAGTCCTGAGGACATGAGTCCGGAGCGGACGAGACACAGAGCCATACGCCGGGCGGACACTCCCCGAAGCGCCATGCGGCGAGCCCAGTGCAGCGCCTTGTACGCGTTCGGCTCGATGGCCAGGGACGGCCTTCCGTTCGCCTTCGTGGTGACGAAGCCGTACGCGGGCTTGCCGACGAACCATGCGTCCTGAGTCCGCGTGTAGTCCCACAGTGACGCGACCCGGGTCGACGTGTTCGCCGCCTCGATCTCGGCGATACCGCCGATGAGCGTGACCATCATCCGGCCGACAGTCGATTCGAGATCGATGCTGTCGTTCTTCGAAACGAGGTTCTTCCCGTACCGCTCGCACCACTCGATCATGGTCGAGAGGTCCGACATGCGGCGGATGAACCGGTCGAGCTTCCAGAAGAGAAGGACATCGAACTCCGGGGCTCGGTTGTTGAGCCACTCGCCAAGCTCCTTCCGCTTCCACGGCGGAACCTTCGTTGCCGACACGTTGAGGTCAGAGGCGACGCCGACCACGCGGCACCCCTTCTCTCTGGCCAGGAGGCGGAGGTCAAGCTCCTGCCGTACCGGCGACGTGGTGTCCTCTGTAAGAACGGACAGGCGGATGGACAGCAGGGCGCGCGGAGCGTCCGCAGGGAGTAGAGCCTCCGCCTTCTTCAGGTCCTCCAAGAGGGCCAGGTCTGAGGCAGTCCACTCGGTCTCGACGGCATACGTCTTCATGGGCCGGAGCGTATGGATGGATGTGGCCCTGTGTCCATCTGCCCCCAGATGGACACCTCCATCCAGATCGGCCCCACTGGCAGGAAGCTGCTTCCACTCTCGGTCAAGAAGCCGTAGTGACCGGCGGCGATGCCGTTCGGCGGGTGGCTGAGGCGCTGGCCTGGATGACGGAGTCGGAGCGTGCCGAGTTCCTTCGGGGACTCGGGGCGACAGAGCGTGAGCAGGCTTCCCGCCCGGTACGGCACATGCCGCTCCCGGTTCCGCGACGGGAGACCGGCATCGTCTCGGCGGTCGAGCGGGTGTAGGTCAGCGAACGGCAGCACATGAAGATCTCAGCTCCGCCGGTGAACGACGAGGACGTCCGCCCCTCGGAGTGAGGACGCCGGGTGTAGCGGATGTCATGTGCGGGGCCACGTCTTCGCGGACGTTGAGCGGGGGAGCCGAGGGGCGTACGCGGGCCCCACCCTGGGGCTGCGGTCGTGTGGGTGGTGAAGCGCAGCCGCACGAGTGAGTTCCGAGTGTCAGCGGCGCCGGCAGAGAGGAGGAAAGGAGAGCATGTCGCCCATCGGCGCCGTTGTCGTGGCGGCACTCTCTTGTTTCCGGAAGGAGATCCCGGTGAGACCCATCAAGGTCTTGGGACTTGTTTCACTGTTGGGACTGACAGTCCTCGGCGGGGCGAACGTGGTTGCGGCTGACTCGTACCGTACCGATTCTGATCAGGGCGAACACCACGTGATCCCGGGTGGTTCCCACCAGGCGAACGTCCCGTCGAGCGCCAGCAACTGTGTCGGCTACGTCGGTATCTGTGGGCAGACCAATGTGTTCGCCCCGAACATCGGTCTGCTCAACCTGCTCAGCAACTCCATTGTGATTCCGACACCGACACAGACACCCCCTGCTGGGTCTGACCGGAACATCAAGTCCGACGTCGTCCCGGTCGTGTGGGAGCGGTGAGCAGTCGTCTGAGGAGCTGGCTGATTCGTCGGGCGGCATCCCGGATGACCGGTGCGGTGTGGTCGCCGGTGGCGTCCACGGCTGAGCAGGGTCAGGTTCAGTCCTGTGAGCCGGTCAACGGATTCAAACTGCTGGACGAAGTCCTGAAACTGCCGGTGAGTACGTGGCGTTACACCGCCGATCCGCCTGAGGTGCGCCACCTCGGGCCGATGGCGCAGGACTGGTGGGCCGCGTTCGGTGTCGGCGTCGATGACAAGACGATCTGCTGCACCGACGCCAACGGGGTGAGCATCGTGGCCATTCAGGCACTGCACCGCCTGCTGGCCGAAACCCAGGGTGAACTCGTGTCCCTGCGCGAGCAGGTCGATCTGCTGCGCGCGCGGCAGGATCAGGCCGTGACCGTTGTCGCCCAGGGCGACGTCGCGCCCCGCATGGTGCCGGGCAGCCGATAGTACCGCGGCGCGTCCCCTGGGCGTCTTTGGCGCACGGGGGAGCGTGTACCCAGGGAACGACGAGCGGCCCCGCCCGCAGGCGGGGCCGCTGCCGTGATGGCGCCGGCGGAACGCCGGTGCGCCTGCCTCAGGCGCACTCGATGCGGATCCGAAGAGAGGGAAGCGTCTTGCCCTACGGCCTGCCCCTCGCGGGGGCGCGGCGGCGCCCCGTCCGCCTGGCCCCCCGGTCTTCCTGACGGCATTCCCTTCCGTACGGTCTCCCCTCCAGGGACAGGTCCGTGGCTGTCTCCTTCGACGAGTACGGACGCGCACTCTTCGCGGATCCGGACGATCTCGCTCGTGATGATCAGGGTTCGCGACCTCCTGGCGGTTGGCGGCGGCGGACGTGGCCGTGCTTCGGCAATGAGGTGGGAGATCGCGCGTACCGTTCGCGCTCGGGGTGCCCCTGATCTGGCAGCCGGCCCCTCAGGAGGGCGGCCCCTTCACGGAGTGGCCGACTCTACCGCCGTCTGCGCGGCGGGAGCTACAGTGCCGCTCTCTCGGGAGCGGGACAGTATTCGTACGTGGTGATCCACTCGCCTGTCGAGCAGGCTGAGCGGGAGAGCGGACTCCTCGCCCGGCGCTCAGGCGCGGGCGAGGGTCTGCCGTCGTCCGTCCGCCAGAGTTTCGTGGCGAAGTCGTCACCCTTGATGACGAGGTGTTCGCGCACATCGCGAGGGATCCTCAGTCGTGGATGGACGGAGGGTGCACGTACCCACTTGACCTTGGTTCGCGTCACCTCACAGGTGATGCCGACTCGGCGCAGAGCCTCCGCCATGGCTTCCATGCCGCCCTCTTCCCACATCTGGCGGAACGTCTTCCCGTTGTGGACGAGCGCCCATCGGTCCTGCGTGGTCTCGGGGTCGATGGCGTTCGGCTCGTCCGTGAGCTTGTCCAAGGTCTTTCTCCGCCTGCTCCCGCGTGCATCGGTTCATCGAGAAACGGCCTTCTGGTTCGAGTCCCGTCATGCAGAAGGTGACGGCCTCTTCGCGGCGCTTCATCTCGCTCGGGGTGCGTCTGCGGGGAGGAGCGCCTCCGCCCTCTTCAGCTTCTCCAGCATGGCCAGGTCAGACGGCGTCCACTCCGCCTCAATGTCGTACGTCTTCATGTCGGTGGACAGTTGATGGATTCAATCCTGTGTCTTTCTGTCCCGCCATGCAGACGGAGATCCAGGTCGGCCGACGGGACGGAAGCTGCTGCCGCTGTAGTTGGTGAAGTAGCTACGGGCACGGGGGAACGGGGGAGGCGGATGCGGCATCCGTACGGGCGCGCGCTGCGTCTTGTCTGACATGGATCTGCGCAAACCGGCACCCGGGGCGGTCCCGGACACTCCCCGGCGGGTGCCCGCCCCGGCACCCGAGCCCGAGGGATGCCTGGCGGTGGCCGTGCGGGTGCCCGTGCGGATCGTGGTGCTGATCGTCGTCGTACCCGTGCGGCTGGTGTGGGACCTGCTCGCCCTCACCGGCCGGGCGACCCACCGCGCGCTGCTCAGACCGCTGGGCAACGCTCTGGTCTGGCTGTACGAACACGCTCTGGCCCCCGCCGCGTACGGACTGGGCCTGGCCCTGCTCCTCCTGGCGAAGCTGCTGCTCGTCTGGCCCTTCGTCGGCCTGTGGCGTTATGTCGTCGTGCCGGTGTGGACGTACGGGATCGCGGTGCCGTCGGTGTGGGTGTACCGCTCGCTGCTGACCCCGCTGGGCCACGGTCTGTCCTGGGCCGCCGTCCATCTGCTGGCCCGCCCCGGCGGCCGGCTCTTCCGGTCGGTGCTGGCGCCCGCGCTGAAGTGGGCGGGACTGGCGCTGTTCGTCTGGCCCTTCGTCGGCCTGTGGCGCTTTGTCGTCGTGCCGGTGTGGACGTACGGGATCGCGGTGCCGTCGGTGTGGGTCTACCGCTCGCTGCTGACCCCGCTGGGACACGGGACGCTCTGGCTGTCCGGCCAGACGCTCCGGCTGCTCGGCCTGCTGATCGCCGGCATCGGCCGGGCCACCGGCTGGATCTTTGTGTATCTGCTGTTCAAGCCGCTGGCCTGGGTCGTCCTACAGTTGCTGGCACCACCCCTCGGGCGGCTCTGGCGCCGGGTCCTCAAGCCCGTCGGCGCCGAGATCGCCGCCGCGATCGGTGTCGCCTGGCGGATCGCCGGATATCTCACCCGTGCCCTCGGCGACGGGCTGCTGTGGCTTCTCCGCACACTCGTGACCCGGCCCGCGCGCTGGTTCTACCAGAACGTCTGCGTACCCGTGGGACACACGGTGCGCGATGTGATCTGGCGGCCGGTGAAGAGGGCCGCGATCGAGGCGGGAGAGGCCACCCGTTCCGCGTTCCGGTCGGCCCGTGAGGCGGTGGGTCAGGCCAGGCAGAGCGCGTGGCGGGCACTGGGCGGTGGGAAACGCGTGCCGGAACCTGTGGAACCGGTTGTCCCTCCGGCGCGTACTCTGGGGAGAAAGACGACTGTCCCCGGCACGGCGGCCGGGCCCGAGATCTCCCTGCACAAGCGGGGGTGAACCGGGCGGGCCCCACGGGACACCCCGCATGGACAGGGCGGCGCGCCACCGCGACCGCTCCGCACCGAGGAGAAGAACCACTGGGCAAGCGACAGCCCGAAGGCCCGCCGCCCGCACCCGCGGTACAGCGCATCCGCTTGCGCTACACCAAGCGCGGCCGCCTCCGGTTCACCAGCCACCGTGACTTCCAGCGCGCCTTCGAGCGGGCGCTGCGGCGCGCCGAGGTACCCATGGCGTACTCAGCGGGCTTCACCCCGCACCCGAAGGTGTCGTACGCCAATGCCGCACCCACCGGCACGGGCAGCGAGGCCGAGTATCTGGAGATCGCCCTCACCGAGCCCCGCGACCCCGGGACGCTGCGCGAGCTGCTGAACGGATCGCTGCCGAGCGGGCTCGACATCACCGACGCCGTCGAGGCCCGTACACCGGGACTCGCCGACCGGCTCACCGCCTCCGTGTGGGAGCTGCGGCTCGACGGCGTAGGTGCCGAGGACGCGGAGAAGGCGGTCACGTCCTTCCTCGCGGCCGGGACCGTCGACGTACAGCGCAGGACGAAGAACGGAGTGCGGACCTTCGACGCGCGGGGTGCCGTGGTGGAGCTGCGGGCACTTCGTCCACAGCCTGATAGGCCCCTGGACCAGCCCTGTGCGATACTGCGGCTGGTAGTACGGCACGTAACACCTGCCGTGCGACCCGACGACGTCCTGTCCGGTCTCCGCGCTGTGGCCGACCTGGCGCCGCCGGTCCCCGCAGCGGTGACCAGGCTGGCGCAGGGGCTCTTCGACGAGGAGTCCGGCACGGTGACCGACCCGCTCGCGCTCGACCGCGAGGCAGTCCCGGCCGCTCCCACCACGGCCGTCGGGACGGCCTTCCCCTAGCTCCGCCGGGGGGAACACCGCGACGGCGACCGATGGTCGTGCCGCACACAGGCAGTCGTCGCAGCGCAGCCCTTGTACTCGGAAGCCACCTGGGTCGGGCCGCGACAACACCAGAAGACTTTCGCCAGGCCGTGCGTACATCGCGTACGGAACCGGCGAGCCATACATCATCAGCTCCCGTGCGGCGCCCGCGCCCCGGACGGCGGCACCGCGCGACGCGCGGGCCGGGACCGGACCGGAAAGAGGCGTGGCGCCCGGGAGCGTGACGGGAGAACCGCCCGCATGCACGAGTCGAACGAACCCGGCACCGCCGGTGACAACCACAACGAAGAAGACCGCGTGACCCCCAGCGACACGCTGCCGCCGCGTCGGCGTCGGCGCGCCGCCTCGCGGCCCGCGGGGCCGCCGGTCGCCGCAGGCGGCGAGGAGGTCGTGGAGACCGTCGCCGCCCCGGCTCCCGCCGCGGAGCCGGTGGAGGACGACGTACCCGCGCCGCGCACCCGCCGCCGGGCGACCCGCAAGGCGACCGCGCCCGCGGGAGCGCCGCAGGTCGGCGAGGCCGTGGAGCCCGCTGCGGAGGCGGCTGGGGAGGAGGAGGCGCCCGCGCCGCGTACCCGTCGTCGGGCGACGCGCAAGACTGCCGCGCCGGAGCCGGTGGCCGGGGCCGTGTCCGCTGAGGCCGTGTCCGCCGAGTCCGTGGTGGCCGAGGGTACGGAAGAGGCCGTCGAGACTGTTGAGGCGGAGGCGGTGCCTGCCCGGCGTACGCGTCGTCGGGCTTCCGCGCCCGCGGGAGCGCCGCAGGCTGGCGAGGCTGTGGAGCCCGCTGCCGAGGCGGTCGCCGAGGAGGAGGCGCCCGCGCCGCGCAAGCGTCGCCGGGCGACGCGCAAGACCGCCGCGCCCGAGCCGGTGGCCGAGGCCGTGTCCGCCGAGGCCGCTGAGGAGACCGTCGGGACGGGAGAGAGCCTGCCCGTGGGCTCCGTGTCCGAGATCGCCTCGCACGAGGACGAGGTCACCGCCGCCGAGAAGGCCGCGACCCGGGGCCGTAAGCGCCAGGCAGCCGCCCCCGCCGAGTTCACCGCCCAGCAGACGGAGCCCACCGGGAAGCCGGCCCGTGCCGGGCGCCCCGCGGTCGCGCTCTTCCAGGCCCCCGTCTTCGCCGAGCCCATGTTCCAGACCCCGGAGACGGCCGCCGCTGCCGCTGCCGCCGCCGCGGCAGCGGACGTCGAGGACGAGGAGCCGGCCGAGGACGAAACCGCCGTGGTGGAGGCCGAGGCGGCCCCCGAGCCCGAGCCCGAGCCGGCCGGGCGGCGGCGCCGCCGTCGCCGGAGCGAGAGCGCCGAGCAGCCCGCCGCCGCCGCCGAGGAGAGCGAGCAGGCCGCGGAGGAGGCACCCGACGAGGGCGAGGAGTACGACGAGTCCGACGACCGTCCCTCGCGCCGCCGCCGCCGTGGCGGCCGCCGCCGTCGCCGTGGCGAGTCCGGGGACACCGACGAGACCTCGGACGAGCAGCACCCCGAACCGGCCACCGAGGCCGCCGCCGAGGAGTCGGCTGACGAGGGCGAGGAGCAGGAGGACGAGGAGGCCGAGGCCGGGGCGCCCGCCGCCGGTTCCTCCAGCAGCCGTCGTCGCCGTCGCCGTCGTCGTCGCAGCGGTGAGTCCGGCGCGGACGACGAGTCGGACACGGGCGACCCGGAGCGTACGGTCGTCAAGGTCCGCGAGCCCCGTGCCGCGCGCACCAGGAGTGAGGAGCCCTCGGACTTCCAGGACGCGGTGCAGTCCATCAAGGGCTCCACCCGGCTGGAGGCCAAGAAGCAGCGCCGCCGCGAGGGCCGTGAGCAGGGCCGCCGCAGGGTGCCGATCATCACCGAGGCCGAGTTCCTGGCCCGCCGTGAGGCCGTCGAGCGGGTGATGGTCGTCCGCCAGAGCGGCGAGCGCACCCAGATCGGTGTGCTGGAGGACAACGTCCTCGTCGAGCACTACGTCAACAAGGAGCAGTCGACGTCGTACGTCGGCAATGTCTACCTGGGCAAGGTGCAGAACGTCCTGCCGTCGATGGAGGCCGCGTTCGTCGACATCGGCAAGGGCCGCAACGCGGTCCTGTACGCCGGTGAGGTCAACTTCGAGGCGCTCGGCATGTCGGGCGGCCCCCGCCGTATCGAGGCCGCGCTGAAGTCCGGCCAGTCGGTGCTCGTCCAGGTCACGAAGGACCCGATCGGTCACAAGGGAGCGCGGCTGACCAGCCAGGTGTCCCTGCCCGGCCGCTATCTGGTGTACGTGCCCGAGGGCTCGATGACCGGCATCAGCCGCAAGCTGCCCGACACCGAGCGCGCCCGGCTGAAGACCATCCTCAAGAAGATCGTCCCCGAGGACGCGGGCGTCATCGTGCGCACCGCCGCCGAGGGCGCCAGCGAGGACGAGCTGCGCCGCGATGTGGAGCGGCTCCAGTCGCAGTGGGAGGACATCAAGAAGAAGACGAAGAGCGGCGGTGCTCCGTCGCTGCTCTACGGTGAGCCGGACATGACCGTCCGGGTCGTCCGCGACATCTTCAACGAGGACTTCTCCAAGGTCATCGTCAGCGGTGACGAGGCGTGGGAGACCGTCCACGGCTATGTCGCGCATGTCGCGCCGGATCTGGTGGACCGTCTTCAGCGCTGGACGAGCGAGGTCGACGTCTTCGCGACCTACCGCATCGACGAGCAGCTGATGAAGGCGCTGGACCGCAAGGTCTGGCTGCCGTCCGGCGGCTCGCTGGTGATCGACAAGACCGAGGCCATGGTCGTGATCGACGTCAACACCGGCAAGTTCACCGGCCAGGGCGGCAATCTGGAGGAGACGGTCACCAGGAACAACCTGGAGGCGGCCGAGGAGATCGTGCGTCAGCTGCGGCTGCGCGACCTCGGCGGCATCGTCGTCGTCGACTTCATCGACATGGTGCTGGAGTCCAACCGCGATCTGGTGATGCGGCGGCTGCTGGAGTGCCTGGGACGTGACCGTACGAAGCACCAGGTCGCCGAGGTCACCTCGCTGGGCCTGGTCCAGATGACCCGCAAGCGGGTGGGCCAGGGGCTGCTGGAGTCGTTCTCCGAGACCTGTGTCCACTGCAACGGCCGCGGTGTGATCGTGCATATGGAGCAGCCGACCTCGGTCGGCGGCGGTGGCGGCGGCAAGCGCTCGAAGAAGCGCGGCCGCGGCGGGGCCGAGCAGCCGCACGAGCACGAGGCCGTCGCGGTGGCCGAGGCCGCCGGGACCGAGACCGAGGCGGAGATTGCCGCCGAGGTGGCCGAGCCGGTCGCGCTCGCCGCGCCCGCGTTCGTACCGGACGAGGAGCTGTACAACAGCGCGGCCGAGGCGGAGGCCGCCGCCCAGCGCGGCCGCGGCCGTCGCCGGGCGACCCGCAGGGCGTCCGCGCCGAGCGGTTCGCCGAAGGCCGCCGAGGCGCAGGCCGCCGAGGCGGAGATCGTGACCGAGGCGGCTCCCGCCGCGCCGGCCGCGGTCGAGCCGGAGCCGGCCGCCGCCGAGTCCGTGGCGGCTCCCGAGGCTCCCGAGGCTCCGGAGCCCGCCCCCGCCGGCCGTACGCGCCGCCGCGCGACACGTAAGGCGACCGCGCCCGCCGGCTCGCCGAAGGCGTCCGAGCCCGAGGTGGTCGTCGAGACCAAGGCGGGGGCCGCCGAGCCGGAGGCCCCCGGTGCCGAGGCGGCGCCGGCCGAGCAGGCACCGGCGGCCGAGGTTCCCGCGCAGGAGGAGCAGGCACCGGCCGCGCCGCGTGCCCGCCGCCGGGTGACCCGCAAGGTCACCGCACCGGCCGGCTCGCCCACGGGCGCCGAGGAGGCCGCGGTCGTCGTGGTCGACGCCACGCCCGGGATCTCCCCGGACGATGCGGCCGGGGCGCCGGAGCCGGAGGCCGAGGCGGCACCGGCCAGGAAGGCGGCCCGCAAGACCGCCAAGAAGGCCACCGCGAAGAAGGCCGCCACCAAGAAGACGGCGGCCAAGAAGAGCGCGGCGAAGAAGGCCACCGCGAAGAAGGCGGCCAAGAAGACCACGGCGGCGGCCGAGCAGCAGGCGCTTCCTTCGGTGACGGCGGTCACGGAAAACTGATCCGCCCGAAGCGGGAAGGCGAACATTCGATGAGTGATCGGTGAATGCACCGTGTCCCATCCCACAGCAGGGGATGGGACACGGTGTTTGTCGCCGAATTGATGCGGTGCTTCCCTTAACGGCCCCGAAAGGGGCCCCGAAATCCCTGATAATGTTACGGCGGTTGCTGCCGGGTGATGATCCCGTCCGGACACTACGGTGGGTGACCGGGCCCGGTTCGGGAACGGAACCGGTCCATGATCCTCGGTAGGGCGCCGGCTCGCGCCGGATGGGGTGTGTGCGGCCTCGTGCGACGCCCGCTTCCCGGACCTCCTGCCACAGACAGCTCTTTGGTGTTCTAGGAGGACCTCCATGACGAGCAGCAACAAGCAGCCCATCCCCGCTGCCCGCCCGGTTATCGGTGAAGAGGAGATCGAGGCCGCGGTACGTGTACTGCGCAGCGGGCGGGTTGTGCAGGGCCCCGAAGTCGCGGCATTCGAGGAGGGCTTCTCGGAGCTGGTCGACGGGCGCCACTGCGTCGCTGTGAACTCGGGTACCTCCGCGCTGCATCTGCTGCTGCTGGCTCTCGGTATCGGTCCGGGCGACGAGGTAATCGTTCCTTCCTTCTCCTTCGCCGCGACCGCGAACGTGGTCCGGCTCGTCGGCGCCGACGCCGTCTTCGCCGACATCGAGGCGGACACCTACTGTCTGGACCCGGCCGCCGTCGAGGCCGCCATCACCCCCCGTACCGCCGCGATCATGCCGGTGCACCTGTACGGCCACCCGGCCGCCATGGACGAGATCACGGCCATCGCCGCCCGGCACAAGCTGGCCGTCGTCGAGGACGCCTGTCAGGCGCACGGCGCGGCGCTCAACGGCACGCGGGTCGGCGCCTTCGGGGCGGGCGGCACCTTCAGCTTCTACCCGACCAAGAACATGCACTCGCTCGAAGGCGGCATGATCTCCACCGGGGACGCCGAGATCGCCCGTACGCTGCGGCTGCTGCGCAACCAGGGCATGGAGCAGCGGTACGCCAACGAGATCATCGGCTGCAATATGCGGATGACCGATGTGGCCGCGGCCGTGGGCCGGGTGCAGCTGGGCAAGCTGAACGGCTGGACCGAGCAGCGCATCGCCAACGCGGCCTACCTCACCGAGCAGATCACCGCGCCGGGCGTGAGCACGCCGACCGTCGCCGAGGGCGCGCGCCACATCTACCACCAGTACACGATCCGCGTGCGCGGCGGGGCGGCCGCCCGTGACGCCGCGATGGCGAAGCTCACCGAGGCGGGCGTCGGCAACGCGGTCTACTACCCCACCCCGATCCACCGGCTGAAGCCGTTCTGGGAGCCCGACCAGAAGGCCGGGCGCAACTGGGACCTGCCCGAGACCGAGCGGGCCGCCGCCGAGGTCGTCTCGCTGCCGGTGCACCCCTCGCTGTCCGCGGAAGACCTCGATCGCATCGCCGCCGCCGTGAACGACCTTGGAGAGAATCTGTGACCACCGCCCAGGCCCCCCAGGGAGCCCAGGGACTGCGGGCCGGCCTGATCGGCCTCGGCTCGATGGGCCGCCACCACGCGCGCGTACTCGCCGGCCTGGACGGCGTCGAGTTCGCCGGTGTCGTCGACCCGATGGGTGACAAGAACGGCTGGGCGCAGGGCGCGCCCGTGCTGTCGGAGGTCGACGAGCTGATCGCGCTCGGCATCGACTACGCCGTGGTCGCCTGCCCCACCGCGCTGCACGAGGAAGTCGGTCTGAAACTGGCCGGGGCCGGTATCGGCGCCCTCATCGAGAAGCCCGTCGCGGACACCGTGGAGGGCGCCGGCAGGCTCGTCGAGGCGTTCGAGTCGCGCGGGCTGATCGCCGGGGTCGGCCATATCGAGCGCTGCAACCCGGCGCTGCGTTCGCTGCGCCAGCGGCTGGAAGCCGGTGAACTCGGCGACGTCTACCAGGTCGTGACCCGCCGTCAGGGCCCCTTCCCGCACCGCATCGCCGATGTCGGTGTGGTCAAGGACCTCGCCACCCACGACATCGACCTGACCGGGTGGGTGACCGGCCAGACGTACACCTCGATCTCCGCGCGCACGGTCTCCAAGTCGGGACGTCCGCACGAGGACATGGTCTCCGCGGTCGGCCAGCTCTCCGACGGCACGATGGTCAACCATCTGGTGAACTGGCTGTCCCCGCTGAAGGAGCGCTTCACCTCGGTCACCGGTGAGAAGGGCTGCTTCATCGCCGACACCCTCACCGCCGACCTCACCTTCTACTCCAACGCCGCCCAGGCCACCGAGTGGGAGGCGCTCCAGGCGTTCCGCGGCGTCGCCGAGGGCGACATGATCCGTTACGCCATCCCCAAGCGCGAGCCGCTGCTCGTCGAGCACGAGCTGTTCCGTGACGCGGTGCTCGGCAAGAGCGACGACATCTGCACCCTGCGCCAGGGTCTGCGTACGGTGGAGGTCGCGGCCGCCGTCCTGGAGTCCGCGTCGGTCGGCAGCACCGTCAGTCTGGTGGACCGGGAGCGTCGGGAACATGACGGCTGACGGGCGCGGCGCGCCCGTCGCACCCAGCAATATCGGCACCCGAGTGAGGCAGGGAGCGGGGGATGGGCAGAACGTCTGACGTCCGGGTGCCGGACGTCAGTGTCGTCATCGCCGTCTACAACACGATGCCGTATCTCACGGACTGTCTGAACTCCCTGGTGAAGCAGTCCATCGGTCTCGGCCGCCTGGAGATCGTGGCGGTGGACGACGGCTCGACCGACGACAGCGGCCGGGAACTCGACCGGTTCGCGGCGAAGTACCCGAACACGGTCAAGGTCGTCCACCAGGCCAACTCCAAGGGCCCCGCGGCCCCCAGCAACCGGGGTCTGGAGATCGCCTCGGGGCGCTATGTCTACTTCATGGGCTCCGACGACTACCTCGGCAAAGAGGCTCTGGAGCGGATGGTCGCGTACGGCGACAAGCACGGCTCGGACGTCGTCGTCGGCAGGATGGTCGGCACCAACGGCCGCTATGTGCACCAGGCGCTGTACAAGAAGAGCGACCCGGACGTCAGCCTCTACGACTCCGCGCTGCCCTTCACGCTCGCCAACACCAAGCTGTTCCGGCGGGAACTGGTCGAGGCGCACAAGCTGCGCTTCCCCGAGGACATGCCGGTCGGCTCCGACCAGCCGTTCACCATCGAGGCGCTGGTACGGGCGGAGAAGATCTCCGTACTCGCCGACTACGTCTGCTATTACGCGGTCAAGCGCGGTGACGCCTCCAACATCACCTATCGCGCCAACCATCTCGCCCGGCTGCGCTGCACGGCCGACATCATGCGGCACGCCGCCACGCTGATCGAGGCCGGTCCCCGGCGGGACGCCGTCTTCAAGCGGCACTTCACCTGGGAGCTGGCCAAGCTGGTCCAGGACGACTTCCCCGCGCTGGAGCCGGAGACCCAGCGGGACGTCTGCGCCGGGATCGCCGCGCTCGCCGATCTGTACTTCACGGACGCGCTCCGGGACTCCATGGACGTCAAGCGGCGGGTCCGTATCGGTCTCGCCCAGCGGGGCGCGCTCGCCGAACTGGTGGAGTCGATCAGCGGCGGTCCGGTGACCTTCCTCATCGAGGACGGCCGGGTGTACGCCCGGTATCCGGGCTTCCGCGACCGCCGGCTCGATCTGCCCGACCGGCTCTTCGAGGTCATCGGCGACGAGGGCCTGCCCGCGCTCCTGGCCGAGGGTACCGGGCTGCTGGACGCGGCCTGGGAGCAGACCGGTGAGCGGGGCCGGGACATGGCCGTCGCGCTGAGGGCCCGGGTCCCGGTCGTCGGCGAGCCGGGCGCCCTCTCGCTGCGGCTGGCACCCGACGCGCTGCCCCGGAGCGCCGACAAGCCCGGCGGCCGGCGGCTGCCGGGGGGCGCCGCGCTCCCCGCGCCCGGGGACCGGCCCACCCGCGAGGTGAGCGACGACGGCACCGGTACGGTACTGGGTGCGACGTTCCCGCTGCCGCCGCGGCGCGCCTCCCTGGGGGTCCGTGTCTATGTCGACATGGTGGGCGCGACGTACGAGATTCCCGTGAAGACGAAGGACCGGCCGCTGCCGCTGGCCAGGCGCTGGAGGGAGGGGACCCCGTACCGGGTCTCCGCCGCCGGTGACCGCAGGGGCAGGCTGGTGATCGGTACGGCTCCCCTCTGGGGGCCGCCGCCCGGCGCGGGCAAGCGACTGCGCCATGTGCTGTCCCGTGTGAAGAGGAAACTGACCCGATGAATATCTGTGTAGTCGCGCTCGGCAAGATCGGCCTCCCGCTCGCCGTGCAGTTCGCCGCCAAGGGCCACAAGGTCATCGGCGCGGACGTCAACGAGAAGGTCGTCGAGCTGGTCAACGCCGGCACCGAGCCGTTCCCCGGCGAGCACGACCTCGATGTCAAGCTCAAGCAGACGGTCGGCGCGGGCCTGCTGTCCGCGACGACCGACACCGCCGCCGCCGTCGCGCGGTCCGAGGCCGTCGTGGTCGTCGTCCCGCTGTTCGTGGACGCCGAGGGCACCCCCGACTTCGGCTGGATGGACTCGGCCACCCAGGCGATCGCCAAGGGCCTCAAGCCCGGCACCCTGGTCTCGTACGAGACGACCCTGCCGGTCGGCACCACCCGCGACCGCTGGGCGCCGATGCTGGAGAAGGGCTCCGGCCTCACCGCCGGGAAGGACTTCCACCTGGTCTTCTCCCCGGAGCGGGTGCTCACCGGCCGGGTCTTCGCCGATCTGCGCCGCTACCCCAAGCTCGTCGGCGGTATCGACGAGGCGTCCGCGAAGCACGGTGTCGAGTTCTACGAGCAGGTGCTGGACTTCGACGAGCGCGAGGACCTGCCGAGGCCGAACGGCGTGTGGGACCTGGGCACCGCCGAGGCGTCCGAGCTGGCGAAGCTCGCCGAGACCACCTACCGCGATGTCAACATCGGCCTGGCGAACCAGTTCGCGCGCTTCGCAGACAAGAACGGCATCGACGTCAAGAAGGTCATCGAGGCCTGCAACTCGCAGCCGTACAGCCACATCCACCAGCCCGGTATCGCCGTCGGCGGCCACTGCATCCCGATCTACCCGCGGATGTATCTGTGGAACGACCCGGAGGCGACCGTCGTGCGCTCGGCCCGTGAGGCCAACGCCGCGATGCCGGAGTACGCCGTCGATCTGCTGGCCGCCGCCTACGGCGAGCTGACGGACGTGAACGTCCTGGTGCTGGGTGCCGCATACCGGGGCGGGGTCAAGGAGACCGCGTTCTCCGGTGTCTTCGGGACCGTCGAGGCCCTGAAGGCGCGCGGCGCGGTGCCGTACGTCTCCGACCCGATGTACACGGCCGAGGAGCTGGCCGCGCACGGCCTCACCCCCCACAGGGGCGAGAAGGTCACCGCCGCGGTCCTCCAGGCCGACCACGCCGAGTACCGGGAGCTGGCCTCCTCCGATCTGCCGGACGTCACCGTGCTGGTCGACGGCCGCCGGACCACCGACCCCGCGCGCTGGAGCGGTGTCCGCCGGGTCGTCATCGGCGGCTGAAGCGGATCTGATGGGATCTGGCGGTTCTGCTGGGATCTGGCGGATCCGGCCCGGCCTGTTCGGGCCTGATCCGTTCTGATTCGTCTGATCCGTGCTGATCGCGGAGAGGCGGTCACCCCTCGGGGTGACCGCCTCTCCCCGTGTGTGTGCCCGCCTGCCCGTTACGTCAGGAACCCGGCCAGCACCGAGGCCGTCTTCGTACCGTCGTGGAACTCACGGGCGAACGAGGCCGAGCGCCTGCCCAGTTCCATCGTGGCCGTACGGTCGTCGAGCAGGGACTCCAGCGTCTCGCGCAGTGTCTCCGGGGTGGCGTTGACGATGGGCAGCTCCGGCGCGTACCGCTCGCGGACGCCCTCCGTCAGATAGGCGACCACCGGTTTGCCCGCCGCCATGCCCTCACAGGCGAAGGTGCCGTAACTGCCGATCGCGAACTGGTCGACGACGATGTCGCAGTCGCGCACCATCTCCCGCATCCCCGCCCACTCGATCCCCTCGGCGAGCCGGAACTCGATGATCCCGCGGTCGTGCAGGTCGTTCAGCACCGGCAGCACCCGGTCGGTGCCCTTGGTCCAGCGGGTGGAAGGGGCGTGCAGGACGACGGGCCTGGCGCGCTCCATGACGGGCCGGTCGCAGGCGAAGGCGTCCACATTGACGACCAGAGGGGCCCAGGTCGCGGTGGGGAGGTCGTCGAGGAGGTCGGGCGTGGTGACGAAGGTGGGCAGTCCGGTGCGCTCGACGAGGGCGCGGTTGCGTTCGGCGACCGCGGTCAGCCGCTCGGCGAGTCCCTCGGGCGCGTCGTTGAAGTGGGAGTTCGGGTGCCGCTCCCGGTGTCGCCCGGGGTGGCGTACCTCGCTGCCGTGGGCGAGCAGGGCGACCTTGAGCCCCGGGCGCAGCAGGGCGGGAAGATCGCCCTCGATGTGATTGCCGTTGAAGCGGCCGAGCAGCGGGTGGAAAGCGTCGGCGAGGACATGGGTCGAGTGGGCGAAGACCCGCTCGATCTGCTCCAGCTGGACCGTGAGACGGCCGAGCTGGGAGGAGTCGAGCCGGATGTCCGCGGGGTACCGGAAGCCGCCCGAGGCGGCGGCCGCCGTGATCACCTGCGCCGACACATCGGGGCGGGAGCGGCATACGGCGTGGGCGAAGGAGGAGAGCTGGCCCGCGTAGTTGGCGGGGCCGAGGGTGAGCCGGACGGGGGTGTCACGGCTGATGGGCGTCCAGATGGGGACGGGGCCCGAGGGGGCTTCCGGGGCGACGGCGACCGGTTCGAGGGCGGGGTGTCCGGCCAGCTCCGCGAAGCGGTCCAGCAGGGGGGCGATGTTTTCCTCCCAGCTCCGCGCGGCGGGCGGGCCGGCCGCGATGTTCTCGACGACGGCCTTGGCGAGTTCGCGCGGCCGGTCGCCCGCGCTGACCAGACGCAGTCCCGCCAGCGCGTAGCGCGCGGCCAGCAGATCGCGGTCCGGGAGGCCGGGGAGCGCGGGCTCGGGGCCCGTGATCGCGATGTCCGCGGAGGCGAGATAGGCGTCCAGGTCTCCGGGGCGGTTCCCGGGCGGCGCCGGCAGATGGACCCGGTCCCGTAACCCGGCCTCGTCGGCGAGGCGCAGCAGTTCCTTCACGGGGGCGGAGCCGCGGTCGCGCAGGACCGCGAGATGGTGGTCGCCCAGTTCGGCGAGCGCGCCGACCACCGTGCCGGGCGGCGGAGCCGGCAGCGGGCCGTCGGGCCACACCCACAGGGGTCCCGCGCCGTGCAGGCCGCACAGATCGCGTAACGCGGGCCGTGGGTGGCCGCCCGTGGGCGCGGTGGAGGCGTTGGGTGCCTCCCGGACGACCACGACCCGGTCCGGCGGGACCGTCCCCTCGGCCGGCTCCGGTATCGCGGCGGTCACGGCGTCCGCCTTCCCGGCGAACTCCCGCACCAGCGCGTCCAGCGCGTCCGCGTCCGGGGCGGCGGGGTCCCGGTCGGCCCACACGGCCTCGTACACCCAGCGGGTGGACAGGCCGAGCGTCCGGAGCCGGGTGACGCTGATGGAGGCGGTGGCCAGCAGGCCCGCGCCGACGACGAGCACGACGGCGGGCCGCAGCCTCTCCAGCACCGGGCCGAGGGCGACGTCCCGGTCGAGCAGGGCGGGCCAGCGGGTGCCCCAGTCCCCGCGGGCGGGCCTGCGGTCGCGCCGTTCCTCCCAGCGGAACACATCGGCGCGGACCCGGTGCGCGGTACGCCTCAGCCGCAGCCATGCCTTGAGCGCCGTCCGGGCGGTGCCGCCGCGCTCCGCGGCCCGCGCGCTGGTGACCCGTACCCATGCGTGGTGCGCGGCGCGCACCCGGTCGTACGCGTCGCGGTCGGGAAGGCCCAGCTGGGTCAGCCGGCGCAGCCGGTGCCCCCTCCCGGTGCGGGCGGCCCGGGCGCGCAGCGCCGTGCCGACGGGCACCCGGACGACCGAGACGGACTCCAGGGAGCCGCGCTCCGTGCTCGCTCCGCCACCGGGGCAGAGCACGGTGACGTCCCAGCCCGCCCGGGCCGCGGCGAGCGCGGTGCGGCCGGTTCGGTCATCTGGAGCGATATCGCCGTCGGTCGTCAGAATGACCAGACGGGCAGGCATTGCTAGCGAGGGCATCGAGGCCTCTCCTGCCGGGGAGCAGTCGTGATCGGGGACGGCCCGCGGGCCCCGGCACCTTTCCGCGAACGGGCGTGGGCAGGGAGGCCGGGTTTCGGCCGGGGGCCGGGCGGGTCGGTAAATCATTCTAGAGTTCGGGGAGTTGGGGCCGGGAGGGTTCGATCCGATGGCGCGTACGGAAAATCACGGTAGACCCGTGCATATGCGTGTGCCCCGCGTGCGTCGCGTGATCCCCCCGAAGGGGGTAGCGCCTGGGAGATGACGGTTTTTCATACTCTGTGACGGATGTGGCCCAGTGCGGTGGCCGGGTCGGATGTTCCCGGACGGGTGCGGCCGGTGGGGTGGGTGCGGCCGCTGTTTCCGGTGGAAGCGCGGCCGTGGGGCGTACGCCTCGGGGGAGCGGGGTTTCCGGGCTGTCTCCCGGGGCCGTTGCCGGGGTCGCAGAGAGGGCCGGCGGGGTCGTTGGGCAGGCTCCTCGGCCGGTGTCGCCGGGCTTGCCCGGGGCCGTCGTCCCGTTGCGGGGGCCCTTGGCGCGCCCGGCAGAGTGGGGCGGCACGTCAGGGGACGGGGCCGAGTGGGGCCGGCGGCTTCCCGGGGCCGGTCCGTGAGCGGAAGGAGCCGGGGAGCAGCGCCTGAGACCGACCCTGCCCGCCGGTGTGCGCCCGGGCGAAGGCGCCAGAGGTCGTACGGGATCCCCGGGGGCCGTCGCCGGGTGCCGGGCGGCCCGGGCAGCGGCTCCGCCGGAACCGGGACCGCGTCCATGACACCCGCGTTTCGTGACACCCGCGTTTCGTGACGCCCGGCGTCCATGGCACAAGCGGGCGGGGACCCGGCACACCAAGGCGGAGGGCCCGCCCCGGCGGCCCCGAGGGCTCCCGGGGCCGGGGCGGGCCGTTCACGGCGGCGTCACCCACGGGCCGCCGCCCCGGACGTGCCCCGGGCCGCCGTCCCGTTGAGGCGGGCGCGGCGACCCGGTCTTACCGCTGGTCCGGAGTGCCCAGCAGGAGGTGGTCGAACGCCTCGGCCACCACCGGCCAGTCCCAGGTGGCGATGGCGTGCTCGGACGCCATCCGCGCCTGCTTGCGCCAGACCTCCTCCGAACCGGTCAGCGCGAGGATCCGGTCCGCCGCCTCACGCGGGGAGGCGACCACCCAGTCCTGGGGGAAGAGGGTCCGCGCACCCGTGGCACCGCGGGCGAAGAACGGCCAGTCCCGGCCCACCGGCACCGCGCCGCTCGCCGCGCCCTCCACGAAACCGCAGTGGAAGCTCTCCCGGACCGAGGAACTGAGGATCACCCCGACCCCGGTCAGCGCGGCGGGCACGTCGTCGAGCTGCCCGAGGCGGCGGACCGCCCCCGCCTCCTCCAGTCCGGCGAGGTCCTTCTCGTACTCCCGCGCATACGCCTTGGACGCAGCGCTCAGCCGTGCGTCGACGTCGGAACCGATCAGGAACAGCCGGTAGCGCTCGTCCGACTCCCGCAGCAGCCGCAGCACTTCGATCGCCCAGCGCGGGTCCTTCGCCACGGCCGAGATACCGATCAGCGCCAGGGTGAACCGCGCCTCGGCGTCCTTGGGCAGATCGTAGGAGGCCAGATCCATCGCGTTCGGGATGACATGCAGCGCGGGCGCGTGGGCCTCCCGCAGCTGCGGGACCGCCGCCACCGTCAGATCCCGCAGATGCGCGCCGACGAAGATCAGGTCGTCGACCCGCGAGAGATCCGTGAGATACGGCCAGGCGCTGAAGGTCTCATAGCTGTGCAGCCGTACGACGATCCGGGTGGTGCCCGGGTCCACGGCCGTGAACAGGGCGGCCGGAACGGTCATCCAGTCGACGAACACCGTGTCCGCCCAGTCCAGATGGGGCCGCAGCCGCCGCTCCAGCAGCTCGCCGACCTCCGGCGCCCCACCGAGCCGGAACTCCGCCACCCGGTCCGCCGAGACCTTGGCCAGCGCGGGGTCGTCCGCCACGTCGAGCACCCGGACCTCCACGTCCGGGTGACTCTCGTAACGGTCGCGGATCTCACCGAGGAAGTGGTCGTTGCGGCGGACCACGAACAGCAGCCGCAGCGGCCGTCCCACGGGCGGGGCGGCGGCGGGGACCGCACGCCCGGCGGGCCGGGAGAGCGCGGTGACCGCGCTGCTGTGCCACAGGGGTGCCGGGAACTCCCCGGGGGCGTCCGCGAGCGGCGACTCGGTGCGGTCGAAGTGCAGGACCCGGTGGAAGACCAGGCCCATCGCCCGCATCACCGACGCGGCGGCCGGCTTCTTCCTCCCCGCCGCCAACAGGGTGTCGGCGCACCCGAGTTCGGCCTTCACCGCGTCGGCGAGACCGCCCGGGACCCGGCCGCGCGCGAGATCGAGCCGGGCCGCGTCGCCCAGCAGCCGGGCGCGGTGGCGCGGGTCACGGGTGCGCCCCGCGGCCGAGGTGAGGGCCAGCACCGCGCCGCCGGGACGGTTCGCCTTGCGCATGCCCTCGCCGACCCGGCGCGCGAGCTTGAAGCGCACGTCCTCGGGCAGCCCGGGAGCGGTCACGGCGGCCCGCCACAGCCGGGCGCCGGGGCCCGTGCGCAGCACCCTCGGGCCGATCGCGCCCCGCGCGACCTTCTTGGGAGCGCGCAGGACCCGGCGCTTCGCTCCGCGCGCCACGGCACCGGCCCGGGGCAGCGAGGCGACGAAGTCGGCGCGCAGATAGTGCCCGCCGCGCGAGCTGCGGTCGGCTACGGCACGGGTCGCCGCGGCGACCCCATAACAAGCGTGCGCGGCCCGGTTGATCCGCGCCAGCTGCCAGACCGTGTAGACGGCCTGGATGTCCAGGGCCACGATCACCTTCGCCCGGCGGGCGACCGAGAGCAGCGCGCCGTCCTGCCGGGCGGCCTGCCACACCGGGCCGCCGTCCTTGGCCCCCCGGGCGGCGGCGGCCGCCTTGGGGCCCTTGGCGCCCGCCGCGAACGACTGCCGCGACACCAGGCCCTCGGCGTCGGGGAGTTCGTCCAGCGGGGGGAACCCGGCCAGCCGGACCCGTACCTCTCCGCTCTTCGCCAGGTCGCGCACCGCGGCCGCGAGATTCTCGGCGCGCGGGGCGGTCGACGCGACCAGCAGTACCTCGATCACGCCTGCACACTCTCCGCCCGGGCGTCAGCGCGGCCGGACCGCTCACCGTCGTGCCGCGCCTCGATCAGCTGCCGTACGGCGGGCTCCATCACCGCGTCCCGGGCGAACCGGGCCGCGTGGTCGCGCGCCGCCCGCCGCTGGGCGTCGTCGGCCTCAACGGCCATCCGCGCCGCCGTGCAGAACGCCTCGGTCAGGAACTCCTCGTCCAGGCCGCCCGCCCCGGTCCACAGCGGATGGCCCTCCAGCATGGCCGAGGCGTCGTGGTCGCTCTCGTGCGCCGAGAGCACCGGCAGGCCCGACGCCATGAACTCGTACACCTTGCCCGAGGTGACGAACCGTCCGCCGACGAGCATCAGGACGAGCGCGTCCCAGCTGTTGTACGTGGCGGCGACCTCGGCCTTGGGCACCGGCCCGCCGAAGGTGACACCGTCCGGCTCGGCCGCCCGGATCAGATCCATGTGCTTGTTGGCCTCGCGGCTGGCGCCCGCGCCGATGTGCCCGCGGATCTCGAACCGGGAGCGCGCCACCAGCGGGTCCCGCTCCCGCGCCGCGCGCCACGCGTTGAGCACCGTCTCCAGGAAGACGGGCTTGAAGTTGACCGACCCGAGATAGCCGAAGACCAGCCCCTCGTCCTCGCGGGGCACGGAGGTGACCGGCGGCAGGCTGTCCTTGTCGAAGCCGTTGCGCACGACGTGGACCCGGTGGGCCAGTTCCGGGTAGCGGTCCCGGTAGAAGTCGGCGATGGGGTCGTTGACACACCAGATGCCGATCGCGTCGCCGAGGACCTTCGACTCCCAGCGGCCGGACACCGAGTCGTGCTCGAACGCCTCGCCGCCGCCGATGACATCGACGGACCAGCCGTCGCGGAAGTCGATGGCGTACGGCACCTTGTGCGTCTCCCACAGCTTCCACGCGGCGGCGAGATTCACATACGGAGCGCAGCTCGCCACCAGCAGATCCGCCGGGCGCTCCCGGTGGATGTCGACGACCGCGCGCTCCAGTTCCTCGCGCCAGCCGCCGAACACCGGCTCCGGGAAGTGCTTCAGATGGCTCTCGCGCTCCCGCAGCGCCCACTGGGTGGGCTGGAGCGCCCGCTTCTCCGTGAAGCGGCGGATGTCCGTCTCCAAGTCCTCGCGCACCAGCGGCAGTTCGACGATGCTGGTCCGTGGGTCGACCGCCTCGGAGAGCGTGTGGTCGAGACCGTACTCACGCTCCCAGCTCTCCTCCAGGATCGTCACCACGGTCACGTCCCAGCCCTGGGCGATGAACTGGTTCGCCGTCTCGCGCATGCGGTACGCGCAGCTCTTCGCCGCCGGCGGGAAGCCGATCGCCAGATAGATCAGATGCGGCCGGCCGGGCTCGGTCACCGGTGCGGGGCCGCCCCGGCGGGTCATGGGCCTGTTGTCGCGCCCACGTGAGCTGAGACGCTTGATCGGATTGCGCAAGGGGGAACTCCGCTGTCTTCAGGGCCGGGCAGGTGGGTCAGTTCTGGTCGGCGAGGACCTGGACGACACGGCGGGCGGCCTGGCCGTCGCCGTACGGCTCACCCCGCTCGCTGTCGGGGGCGGGCCGGGTCGCCGTCTCGGTCCAGGCGTCCCGGTCGAGGCTCCGGGGGTCGGGCACGAGCTGGTTCCAGCGGTCCTCCAGGGTCTCCACCCACTCGGTCTCCGGGCGCAGCGTGGTGCAGGCGCGGCCGAGGAGGAACGCCTCCTTCTGGAGACCGCCCGAGTCGGTGACCACACCGGCGGAGCGCAGCACCGCGGCGACCAGACCGGCGTACGGCAGGGGGCGGCCGACATGCAGATTGCCGCGGCTGAGCTTGAGGCCGTAGCTCTCGGCGCGGGCGTTCAGCCGCGGGTGCGCCAGCAGCGCCACCGGCACCGGCAGCTCGGCCAGCGAGTCCAGCAGTCCGGCCAGCCGCTCCGGGTCGTCCGTGTTCTCCGCGCGGTGGAGCGTGGAGACGAGGTACGGGGCCTCGGGGTCGATGCCCTCCGGCAGCTCCGGCAGCGGGTGCTCACCGGCCAGCACCGCGTCCCGGATGCGCAGGCACACATCGACCATCACATCGCCGACCAGGACGGAACGCGACGCCAGCCCCTCGGACGCGAGATGGCGCATGGCCTCCTCGGTGGGGGCGAGCAGCAGATCGGCCGCGTGGTCCGTCATGACCCGGTTGTGCTCCTCGGGCATCCGGCGGTTGAAGGAGCGCAGCCCTGCCTCCAGGTGCGCCACCCGGTAGTGCAGCTTCACCGCGGACAGCGCGCCGGCCAGCGTCGAATTGGTGTCGCCGTAGACGAGGACCCAGTCGGGGCGCTCCTGTTCCAGCACCTTGTCCATGGCCGCGAGGACGGCGCCGGTCTGGACGCCGTGGCTGCCGGAGCCCACGCCGAGGTGCACATCCGGGTCGGGGATGTTCAGGCCCGAGAAGAAGACGTCGGACAGATCGGCGTCGTAGTGCTGACCCGTGTGCACGATCACATGGTCATGAGGAGTGCCGGCGAAGGCCGCCGCGATCGGGGCGAGCTTGACCAGCTGGGGGCGAGCCCCTACGACACTGAGGACCTTCACGGTGGTACTGCTCCTTGCTGAACGAGAATGAACGGGATTGAACGGTACTGACGAGAATGAACAGATAAAGAACGGATCAGCGGGATGAACAGGGCGGACGGGGTCAACAGGGCGAGGGAGCTCAGGCGCCCGAGGGCGCGCCCGCCGACCCATGGTACGAGGGTCCGCAAAACCGGCCCGCGCCGCGGCGGGGACCCGGCTCCCCGGTCCGGCACGACGCGGTGCCCTCCGCCAGGTCTGTAATCCCTACAATCTCTGTATTCTCCGCAATCTCCGCAAGACGGGCCCCGGTCACGGCAGTACGGGAGGCAGCGTGCCCCGGATCTCCGGATCTCCGGATCTCCGGATCTCCGGATCTCCGGATCTCGGGGTTTTGCGGTTTCCGGGCCGCGGACCCGCCGGCTTCCCTGCTCGTGGGGGTCACCGGCCCCCGGACTCGCCCGACTCCCCGAGTTCACGACGTCCCGAGTTCCCGACGTCTCCGGCATTCAGGTCTTCCGGCTTCCCGGACTTTCCGGATCCTCGGCGACAATGGACACGGCAGCTGTGTCGTTCATAGCACCTTTGCCCGGGACGGTATGCTCCCTTGGCCGTAGTGAGCCACGAATAGCCAGTGTGTACCGGCTGCCACGCAGGCGTCGCATCAGATCGAGGAAGGCATGTGCATGGAGCTCGACAGCGCCACGGAGGCCCGGAGAACCCGGGGGCGGGTCGTCATGCTCGTCGACAACACCGTCCGTAACGATTCGCGGGTCCAGAAGGCTGCCAGGTCCGCTGCGGACGCCGGGTGGGATGTCGTTCTCTTCGGGCTCTCCCCCAACCGGGAGCACCACAAGTGGAACATCGGCCACGCCGAGGTCCGTCTGGTGCCCAAGCCCTCCCCGATGGGCCGCCACCGTTTCGAACTCCGCCGCCCGCTGCTGCGCCAGCCGCTCGCCTACCGCAGCGACGACCACGCCAAGTACCGTATGCAGGCCGCCAAGGCGTGGCGCTCCGACCTGAACTTCCGCCGTGCCGCCGAGGCCGCGGACGGTCCGGGCGCCAACAGCGCGAGCGGTTCCCCGATGCGTCTGGTCGTTCCCCGCGTCAGCGCCAAGGTGTACAGCAAGTGGGTCGGTCTGCGCGCCCGCCAGACCCGCCGGCTGCGCGCCAGCCGCAAGGACCTGTCGGCACCGATCGACCGCGCCACGACGGCGATGTGGCAGAAGCTGCGCGGTGAGCGCGCCTGGCGTTCGCTGATGCCCTATCTGTGGGACTTCGAGCTGACCTTCGCCCACCACATCGACGAGCTGAAGCCCGACATCATCCACGCGCACGACTTCCGCATGCTCGGGGTCGGCGCGCGGGCCGCGGTGCGCGGCCGGGCGGCCGGGCGGCCGGTGAAGCTGGTGTGGGACGCGCACGAGTACGTGCCCGGTCTGCACTCGCCCCACCGCCGCTGGCTGCTGGCGCACATCGCGTGGGAGAAGGAGCACGTACCGTTCGCCGACGCGGCGATCACCGTCTCCCCGACGCTCGCCGAGTTGCTGAAGAAGGACCACAAGCTCAAGGAGATGCCGGCCGTCGTCCTCAACGCGCCGGTCATGAACCCGGCCCCGGAGGAGCTGGCCGAGGCGGAGCCGGTGCCGGACCTGCGCGAACTGTGCGGCATCGACAAGGACACCCCGCTGCTCGCGTACGTCGGCGGCATCAACCCGGTGCGCGGTGTGGAGACGATCATCGAGGCGCTGCCGTCGCTGCCCGATGTGCATGTCGCCCTGGTCTCCATCCCGCCGGGCAAGCGGTTCCCCGCGCTCCGCAAGATCGAGGAGTTGATCGAGGAGCTGGGTGTCGGCGACCGCGCCCATGTCCTGCCGTTCGTCCCGCACTGGCAGGTGCCCGAGTTCCTGTCGGCGGCGGACGCGGCGGTCAGCCCGCTGCACCATCTGCCCAACCACGAACTGGCGCTGAGCAACAAGTTCTTCGAGTACTCGCACGCCCGGCTGCCCCTGGTCGTCAGCGACATCCGCACCATGGCCGCGATGGTGGAGAAGACCGGTCAGGGCGAGGTCTTCCGCGCCCAGGACACGGAGGACTACATCCGCGCCGTGAAGGCGGTGCTCGCCGACCCCGGCCGCTACCGCAAGGCGTACGAGAAGCCCGGTCTGCTGGAGGGCTGGACCTGGGAGCGTCAGGGCGAGGTCCTCGACGAGGTCTACAGCAAGCTCCTCCCGGACCGTCCGAAGCTCGGCTGAATCCCGCCCGTCCGGGACCGGCCCCGCCCCTGTTCCCGGGGGCCGGGGCCGCTTCCGTTTCAGGGGACGGGCCGTACGGAGAGGGGCGGGGAAGCGCCGGACCGGACCTCCGTCCGGACGGCCCCGTCCGGACCTCGCCCGTCCGGCACCGCGCCGAGCCGTCCGGCACCGCGCCGAGCCGTCCGGCACGAGCGGCACGGCGGTGCGAGCGGTACTCGCGGTGCGAGTCGTACGACGGTGCCGGGCCCCACGGCCGGCGCGCGGAGTGGAACCGGTCCGAGGCCGGGACGGCGGATTGGGGTGCGGGCGCCGGCACGGCGGATTGGGCGGCGGGCGCCGGTACGGCCCGGTGGCCCCGTAAACCCCCCGCCGGAAAGCGGTGTTGAGCAGCGGCGGAACCCGTACTCCGCCGGAGCCGCAGCCGGCCGGGAGCCATGGCTCGGGCCGTGGCCGTGCGTGATGCCATGATAGTTTTTCGTCCGTGTTCCTCCCGCCGACAGCACGGGCGGCACCGACCGCGCCCCCGGCACAGGGCCTCTTCGAGGGCCGGGACCCCCGCGTACGGACCGTCGGCAGGCGGAGCACGGAACCGGCCGTTCGACGGTCGCGGGAAACGGTGGAATCGGGACGCACCTCTTCGTCCTCGAACCTGGACGCGGTGGAGGGCCTCGCGGCATGACGCATGTACTTCTGATCGCGGGCGCGGTACCGCAGCCCGCGGTCCTCAGGGCCTCGCTGGAGAAGTTCCGGGCCGAGGGCGCCATCGTCCGGCTCGTGGGCATGTTCGACGCGCCGGAGCTGAGGGAGGGCCTCGGCGACGAGAGCGCCCGGCTCGAAGGGCTGCGCTCGCTGACGGAGGCCAACGAGGCACGGGGGGCCGCCTTCGCCAAGCGCGTCGCCAAGATGCCCGCGCCCCGCCGGGTCTGGGCCAGCGCCGAGGGCGACGCGCCGACCCGCCGCTGGGCCCGGAAGGCGCAGGTCCTGGTGGCGCTCGACCAGGGCGCGGTGTACGCCACCTGGCAGCTCGCCCAGCGCAACCGCCGCGCGCACGCCGTCTTCGGCACCGCCCCCGGGCTCAAGGCCGTCGCCGACCGCCGCGACCGCCCCCGCCACTACCGCATCCAGGACGCGCGCAACTCGGTGCCCAGCCCGGCGCACGCGGCCCGTACCACCAAGCGCACCACCCGGCGGGCCATGGGCAGCGCGCTGCGCCGGGCCTCGTCGCCCGCCGTGATGCGCACTTCCGTCGGCGCCAAGGCGTGGCGGGTCGCCGTCACCGCGCCCAAGGTGCCGGACGGGCTGCGCGCCAAGCTCGCCCGCAGGGTCAGCACCTCCATGGCCAAGGGCGGCCGCAAGGCCGGTGCCGCGATGGTGCTCGCCTCCGCCGCGCAGCTCACCGCCAACCGCGGGCTCCAGGCCGAGCTGTACGCCGAGTCCGCCCGTACCGACCTCAATAGGGGACATGACAACCCCGGGGGCCGGGCCAAGGCCATCGGGGCGGCGCTCTCCCAGGCCGACGCCCGCCTCAAGAAGGACGACACCAAGGGCGCCGCCGCCGCACTGTCGAGCGCCCTCGGCATCGCCTTCCACCGGGCCATCCACTCCGACGGCCTCTCCTCGCCGCTCGCCGCCGACCCGTCCGCGTACCTCGCGCCGTTCCGCGCGGGAAAGGCGTACCAGAAGCTCATCGCGCCCGGCGGCCGTGCGCTGCCCGCAGCGCCCGCCCCGACGGGCCGGCCGCTGCGGCTGCTCGTCACCACGTACTACTACGACAACTTCATCAAGCCCGTCCTGGACCGCTACGGCGACCACCCGGACGTCGAGATCCGCTACTTCGACGTCAAGGACGACGACATCCTGCGTCCGCTGGCCCGCAGCGGCGGCCGGATGCTGGAGTACGCCCTCGGCGGGCAGAAGCCCTTTGGCCATCAGGTGGAGGCCGCCCTGCGCCCCCACCTCGACTGGGCCGACATCGTCTTCGTCGACTGGTGCACCAGCGCTGCCGCCCTCTTCACCCAGGTCGACCCGGGCACGACCCGGATCGTGCTGCGGCTGCACAGCTATGAGGCGTTCACGCACTGGCCGCACCTCGTGGACTACTCGCGCGTCGACGACATGGTCTTCGTCGGCAGCCATCTGCGCGATCTGGCGGTGGACATCCTGCCCCAGCTGCGGCAGGAGTACGCACCGAAGCTGCACGTCATCGCCAACGCCATGGACCTGGAGCCCTTCCAGCGGGAGAAGGACTCCGCCGACGCCCGCTTCACCCTCGGTCTCGTCGGGGTGAGCGCCGTCGCCAAGGACCCGCGCTGGGCCCTGGAGGTGCTGCGCGAGCTGCGCGCCCGGGACCCGCGCTACCGGCTCGTCGTCATCGGCGACGGGCTCGACCGCAAGGCGAGCGCGACCGCCCGCGCGTACGACGATCTGCTCCAGAAGGATCTGGAGGAGCTGTCCGACGCCGTCGAGCTGGTCGGCCGCACCGACGACGTACCGGGCGCGCTGACCCGTGTCGGGGTCATCCTCAGCAGTTCGGTCCGCGAGTCCTTCCACTGCGGTCTGGTGGAGGGCGCCGTCAGCGGTGCCCTGCCGGTCGTGCGGGACTGGCCCTTCTTCGCCGGGAAGGAGAACGGCGCACGCACGCTGTTCCCGGCCGACTGGGTCGTCGCCTCCCCGAAGGAGGCCGCCGAGCGCATCCTGGCCCACACGCTCTCCGAGACGGACTGGCGCGCCACGACCGCGTCCGCGGCGAAGCACTCCCTGTCCACCTGGGACTGGTCCGTGATCAGCAAGCAGTTCGACACCCTGATCCTCGGCACCCCCGCCTGAGCAGTGCCCGGGCAGGCCCCGGTCAGAGGGCCTTTCCGGGGGCGGGCGGTGCCCTGCGGGCCTTTCCGCGGGCGGGCGGTGCCCCGCCCGGGGCCGCGCGCTCACGGGGAGGTCGTGGCGACGAGGACCACGTAGCTGCCGTAGGCGCCGGAAACCAGGGTGCCCGCCGTCAGAATCGTGCCGATGACCGGGGGACGCGACCGTGCCAGTGCCTTCGCGACCGGGATGATCAGGACGAACGCGGGGATCAGCAGCCGGGCCTTGGAGTGGAAGTACTCGCTGCCGCCGAGGGCGACGACGAGGACCACGGCGGCGTAGATCAGCAGCGGCGCCGGCTGGCGCTGGAGTGCGCAGATGATCAGCAGGGTCACGGCACCGCAGAGCGTGGTCGTGATCACCAGTGCGGTGAGGGTCCCCGCACCCTTCACGGTGAAGACGTCGACGATCCGCCCGTAGGTGAAGACGCCGAAGTCGAAGCGCGTGCTCCAGCGCTCCTGTACCCGGAAGTAGCCGTCCCAGCGCCCCGCGCGGTGGCCGACCCAGCCGAACCAGGCGACGAGCCCCATCGGTGAGACGAGCAGCGCCGTCAGCAGACGCGGGACGGGCCGCTCCCCGTCCGGTCCGGGCCGCAGCAGGGCCCAGAGCGCGCAGAGCGCGACGGCGGCGACCACGGCGGCGCCCGTGGGGCGGGTCAGCCCGGCGAGCACGGCGAGGGCGGTGGCACTCAGCCACTTCTTGGTGAGCACCGCGTACAGCGCCCAGGCCGCCAGGGCGGTGAACAGGGACTCCGTATAGGCCATGGACTGGACGACGGCGTGCGGGACGATGCCCCACAGCACGGCGGTGATGATCGCGGCCCTGCGGTCGGCGAGATGCTCGACGACGGCGAAGATGCCCCAGGCGGCCACCAGGGAGAACAAGAGGGCGATGGCCCAGGCGATCGTGACGGGGGAGAGCGGGATGATCCCGCTGATGCCGCGGATCAGCCCCGGATACAGGGGAAAGAAGGCGTAACGGCACATCTCACCCTGGAGCGCGCAGTTCTGGGTGTAGCCCGATTCGGCGATCCCCAGATACCAGCCGCTGTCGAATCGTGTGGCCAGCAGGTCGTGCAGCGGCCGGTCGGTGCTCAGCTCGATGAGTACCAGGTTCACCAGCCTGACCAGGGCGTATCCCGCCAGGGCGGGCCAGGCCCGGACGGCTGCGGCGGTCAGGCGCCGGACCCGGGAGTGCGTGGTGCGCCGGAAGGCGGGTGTGGTGGCGGCGGGCCCTGCGCGGAGCTGAGTTCGCTGCATTGTCGTTCTTTCTCGGTCTGGGAAGCGGGCGGCCTGCTGGGGGAACGATCATTCGGTCGGGCGTGATCGACAGCTGGACATGCTGAAATGTCATGAGATGTGCTGAAAATGAGGGAACAAGTAGCAGGTGGCGGGCATGCGGATGGGTGCAGCGACGACCGCGCGGACTGGTGTGGGCCCGATGGGCTGCCGGCCCGGGTGGGCCGGGCCGTCCGCGCCGGTCTACCCGAGCGGGGTCATGGGGCCGGCTAGGGGAGGCGGGAGCCGAAGCGGCTTCTGAAGCCCCAGGCGGTGACCCGCCACAGCGCCTCGAAGGTGATCGAAAGGCTCATCTTGCTGTGCCCGTGCTTCCGCTCGACGAAGGTGATGGGGACCTCGACGACACGGAACCCGGCCCTCACCGTGCGCCAGACCAGATCCACCTGGAAGCAGTAGCCCTGGGACTCGACCCCGTCGAGGCCGATGCCCTCCAGAGTCTTTCTGCGGAAGGCGCGGAAGCCGCCGGTGGCATCGCGGATCGGCAGACGCAGGAGGGTCCGTGAGTAGAGGCCGCCGCCGCGGGACAGAAGCCGGCGGGACAGCGGCCAGTTGACGACCTTCCCGCCGTGAACCCAGCGGGAGCCGAGCACCAGATCGGCATCGGGCAGGGCCGCGAGGAGCCTCGGCAGTTCCTCGGGGCTGTGGGAGCCGTCGGCGTCCATTTCGACGAGGACGTCGAAGTCCCGGGCGAAGCCCCAGCGGAAGCCGGCCAGGTAGGCGGCACCGAGGCCCGCCTTGCCCGCACGGTGCAGCACATGAATGTGCTGGTCGGCCTCGGCCAGTTCATCGGCGAGCTCGCCCGTGCCGTCGGGGCTGTTGTCGTCCGTGATCAGGATGTGCGCTTCGGGCACCGATGATCTGACGAGCGTGACGATCGGGCCGATGTTCTCGGCTTCGTTGTACGTTGGAATGATCACAAGCACAGCGCCGAGAGGCCCGGATGTGTGCGGTGTGCTGTCCGGCATGCTCTTCCCCCTTGAAGGCAGACGCGGAGACCCGGCACGGTGCGGTCGGTCCTTCTCCGCGGTGGGCCTCTGCGTTACATGAGGGCTTGAGTAGCTGGACGGCCCGCGCCGTTGCAGCGCGGGCCGTCGATCTGCGCGTGATAACCGACCGGTGAACCGTGTGGGCCCGGCGGCTCCGCTTCGGCGGGACTAGAGGGCGCGTTCGGTCAGGACGCCGTCCTTCTCCTCGTACGCCTCACCCGTCTTCGGGCACTCCCAGACCCCCGGCTCACCCTCGCGCTCCACGAGCTTTACGCCCGCCCGGCCGACCCAGCCGACCCGGCGCGCGGGCACGCCCACGACCAGTGCGAAGTCGGGGACGTCCTTGGTGACGACCGCCCCGGCCGCGACCATGGCCCAGCGGCCGATCCGGATGGGGGCGACGCACACCGCCCGCGCGCCGATGGACGCGCCGTCCTCGATCCGCACCCCGACGGCCTCCCAGTCGCCACCCCGCTTCTGCTTGCCGTCGGGGTCGACGGAGCGCGGGTTGTGGTCGTTCGTGAGGACCACGGCGGGGCCGATGAAGACACCGTCGCCCAGCTCGGCGGGCTCGTAGACCAGGGCGTAGTTCTGGAGCTTGCAGTTGTCGCCCATGCGCACGCCCGTGCCGACGTACGCGCCGCGGCCGATGACACAGCCCTCGCCGAGCCGGGCGTCCTCCCGGATCTGCGCGAGTTCCCACACGCTGCTGCCGGCACCGATCTCGGCGGTCTCGGCGACCTGGGCGGTGGGCTGGACCCTGTAGTTCACTGTTCTGCCTTCCGGGCGGTGCGGGATACGGGCGTACGCAGGGTGGGAGCGTGTGGCGCGGTCGGTTCCCTGACGTCGGTGGGAGCATACGTGCCACGGTCGAACGGCCCGCGGGCACCGGGAAGGCGGCCCGGGAAGGCGGGCTTGGGAAGGCGGCCTGGGGAGCCGCGCTCCGGGGAGCCGGGGGTCAGGGCGGGCCCGGGCTCCGGGAGCCACCGGTCCTCCCCGGCCCGGACGGCTCCCGGACAGCACGCCGAAAAGTGCCGGTGATCCGGTCGCCGGGTGCCGCGAGAGGCCCGCGGGGACCCGGTTTGACCCCCCTGGCCCCGCCCCCGTAACCTTGACCGTCGGCGTGTCTGTCGCACGCCAGCTCCTGAGCACCTCCCTCCGGCTTCCGCCCGGAGAGGCCGCTCACCCCATCCGGACAGTCACGGGCCCCGGCCCGTGCGGGCGGCTGGCATCAGGAGTTTCCGTTCCGAGCGAGAGAGAGATCCGCGTGTACGCCATCGTGCGCAGCGGTGGTCGCCAGCACAAGGTTGCTGTCGGCGACATCGTTGAGGTTGACAAGATTTCCACCGCCAAGGTTGGCGACACGGTAGAGCTCTCTACCCTGCTCGTTGTCGACGGCGACGCCGTGACCAGCGACCCCTGGGTCCTGGCCGGTATCAAGGTCACGGCCGAGGTCGTGGACCACCACAAGGGCGCCAAGATCGACATCCTTCGCTACAAGAACAAGACCGGTTACCGCCGTCGCCAGGGCCACCGCCAGCAGTACACGGCGATCAAGGTCACCGGCATCCCCACGGCTGCGAAGTAAGGGACTGAGGAGAGATGGCACACAAGAAGGGCGCATCGTCCACCCGGAACGGTCGCGACTCCAATGCTCAGCGGCTCGGCGTGAAGCGCTTCGGCGGTCAGGTCGTCAACGCCGGTGAGATCCTGGTCCGCCAGCGTGGCACCCACTTCCACCCCGGCTCGGGCGTCGGCCGCGGCGGCGACGACACCCTGTTCGCGCTGCAGGCCGGTGCGGTCGAGTTCGGCCGGCACCGTGGCCGCAAGGTCGTGAACATCGTTCCGGTCGCCTGACCCAGGCAGCCGGACCACGGTTCTCATCGCGAGGGCGGACCTCACTTTCCGTACGGATCTCCGTAGGGGAAGCGGGTCCGCCCTTCGCGTGTTACGTCTAGGACGGAGCCCACAGCAGGCGGAGCCCCCGTCCCACGGAGCCCCGTCCCTCGGGGCGCGGCCGAGCCCTAGTTCCACGGTCCGGTTCCCCGGGACGCGGACGCCGCACGGCGGACACCCCGGTCCCGTAACCACCCGATCCACAGCCTGTACCCACCCCGATCCACAGCCTGTACCCACCCTCGATCCACCCAGTAGTTGACGTTTCTGGAGGCACATCCCATGACCACCTTCGTGGACCGCGTCGAACTGCATGTCGCCGCGGGTAACGGAGGCCACGGCTGCGCCTCCGTACACCGTGAGAAGTTCAAGCCGCTCGGCGGCCCCGACGGCGGCAACGGCGGGCGGGGCGGCGATGTCGTCCTGGTCGTCGACCAGTCGGTGACCACGCTGCTGGACTACCACCACAGCCCGCATCGCAAGGCCACCAACGGCCAGCCCGGCGCCGGTGACAACCGCTCCGGAAAGGACGGCCAGGACCTGGTCCTGCCGGTGCCCGACGGCACGGTCGTCCTCGACGGGCAGGGCAATGTCCTCGCCGACCTCGTCGGACAGGGCACCACCTTCGTCGCCGGCCAGGGCGGCCGGGGCGGCCTCGGCAACGCGGCCCTCGCCTCCGCCCGCCGCAAGGCCCCCGGCTTCGCGCTGCTCGGTGAGCCCGGCGAGGCGCGCGACGTCGTGATGGAGCTCAAGACGGTCGCCGATGTGGCGCTGGTCGGCTATCCGTCCGCCGGGAAGTCCTCGCTGATCTCGGTGCTCTCCGCAGCCAAGCCGAAGATCGCGGACTACCCTTTCACCACCCTGGTGCCGAATCTGGGCGTGGTGACCGCGGGCTCCACCGTCTACACGGTCGCGGACGTCCCGGGGCTCATCCCCGGCGCCAGCAAGGGCAGGGGCCTCGGTCTGGAGTTCCTCCGCCATGTCGAGCGCTGCTCGGTCCTCGTACACGTCCTGGACACGGCGACCCTGGAATCGGACCGCGACCCCGTCTCCGATCTCGATGTGATCGAGGAGGAGCTGAAGCAGTACGGCGGTCTCGACGACCGGCCGCGCGTGGTCGTCCTGAACAAGATCGACATCCCGGACGGGCAGGATCTCGCGGAGATGATCCGCCCCGATCTCCTGGCCCGGGGATACCGCGTCTTCGAGGTGTCGGCCGTGGCCCGTACCGGGCTCAAGGAGCTGTCCTTCGCGCTCGCCGGGATCGTCGCGGAGGCCCGTGCCGCCAGGCCGAAGGAGGAGGCGACCCGGATCGTCATCCGTCCGAAGGCCGTCGACGACGCGGGCTTCACGGTCACGCTGGAGGACGACGGCGTCTTCCGGGTACGCGGTGAGAAGCCGGAACGCTGGGTGCGCCAGACCGACTTCAACAACGACGAGGCCGTCGGCTACCTCGCCGACCGGCTCAGCCGCCTCGGTGTGGAGGACCAGCTGATGAAGGCCGGTGCCCGCGCGGGCGACGGTGTCGCCATCGGCCCCGAGGACAACGCGGTCGTCTTCGACTGGGAGCCGACCGTGATGGCGGGCGCCGAGATGCTCGGGCGCCGTGGTGAGGACCACCGCCTCGACGCTCCGCGCCCGGCCGCCCAGCGCCGCCGGGACCGGGACGCCGAGCGGGACGAGGCCGAGCGCGCGTACGACGCCTTCGACCCCTTCAAGTGAGCCGGGTGAGCGCCCGATGGGTGCCCGCCGAGCGCCTGCCGCATGCCCGGCGAGCACCCGCCAAGCGCGCGGTGAGGCGTCCATGAGCGGGTCCGCTCCCTCCGCCGCGCCCTCCATTCCGGGAGCGGGCGGCGGAGGGCGCGGACCGTGCCCGGCGACCGGCCCACCGGGCACGGAACGCCCGGCCCGGCATCGGATCGGCACCATCGGGAACACCTGTCGGCGGATCGGACGGGCAGGACTGTGAACGGCCGCCGCGGACAGGGAGAATCGGTCCGGCAGACGGTGCGACCTCTCGCACCCGGAAGGCGTCCTGCAGCCCTGACCCGGAGGACCGTGACCCGGTGGGCGGCCGGCGTCGTGTTTCCGGGGCAGAGCCACAGCGCCCCAGAACAGTGAACGGAGCCTTGATGAAGATCTCCTTCCTCATTCACACGATCTACGGCATCGGCGGCACCATCCGCACCACGCTGAACCTGGCGGAGGAACTCGCCGACCGTCATGAGGTGGAGATCGTCTCGGCCTTCCGGCACCGCGACATCCCGCTGTTCCCCACGGACCCGCGCATCAGCCTCGTCCATCTCGTCGACACCCGGCCGAAGTCGCCGACGTACGAGAAGGACGACCCGGTCCACCAGGAGCCCTCCGAGTACTTCCCCCGGAGCGAGGCCCGTTACCGGGAGTACAGCAGGCTCACGGACGAACGCGTGCGCGCCCACTACGCCGGTTCGGACGCGGACGTGGTCATCGGGACCCGGCCCGGACTGATCGCGTACGTCACACAGTTCGCGCCCGAGGGCGCGGTGCTCATCGGCCAGGAGCACATGACGTACCACCACCACAAGCCCGAACTGCGCGAGGAGATACGCCAGTACCTCGCACGGCTGGACGCCTTCGTGACCGTCTCGGAGGGCGACGCGGAGGTGTGGCGGGAGCACATGCCGCTCCCGGACACCCGCATGCTCTCCCTGCCCAACAGCGTGCCCGAACCGGTCGTCGCCCCCTCGGACCTGGAGGGCAGTCTGATCGTCGCCGCGGGCCGGCTCTCCCGCGAGAAGCGGTACGACGTCCTGATCACGGCCTTCGCCACCGTCGTCGAGGCCCGGCCCGAGTGGCGGCTGCGCATCTGCGGCTGGGGCCCGGACAAGGACCGGCTGCGCCGCACCATCGACCGGCTCGGCCTCCACAACAGCGTCCAGCTGATGGGCCCGCGTTCCCCGATCGAGCCCGAGTGGGTCAAGGGCGCCATCGCCGCCTCCACCTCCCGCAGCGAGTCCTTCGGCATGACCCTCGTCGAGGCGATGCGCTGCGGACTGCCCGTCGTCAGCACCGACTGCGACTACGGCCCGCGCGAGATCATCACGGACGGCGAGGACGGTCTGCTGGTGCCCGTCGGTGACGCCGACGCCTTCGCCGCGGCCCTGATCGCACTGATCGACGACAAGCCGCGACGCCGTGAGATGGCCGCCGCCGCGATCAGGAACGCCCGCCGTTACGACCCGGGCGTCATCGCCAAGCGGTACGCGGACCTCTTCGCCGAACTGGGCGCCGGCTCCTCGCAGCGCGCCACCGCCGCGCCCGCCGCCCCGCGTACCCAGCCCTTTGCCCCCGTGGCCGACTGCGTCGCCGAGGCCGACGGCTCACTGACCGTCACCGTGGTCGCGCCCCAGGCCGCGGCCCTGAAGCACCCCGGGCTGCGGCTGGTCTGCACCCATATCGAGGGTCACGCCGACGAACGCGTCTACCCGCTGCGGCCCGACGGCACCGCCGTGATCCCGGCCGGCGACGAGTTCGCCGACGGCCACTGGATGTGCCACGCCGACGATCCCCGTACGGGACGCAGGGTCCAGCTGACCGCCCGCGCCGTGGACCAGCGCGGCTCGCTGAGGGTCGCGGAGCGGCTGAGAACCGACTCCGGGGTGCGCCATCTCGTACCCCACCGGCGCGCGCCCCAGCAGCATCTGGTGCTGCGCTCCTGGGTACGGCCCGTACATGTCGAGGCCGCCGACGTCGTACCGTCCGGCCAAAGGCTCACCCTGACGGGCCGCCTGGTCGGGCCCGTCGAGCCGTCCGGCGAACCCTCCCTCGTGCTGCGCCGCCGGGGGGACGTCAACGACGAACTCGTCTTCCACGGCACCCGCGAGGGAACCCGGGGCTTCTCCGCCGCCATCGACTGCGAGGCCGCCGCCGAGCGGCTGGAGGGCGAGCAGGAGTACTGGGAGGTCTGGCTCCGTTACGCACCTGGGCAGGATCCGGTGCGCGTCGGGCGGGTCCTTGACGACGTGGTCCGGAAGAGTGACGTCTTCGTCTACCCGGACGTCCTGGTGCACAAGCAGCGCTCCCTGCTGCTGGCCCGCCGGGTGCTGCGCAAGCTCCGGGGACAGGACCAGCGGCTGATCAAGGTCGCCCTCGCCTACAACGCCACCAACAGGCTCGTGCTCCATGTCGGGGACCGATGAGCATCTGCCGTCAAGCCCGCCACGCCGTCTGTAGAACCCACCACTCTGTGTCGTCCCTCACTCCGCTTCTCCGTGAGGAGAGCGTCAACCTCGCCGGTCACCGCGTGAACCCCTGGTGTACCGACGGTGTTCCGCGGACGGGGTCCGCCTTGCGGGACGGTCACGCAGAGTGCGACCATCGCTGCGTCCCCCAGTCGTTTCAAGGTAGGTCGTTTCGTGTCAGTGCTTCGTGAGGCCAGGCCCCGTACCACGGCAGTCGTGCTGGCGGGT
>NZ_JBITFN010000015.1:0-204001 GCF_044456085.1 Streptomyces sp. NPDC051018
TCCACCGTCAGATCATCCGCGAAACGCCGCTCACCAGAAGCGTCGGGCACATACTTCACACAGACAACGATCCTCAAGCTCACGACGGCTCTCCTCCTTGCAGTGACCATTTCCGTGGTGTCCCCGTACCCGAGGGCCGGGGGCTGCCCTGCCAGGCAGCATATGTGCCCGCAGACGGGGTTTCCGGTCGGGGCGACCGCCATTTCCCACGGCCGTTACTCACCAGTAGCTTCCCCTCAGCCTACCCACTGAGCAAGCGCTTGGAACTGTGATGTTGCCAACGCTGTGTAACCGCCGACCACCCGCGCGGCCCCAGCGCGGTAGCGGCGCCGGATCAGTCGCGCAGTCCGCCGAACCGCCCCTGATGGTGGACGAGCGGCCGCCCGGGCCCACTGGAGTCCCCCTCGACGACCTCGGCGATCACCAGATGGTGGTCACCGGCGGGTATCCGGGAGACCACCCGGCCCACCATCCAGGCGAGGACTCCGTCGAGCACCGGAACCCCCTGGGGGCCGCCGCGCCAGCGTGTGGACGGGCCGAAACGGTCGGATCCCCTGGTGGCGAATCTCGCGGCCAGCTCACTCTGGTGCTCGCCGAGGATATGCACGCCCACATGCTCCGTACGGGCGATGACCCCCCAGCTGAAGGAGGCCGTACCGACTCCGAACGAGATCAGCGGGGGTTCGGCGGCCACCGAGGTCAGCGAGGTGGCCGTGAAGCCGGCGGGCCCCTCGCCCCGCGCCGTGATCACCGCGACTCCGGCGGCGTGCCGGCGGAAGACGGAACGGAGCAGTTCGGGAGAGACGGGCCCCCGGGGGCGCAGTTCGGACGGAGCCGTCATGGAGATGGAGCCTGCCCAGGGAGAGTTTTCGATCTTCGGACGCAGCGCCAGGGTGGCGATAGTTGGCACATGCAGTCAAGTACGCTGGGGCAGGTGCGCCACACCTCGCGGTCCGTGACGCGCTCCAGGGATCCGGCGCCGGGTCTTAGGGGTCCGTACATCCGGTCCTGTCCCCGCCTCCGGCGGGTGCCGGCCATGACGTGACGAGAATCTCGCCCCCCGGGGCCGCCAGGACTGGTCAGGGCGCCGCACATGGGGCACGATCTGCGCAGTGCCGAAAACCTACGGCTGCGTAACTTCTACCGGGAGAACCCTCCCCGGGCACGACAGAAGGGTCCTCCCCAGATGGCAGAGCTCGTCTATCGGCCGGTCATCGGCGCCGCACTCACGATGTTCAAGGCGCTGGACCTGAGGATCGACACACAGGGGGCGCAGAACATCCCCCGTTCGGGCGGTGCAGTGCTGGTCAGCAACCACATCAGCTATCTGGACTTCATCTTCACCGGTCTCGCGGCACTCCCGCAGAAGCGCCTGGTGCGTTTCATGGCGAAGGAGTCGGTCTTCCGGCACAAGGTGTCGGGTCCGCTGATGCGCGGGATGAAGCACATTCCGGTGGACCGCACCCAGGGCGAGTCCGCCTATCGGCACGCGCTGGACTCGCTGCGGTCCGGTGAGATCGTCGGCGTCTTCCCCGAGGCGACCATCTCGCAGTCGTTCACGCTGAAGTCGTTCAAGTCCGGTGCCGCGCGCCTGGCGCAGGAGGCCGGTGTGCCGCTGATCCCGATGGCGCTCTGGGGTACCCAGCGGGTGTGGACCAAGGGTCGGCCGCGCAACTTCAGGCGCAGCCACATCCCGGTGACGATCCGGGTGGGCGAGCCGATCGAGGCACCCGCCGACCAGTACGCGGGGGCGATCACCCGGCGGCTGCGGGAGCGGGTGCAGGAGCTACTGGAGGCCGCTCAGCGCGCCTATCCCGTACGTCCCAAGGGCGCGTCCGACACCTGGTGGGTCCCCGCGCATCTCGGCGGTACGGCCCCGACGCCGGCCGAGGTCCGCGAGGCGCGCTGATCCTCCGCGGCGCGGGCGCCGGCGGGCCAGGGGCCGGCTCAGGTCCCGGGGACCGTCCCACCGTCCTGCCCGGCGGTCCCGCACGCATCCGCGCGGCCGGGTGCGGGGGCGCCCGAGCAGGCCGCGTACGGGAGGGAACCTCCGCCGGGATAACGCCCGCACCGGAGGCCGGTGCCGGCTTCCGGGCGGACGGCACTACGCCGACGGCACGGCCCGGCGTGGCGCGTGGACCGTGATCCGGGCGCCGGGGCTGAGCTTCTCCAGCGACTCGGCCAGTTCGGCGCCCGCGGCCTCCAGCTCACCGGACGTCATCGGGCCGAGCGCCTCCAGCAGGAAGACCGCGTTCACGGACTCCTCGGTGAGCCGGGTGCGCGGGCCCTGCCGCCAGTTCCAGCGGCGGCAGGTGACACCCTCGTCGTCCCGCCAGACGACCTCCCCGGCGTCGGGGTGCTCGGTCCTCTCCTCCCCCGCCGAGACGGTGACGAACGGCTCGTCGCCCGTCGCCCGTACGAGGCGCATCCCGCCCGCGATGCGGTCGAGGTCCTCGCCGCCGACGGGGATCAAGTGGGCCACGCTGATCGCGTTGTAGGCGTCGACGAGGGCGTTGATACGGGGCAGTCCCCCCTCCGCGAGGGCCCTCTTCGCCAGTGCCTCGGCGGAGTTGCGCGTACGGGAGGGTTTGGCGCCGAACGCCGTGTAGATCTCGCGCCAGGCGGCCATGTGCGGGTCCTCGTGCGGTGCCCGTCCGCCCAGGCGTTCGGCGAGCCGGCGGGCCGCGTCGTCGAGGAGGGCCGAACTGTCGTCGGTGCTGGGCCCGTTGACCAGCCCGTACGCCTCAACGGTGAGATGGGTGAAGCCGGGAGCCAGAGCCTTGACCTCGTCGGAGACGGTGAGCGTGAGCGCCATGCCGGAAGTGCCTCACAGTTCGGTGGGAAGTTGCGTCCAGAGGGTCTCCCGGTCGGCCACGCCTCGCAGAGCACCGAGCACCAGGGGATGCGGTGCAGCATACAGGACTGGGTAGTCCACTTCGTTACACTCAGGACGCACGGTGAAGGCGAGCCGCTCCTCGTCGAGCGAGAACCGCGCGTCCACTCCCGGCCGGTTGCCGCGTGGATCCTGCCGCGCCCAGGCCGAGCGCCCGGGGAGCTTCAGGGCGATCAGCCCGTGGACGACGCCCAGATTCTGGTAGCAGAGGGCGGCCGGGATGCCTTCCGCACGCAGCAGTGCCGCCAGGGCGTGCGACTTGGCGTAGCAGATCCCGGTACGCAGCCGCAGAACGTCCGATGCGCGCCAGGTGACACGCGGATCCCCCGCGTCCTGGGAGTGCGCAATGGAGTCCCGGACGAAGAGGAAGGCCGCTTCGGCGTATACGTATGCGTTCTCGCCCCGGCCGGGCAGACCGGCCGCGGTCTCCCGCACCAGCGGGTGTTCATGGTCGATGACCTCGTCCGCGGCGAGATAGGCGGACAGATCCGGGATCTGCTGCATCAGCTCCATGCACGACGACCCTAGGCAGACGACCGACCGGAGTCAATGTCTTTCCGGTCAATCGTATACTCATGCAGAGCCGCACACTCATGCAGAATCGACGGCGCTGATCACCTCTCCGCCGCCATTTCCTCCTTCAGCGCCTGGACGAAGGAGTCGACATCGTCCTCGGTGGTGTCGAAGGAGCACATCCAGCGGACGTCACCGGCCGCCTCGTCCCAGAAGTAGAAGCGGAAGCGCCGCTGGAGCCGGACGCTGACCTCGTGCGGGAGCCGGGCGAAGACGGCGTTGGCCTGGACGGCGTGGAGGATCTCCACCCCGTCGACCCCCCGGACGCCGTCGGCGAGCCGGCGGGCCATGGCATTGGAGTGGCGGGCGTTGCGCAGCCACAGATCGCGGGCGAGCAGGGCCTCCAGCTGCACGGAGACAAAACGCATCTTGGAGGCGAGCTGCATCGACAGCTTGCGCAGATGCTTCATATGACTCACGGCGTCCGGGTTGAGGACCACGATCGCCTCGCCGAAGAGCATGCCGTTCTTCGTTCCGCCGAAGGTGATCACATCGACGCCGACCGCGTTGGTGAACGTCCGCATGGGGACGTCCAGCGACGCCGCGGCGTTGGCTATCCGGGCCCCGTCGAGATGCACCTTCATCCCGCGCTCATGGGCGTGGTCGACGATCGCGCGGATCTCGGCGGGGGTGTAGACCGTGCCCAGCTCGGTGTTCTGGGTGATCGAGACGACCTGCGGCATCGCGCGGTGCTCGTCCTCCCATCCCCAGGCCTGCCGGTCGATCAGCTCGGGTGTGAGCTTTCCGTCCGGCGTGGGCACGGTGAGCAGCTTCAGCCCGCCCATCCGCTCCGGTGCACCGCCCTCGTCGACGTTGATGTGCGCGGTCTCGGCGCAGATCACCGCGCCCCAGCGGTCGGTGAGCGCCTGGAGGGCCGTGACATTGGCACCGGTGCCGTTGAAGACCGGGAACGCCTCCGCCGTCGGTCCGAAGTGGCTGTGCATCACGCGCTGGAGGTGCCCCGTGTACTCGTCCTCGCCGTAGGCGACCTGGTGGCCGCCATTGGCGAGGGCGAGGGCCGCGAGGATCTCGGGGTGCGCTCCCGCGTAGTTGTCGCTGGCGAAGCCCCGTACTCCGGGGTCGTGATGGCGCCGGGCCGCGGTGGGGGCGTTCTTCACGTGTGAGGCGTCAGCCACAGGCGCTGTCCATTCGCTTCCCTGGCGGGCCGGTCCCAGACACCGGCGATGGCGTCGGCCAGTTCCGTGACGTCCGTGAAGCCCGCGAACTTCGCGTTCGGGCGCTCGGCGCGCATGGCGTCGTGCACCAGAGCCTTCACCACCAGGATCGCAGCCGCGGCCCGGGGGCCGTCCTCGCCCCCCTGTTTGCGGAAGGCGTCGGCGAGCGCGAGGGTCCATGCCTCGGCCGCGGCCTTGGAGGCGGCGTAGGCGGCGTTGCCCGCGGTGGGCTTCTCGGCGCCCGCGGCGCTGATCAGCACATAGCGTCCGCGGTCGCTGCGCACCAGCCCGTCGTGGAAGGCGAGCGAGGTGTGCTGCACGGTCCGGATGAGCAGCCGCTCCAGATAGTCCCAGTCGGAGATCTTCGTCTCGGCGAAGGTGGCGCCGCCGCGCCAGCCCCCGACCAGATGGACCAGCCCGTCGATACGGCCGAACTCCTTCTCGGTCTTGTCCGCCCACGACCGTGTGGCGTCGAGATCGAGCAGGTCGACGGTGTCGCCGGTGACGGTCGCCCCGCCGTGGGCGTAGCGGGCGGCGTCGACCGCCGAGGCCAGGCGCTCGGGGTCCGAGTCCGATCCCACGACGGTCGCCCCGGCCTCCGCGAGCCGCAGCAGCGCGGCACGCCCGGCCGGGCCCGCCGCCCCGGCGACCGCGACCACGGCTCCCTCCAGCGGACCGTTGGAGTTCTTCATGGTGGTCGCCTCCTTGGTACGGATGGTCACGCGGCGGCCCCGGAAGCGGCGCCGACGGCCACCTGGTCCGACGCCCTGATCCCCTTGGTCGAGGCGATCACATTCTTCAGCTTCTTGGACAGGGCCTCATAGAACATGCTGAGCGGAAACTCGTCGGGAAGCACGTCGTCGACCAGTTTCCGGGGCGGCTGGGTCAGGTCGAGGGCGTCGGGGCCCTTGGCCCAGCGGGAGCCGGGGTGCGGCGACAGATAGGAGGAGACCAGTTCGTACGCGGCGAACCAGTGCACGAGCTTGGGCCGGTCGATGCCGTCGCGGTACAGCTTCTCGATCTCGGCGCAGAGCTGGTTGGTGACCTGCGGCGCACGCTCCCAGTCGATCTTCAGGGTGTTGTCGGTCCAGCGCACCACGTCGTGCTGGTGGAGGTAGGCGAAGAGCAGCTGGCCGCCGAGACCGTCGTAGTTGCGCACGCGCTCGCCGGTGACCGGGAAGCGGAACATCCGGTCGAAGAGCACGGCGTACTGCACATCGCGGCCCTGGGGGAAGCCGTCGGCCTCCAGGCGTACGGCCTCCTTGAAGGCGGTCAGATCGCAGCGCAGCTCCTCCAGTCCGTACATCCAGAACGGCTGGCGCTGCTTGATCATAAAGGGGTCGAACGGCAGGTCACCGTGGCTGTGGGTGCGGTCGTGGACCATGTCCCAGAGGACGAACGCCTTCTGGCAGCGCTTCTGGTCGCCGACCAGCGCGCGGATGTCCTCGGGCAGTTCCAGGCCGAGCACGCCCACGGCCTCGGTGGTCACGGCACGGAAGCGGGCGGCCTCGCGGTCGCAGAAGATGCCGCCCCAGGTGAAGCGCTCGGGGGCCTCGCGCACGGCGATGGTCTCGGGGAAGAGGACGGCCGAGTGGGTGTCGTACCCCGAGGTGAAGTCCTCGAAGGTGATGCCGCAGAACAGGGGGTTGTCGTAACGGGTGCGCTCCAGCTCGGCGAGCCAGTCGGGCCACACCATGCGCAGGGCGACGGCCTCCAGATTGCGGTCAGGATTGCCGTTCTGCGTGTACATGGGGAAAACGACCAGATGCTGGAGGCCGTCGGCGCGCCCGGTGGCGGGCTGGAAGGCGAGCAGCGAGTCCAGGAAGTCGGGGACGCCGAAGGCGCCGTCGGCCCAGGTGCGCAGGTCCGTGGCGAGCGCGCGGTGGTACGCGGCGTCGTGCGGCAGCAGCGGGGACAGCTCCTCGACGGCGTCGATCACACGGTCGAGCGTGGCCTCGGCGGCGGCTCTGGTGGGGGCACCGTCGGCGTCGAAGTCGATCGATCCGTCCTTGGACTGCCAGGGGCGGATCTCCTCGACGGCATTCTTGAGCCTCGGCCAGGCCGGGTGTTCGATCACCCGGTCGGCGGTGGATATGGCTGCGGAAGCAGCGTCCTGCACAAGAATTTCCGTCATGTCACTTCCTCCACGGGAGAACCTCGCATCAAGACACCGTATCCATGCGGTGTTCCTCCGGACAAGTGGGCCTTGTGCAAATTATCCTGCACCACCCCCATGATCGCCGGAAGGTTTACGGCGGCCCGGTGCATCCGCGAAAGCGTCCGGCAATCGGAGGACCGCCCCTTCCTCCGGCGCCCGCCGCTCTCTCCGGTGCCCGCTTCCCAGGCCGGCACTCCCCTGACCCGGCCCGCCGTCAACCCCGTGGGCGACACGCCCGCGCACGGGTGAAACAGGGGCGGGAGGAGGCCCCGGGCAGGAGATGCGGAACCCGGCAGCGGTCTACTCCACTCCGCTGTGCGCGACGGGTTCCCTCCGGGCACCGGGCCATTAGGCTGCCTCCTTGCCGGGCGGCGTCGTCAGGCCACGCCGCGCGGGAGCCGCTGTCGACGAAAGCGAGAGAATCTTGACTTTCCTCACCATCGGTCATCGCGGGGTCATGGGTGTCGAGCCGGAGAACACCCTGCGCTCCTTCATCCGGGCCGAGCGCTGCGGTATGGACGCCATCGAACTGGATCTGCATCTGAGCAAGGACGGCGCGCTCGTCGTCATGCACGACGCCGACGTGGACCGCACGACCGACGGAACGGGTCCCGTCGCCGAGAAGACACTCGCCGAGCTGCGGGCACTCGACGCGGGCGAGGGCGAGCGGGTCCCGGTCTTCGAGGAGGTGCTCGACGCCGTCGGCGCCCCGCTCCAGGCCGAGATCAAGGACGTGAGCGCCGCCCGGGCGCTCGCCGAGGTGATACGGCGCCGCGATCTGGTCCGGCGGGTCACGGTGTCGTCCTTCCACGACGAGGCGGTCGCGGAGATCTCCGCACTCGTGCCGGGCGTACGCACCGTACTCATCGCCAGCCGCTGGGGCGGCGACATCGTGGACCGCGCGAAGGCAGCCGGCGCGAACAGCCTCGCACTGAACATCCGGCGGCTGACCCTGGAGACCACCGAGCACGCCCGTGCCGAGGGTCTGCGGGTGATCGGCTGGCTGGTGAACACCCAGGAACATCTGCGGCTGGTGCGCGCCCTCGAACTCGACGGCGCGACCACGGACTTCCCCGAGATCAGGCGCACGGGCCGCTTCACCGCGTAGTCGCGTCGCGGTACCCCGCCGGCCCGCCGACCGCCCGGCGGCGCCCGGTCACCTCAGGTACGAAGCTCCCCCACCACCGGCCGTCAGGACACATCCTTCACCAGCAGTTCGAAGGTGAGGTCGTCCCGCAGCGGAATGCCGAGGCGCTCATCGCCGTACGGGAAGGGGGTCAGCTCTCCCGTACGGCGGTAGCCGCGCCGCTCGTACCAGGCTATGAGCTCGTCCCGTACCGAGATCACGGTCATCTGCATCTCGCGCACGCCCCACGCCGCGCGCGCCAGGCGCTCGGCCTCCGCGATGACCAGCCGCCCCAGCCCGCCGCCCTGGAGCCCCGGCCGGACGGCGAACATGCCGAAGTAGGCCGCCTCACCCCGGTGTTCGAGCTGGAAGCAGGCAATCGTCTCCTCGTCGCGCTCCACCGCCACCAGCCGGCTGCCGGGCGTCTCGATGACCTCCAGGACTCCTTCGGCGTCGATGCGCGGGCCGCCGATGAGATCGGCCTCGGTGGTCCATCCGGCCCGGCTGCTCTCCCCCCGGTAGGCGGAGTGGATCAGGGCGAGCAGCCCCGGCACATCGGCGCCGATGGCGTCCCGGTAGGTGAGGTCGCCGGAGAGCCGGGGCGGCGCGGTGTGGGTGCCGGTGTCGGTGTCGGTGTCCATCGGGGCGGCTCTCCGTTCTCGGGCGGATGCGGCGGGGCGCCCGGGGTGGTCGCGCCGCCCCGGACGCCCTGAAGACTACGTGTACGGCCCCGCCGGGCTGTCGGGGCTCCGGGGAGCCCCGCGGGCACGGGTCCGGGGTGCTCCCCCGAGCGCCGCCCGGGCTTCCGCCCGTGCCGCCGTGGAGCGCCGGGCGACGGCGGGCGGGCGCGCCGTGCTCCCCGTACACCTCCGTGCGCTCGCGTGTGCCCCCGGGCCGCCGGGCATCGATGTCTCGGCGGAGGGGACACCGCCGTGAGGGGGGAGATGTGCCGTGCACGGACCGGTGCTGTCCTGCTGGCTGCTCGTCGCGCTGTGCGCCGCGACCGGTGCCTACTGTCTGGTACGGGTCCGGGGCCGCTCGGGTGAGGCCCGCCGGACGGCGGGCGGCGAGGCCCTGATGGGGTTCGGGATGGCGGTGATGGCGGTCCCCGCGGCCGTGGTCGCGTTCCCGCGCTGGACCTGGACCGTGTACACCGTGGTCTTCGGCGCCACCGCGTTCGCCGCGCTGTGGGCGGCCCGCCGGGGCGCCCGTCATCTGCACCATCTCATCGGCTCGCTCGCGATGGTGTACATGGCCCTGGCCATGGCGCCCGGCAGTGGGCACGGCGGGCACACGGCGGCCGGGACGCCCCTGCTGACGGGGGTGCTGCTCGGGTATTACGTGATGTACGTGCTGCGCTCGGGCGTCCGGCTGGTGCCCGTGCCGTCGGCGGCGGGCGCCCCGGCCGGGCCGTCCGCCGACCCGCTGCCGGGCCTGCTCCCGGCCTGCAGGCTGGTGATGGGCCTGGCGATGGTGGCGATGCTGATCACGCTCTGATCCGGGCCCGCACGGGCACGGCTCACCTCTGAGCCGGGCTCCGTACGGCGCCGCGGGCAAAAGGGGCGTCCCGTGGCGTACATCACTTGAGGGGCGAGGTCATATCCGCGGGTGGGCCGACGCTCCTACGCTGAAGCCATGCTCGTCTCCCTCGTGCTGCTGTTGCTCGGTGCACTGGCCGCCGTCGTCGCCCCACGGCTGGTGCCGCGCGCCGACTGGTCGGAGCGCGAGCCGATCGTGGCCCTGTGGGTGTGGCAGTGCGTGGTGGCGGCGGTGCTGCTGTCGTTCGCGCTCTCCATGACCTTCAGCGCGGCGGCGGCCTGGCAGCTGGTGCGGGGACAGGTCTTCGCGCCCGCGCCGCAGGGAGTGGTCGAGGCGTACGCGCTCGGTACGGACGGCCCCTGGGCCGGCGTCCTCGCCGTGGTCCTGGCCTGCGGCGGACTGTGGTCGGCGGCGATGCTGACCCAGGAGATCCGCGCCGCGCGGGCCCAGCGCAGAAGGCGCCGCCAGGAGCTGCGGGTGCGTGCGCCGCTGCTGCCGGGCGAGTCGGACGGCGGCGACCGGCTGGTGGTGCTGGAGGGCGACCGCCCGCACGCCTGGTGGCTGCCCGGCACGGCTCCCCAACTGGTCATCACCACGGCCGCGCTGCGTCGGCTGAAGGGCCGTCAACTCGATGCCGTACTGGCGCACGAGCAGGGACACGCGCAGGCCAGACACGACTGGCTGCTGCACTGTTCGGCCGCGCTGGCCAACGGGTTTCCCCAGGTCCCGGTGTTCGCCGCTTTCCGCGACGAGATGCACCGGCTGGTGGAGCTGGCCGCCGACGACGTCGCCTCCAAGCGCTTCGGACGGCTCACGATCGCGCTGGCACTCGTCGAACTCAACGAGGAGCGCGGGGTGTTCGGGCCCTGCCCGCCTCCCGATACGCACCTTCCGCAGCGTGTCAACCGGCTGCTGTCGGCGACCCCCCGGCTCACCCCGGTCCGCAGGCTCCGGCTGACGGCCGCCGCGGCGCTGGTGCCCGTCGTCCCGCTGCTGGTGGCGTTCGTGCCCGCGCTCCGCGCGCTCGGCTGACCCGGACCGGGCCGGTCCGCGCCCGGAGACCGGCCGCCGTCGTCCGCCGCTGACGCCGTGCTCGCGTACCGGGTTGGCGGTACGCCCCGGCGAACGGGGAAGATCTTCCCCATGCATGCGCCCGGAACGAAGCCTCCCTCCCCGCCCGCGCCCCACCAGCGACGCCCGCGCCCCGGCGCGGCCGCCCGAGCGGCCGTGGTCCTCGGGCTCCTCGGGGCCGTCCTGCTGGTCCTGGTGGCCGTCTCCTGGGCGCCGCTGATGTCCTTCGACCGCTCCGTGGCCGAGGCCCTGCACCGCCGGGCCGTCGAGGAGCCGGGGCTCGTCCACGTCAACCGAATCCTCACCGACTGGGTATGGGACCCCTGGACCATGCGCGCCCTGATCGCCGTCGTCGTCCTGTGGCTGTGGTGGCGTCGGGAATGGCTGCTCGGGAGCTGGATCGCCGGGACGGTCGCGCTGGGCACCGTCCTACAGCAGACGATGAAGGCCGCGGTGGGGCGGAAGCGGCCGAGCTGGCCGGATCCGGTCGACTCCGCCCATTTCGCGGCCTTCCCCTCCGGTCACGCCATGACGGCCGTGGTCGCCCTCGGTCTGCTGCTGTGGCTGCTCAGGCGGCACGGGACCGGGGGCCCCGTCTGGGGGTGGAGCGTGGCCGTGGCCGCGGTGTCCGTCGCCGGGGTGGGGTACACCCGTCTCTACCTCGGGGTGCACTGGCCGACGGATGTGCTCGGCGGCTGGCTCTTCGGGGCGTGGTGGGTGGCGCTGTCCGTCGCCCTGTACCCCTGGGCCGAGCGGACCTGGGGCCGCCCGCACGACGACGGCGGGGGCGCTCCCGAACACCCACGCGGCGGAGGACAATCGAAGGAGACGGGTCGGAAGGATTCAGGACAGGCGGGCGACCCGCCGTAGCGCCTGTTCCGGTGAATTCGGGTACCGCGCCGCCCGGACCGGACGATCCCCCGCGTCGCCCGGTCCGGGCAGCACCCCCGGCCGACGGGCCCTCGGGGCCGCCGGGCGGGACGCGCTGAGTATATTGGCCGAGAGCCAGTCAACGCAGGAGTCCAGCATGTCCCCGCGGAGCGCATCGGTCAATGAAGAGCTGCGCCGGCGTTCGCGCGAGCGGCTGCTCCAGGCGACGGTGGATCTCGTCGGCGAGCGGGGGTACGAGACGACCACCCTGGCCGACATCGCGGACCGGGCGGGCTCGGCACGCGGTCTGGTCTCGTACTACTTCCCCGGGAAGCGCCAGCTCCTTCAGTCGGCCGTGCACCGGCTGATGCACCGAACCGTGGCGGCGGCGCTGGAGCGCGAGCCCCGGACCGACGACGGACGGGAACTGCTGGCGCGGGCGATCGACGCCGTCCTCGGGCTCGCGATCGACCATCCCGTCTTGATGCGGGCGCATATGTCCGGAGTGCTCCAGGCCCATGGGTTCGTGCAGTGCCCGGACCAGCAGCGGCTGGCCGCCCTGCTGCGGGACACCCTGGAGCGCTATGGCTCCCGGCAGGTCGACACGGACTATCCGCTGCTGCGGTCCCAGCTGATGGGAGCCGTCTTCGCGATCGTGCTGCCGGGCGCCCCGATGCGCCCGGAGACGCTGCGCGCGGAGTTGTTCCAGCGCTACGGGCTGGACTGGAACCTCGGTGTGCCGCCGGACGGAGAAACCGCCCGGCGGTACACGCCCTGACCCCGGCCGGCTGCCGGGTCAGCTCTGCTCAGTCGGTGCGGACTCCTCAGTCGTCGTCGTCACCGTGGTCGTCGTCATCGTCGTCGAAGTAGTCCGGCTGGGTCTGCACATTCAGCTCGGACAGCCGCACCTTCTTCGCCGGGTCCGTACGCCTGTCGTTGATCTTCAGGACGTCGAGGCCCTTGGCCATGTCGTTGGAGTAGATGTAGCCGTTGTAGTAGTACGCGGACCACGAACCTCCACCGATGGACTGGTCGACGGAGAGGGGACCGCGCTCGAAGAACCCGATCTCCTTGGGCTGGGACGAGTTGGTGAAGTCCCAGACCGAGATTCCGCCCTGGTACCAGGCCTGGACCATCAGGTCACGGCCCTTGACCGGGATGATCGAGCCGTTGTGCGCCACGCAGTTCTCGGTGTTCGCCTGGTGCCGGTCGATCTTGAAGTAGCTGCGGAAGACCAGCTTGCGCTTGTCGCCCTTGCCGGTGAGGTCGTAGATGCCGTCGGCACCGCGGTTCGGACCGATCTGCGCGTTGCAGGTGGGCGCACCGCCGCCGCCCAGCTCGTCGGTGAACACGACCTTGTTGGCACCCTGGTTGAAGGTGGCCGAGTGCCAGAACGCGAAGTTCACATTGTCCTGGACAACGTCGATGACCTTCGGCCGCTCCGGGTCCTTGATCGAGAACAGGATGCCGTCACCCATACAGGCGCCGGCGGCCAGGTCCTTCGAGGGGAGCACCGTGATGTCGTGGCAGCCGGTGGTCTTGGAGACGCCCGGGTTGACGGGTCCGCCGGGATTGCCGCCGCCGTCGGGTCCCTCACCGGGGAAGAGAACCGGGAAGCCCACGACCTTGGCCTGCTGCGGAGCCTTCTTCGGCACCTTGATGACCGAGATGCCGTCGTGCGGCGGCAGGCAGTCGGGGTACGCCGCGTTGGGCGAGTACGACGACACGTACACGTAGATGTTCTTGCGGTCGGGCACCAGCGTGTGGGTGTGCGAACCGCAGGCGGTCTCGACGGCGGCGACGTACTTCGGGTTGCGCTTGTCGCTGATGTCGAAGACCTTCATGCCCTCCCACGAGCTCTTCACCGTGGCGGACTGCGACGTGCTGTTGCACGAGTTGTCGCTACGGGAGGAGTCCGTGGACAGGAAGAGCAGGTTCCCGCTGACCGAGATGTCGTTCTGGCTGCCGGGACACAGGACCTGCGAAACGGTCTTCGGGGACCTCGGGTTGCTGATGTCGAAGATCCGGAAGCCGTCGTAGTTGCCCGCGTAGGCGTACTTGCCCTGGAAGGCGATGTCCGAGTTGGTGCCCTGGAGGGCGTCCTTCGGAACGTTGGCGAGATGCTCGATGTTGGAGCTGTGGACGATCTCGTCCACGCCGGGTATCGCACCGCTCTCGATGGCGGCGCGCGCCTGGGCCTCCTGGCCCGAGGAGATCTCCTTCTTCTGGACGGGGGTGTCGCCGGGGTCCGGGATGGCGGCCGCGGGTCCGGCCGTCAGCAAAGTGGCCAGAAGTCCGGCCGCGGCGGCAGCCACGCCCAGACGTCTGCGCCGGACTCGGGTGGTGTGCAACAGGGTCACTGCTTCCTCCCTCGTATCCGTTCGGGTCGAACGGTTCACGCACCACGGAAGTATCTTCCCTTGCATGCGCATTTCAATAGATGGCTACATACACGTCATGAAAGTTTTCGATCAATGTGGCTGAGAACTGGCGAGTACGGTGCCCAAACATCCGAAGTGCCCCAGGAGGTCCCGTTGTTGAACACCCGTCTTTCGACCGGCGCACACAGATCCATTGCCGCTTCCGTGGCCCTCGCCGCCGCGCTCACCCTGGGTGCGTGCGAGTCGAATTCCGGCAATGACTCCAAAAGCAAGGCGGAAAAGGCGAATTCCGGCGCGTCCGTAGTCGCACCGGGCAAACCGGGTGAGCCCGCCAAGACACTGACGCCCGATCAGGCCGCCAAGGCCGTACCGGAGGACACCCCGAACGACGCGGACTTCGCCTATGCGCAGATGATGATCGAACATCACGGCCAGGCGCTGACCATGACCGGTCTGGTACCGGACCGGGCTTCGTCGACGCAGGTCAAGCGGGTCGCGGCGCGGATCTCGGCGGCTCAGGGGCCGGAGATCACCGCGATGGAGGGCTGGCTCAAGAACAACGGCGCGGACAAGCGGAAGGGCGGCGGGCACGACCACGGCTCGATGGCGATGCCGGGCATGGCCACGGACGCCCAGCTGAAGCAGCTGCGCGCGGCGAAGGGCAAGGCGTTCGACGAACTCTTCCTGAAGCTGATGATCACCCATCATGAGGGAGCGGTCGCCATGGCGGCCGACGCCGTGTCCGACGGCAACAACATCCTGATCCAGGAGATGGCGAACGATGTGATCTCGCAGCAGACGAGCGAGATCGGGCGCATGCGGAAGATGTGACGCGCGGGGTGGACGCGGTGCGGTGCCGGGCCGCGCGCCGGAGACGACGGGCGCGGCCGGGGCCGCGCTCCCCGGCGGACGGGGCCGGGGTCCGGCGGCTCCCGGCGGCTCCCGGCGGCGGTGCGCGGGTCGGCGGTCGCCGGCGAGCGGCCCCGGGTCGGGGCCGGGTTCGCCGTCGGCAGCCGCTCGGCGGCGGTACGGGCGCGAAGCCGGGCCCGTACCGGATCGGTCAGGGCACGGAGGAGGCACGAGGGTACGGGCCGGAACCGGTTGCAGGCGCAAAGCCGCGTACGGGTCCGGGCTGTACAGGCATGGAGGACGGTGCGGGAGCCTGCCGTACGGGTCGTAGGGGCGGCACGAGACGGTCTCGCGGAGGCGCGTGCGACACCCGGCCGGTCCGGGCCTGGGCGGCGCCGGGCGCCGAGGCCGGTAGGGGTCCCGGGGCGGTGTGGGCTCTCCCGGCCGCTGTGGGTGCGGGACCGGCTCCTGGCCGCGCGGGAGCGCGCGCCGCACGCGCCGGGGCGCTCCCGCCGGCTCACCGGTCCTGGCCGCCGGACCGCGCGCCCCCGCCCGGACGAGGGCCGCGACAGCCCCGGTTCGCGGCACGCGTACCGCAGCGTCTCCCCAGGTACGCGCCCCGGTGCGATGCTGGAGTCCCCTGCGGGAAGGAGCGCAGCCGTGCTTCGCGTCGCCGTCGTCGGTTCGGGACCCAGTGGGGTCTACACCGCCCAGTCCCTCGTCCAGCAGAGCCTGGTCCCCGATGTCCGGGTGCACGTCCTGGACCGGCTTCCCTGCCCGTACGGACTCGTGCGTTACGGGGTCGCGCCCGACCACGAGAAGATCAAGTCGCTCCAGAACGGGCTGCGTACCGTGCTGGAGCACGAGCGGGTCGACTTCATCGGCAATGTCGAGGTGGGTGCGGGCGCCCTCGGACCGGCGCGGCTGCTGGAGCTCTACCACGCCGTCGTCTACTGCGTCGGCGCGGCCCGGGACCGCAGGCTGGGCATCCCCGGCGAGGATCTGCCGGGCAGCCATTCGGCCACCGACTTCGTCTCCTGGTACAGCGCGCACCCCGACGCCGCGGACGGCGCGTTCGCCCTGTCGGCCCGCTCGGCCGTGGTGATCGGCGTCGGCAATGTGGCCGTCGACGTGGCCCGGGTGCTGGCGCGGACGGCGGACGAACTGCGTCCCACCGATGTCCCGGAGGGCGCGCTGGGCGCACTGGCGCTGAGCGGGGTGCGCGAGGTGCACATGGTGGGCCGCCGGGGGCCGTCCCAGGCCAAGTTCACCACCAAGGAACTGCGGGAACTGGGCTCGCTGCCCTCGGCCGAGGCGGTCGTCGACCCCTCGGACCTCTCTCTCGACCCGGCGTACGCCTCCCCGGAGGCCGCGGCCGCGCTGCCCGCGGCCGGGCGGCGCAATCTCCAGGTTGTACGGAACTGGGCGGACCGGCCCGCGGCGGACCGCCGGGAGCGGCCGCGGCGGATCCGTCTGCGGTTCTTCCTGCGCCCCGTGGAACTGCTGGAGGAGGGCGGCCGGGTCGGGGCCGTGCGGTTCGAGCGGACCGTGCCCGACGGCGAGGGCGGGGTGCGGGGCACGGGGGCGTACGAGGACATCGAGGCACAGCTGGTGCTCCGGGCGGTCGGCTACCGGGGCGTGCCGCTGCCCGGACTGCCCTTCGACGACGGGCGGGGGACGGTGCCGCACGCGGCCGGGCGGGTGCTGCGGGACGGGGTGCCCTCGCCCGGTGAGTATGTCGCGGGGTGGATCAAACGGGGGCCGACCGGGGTGATCGGCACCAACCGGCCGTGCGCCAAGGAGACGGTGGCCTCACTGCTCGACGACGCTTCGGCCCTGGCCGACCGCTCGCCTGCCGGTGATCCGCTGGAGGCGATGCGGGCGGCGGGGCTCCGGCCGGTGTGCTGGCCGGGCTGGCGTGCCATCGAGGCGGCCGAGTCGGCTCTCGGGCTGTCGCTGGGGCGGCGTTCGGTGAAGATCCCCGACTGGGAGGGGCTGCTGACCGCGGCGGGCCACTGACGCTACACACCGTCCGAGCTGCGACGACGTCCAGGAAAGGGCCACTGTCGGTGGTCGGGTGCACACTGGCTCGTATCCGCGACAAAGGCGTCCTGGAGGTAGGGCCATGACCGAGGTACTTCTGACCGTGGGCACCCGCAAGGGACTGTTCATCGGGCGTCGGCGGGACGGTTCCTGGGAGTTCGGCGGACCCCGTTTTCCCGCGCAGGCCGTCTACTCGATCGCCGTCGACACCCGGGAGGCCGTGCCCCGGCTGCTGGTGGGTGCCGACAGCGCCCACTGGGGACCCTCGGTGTTCCGCTCCGACGATCTCGGCGCGACCTGGACCGAGCCGGACCGGCCCGCCGTGCGGTTCCCCGGGGACACCGGGGCGTCCCTGGAGCGGGTGTGGCAGCTGCATCCGGCCGGGCCCTCGGAACCGGACGTGGTGTACGCGGGCACGGAGCCGGCGGCGCTGTTCCGCTCGGCCGACGGCGGCCGGAGCTTCGAGCTGGTGCGTCCGCTCTGGGAGCATCCGACCCGGTCGCGGTGGGTGCCGGGCGGTGGCGGTGAGGCGGTCCACACGGTGGTGACCGATCCCCGGGACCCCCGGGCGGTGACGGTCGCGGTGTCGACCGCGGGGGTGTTCCGCTCCCGTGACGGCGGGGAGAGCTGGGCGCCGTCGAACGAGGGTGTGTCCGCCGTCTTCCTTCCCGACCCCCATCCGGAGTTCGGGCAGTGCGTGCACAAGATCGCGCAGGACGCGGGCGACCCCGACCGCCTCTATCTCCAGAACCACTGGGGTGTGTACCGGAGCGACGACGCGGGCGCCCACTGGACCGACATCGGCGCCGGGCTGCCCTCGGACTTCGGCTTCGCCGTCGCCGCCCATCCCCACCGGCCGGACACCGCGTATGTCTTCCCGATCACCGCGGACAGCGACCGGGTGCCCGCCGACCGCCGCTGCCGGGTCTACCGCACGGCCGACGCGGGCGCCGGCTGGGAGCCGCTGTCGGCCGGGCTGCCCCGGGAGGACCACTTCGGGACGGTGCTCAGGGACGCGTTGTGTACGGACGACAACGATCCGGCCGGGGTGTATTTCGGCAATCGCAACGGCGAACTGTACGCGAGCGCGGACGACGGGGACAGCTGGCGGCTGCTCGCCTCCCATCTGCCGGATGTGCTCTGTGTGCGGGCCGCGGCCCTGGGCTGAGCCGGGCCCCGGGGCCCGGGAAGGAGGCGTCGGAGAAGATGCCGTTGGACCAGTAGAGTGACGCCCCGTGACAGCGCGACGACCTCTCAAAGAAATTGTCGAGCCGGGGTGGGCCGATGCCCTCGAACCGGTGGCCGGGCGCATCGCCGCGATGGGGGACTTCCTGCGGGCGGAGATCGCCGCGGGACGCACTTATCTGCCGGCCGGACCGCATGTGCTGCGTGCCTTCCAGCAGCCGTTCCACGATGTGCGGGTCCTGATCGTCGGTCAGGACCCCTATCCCACACCGGGGCACGCGGTGGGGCTGAGCTTCTCCGTGGCCCCCGAGGTGCGGCCGGTGCCGGGGAGCCTGGACAACATCTTCCGGGAGATGCACACGGATCTCGGACACCCCCGGCCGTCGAACGGTGATCTGACCCCCTGGACCCGCCAGGGCGTACTCCTGCTCAACAGGGCACTCACGACCGCTCCCCGCAAGCCCAACGCGCACCAGGGCAAGGGCTGGGAGGAAGTGACCGAGCAGGCCATCCGGGCACTGGCCGCCCGGGGACGGCCGCTGGTGTCGGTGCTGTGGGGGCGCAACGCCCGCAATCTGCGTCCCCTGCTCGGGGATCTTCCGGCGATCGAGTCGGCCCATCCGTCCCCGATGTCGGCGGACCGCGGCTTCTTCGGGTCCCGGCCGTTCAGCCGGGCCAATGAACTGCTCGAACGTCAGGGGGCAGAGCCGGTCGACTGGCGGTTGCCGTGACCGGGCGGACACGACGCCTGGTCCTGGGCGTGGACTCGGGGGGCTCCGGCCTGCGGGTGGCGCTCGCCGAGGTCTCCGTACCCCCGGGCCTCCCCGCCGACCCGGATCCTCCCGGCGGCCCCGGTCTTCCCGGCGAATCGGGTCTTCCCGGAGCCACGGATCCTCCGTCCGGCCCGGGGCTTTCCGGGGGCGCGGAAACTGCCGGGGCCACGGGCCTCCCCGCCGACCCGGGCCTGCCCGGCGGCACGGGCCGCGCCGGGGCGGCGGGCCCGTCCGGGGGCGGCGGCGACCCGGCGGCCGTTTCCGGTCCTCCTCGCGCGCAGACGGGTACGGAGATCCTGGAGTCGCGGGTTCCGGTGCGCACCGGACCCGAGGGCATCGACGCCCGCCATCTGCTGGAGCAATTGCTCCCGATGGCCCGCACCCTGCTGGAGCGCGCCGGGGGCCATGACCGAACCGCCGGCGGGAACGGTGCCTCCGGCGCGCACCCGGCCGTCGAGGCCGTGGCGATCGGCGCGGCTGGGATGGCGACGCTCGGCGGGCAGTTGCGGGCCGAACTCCCCGGGGCGCTGGCCGAGTCGCTCGGCGTACGGCGTCTCGCGCTCGCGGCGGACGCCGTCACCGCCTACGCGGGCGCGCTCGGCCAGCGCCCCGGGGCGGTCGTGGCGGCGGGCACCGGCATGATCGCGCTGGGGACGGATCTGTCCGGCTGGCGGCGGGCGGACGGCTGGGGCCATCTGCTGGGCGACTGCGGCGGTGGCGCCTGGATCGGCCGGGCCGGCCTGGAGGCCGCGCTCCGTGCCCACGACGGGCGGCGCGGTGGCTCGGCCGCGCTGCTGGCCGCCGTGGAGGCGGTGTTCGGCCAGGCTCCGCAACTGCCGGGGATGCTGTATCCGCGCCCGGACCGGCCCGCCGTACTGGCCTCGTTCGCGCCGGAGGTCGCCCGCTCGGCCGCCGGAGGGGACCCGGTCTCGGCGGGAATCCTCGCCCGTGCGGCGGCGCACATCGCGGAGGCGGCGGCGGCCGTCTGCCCGCCCGTCACACCGGGGGCGAAGGCCGCCCCGCCCCAGGTCGCCCTGACAGGTGGCCTGTTCAGGACGGGGGACCCGCTGCTCGTACCGCTGCGGGAGGAGTTGGCCGTACAACTGCCGTACGCACACCTGGTGCCCTCGTCCGGTGACCCGCTCACGGGGGCGCTGGTCATCGCCTCGGCGCTGGCCACCGGTTCGCTGCGGCTGCCGCGGGACCCCGCCCTGCTCCATGTACCGCCGGAGCAGGGGTGATGACCGGAGTCGACGCCATCGGATAAATACGGACAGATAACGCTTGGCCACCCCCTACCCGAACAGTCGTGGCGGCAAAACCAGTAGCATGCGGCGCCATGAGCTCCCCCACCGGGCCCGCACCCGGCCTGCCCGTACGCAATCCGCGCCCCCGCCAATCCGGCCGCCATCGCCGCCCCGAGCCCGTGGCGGCTCCCGAGGGCGCGCCCGCTCTGGTTCTCGCCGTACCCGGCGCTCCGACGGCCGCCACCCGCGGTCTGGCCCGGGAAGTCATAAGCATCGCGCGTTCCGAACTGCCCGGCCTGGACGTCGGTATCGGCTACCTCGACGGCGAGGACGCCGAGGACCCCGCGTTCCCCACGCTGGAAAGCGTGCTGATGCGCACCGCCGCACTGCGGACCGAGCGGTACGAGATCGCCAAGGCCGCCGGCCGGGAGGTGGCCGAGCCCGAGGGGCCCGCCTCCGTCGTGGTGCCACTGCTCGCCGGACCCGACAACGTGCTGATGCGCCGTATCCGTCAGGCCGTCATGGACAGCCGTTCGGCGGTCGATCTGACCGATGTCCTCGGACCGCATCCGCTGCTCGCCGAGGCCGTTCACGTCCGGCTCTCCGAGGCCGGTCTGGCGCGCGCCGACCGTGCCCGGCTGTTCACGGTCGCCACGGCCGCGGACGGCATCATCCTGGCGACGAGCGGCGGCGACGAGGCCGTACAGGCCGCCGGGATCACGGGCATGCTGCTGGCGGCGCGCCTGGCGGTGCCGGTGATGGCCGCGGCGCTCGACAAGGAGGGCTCGGTCGCCTCGGTCGCCGGGCAGCTGCGTGCCTCCGGATCGTCGCAGCTCGCCCTGGCCCCCTATCTGGTCGGCCCCGAACTGCCCGAAGGGCTGCTGGAAGCGGCCGTCGAGGAAGCGGGCTGCCGGGCAGCCGAGCCGCTGGGCGCCTACCCGGCGATCGGCAAGCTGGTGCTGTCGCAGTACACGACCACGCTGGGCATCAAGCCGCAGGCACCCCTGCGCTGAGGAGCCGCCCGCCCGCCGACGCCCCCGGTCCATACCGGGTGGACCCCGCCGGACCGTGAAGCGGTCCGGCCGGGTCGTGTGCCGGGGCCGGTGCGGCGGGCCGGGAGTTCAGGCGAAGACGACACAGGAAGCCGCGGGGGCGTCCAGGGAGCCCGCCCTCCGCGGCACACCTGTCCCGGGGTCGATGTCGAACCAGGTGACGTCCCCCGAGCGTTCATTGGCAGCGTAGAGCCTGCGGCCGGTCGGATCCAGGGCCAGATCGCGCGGCCAATGGCCGCCGCAGGCCACGGTGGTGACCAGTTCCGCCCGCTCGCCCGTCTTGTCGAGCGAGAGGACGGCGATGCTGTCGTGACCGCGGTTGGCCGCCCACAGATGGCGTCCGTCGTGGGAGACGACCACCTCGGACGGGTACACGGGACCCGTCACGTCCCGGGGCAGGACCGGTGTCTCGGCGAGCGGTTCCAGAACGCCCGCGTCGGCGTCCCAGCGGCACACGGTGAGCGTCGGCACCAGTTCGTTCAGCACATAGGCGTGGGTGCCGGCCGGGTGGAAGGCCAGATGGCGCGGGCCGGTGCCGGGCCGCAGCGCGGTCTCGCCGTGCTGCCTGAGCTCACCGGCCCCGGGGTCGAGGGCGCAGACGCGTACGGAGTCGGTCCCGAGGTCGACGCCGAGCACCCAGCGACCGCTGGGGTCGGGCACCACCTGGTGCGCGTGCGGGCCGCGCTGGCGGTCGGGATCGGGTCCGGCGCCCTCGTGCTGGAGGACTCCGCTCGCGGCGCCGGGGCGGCCGCCGTCGCCGACGGGGAGCACGCTGACGCTGCCGGAGCCGTAGTTGGCAGTCAGCAGATGGCCGTGGGAGACGGCGAGATGGGTGGGCCCGGCGCCGCACACCGGCACCCGCACGCCGAGCGGCCGAGGCACGGCGCCCCGGACGTCGAAGGCCGCCACGGCGCCTTCGGGCGTCTCGGAGACCGCGTAGAGGACGGGCGTACCCGCGGCCTCGGAGAGCGCGAGATAGGAGGGGTCCGCGACCGCGTCACTCGCTCCGGTCTCGGTCAGCGCACCGGTTTCGCCGTCCACGGCTGCGGCGATGATCCCCCGTCCCCCGGCCGAGGTGAACGAACCGATGAACGCCCGTCCCGTGCTCTTGTCGCCCACGGCGCTGCCTCCCACTGATCGCTGTGTGTGCCCCGGCCGACGGTAGCAGCGGTCTAGACCAAGTGTCTGTAGACGGGGGCCCCGCGCATCCGCTGCGGTTACCCCGCGAACGCCTCTCCACACCCTCCGCACCCGGGAGGATCCGCTCGCCCAACCAGCCGCCCGTCGCACCGCAGGTCGAAGACATGCAGGGGGCGCGTTACGGAGGAACACGGGGGCGCGCAGGGGCAGAACGCGCCCCCTGCTGGACCGGAAGGTGCCGATGGGGCACGGCGTACGGCGGACGGATGCGTCGATCGGCGCGCGGGACGGAGCGCACGGTCCGGCACGGAACGGTCGCCCGGCCCGGGCCGCCGTCAATCGGCCGTATCCGCACCCGTCTTCGGCTTCCGCGCGCGGCGCGGCATCAGCCATACCGCCGCCGCGCCGCCCAGCACGACCACGGCGAATCCGCCGAGCACCGCGTCCGCCATACCCGAGGTGAACGCGCTCCGGGCCCCCTCGGCCAGTTCGGCGCCCCGGGCGCCGCCGAGATCCCCGGCGATACGCAGGGCGGAGACCAGCGAGTCGCGTATCGCTTCGGACGATGGGGCGGGCAGGCCTTCCGCCGCGTCGGCGGCCTCACGGCGATAGGTCGAGTTGAAGACGCTTCCGAGGATCGCGATGCCGAGCACTCCGCCCAGCTCACGGGTGATGTCGTTCAGAGCCGATGCCACCCCCTGCTTCCCCGGAGGCAGCGCGGTGACGATCGCCTCGGTGGCCGGGGTCGCCGCGAAGGCGATACCCGACCCCATGAGCAGGGCACCGCAGAGGACCGGGAGGTATCCGGATCCGGAGTCAAGGACGGCCATGATCGCCAGTCCTGCCGCGATCAGCGCCATACCGAGGCCCACAACCGGGCGCATCCCGAAGCGCCGGGCGACCTTCGGCGCCGAGGGCGAGAACAGCATCGCGCCGACGGCCAGCGGCATGATCGCGAACCCCGCCTTGAGCGGTGAGTAGCCGAGGATCTCCTGGAGGTACTGGAGTCCGAGGAAGAAGAATCCGAACATCGCCAGCGCCTCGGCGGTGATGACCAGCGCGCCGGCCGACAGACCGCGGTGGCGGAACATACGGGGATCGAGCAGCGGGTGCCGCCGGCGCAACTCCCACGGTACGAAGGCGATCAGCCCGGCCACTCCCAGCAGGAAGGCGATCCACACCGGAGCGGATGTCCAGCCCCGCTCCGGTCCTTCCACGATCGCGAAGACCAGGGCACCGACGCCCAGCACCGAGAGCAGGCCCCCGCCGATGTCCAGCGGCGCGGCGCCGGAGTCCTTCGAGGCCGGAGCCGCCACCAGCACACCTATCAGCGCGGCCGCCGCCAGCACGACGTTCACCACGAACACCGAGCGCCACGTGTACATCTCCAGCAGGCCCCCGGAGATCAGCACGGCGCCCATCGCGCCGCCGACGGTCACTCCGGACCACACCCCGATCGCCCGGCCGCGGTCCTCCGGCGGAAAGACATGGGTGATGATCGACAGGGTCATCGGCATGACCAGCGCCGCGCCCACACCCGCGACGGCCCGGAGCAGGATCACCCAGCCCACGTCGTCGACGACGGCGGTGCCGGCCGAGGCAAGGCCGAAGATCAGCAGACCGGCCAGGAGCACGCCCTTGCGGCCGTAACGATCACCGAGCGCGCCGCCGGGCAGGAGGAGCCCGGCGAAGACAACCCCGTAGGCATTCACCACCCACTGGAGGTCCGACTCACCCGCGCCGAGGTCACGCGCCATGTCGGGGACCGCGACCATCAGCGAGGTCATCATGCCCACCACGACGGCCAGGGCGAGGCACATGACGACGAGGACCGCTCTTCTCCGGCCCGCGCCGAGCGCCCCGGCACCCCGCGGGTCGGCCGCGCTCTTCTTCTGGAATCCAGCCTCCGGACGGGACACCGCACACCTCTCAAACGGTCGCTTCAATCGCTCGTTTCAGTAGAGCAGACCTCTTGCCGGAATTCAAGCGATCGTTTTAAATGGGTTCATGACTCGCTCGTCCACCCCTACGGCCGCCCCGGCGCGCACCGACACCCGCGAGCGCATCCTCGACGCGGCGATCGGGCTGTTCGGTGAGCGCGGCTACGCGGCCACGTCACTGCGCGCGGTCACCGAGGCCGCCGACGCCAACATCGCTGCCGTCAACTACCACTTCGGTTCGAAAGAGGGCCTGCTGCGCGCGGTGATCGACCGGGCCATCGGCCCCGTCAACACCGAGCGGGAGCGGATCCTCGACCAGCTGGTGTCTCGGGGCGGCACCCCGGCCGCGGAGGATCTGGTGCGCGCCTTCGCCGAGACCGGTGCGACTCTGGCGTCCGTCCGGGAGCAGGACGCCCGCGGCGCGGAGGTGGCCCGCTTCATGGGCCGGGTGATGTTCGAGCCCGATCCGGCCGTGCGGCGGATCTTCGCGGACGAGGTCAGCCCGGTCGAGGGCCGCTATCTGGAAGCGCTAGTCGACGCGCTGCCCGCGCTCCCCCGCGAGGAGGTCGTCTTCCGCTACCGGACCATGGTGGGTCTGCTGGCCCTCCATCAGACCGGCGCGCTCGACGACCTGTCAGTACCCGCGGGCCTTCCCGCCGCCGACGGCGGTTCCGATACCGGTGCCGCCCCCGGTTCTGGTTCTGGTTCCGAGGCTGACGACCGGACGGCGCGACTCGTCTCGGCCGTCACCGCGATCTTCCGTACGCCCTGACGAGAGGGGGCGCCTGACAGGAGGGTGTACGCGCCCGGCTGAGGGATCAGCCGGGAGATCAGCCGAGGGCGCTGCCCCGCTGCCACGCGGCCCAGTCGACGTTCCACGCGCCGTATCCGTTGTTCACGGCGACGGCGTCCATGGAGTTGACGACGGTGACCGGGTCTCCGTAGTGGACCTGGTCGTAGAACCACTTGGCGTTCGCCGTACTCATCCCGATGCAGCCGTGACTGCCGTTGACCCGACCGAACCTGCCCGCGTTCCAGGGCGCCGCGTGGGCGTACGTACCCGAAGGGGTCAGTTGTACGTCCCACTTCACATCGCCGAGGTCGTACGCCTCGGGCCCGAAGATGCCGACCGTCGCCGAGTTCATCCGGATGGTGGGGACCTTGCTCAGCACCACCATGGTGCCGTTCCAGGTCTCGAAACCTTTCTTGCCCGTGGAGACGGGCAGCGTGCGCAGGGCCCTGCCGTTCCGGGAGACGGTGACCGTCTTCTTCACCACATCGACCGTGCTCACGGTCGCCCGGCCGATGGTGAAGTCGATCTTCCGGGTCTGTGTGCCGTACAGACCGCCACCGGCGTCGACACCGTCGAGGTCCATGTTCAGGGAGACCTTGGTGCCCGGCTGCCAGTACTCCCGCGGCCGGTAGTCGATCCTGTCCCTGCCGTCGCGGTCCTTCATCCAGCTCCACGCGCCCGGTACGGCGGGAGACGCCGTCACCCGCAGGCCGCGCTCGACGGCGGCCTTGTCGTGGATCGGCTTGTTGAAGACGATCGACACGGGCAGAGCCACGCCGACCGTCGAGCCCTGGTCCACGTTGTACTCGCCGACGAAGGTCCGCGCCTTCGGCGGCTCGGCCGTGGTGAACGTGCTGCGTTCGGTGATCCGCCGGCCACCGGTCCCCGCGGTGGCCTCCACGGTGTAGGTCACTCCGGGTGCCGGCTTCGCGGCGGAGGTCCAGGATTCCCTGCCCGCGGAGTACGAACCGTCGAGCGCGCCGGGCCCGTTCGCCGTCACCTTCACCGAGGTGAGGCTCCCGCCTCGGCGCGGACCGTCACCCTGCCGTCCACCGGCACCGCAGAGGTGCCGGACGCCGGCGTGATGGCTATCCGCGCGGGCCCGGCGCCGTCCTCGGCGCCGTCGCCCCGCCCTCCGCCGCCCTCTGAACCCGAGGCGCCGGTGCAGGCGGCGAGGGTGAACGAGGCCGCCACGGCCAGCGCGGCACCGCGGGTCGCCGCTCCCGGGCCGACCGGCCTTCCGGAACGGCGTCGGCGCACCGGAACATATTTCATGAGCTGCCCTCCGCCGAACGGAATCCGTTAAAGACCTTAGTAGACGCTGGGACATTTCGCCTCGGTTCCCGCTCGGGGCAGAAGCACCCCGGCGGGCGTCACCCCGCGCCGCGCCGGGGCACGACACGGCACCGCACGGCCCGGATCGCCCTTCCGTCAGGGGCCGTCGTCCGCTCGTGGCCGGTGCCGGGCCCGCGCGGTCCGCCGTCCCCGTATCCGGAACGCCCCCCAACGAGCCGTTCAGACACGGGTGCCCGTCTCCCCCCGGTCGCGCAGATGCGCGCCGAGCGCGGTCCTGGCCCGCCGCAGCCGGGTCTTGACCGCCCCTGGAGTCGCGCCCGTCTCCTCGGCCACGGCGGCGATCGGCAGATCCAGCAGATAGTGGAGGACGACGGCGCGCCGCTGGTCGGGACGGAGTCTGCGCAGCGCGTCGACCAGCACCACATGATCGGGGCCGAGACCGGGCAGGTCCGGGGGCGGCCCGTGCCGGACATGGGCGCGGACGCGGTTGCGGGATTTGCGCCAGGAGCTGACGGCGAGTCGCATGGCGACCGTTCGGATCCACGGCGTCGGGTCCTGACCGCCGGCGGTCAGCCGGTCCCAGCGCTGCCATGCGCGGGCGAAGGCCTCCTGTACGGCGTCCTCGGCCTCGGCCACCTCACCGGTCATCGCGTACACGGACGCGATCAGCTGTCCCGCGCGGGCCGCATAGCAGGCGTCGAACTCCGCGCGTACGGTTCTCCGGCCGTCCGCGGCCCGTTCGGTCAGGGGCGCGCTCACGGCCCGTTCCGCGCCCACCGTCCGTTCCGCGCCCAGGCCGCTCGGCCGGGTCATCCGCCTCACCCGCCCGCCGTGTGCCGGTGCCGTCCACGGGAGCCGGGCCCACGGCCGGAGCGGCCCGTACGTCCCGGCGACCGGCCGGATCTCCCGGACAACCGTCCCGCCAGGACACCGACTTCGGTGATCCGCAGCGGCCCGGACAGCACCAGTACCGACGCGGCGACCGCGAGGCTTCCGGCCACGAGCCCGGCCAGATCCCCCAGAGGACCCGGCCCGAGCGTCCGGCCGGCCCCTACGGCCGCCGCGTACCCGATGACCGCGCCCGGGAGACTGGCCACGACCAGGGCCGCATGGGTGATCAGCACCCGTCTGCCGCGCAGCCCCCTGCCCCGGCGCCGGAGGTCCAGCGCGCGCAGCCGCCGGTGCAGTGCCCATGCCGTGCACAGCACCCCGGCCAGACAGGCGACGGCATACGCGCCCGCCATCCCGGCCACGGCGAGGCGCGCGGGCAGAAACCGGTACGCGGCGGCCGTGCCGACGGCGTTGAGACCCGCGATGACCAGGGTCAGCAGAAACGGGGTGCGGGTGTCGGAGAGCGCGTAGAAGCCTCTGGCCAGCGCGTACTGGGCTGCGAAGGCGGGCAGTCCGGGGGCGAAGGCCGCCAGGACCAGCGCGATCGCCCGCGCGTCGGCCTCGTCGACCCGGGCGTACTGATAGGCGACACCGACGACTTGGGGTGCGAGCACCACGAAGACGACGGCGGCAGGCACGACGGCGACCGCGGAGACGCGCAGTGCGCGGGTCAGATCGGCGGCGATGCCGCGGGTGTCACCGGCGACGGCGGAGCGGCTCATCGCCGGGAGGAGCGCGGTGACCAGCGACACGGTGATCACTCCCTGCGGCACCACCCAGAGCTGATAGGCATGGGTGTAGGCGGTGTAGCCGACGCCCGCCGTGATTCCCCCGGCGCTCGCCCTGAGCCCGGCGGAGGTGGCGAGCCTGGTCACGACCCAGTACGCGATCTGGTTGACGAGGACGAGCGCGAGCGTCCAGCCGGCGGCGCGCATCGGACGGGTGAGGCCCGATCCCCGCCAGTCGAAACGGGGCCGCCAGCGGAAACCGGACGCACGCAGCGACGGGACCAGCGCCAGTGCCTGCACGGCGATCCCGGCGGTGCTCCCGAGTCCCAGCAGCAGCATGTGCCCCTCGCCTACCTGCGAGGCGTCGCGTGCGTCGGCGGCGACGGCCAGATAGAGGCCGAACACGGCGATGACGACCACGTTGTTGAGGACGGGGGTCCACATCATGGCCCCGAAGCGGTCGCGGGCATTCAGTACCTGGCCCAGCAGGGTGAACACTCCGTAGAAGAGGATCTGCGGCAGACAGAACCGGCTGAGCGCGAGGGCGAGTTCGCGCTGGGAGCCGGTGTAGTCGGTGTACGCGGTGACGATCCAGGGTGCCGCCAGGACGGCGGCGGCCGTGATCGCGAACAGCGCGAGGGCGCATGCGGTGAGCAGTCTGTCGGTGTAGGCGACCCCGCCGTCGGCGTGCTCGCGGGCGGCCTTCACCAGCTCCGGTACGAAGACGGAGTTGAGGGCTCCGCCGATCAGCAGGATGTAGACGATATTGGGCACGGTGTTGGCGACGGTGAAGGCGTCGCCGATCAGCCCCGTGCCGAGCGCGGCGACCACGACCGCGCCGCGCACGAAGCCGGTGAGGCGCGAGACGAGCGAGCCGAGGACCATCCGGGCTCCCCCGGAACGCTTCTGCGGCCGAGCCGCCGGGACGTCTTCCGCGGGGCTCTCCTCCTGGGTCCGCCCGGTCCGCTGCGGGCGCCGGACGGTCCCCTCAGCCCCGGCGGCCGGCTCCGGCCGGGCGGTCTCCCCGGGCATCGCGGCCGGCTCGGACCGGGCGGCCCCGCCGGGCCGGTGCGTCCGCTCCCCCGCCCGTTCGCCGTCGCCCTGCCCCGGCGTTCCGCCGCGCTCGGGCCTCGCCCGTGCCCCGGTGAAGTCCCCTGTCACCGGGCCGCCCTCCGGGACGTGTCCCCCATGAGCGGACAGAACCCGCCCCCTCCGCACGGAGGGTCATTCTTCGCCTCCAGGAGGTCGTACACGTGACCGTGACGACACAGACCCCGAACCCCCGGCGAACGCTCGACGTCGTACCGATGTCGCCCGGACCGCACGCCGCCTTCCTCGCGGAACGCTCCCGCTCGGGCGGCCCCGGCACGGTGAGTTTTCTCCAGCACGGCTCGTGGGCCGGGGTGAAACAGGGATGGGAGGCGGAGCGCCTGGGCTGGTTCGGCGCCGCCGGGCACCAGATCGGTGCCGCGCTGGTGCTGTACCGGCGGTTTCCGGGGTCGCCGCGTTCGTTTGCGTACATCCCCGAAGGGCCGGTGATCGACTGGGCGTCGCCCGAACTCGACTCCTGGCTGGCGCCCTTGCTGCGCCATCTGCGGCTCGCCGGGGCGTTCGCGGTACGGATGGGGCCGCCGCTGAGCCTGCGCCGCTGGGGTGCGAGGACGCTGAAGGCGGTGGTCGGACCGGGCCGCCGGATCGGTGACGCGGTGCCCGACCGGGTGGATCCCCTGGGGGCCACGATCGCCGAGCGGCTGCGCGGGACGGGCTGGCGGCGGTGCGACTCCGACGCCCAGCCGCGCCATGTCTTCGAGGTACCGCTCGGGGGCCGGAGCCTCGACGACGTGTGGTCCGGGTTCAACCAGGAGTGGCGCCGCAACATCAAGAAGGCGGGCAGGGCGGGCGTGTCGGCGGAGGTCGCGGACGCCGGGCTGCTCCCGGACTTCCACGCGCTGCTGAAGCTCACGGAAGTTCGGGACGGTTTCACGCTGGGCCGGGGGCTGGAGTACTTCCAGCGCCAGTACCGGGTGCTCAACGAGGAGGAGCCGGGACGCATGCGGCTCTATGTGGCACGGTACGCGGAGGAGATCCTGGCCGCGCACACCATGATCACGGCGGGGGACCGGGTCTGGTACCAGACCGGAGCGTCCGCCGACCACCGCCGTGAGGTACGGCCGAGCCACGCCCTGCAATGGCGCATGATGCGGGACGCCCTGGCGCAGGGCGCCCGGGTGTACGACATGCGCGGGGTGCCCGACACCCTGGATCCCTCCGACCGGGCCTTCGGGCTGATGCGCTGGAAGCTGGGCACCGGCGGCGAGGTGGCGGAATCGCTGGGCGAGTGGGACCTCGCGCTGGACGGTGCCGTGAACCGTACGCTGCACCGCGCGCTGCGCGCGTATCTCGCCCGGCGCTGACACGGCGACCGGCCGGGCGGACGGCCCGGCTTCCCTGATGGAGTTCATCTGACGGCGGGCTCCCCGGATCTATTACTGCTATACCACTAAGCAGCTTAGCGGTAAGATCAGTGCGGCAACTCGCCATGGGAGCCCTCCCGGGCCGTACGCCCCCCGCGCCCGGTCACAAGGAAGCGGGAGGGCTCCCCCGGACTCCCCGGCACGTTCTTGCCCCCAGGGGCGTGCCGGGAAGCCGCGCGTGCGGAGGCGGGCCGCGCGAGGACGGCGTGGGGGTGCGGCGCGCACAGGTGCGGGTGCCGAGCGGGTACGGGCCAGGCCGGACTCCGAGGTCCGGCCCCGTGGCAGAGGCGTCCGAGTGCGGCCTGCGTACGGGCCCGGCGCGGTGCGCGGGGTACGAACCCGGTGCGGTCGCGCGGGTACGGGCTCCCCGGTCAGACCGGGCCGCAGGCCACCAGCAGCGGCAGGAAGGGCGCCGCGACCGAGGCGACGACGACACCCAGCCAGGTCACCCGGTGCGGCCGGTCCTCGGGAGTCAGGATGCGCCGCAGCCTGATGAGGGCCCCGGGACCGCCGGCCCCCAGGCCGGCCCGCGGCGCGCGTCCGGCGGCGACCTCGCAGAGGGCGGTCGCGAGGGCCTCGCGGGAGTGGAACCGCAGGGCGCGGTCGTCGGCGATCATCTCCAGGAGCAGCGCTGTCTGCTCCTTGGCGAGCGCGGCGAGCGGCAGACCGGGGAAGGCGCGCGCGAACGCCGTCGTGGCGGCCCGCAGGAGGTGGTGGCGGCCCCGGATGTGGGCCTTCTCGTGTTCGAGGACGGCCCACAGCTGTTCGTCGGTCAGCAGCTCCAGCGCGCCGCGTGTCACGACCATCCGCCGAGCCCGGCCCGGCAGGCAGTACACGGCCGGCACATCGTGGTCCACGACCGTCGCGCCGTACTCCGACGCCTCCGTGCCGATCACGGTGAGCAGGGCCGCGTGCCGGCGCCGTTCGCCCCGGGCCTGCCACGCGGTCCGCGCGAGCCAGCCGAGCGGGAACAGCACGATGGTGGCGGGCGCCAGCAGCAGACCCACGTCGCTCAGCGTCGCGGGGGAGCCCCCGGGAGGCGCGTCCGCGGCCAGCCCGCAGGCACTGAGCAGGCCCACGAGGCCGTCGTGCACATGCTGCTCCACGAGGACGACGTGGTAGACGGCGAGCGCCGCGGCGACGACGAAGGTCAGTGTCAGACCCTGCCAGGCCAGGACCGCGACGGTGGGGGCGCGATGAGCCCACCGGGAGCGCGCGAGGGCGTACGGAACGGCCACGCCGGCCATCAGGGCGTACACGGCCAGCGTGAGGGCCGGGATCACGAACCGCTCCGGCGCCTGGCGGCACGCAGCGCCGAACGCAGCGCCTGGACCTCGTCGGCGGAGATCTGCTCCACGAAGCTCAGCAGCACTCCGGCCGGGTCGGGGTTGTCCTCCAGGGCGTCCTGCATCCGGGCGGCCGTGTACTGCTGCCGTGTGCAGGTGGCACGGTAGAGCCAGGCCCGGCCGTCCTTCTCCCGGGTGAGCATGCCCTTGTTGTAGAGGATGTCGGCGACCGTCTTGACCGTGCTGTACGCGATGGGGCGCTTCTTGTTGAGGTCGTCGCGGACCTCACGCGCCGTGGCGGGACGCCCCCAGCTCCAGAGGCGGTCCATGATCTCCGCCTCCAGATCACCCAGCTGTCGCACGTCCGCTCCCTTCGCCGTCGGCCTCGACGACCCCGGCTTCAGTGGCTGCTCATCGTAGTCGTCGGCCCCGCTCCGGTGGAGGACGCGTCCACTCCGTGCGGCGCCCGCCGTCCCGCCGGGGAACCGTCCCGCGCTCCGGCCGTCCCCGTTTCGCCTTCCGTCCCCGCCGGGGCAGCCTCCGCCGGAGCGGCCTCCGCCGGAGCGACGGGGCCGGGCACCGGGCAGGCGCCGGCCGTGCGCAGACGGCGTACGAGGGCATGGGCGAGAAGCGCGAGGGAGGCCAGCGCCATGACGGGCTGGGCCGGGGCCCAGTACGACATCGCGCCGCTCATACCGAGCGCGAGGACGACGAGCTTGTTGCAGACGGGGCAGCCCACGGCGAAGACCGAGAGGATCCCGGCGGCCAGCGCGCGGGCGCCGCGCGGCCCGCCCGTGGCGCGTGTCCGGGGGACGCCCGCATAGGTGGCGGCGAGCAGGCCCGTCAGGACGGAGCTGAGCGCCCACACCGGGTAGTTCCACCAGAGCACGGGTGTCATTCGGGAGTAGAGGGAGGAGGGCACGACTCCCGTCGGCACCCCGATCGCGATGGCCGCGACGACGGTGACGACCGTAGCCGTCAACCACTGCCGCAGTCCCCATGCTCGTATACCCACCGGATCCTCCTCTACCCTCAACGCCAAGGAGCTTAGTAGATATGGGGAGGGGAGCCCAGCGGGCGGAGTCCTTCGGTATCGTCGGTCCCGGAGGTCAGCGTTGTGAGTGCGAGCAAGAGGATCCGAGCGGCCGGTGCCTGGTGGCACCTGCTGTTCGTCGTGCTCGCGCTAGGCGTCTTCGCGATGCATACGGTGGGTCACCCCGACAGCGGATCCGGGACGGCCCATCCGGGCAGCCCCTCCGGTACGGCGGCCGTGACAGGGGCACACACGCCCGTCACCGCCGTACGGGCGGAGGCCGACCGCCACGGCGACGACGGTACGCGTACGGCCGGGGCCATGGCCGCCTCCCCGGTGTCCGAACCTTCCCCGGGCAACCGGACGGCGGCCGGACACCAGGCGGCCGGACACGACACCGCGGGCTCCCCGGCATCGGGCATGTCCATGAACATGGTGTCCCTCTGTGTCGCCGTGCTCGGCACCTGGCTGCTGGCCGGACTCATTCGCGCCGCGCTCAGCCGCCGTACGGAGTGGCTTGCGCTGTTCCGCGCGGGCGCCGTGGTCGCCCTGCGCCCCGAACCGCCACCCCCCAGACCCGACCTCGTCCGACTGTCGATCCTGCGGATATAGGGCCTGACGCTGCCGCGGGCCGCCCCGGTGCGCCCGTGTGCCCGCTCGCCCCCAACCCTTCCCTTCGCGGAACAGTGCGCTGATCCGCGCAACAGACAGCACGAGGAATCGACATGACAGCCATCAAGCGCGCCGGGATCACCGTGCGCCGCCCGTGGGCCCGCCGTACCGCACTCGCCGCGACCGCGGCCGCCGCGGGGCTGGTACTCGCCGCCTGCGGCAACGACGACATGGACGGCATGGACCACGGGAGCAGGAAGAGCTCCACCGCCGCGAGCGCGCCCGCCGGCGACAACCCGGCGCCCGGCGCGTTCAACGACGCGGACGTGATGTTCGCGCAGATGATGATCCCCCACCACGAGCAGGCCCTTCAGATGTCCGAACTGGCGGAGAGCCGCGCCGGGAGCACGGAGATCAAGGCACTCGCGGCCAGGATCGCCGGGGCCCAGGACCCCGAGATCCAGAAGATGAAGTCCTGGCTCAAGGCGTGGGGGAAGCCCGAGTCCGGGGGCGGTATGCCCGGCATGGACCACGGCTCCGGCTCGTCCGACGACTCCGGTATGTCCGGAATGATGTCCGAAAAGGATATGGAGGAGCTGAAGGCCGCCAAGGGCGCGGACTTCGACAGGAAGTTCGCGCAGATGATGATCGAGCACCACAAGGGCGCGATCACCATGGCGGAGGACGAGCAAAAGAAGGGCAGGAACGCGACGGCGAAGCAGCTCGCCGCCGATGTGATCAAGAACCAGCAGACCGAGGTCGACGAGTTCACGGCGATCCTCGGGCGGCTCTGATCACCCGGCCCGGATCCACCGCATCGCGTGGATCCGGGCACCGCGCGCGGACCGGCCGCCCGGCTCCCCGGAACCCTGCCGGCCGGTCCGCGGCCACCGCTTCCCCCCACCCCGCCTCGGGCCCCGGAGCCCCGCCCCGTCGGCCCGCTCACCCCGTTCACACCCGCATCCCGGTCACCGCACCCACCGGTCACCGCACCCCACCGACATGATCAGGACCCCACCGACATGATCAGGACCCCATGAAGAAGCGCCTCATCGCCCTGTCCGCGTCCGCCGCCGCGCTCGTCCTCTCCCTGAGCGCCTGCTCCGGAGACACCGGTGACGGCGCGGCGGACCCGAAAACGCCGTCCGGCCCCGCCATCAGCCATATCCACGGCGTCGGCATCCACCCGTCGGACGGCAAGCTGTACGTCGCCACGCACAACGGCGTCTACACCCCGGACGAGGACGGCCGCCCCCAGCTCGTCGGCGACCGCAAGGACGACTTCATGGGGTTCGCCATCGGCGAGGACGGGAAGTTCCTGGCCAGCGGGCACCCGGCGCCGGGCCGCGACGCCCCCGCCAATCTCGGTCTCATCGAGAGCACCGACAAGGGCAGGACCTGGCAGGACAGGTCGCTGTCCGGTGAGGTCGACTTCCACGCGATCGACCAGGCGCACGGCACGATCTACGGCTACGACAGCACCAACGGACTCCTGCGCGTCAGCAAGGACGGCGTGACCTGGGAGAAGCGCGGCGAGCTGCGGGCGCTGGACATCGCCGTCAGCCCGGGCGACCCCGACACCGTCCTCGCCACCACCGAGTCCGGGCTCGCCCGCTCCACCGACGGCGGCAAGACCTTCGGACCCGGCGCGGAGCCGCTCATGGCGCATGTCTCCTGGACCGCGCCCGAGGCCCTCTACGGCATCGACCCCGCCGGGCGGCTGAACCTCAGCGCGGACGGCGGCAAGAGCTGGAAGGAGGTCGGCACCGTACCGGGCGGCCAGCCGCAGGCGCTCACGGCCGTCGACGCCGGGCGGCTGGTCGCGGCGACCCAGGACGGGGTGTACGAGTCGGTGGACGCCGGCAAGACCTTCACCAAGCGCCTCGACGTCTCGTCGGGCGGCGGCCACTGACGGCGGCCGGCCGCGGGGGAGCCGAGGCCACCGGGCCACCGGGCCACCGGGCCACCGGGCCACCGGGCCACCGGGCCACCGGCAGCGTACGGCGCCCGTCCGGGTCGTACCCGGTGCGCCCTGCGCCACAGGCGCGCAAAGGCGCCTCTGCACGGTTGCCGTACGGCACGGGCCACACGCGCGTGGCCCGGCCGACCCGCCGACCGCCGACCCGCCAACCGCCGACGCATCGTCGCCACGGGCCACCGGACGCGCCGATCGTCTGTCGGCACCCGAGCCGGCCCGAGGCAGGCCACCGGGCGCACGGTCGCACCCCGGACCGGGTGCCTGACGGCGGGCGCCACGGCGGCACCTCGCCGGGGGCACGGACGCAGCCCTCCCGTCGCGGCCGGGAGGTCCCGTACACGCGGGCCGGGCCCGTCATGCCCTCCCCCGTACGGTGGGCCGGACCACCGTACGGGAGAGGCGGGGCCGAGATGCGCGGTCCGGCCGCCCGGCGTTCACTGGAGCCACCCTCACCTGTCCGACGGGAGGCCCCCATGACGACATCGGCCGAGCGGGCGAGCCGCGGCAAGAACGAGCGGAAGGCCGTTCCCCGGTCCGCGCACGGCTCCTGGGCGCCCGCCCCGGACCGGGAGGACCCGGTGGCCGTACTGGAACGGCAGGCGGCGGACCGGGTACCGGAGCTGGTGCCCATCCGCAACGGCCGGATGGCCGCCTCCCGGTTCGCCTTTCTACGCGGTGCCGCGGCCGTCATGACCGCCGATCTGGCCGCCCAGCCGCACACGGGCCTGACGGTCCAGCTGTGCGGGGACGCCCATCTGCTGAACTTCGGGCTGTACGCCTCACCCGAACGCGCCCTCCTCTTCGATCTCAACGACTTCGACGAGACCCTGCCCGGCCCCTTCGAGTGGGATGTCAAACGTCTGGCCGCGAGTGTGGCCGTGGCCGCCCTGGACCACGGGCACAGCCCGGCGCAGGCCCACCGCGCGGCCTGTGAGGCGGCCGAGTCGTACCGGCGGACGATGCGGGATCTGTCCGGTGAGCGGGAGCTGGACGTCTGGTACACGCGGATCGACACCCAGGACGCCGCCACGCTGGTCAAACCCGTGTACCGCAAGCGCGTCGGCTCCACGATCGCCCACGCCCGGCACCGCACCAGTCTCCAGGCGCTGGGCAAGCTCACCGAGGTCGTGGACGGCAGCCGCAGGATCATCGACGACCCGCCCCTGCTCGAACACATGGACGCGATGGACCAGTCGACGATCCGCGCGATCTTCGCCGACTACCGCTCCACGCTCCCCGAGCACCGCCGGCGGCTGCTGGACCGCTTCCAGGTCGTCGACGTCGCCCGCAAGGTCGTGGGCGTCGGCAGCGTCGGAACACGCTGCTTCGTCGTACTGCTCACCGGCAGGGACACGGAGGATCCACTCTTCCTCCAGGTCAAGGAGGCCGTGCACTCCGTACTGGAGAGCGATCTGCCCGCCGGCGCCTACACCCACCAGGGTCACCGTGTCGTCGCCGGACAGCAGCTGCTCCAGTCCGCCAGTGACATCTTCCTCGGCTGGGTCACCGGACCCTACGGCCGCCACTTCTACTGGCGGCAGCTGCGGGACATGAAGGGCGCCGCGGACGTCGACAGCATGACACCGGACATGCTGCGCCGTTATGCGGGGCTGTGCGGCACCGCGCTCGCCCATGCCCACGCCCGCTCGGGCGACCGTATCGCCATCGCCTCCTACCTCGGCGGCTCGGACGCCTTCGACCGTGCCATCGGTGACTTCTCCCTGGCCTACGCCGATCAGAACACCCTCGACCACACGGCCCTGACCGAAGCCGTCGCCTCCGGAGCGGTCCGGGCGACCGCGGGCGTCTGAGGGACATCCCCCGAAGAGCCCGGGGACGAGCCGCCGGATACGAGAACCCCACCGGAAGCGGTGACCCCGGCCGCGGCCGGCTGCGGGCATCCGTGGTCGCGTACGGGCCCCGGCGGTCGCTCCGGCGGCCAGGAGCCCGTACCGAGAACCACGGCGGGGCGGTGGGGCCCGCGCGCGCCCCCGACGCGCACGGGCCCGGTGAAGGCGGTCCGTCAACAGCCGCTGCGCTCCCGCCCCCTCGGGTACCAAACTAAGCGTGCTTCTGTACCGTTCCCATCCCAGATGTCTGGGGGGCGCCCTAGCCTGCTCGCGTGAACCACGCACCTCTCCCCCGCTCCTTGTCCAAGCGCTCCCCCGCCCGTGAGTCCGCCGGCGGTTCCGCCGCCCGGGAAGCGCTGTTGAGCGCGCTGGAGCGCCGGTTACGCACCCAGGGCCCCGGTGGCGCTCTCGATGTCCTCCAGGCCGCGGCCGACACCCTGCTGAACGCCGTGTCGGCCGACGTGTGGTGTGCCGTGATGCTCGATCCGGCGACCCTCCTCGACACCGGAGGGCTCCACGAGCACTCCTTTCCGCGCAGTGTGATGCCCCGGCTGTTCGAGATCGAGCACGCCGACCAGACCGGTGTCGACAACCTCCGCGCACTGGCGCGCCGCGCCGATCCCGTCAGTCTGCTGAGCCGTTCGACGGGCGGCCGGATGGCGGAGAGCGTCTACTACCGCGATGTGCTCAGGCCCGCGGGGCTCGCCGACGAACTGCGGGTCCTGCTGCGGGACGGCGCCCGCACCTGGGGGCTCTTCGTCCTGTGCCGGGCCGAGGACTCCCGGCCGTTCACACCCGCCGAGGTCGCCCTGGCCGGCGCGGTCAGGGCGCCGGCCGCGACCGCGCTGCGGCGCTCGCTCCTGTTGTCGGGCATCGACCGGGACGACGTACCGGACGCGGCGGGTCTGCTGATCATCGACGACGATCAGCGGACGCGGCTGTGCACGGCCACGGCGGAACGCTGGCTGGGGCTCGTCCAGGAAGCGCATCCGGCGCCGGGACGCCGGGTTCCGTACGCGCTGGCCGCGCTCGTGAACAAGGCCCGTACGGCCGGTCCCGGCGTACAGGTGCGGTCCCGGGCGATCAGCCGCACCGGGCAGTGGGTGACGCTGAGCGCCTGGCGGGAGAGCGGCCGGAACGAGGGACCGGCGGGCTGCGGGTCCGGGGGCGCCGAGGCACGGACCGGCGGACCCGACGTCAAGGCACGGAGCGAAGGACCCGGCGCCGAGGCCCGGACCGGCGGACCCGGCGCCGAGGCACAGAGCGGCGGACCCGGCGCCGAGACGCTCACCTATGTCTCGCTCGCACCCAGTACTCCCCGGGAGCTGACCGCCATCGTCCTCGACGCGTACGGGCTGACCCCCCGCGAGCGCGAGGTCGCCCAGCACGTCCTGCTCGGCCGATCGACCGCCGAGGTCTCCGCAGCGCTGCACATCGCGGAGTACACGGTGCAGGACCATCTGCGGAAGGTGTTCGACAAGGCGGGTGTGCGCAGCCGCCGTGAGTTCAGCGGTGAGCTGTTCCGGCGCTGCTATCTGCCGCGGCTGGACGATCCGCCGCTCACCAAGGACGGCCGGATGCGCGGTGACACCCCCGATACCACGCGCTGACGGCAGGAACGGGCGCCGCCCCTCCCGGCCGGTGCCGGAAGGGGCGGTGGGGGCGGTGCGGACCCGGCCGGCATCCGTACGGACGCGTGCCGCAGGGCGCCCGGTCACCACACCGGGTGAGCCCCCGCCGATGTCTCAGCCGAGGGACGCGATGGCCTGGTTGAAGGTCGCCGACGGGCGCATGACCGCCGCCGCCTTGGCCGGGTCCGGCTGGTAGTAGCCGCCGATGTCGACCGGGGAGCCCTGCACGGCGATCAGCTCCGCCACGATGGCCTCCTCCTGCGCGCTCAGCGTCTTGGCCAGTGCGGCGAACGCCTCGGCCAGCTGGGTGTCCTCGGTCTGTCCGGCCAGCTCCTGGGCCCAGTAGAGGGCCAGATAGAAGTGGCTGCCGCGGTTGTCGATGCCGCCCAGCCGGCGGCTCGGCGACTTGTCCTCGTTGAGGAAGGTGCCGGTGGCGCGGTCCAGGGTGTCGGCGAGCACCTGGGCGCGCGCGTTGCCCGTGGTGCTGGCGAGGTGCTCGAAGCTGACCGCGAGCGCGAGGAACTCACCCAGGCTGTCCCAGCGCAGGTAGTTCTCCTTGACCAGCTGCTGGACGTGCTTGGGTGCGGAGCCGCCGGCACCGGTCTCGAACAGTCCGCCGCCGTTCATCAGCGGGACCACCGAGAGCATCTTGGCGCTCGTGCCCAGTTCCAGGATCGGGAACAGGTCGGTGAGGTAGTCGCGCAGGACGTTGCCGGTGACGGAGATGGTGTCCTCACCGCGGCGGATACGCTCCAGGGAGTACCGGATGGCGTCGACGGGGGCCATGACCTCGATGGTCAGGCCGTCGGTGTCGTGCTCCGGGAGGTACGCCTTGACCTTCTCGATGAGGCGCGCGTCATGGGCGCGGCTCTCGTCGAGCCAGAAGACGGCCGGGTTCCCGGTCGCGCGGGCGCGGGTGACGGCGAGCTTGACCCAGTCCTGGATCGGCAGGTCCTTGGTCTGGCACATACGGAAGATGTCGCCCGCGGACACGGTCTGCTCCAGCACGGCGCTGCCGGAGGCGTCGAGGACGCGCACGGTGCCGGTGGTGGCGATCTCGAAGGTCTTGTCGTGGCTGCCGTACTCCTCGGCCTTCTGCGCCATGAGCCCGACGTTGGGCACGGAGCCCATCGTGGCCGGGTCGTACGCGCCGTTGGCCCGGCAGTCGTCGATGACGACCTGGTAGATACCGGCGTAGCTGCTGTCCGGGAGGACGGCGAGCGTGTCGGCCTCCTGGCCGTCGGGGCCCCACATATGGCCGGAGGTGCGGATCATGGCGGGCATGGAGGCGTCGACGATGACATCGCTCGGGACGTGCAGATTGGTGATGCCGCGGTCGGAGTCGACCATCGCCAGGGCCGGGCCCCCGGCGATCTCGGCCTCGAAGGACGCCTTGATCGCGTCACCCCCGGGCAGGGACTCCAGGCCCTTGAGGATGCCGCCGAGCCCGTCGTTGGGGCTCAGCCCGGCGGCGGCGAGCGCCCCGCCGTGCTCGGCGAAGGTCTTCGGGAAGAACGCCCGGACGACATGGCCGAAGATGATCGGGTCGGAGACCTTCATCATCGTGGCCTTGAGGTGTACGGAGAAGAGCACGCCCTCGGCCTTGGCACGGGCGACCTGGGCGGTGAGGAACTCGCGCAGCGCCCCGACGCGCATGACGGACGCGTCCACGACCTCGCCCGCGAGGACGGGAACCGACTCGCGCAGCACCGTGGTGGTGCCGTCGTCGCCCGCCAGCTCGATGCGCAGGGATCCGGCCTCGGCGACGACCGCGGACTTCTCGGTGGAGCGGAAGTCGTCCGCGTCCATGTGCGCGACGTTGGTCTTCGAGTCGGCGGTCCAGGCGCCCATGCGGTGCGGGTGGGCCTTGGCGTAGTTCTTGACCGACGCGGGGGCACGGCGGTCGGAGTTGCCCTCGCGCAGGACCGGGTTGACGGCGCTGCCCTTGACCTTGTCGTAGCGGGCGCGGATGTCGCGCTCCTCGTCGGTCCCGGGGTCGTCCGGGTAGTCCGGCAGCGCGTAGCCCTGCTGCTGGAGCTCGGCGATGGCGGCCTTCAGCTGCGGGATGGAGGCCGAGATGTTCGGCAGCTTGATGATGTTCGCACCGGGCGTCCTGGCCAGCTCGCCCAGCTCGGCGAGGGCGTCATCGATACGCTGCCCCTCCTCCAGGCGCTCCGGGAAGCCGGCGATGATCCGCCCCGCCAGGGAGATGTCGCGGCTCTCCACGGACACCCCCGCGGTCGAGGCGTACGCCTCCACGACGGGCAGGAACGAGTACGTCGCCAAGGCCGGGGCCTCGTCGGTGTGCGTGTAGATGATGGTCGAGTCAGTCACCGGGTGCTCCGCTCCACGTCTGCAACATTGCTCGACATCAAGATATCTCGTGTCCGACCCCCGCTCGACAGGACCCTGTCCGCTCATGGCGGAGCCTGCCGAGGAGTCCTTCGGGGGAACACCGGTCAAATTAGTTGTATTCAGAAGTGACCTTGGCCGGTTCCGTGGACTACGTTGAAGGTTCATTGATCAAGTACTGCTCTGGCTCGCTTCAGGAGGCGCCTTCATGTCCGACGCTGATCCCCGGTTCGCTTCCGCCGAAGACGTCCGCGCCCGGATCGACACGGGCAAGCCGCACTCCGCGCGCTTCTGGAACTACTTCGTGGGCGGCAAGGACAACTACGAGGTCGACCGGGAGATCGGGGACCACATCAAGGACATATTCCCGGGTCTGGTGGATGTGGCGCGCACCAGCAGGCTCTTCCTGGGCCGTGCCGTGCGTCATCTGGCCGGTGAGCAGGGCATCCGCAACTTCCTGGACGTGGGTACGGGGCTGCCGACCGCCGACAACACCCATGAGGTCGCCCAGCGCGTGGCGCCGGACGCGCACATCGTCTACGTGGACAACGACCCCCTGGTGCTGGCGCACGCCCGCGCGCTGCTCACCAGCACACCCGAGGGGAAGACCACGTACATCGACGCGAATCTCTACGAGCCCGGGGCGATCCTGGAGCAGGCCGGGGACACCCTGGACCTCTCCCGCCCGGTCGCGCTGATGCTGCTGAACGTGCTCGGTCATGTCGCCGACTACGAGGAGGCGAAGCGGCTGGTGTCCGGGCTGATGGCCGGTCTGCCGTCGGGCAGCTATCTGGTGATCAGCGACAGCACGGCCACCAGCGAGGGCATGATCGCGGCCTCGGAGGCGTACAACGCCAGCGGAGCGGTCCCCTACTACGTGCGCGGCATCGACGAGATCGCCGGGTTCTTCGACGGGCTGGAACTGGTGGAGCCCGGGATCTCCCGGGTCACCGCGTGGCGCCCGGAGGGCGAGGGCGGTATCGAGGCCGTCGACGCCTACTGCGGGGTCGGCCGCAAGCCGTAGGGCCCCGGGCGATCAGGCAGGCCCCGTCGGCCGACCCACACCGGACGCGCCGGACGGTGGGTGGAGGGGGAGACGGAGGGGAAGACCGGGAGAGCGGCCGGACGACCACGGCCCCTGTCGACTCCCCAGCGAGGTCCCTGTGATCAGACCCACCCGGGCGGCCCTGGCCGCCTTACTCGCCCTGGCTCTCGCGCTGCCCGCCGCCGTGACGGGCAGCGCCGCCGCCACCGTCATGGCGCCGGACAGCACCGGCGCCGTGACGGACACCGTCGTACGCACCCCGCAACGCACCGCCGCGGACCCGGTCCCGGCGCCCCGTGGGGCGGGACCGCTCCGGCTGCCCCGCCCCACGGGGAAGTACGCCGTCGGCAGGACCGTCATCCCGCTCGCCGACCGCTCCCGCCCGGACCCCTGGGTGCCGGAGGCGGGAGCGCGGGAGCTGATGGTGACGGTCCACTACCCGGCCGCGCGTACGGGATCCGGCGGCCCGGCCCCGTACGCCACCACCGAGGAGACCCGGCTGCTGGTGAAGGGGCTCGGCATCGGCGCCCTGGTGCCGGCGGAGGTGCTGAGCGCCACCGGGACCCACAGCAGGTCCGGCGCCCGCCCGGCGAGGGGGCGCTATCCGCTGATCGTGCTCTCGCCCGGCTTCAGCGTGTCCCGCTACACACTGACCTCTCTCGCGGAGGACCTCGCCTCCCGGGGTTATGTCGTCGCCTCCGTGGATCACGCCTATGAGTCGTACGGGATCTCGGTTCCCGGCGGCCGGACGCTGACCTGTGTGGCCTGCGCGGCACTGGACGAGCAGGGCGTACCCGCGCATGTCGTCACCACGACACGGGCGGCGGATGTGTCCTTCGTCCTGGACCGGCTCATCGGCGGCCGTCCCGTGTGGCGGCACGCGGACATGATCGACAAGCGGCGGACCGGGATGGCCGGGCACTCCATCGGGGGTGCGAGCGCGGCCACCGCCATGGCGGGCGATCCGCGTGTGAGCGCCGGGGTGAACATGGACGGCGCGTTCTGGGAGGATCTGCCGGCCACCGGGCTGGGCGGCCGTCCCTTCATGCTGCTGGGTACCGACGACGAGGTGCACCGGCCGGGCGGGAGGGACCGTACGTGGGACACGGTGTGGCCCGCGCTGGACGGCTGGAAGCGCTGGCTGACCGTGGCGGGAACCGAGCACGGCTCGTTCTCCGACAGCCCGCTCGTCTCGGAGCACTTCGGGCTGCCGCGGACACCTCTGTCCGCACGGCGCACACTCGCGATCACCCGGGACTATGTGGCGGCCTTCTTCGACCGGAATCCGAAGGGGGTGCCGCAACCGCTGCTGGCAGGCCCGGCCGCCGCGTATCCGGAGGTCAAATTCCACAACCCCTGACTTATGGTCAGATCCCGAACTCCCCCTCGGCCGGGACCTCTTGACGAAAGGTCTGGACCAACTTACGTTGAGCGCACCACCCCCCACGTACGTCTCCAGGCCCCCCACAGTCCCAGGAGGTGAGCGTGTTCCGCAGGACTCCCCCCACCCGGCCCCGGTGTGTCCCGCGCTGTCCGCATGCCGCCGTCCCCCGGCTCGGCGGCGGTCTGCGCAGGCAAGAAGGGAACACAGCATGACCGGTCGGATGTCCCGCCTGATGGGCATCGGCGCAGCGGCGGCCTTAGCCGTCCAGCTGCTTCTCGCCGTCGCCCCGGGCGCATCGAACGCCGCCCCCGGCGGCCCGGGCCCCGCGACGGCACCCCGTGCGAAGAGCGCCCCGAGCGCGCCGGCGGCGGAGACCTGTGCCGTCAAGTCCAAACCCGCGGGCAAGGTCCTCCACGGGTACTGGGAGAACTGGGACGGTGCCGCCAACGGCGTGCATCCGCCGCTCGGCTGGATCCCGATCACCGACTCCCGTATCCGTACCCACGGCTACAACGTCATCAACGCGGCGTTTCCCGTCATCCGCTCGGACGGCACGGTCCTGTGGGAAGACGGCATGGACAGCACGGTGAAGGTCGCCACCCCCGCCGAGATGTGCGAGGCGAAGGCGGCCGGCCTCACGATCCTGATGTCCATCGGCGGCGCGACGGCCGGTATCGACCTCAGCTCCAGTACGGTCGCCGACCGGTTCGTGGCGACCGTCGTACCGATCCTGAAGAAGTACAACTTCGACGGGATCGACATCGACATCGAGACCGGACTCACCGGCAGCGGCAACATCAACCAGCTGTCGCCCTCGCAGGCCAACCTCATCCGCATCATCGACGGTGTGCTGGCGCAGATGCCGCCGGAGTTCGGCCTGACGATGGCGCCCGAGACGGCGTATGTCACCGGCGGCAGTGTCGTGTACGGCTCGATCTGGGGCGCGTATCTGCCGATCATCAAGAAGTACGCGGACAACGGCCGCCTCTGGTGGCTGAACATGCAGTACTACAACGGCAGCATGTACGGATGCTCCGGTGACTCGTACTCGGCCGGAACCGTCGAGGGCTTCAGGGCGCAGACCGACTGCCTCGACCGCGGCCTCGTGATCCAGGGCACCACGATCAGGGTCCCGTACGACAAGCAGGTCCCGGGCCTTCCGGCGCAGCCGGGCGCCGGGGGCGGCCATATGGCGCCGGGGCAGGTCGCCCAGGCGTGGAACGGCTACAACGGCGCGCTCAAGGGCCTGATGACCTGGTCCCTGAACTGGGACGGCTCCCGGGGCTGGACCTTCGGCGACAACGTCAGGGCGCTCCAGGGACGCTGACGGCTCCCGGCGTCGCCGGACAGACTGGCGTACCGCTCACTCGTCACGGGCTGGAGTGGGCGGTACGCCGCCGGGCGGCCCCGTTTCCGCCGACCGCGCCGGTCCGTCCCGGAGGTACGGGCCGGCGCTACCGGCCGCACCCGTGACGCCCAGCGCCGACGGGCGAACCGTCTGACGACTCCACTGCGCCGACGGGCGTACGCGGCCCGGGGAGCCGGTCCCGGGTGCTCATCCCTCCCCGATGTCCTCGGCCCACACCTGCGGATAGCGGCGCTGGAATTCCTCCATCAGATCCCGGCAGCGGCCGTCATCGAGAAGAACGACCTCGATGCCCCGCCGTTTGAATACCCCGAGATCCCCGGCGAAGGTGACCGCCTCCCCCACCACAATCCTCTTGATCCCGAACAGCAGGATCGCCCCGGTGCACATTTCACAGGGGGAAAGGGTGGTGTAGAGCGTCATGTCCCGGTAGGAACTCTGGCGTCCGGCATTGCGCAGACACGACATTTCGCCGTGTGCGATCGCATCGCCTTTCTGTACGCGTTCGTTCCGGCCGACCGCGAGCAGTGCGCCGTGGTGCGAAAGCGCCGCGCCCACGGGCACGCCACCCTGCTCAAGGCCTTCCCGCGCCTCCCGCAGGGCCGCTTCGAAGCACACCTGATCCGCGTCATCAAGGGGGGTCATACATCCGTCCTGGTCATGTCGGCGCCGGGGCGCGGCACTTCCGGTGCCCCGGCCTGGCTGACTGTCAGAGCCTCCGTTCAAGGATGATCCCGAGCAGAAGCAACACCGTGGCGACCTGCGCCATCGTCCATGCCAGCCGATATCCGACGGTTCGCCTGTTCCGAATGGAAAGGAGCTTCAGAAACAGTTCGTCGGACCGTTCCAGATCGGAGGTATCGGTCCAGTGCACCCAGATCACGGTGAGGCAGAGTGCGGCCGCCAGCCCGCTGCACGCGAGCGAGGAGAAGACCAGGACACTTCCCACGGTAACGTCGCGCGGAAAGATCGACAGCGAGATCGAGGCCGACGCTATCAGAATGCCGACATACGAGAGAAGCGCCTGTGCCTTGGAGTCCAGAATGCTGAGACAGGCATAGAGATAGTTGTGCTCGAACGCGTCGTCTTCCTTGGGCTGGAGGCTGCGGAGAGCCCGGAGATGACGAGGACCCTCCCTCTCCGCGTAGACACCCTCGAATAACCACGCGAACGACAGAAGAGACTTGAACACATTCCCCCCAGATTGGCGAACCAGCGCCACGGGGGCGAGCGTAGTGCGGCGGCGCGGCACGCGTCCACGGAACCCACGGAACCGAGGAACCAGATCCTGATTCTGTGACGGCAGATGCGCCTGGTGCATTCCTTGGAAATCCGCGGGGCCGGAACCGGCCGGCGGTGCCACGGTGACCAGGTGACCACCGCGCCGACGATGAAGACGATGGCGCCGGCCCGGATCCGGCACGGACCGCATCGGGGCCGGTACCGACCGGTCGACGGCGCCCGGCCACCCCTTCCGGTTCCCGGGCGCCCCGGGCCCGCGAGCAGGAGTGGCCCCGGGCACCGGCGGAACCCGGCCCCGTACCCCGTGAAATATGGTCCAGACCTTTACGGGACGGATACGAACTTATAACGTGCTGCCGGATGGAGGGCATGCCGCAGCTCCATCAACCCCCCACAAGGAGTTGTGCGTTGACAGGATTCCTGTCGGCGTCCGCCGCGCCGCATCACTCAGTCGTATCCGCTCACCCGGCCGCGTTACCGGCCGCCCCCACACCACCGGAGCGAAGACCGTGCCGGTGAACAGGCCCGGCAGGCACCGCAAGTGCGTGCCCGTCGTCGGAGGTGCCCTGGGACGCTACCGGCGTCACAGCACCACCGTTCTGCGGGTGTCCGTGGGCCTGGTCTTCCTCGGGTTCGGCGTCATGAAGTTCGTGCCGGGGGCAAGCCCGGCCGAGGACGTGGCCACCCGGACCATGGACGTCCTGGCCTTCGGTCTGGTGCCCCCGGAGGCGACCCGGCCACTGCTGGCCCTCCTGGAGACCGTCATCGGCCTGGGGCTGGTCTCCGGGGTGCTGCTGCGGGTGACGCTCGCAGCCTTCTTCATACACATGGTGGGCGTCTTCTCGGCGCTGCTCGTCCTGCCCGCCGAGATGTGGAACGAGGAGACCGGCACCCCCACGCTGGAGGGGCAGTACATCATCAAGAACGTGGTACTGATCGCCGCCTGTCTCGCCGTGGCCGCGGAGGAGGTGCTGCCCGGTCCGGGCGGACCGGGCCGGGAGCCGCCGTACCAGGAGGGAACACCGTACGGGGAAGGGGTCTACCGGCAGACGGAAACGGCCTTCCCCGCCGACCCGCGCGGACCCGACGGCGGCGGCCGCGGGCAGACCGCGGGCAGACCGGAGTCGCGCGCGGCTCCCTGGTGAGTCTCCCGCCGGGGCGCCCGTGGCCCGTGACCGCGGGTCGCGGGCGCCCCGGGAAACAGCGCGGCTGGGTGACCGAGGGGCACTGTCAGTGGTGCGTGTCACGATGCCTGTTCGGGCTATCGGGCCGGAAACACACCACCCCAGCGTCAGGAGCTGACCCGTGGAATGGACTCTCGAACTCGTGGTGGTCCCCATCACGGACATCGACCGCGCCAAGGACTTCTACGCCAACCGGTGCGGGTTCACCGTCGACCACGACTCCGCCATGGGTGAGGGGGTCCGGGTCATCCAGCTCACCCCGCCGGGATCGCGCTGCTCCATCGCCATCGGCACCGGCATCCCGCCCATGCCGGGGCGCGGGGAGATGGCTCCCGGCTCGCTCCAGGGGCTCCAGCTGTGCGTCCTGGACATCAGGGCGGCCCACAAGGACCTCGCGGACCGCGGTGTCGAGGTGGGCCCGATCCACCATCTCGGCGCGGACGGCTGGGCCGAGGGGTACCGCGAGGCGGACTGGAGCTCCTTCTTCCACTTCACCGACCCGGACGGCAACGGCTGGTACGTCCAGGAGGCCCCGACCTCCCTCGCCCAGCGGCAGCCGTTCTGAGCGGGGCCGTCATGGCGTACTGAGCGGAGTCCGCGCCGGCAGGGCGCCGCCGGTCCGGAGCCCGGCGGCGGCACCTCGGGTGCCGTGAGCACCACCGACCGGCCGGGGGCACCCGTGGGCACCACCGCCCCGGCGACCACCCTCACCGCGCACCGGCCGGCCTCCCCCGCCCGCCGGGGGCAGCCCGGTATGCGCCCCGCACCCCCGTCACTCCGTCCGCCACCCGGCACCACCACCCGGGCACCCATGCGGGCGGGGCACGGGTCAGCGGACGGCCCCATGGCGAGGCCCCGTACGCCCCGGACACATACCCGCCTCCGCCGGGGTTCGGCGGCCCGGTGCGTGGAACAATTCAAGAGGGGCGAAATGAGCGAATATGACCCGATACCTGAGAAGTACGGAGCGGTGGCACGGTCGCCCGCCGCAGGCGTACACCGCGACCGTCACATCCGACAAGCGCGGCACCGTGACGGAGTGGGGCGACGGTGCCGGACTGCTGCTGGGCTACCGCCCCGAGGAGACCCTCGGACGGCAGGCGGCCGAGGTCCTCGGCACCGAACCCACCGACGCGGCCCGGCACGCCCTCGACGAACGGACGCGCTGGAGCGGTACGGCCTCGCTGCGGCACCGCGACGGCCGTCTCCTGGACGTCTGGCTGCTGGCACACCGGCTGGAGAACGGCTCGGGCGGCACCGAATGGCTGCTGGCCTCCGCCCCCGGCTTCGCGCACGGACCGGTGCCGGACCGTGAGCGGACCATGACCGAGTGGGGGTTCGTGCAGGCGCCCTGCACGGTGGCCCTCTTCGACACGGATCTGCGGGCTGTGCGCGCCAACGCCGACATGGAGCGCGTGGCCGCGCTCACCGAGTACCGGATGCGGGGGCTGCGCCTGCCCGACATCGTGACGGATCCCAGCAGTGAACGCGTCGAGCAGGCCATGCGGGAGGTGCTGGCCACCGGCAAGCAGCGGCAGGTGGAGACCTATGTACAGGTGCCGGGCGAGAACCGGGAGCACGCCTGGTCGGTCGCCCTCTCACCGCTGCGGGACCAGGCCGGCACGGTGCACGGGGTGTGCCTGGCGGCCCACGACCGCACCGAGTACTACGCCGCCCGGCAGCGTCTGCTGCTGGTCAACGAGGCCGGCAGCCGCATCGGCAGCACCCTGGACATCACCCGTACCGCCGAGGAACTGGTCGATGTGGCCATGCCCCGGCTCGCCGATTACGCGGCCGTCGATCTGCTGACCTTCATCCACGAGGGCGACGAGCCGCCCGCCGCCCCCCTGACCGGCCCCATCACCATGCGCCGCGCCGCCATGCGCTACGTCGTGAGCGGTCCCCCCGACGACGTCCTCAAGCCGGGGACCACCACGACCTTCCCCCAGTCCTCGCCCGCCGCCGAGTGCCTGAACAGCGGTCGGCCGGCGGTGTACGAGATGTCCGACGAGACCCTCGCCGCTTGGGCGGTGCACGATCCCGAGCGCGCCGCCCGGATCCGGCACTACGGCGCCCATTCGGTGATGGTGGTGCCGATGCGTGCCCGGGGCGTCACCCTCGGTGTGGCGCTGTTCGCCCGGAACGAGCGCCCGGTGCCGTTCGCCCCGGACGATGTGCTGCTGGCCGAGGAGATCACCGCCAGGGCCGCCGTCTGCATCGACAATGCCCGCCGCTACGCGCGCGAGCGCCGTACCTCCATGGCCCTCCAGCGCAGCCTGCTGCCGCAGGAGCTGCCCGACCAGCCGGCGATGGAACTGGCCTACCGCTACCGTCCCGCCGGCGGGCGGGCCGGGGTGGGCGGCGACTGGTTCGACGCGATCCCCCTCTCCGGCACCCGGGTGGCCCTGGTCGTGGGCGATGTCGTCGGCCACGGCGTCCACGCGTCCGGCACGATGGGACGGCTGCGGAGTTCCGTACGCACCCTGGCCGACATCGACCTGCCGCCCGACGAGCTGATCACCCATCTCGACGATGTGGTCATCCGGCTCGGGACCGAGGGCTCCGTGGCCCATCCCGACGCAGCCGGGGACCTCGGAGCGACCTGTCTGTACGCGGTGTACGACCCGGTCACCCGGCAGTTCTGCCTGGCCAGCGCGGGCCATCCGCTGCCGGCCCTGGTGCTCCCCGACGGCAGCGCGAAGTTCCTCGACGTGCCCGCCGGCCCGCCGCTCGGAGTGGGGAATCTGCCCTTCGAGACCACGGACGTCGAGCTTCCCGAGGGAAGTCTGCTCGCCCTCTACACCGACGGTCTGCTGGAGGCCCGCGGCCAGGACGCCGACGCGTCGCGCGAGACGCTGCTGCGGATCCTCGCCCGCCCCGGTGAGTCCCTGGACGCCCTCTGCGACGCGGTGCTCGGCGCCCTGCTGCCCGAACGTCCGGACGACGACAGCGTGCTGCTCCTGGCCCGGACCCGGTGTCTGAGCGACAGCAAGGTCGCCACCTGGAGCGTGCCCTATGAGCCGGCGGCCGTCGCCGCTGCCCGTACGCACGCCACCGACCAGCTGGCGGCCTGGGGGCTGGACGAGTTCGCCTTCACCGCCGAGCTGGTGGTCAGTGAGCTGGTCACCAACGCGATCCGCTACGGACGGCCCCCCATCCAGCTGCGGCTGATCCACGACCGCGCCCTGATCTGCGAGGTCTCGGATGCGAGCTACACCTCCCCGCATCTGCGCCGGGCCCGTGTCTTCGACGAGGGCGGGCGGGGGCTGCTGCTCGTCGCCCAGCTCACCGAGCGCTGGGGCACGCGCTACACCCAGAGCGGCAAGACCATCTGGGGCGATGTCTCCCTGGCGGAGAGCTGAGGGGCCGCTCCCCGCCACGGCCCGGACTGCCCCGGCCGGGCTCCCGCAGCCGGGCTCCCCGAGCCGGGCCCGCCGTGGTCCCGGAGCAAGGGTTCGCCGGCCGGGCGCGGCTCCGTCCGAGTGGGAGGGTTGAGGTATGGGGAAGTACACCGTCCAGCTCGGTGCCGGTGACGAGAGAGACCCCTCCCGCCTCGGCGGGAAGGGCGCGAGCCTCGCCGCGATGGCCGCCGCCGGAGTACCCGTTTCCCCCCGGGTTCGCCGTCACGACCGACGCGTACGACGCCGTCCTGGCCCAGGACGGGCTGCGGGCCCGGGTCGACCGTGCGCTGCGCGGAGTCGACCCGGCCGACCCCGACGAGGTGATCCGGGTGAGCGCGGCCGTGCGCCGGGCCGTCGAGGCCCAGCCGGTCCCCGCCGGGTGGCGGCGGAGCTGCGAGCGGCGTACCGGGAGCTGGCGGAACGGACGCGGTACGGCGTACCCGTCGCCGTACGGTCCAGTGCGACGGCCGAGGATCTGCCCGACGCGGCATTCGCCGGACAGCAGGACAGCTCCCTGTGGGTGATCGGGAACGATGCAGTCCTCGCAGCGGTACGGCGGTGCTGGGCCGGTCTGTTCACCGCACGGGCCGTCGTCTACCGCGCACGCCACCGCATCCCGGCCGAGGGGCTCTCGATGGCGGTGGCCGTACAGAGGATGGTGCGGTCCCGGGTGGCCGGGGCGGCCCTGACGCTCGATCCGGGCAACGGCGACCGCTCGAAGATCGTCGTCGACGCGAGCTGGGGCATCGGGGAGCTGGTGGCATCCGGTGAGGTGACCCCGGACAACTTCGTCGTGGACAAGGTGGTCCTGGCCCCGGTGCGTACCACCGTCTCGGACAAACGCGAGGAGCTGGTGCCCGACCCGGCCGGCGGCGCGCTGATACGGCGGCCGGTGGACGGCGCGCGGCGCACACGGCCCAGTCTGACGCCCGACGAGGTGGTGGCCGTGGCGCGGCTCGCCAAGGCGGCCGAGCGCCACTACGGCGTTCCTCAGGAGGTCGAGTGGGCCATCGACACCGGTCCTTCCGATCCTGTGGGTGTGGTGCTGCTGCAGAGCCGTCCGGAGACGGTGTGGAGCCGGGGACCGCGGTCGGCGCCGTCCGGCGCAGCGGACACAGCACCGGGCGGGAAGGCGCCGGCGGGCCGGATGTCGGAGCGGGCACCGGACCGGGACACGGGTCCGGCGGCCGGTCCGGACGCCGTGGTGCGGACCCTGCTGGAACAGCCGCCGCTCACCGGACCCGCGCCTGTCCCTCGCCCTGCTCCCGACTCCCGGGCCGGGGCCGGGGCCGTCGGCGGCAGCGGACCGGAGGAAGGGCCTCCGCCGATACGGGGACGGCGGCCGCCGGGCCGCCCGGCGGAGCCGTCCGCACCGCGACGGACGCGGTTCCCCAGCCCGTACGAGCTGACCGCGCCGCCCGGAGCGGAGGGCTGGGCTGGGAACGGCTCTACCCGTACTACCTGGTGTTCCGCCCGGAACTGCGGGACAGCGAGGAGCGCAAGTTCTGGTTCTGCGACACCCAGCACTGGCCCCACGTCCTCAAGCCGTTCGAGGTCTCCCTGGTCGAGTTCGCGATGCGCTGTCTGGGCCAGTGCAACAGCAGGCACTTCATCGTCCCGACCGCCGCCGGGATCGAGTACCGCATCCACAACGGTTACGTCTATATGAGCCCGCTCCCGGTCGCGGACGACGAGATCCCCGCCCGCGTACCGGAGTTCCGGCGCCGCGCCGGCCACTACTACGCCCACTGGGACGAGTTGCTGGAGCAGTGGAAACGGAAGGTCCTCGCCACCATTGACGAGATCGAGGAACTCCACTTCACCGCATTGCCCGAGCGGGTGCCGTTCACGGAGGTGGAGTCCGGTCTCGGCCAGGACCCGGGCCTGGCCCTGTTCGATGCCTACGACAGGCTGATCCGGCTGTGCCAGCGCGGCTGGCAGCACCACATGGAGTTCCTCAACCTCGGGTACTCGGCCTTTCTCGACTTCTACGAGTTCTGCCGGGGGCAGTTCCCGGGCATCCCCGACCAGGGGATCGCCGCCGTGGTCCAGGGCGTCGACATGGAGCTGTTCCGGCCCGACGAGGAACTCAAGTCCCTGGCGAGGCTCGCCCGCGTCCTCGGTGTCGACGGGGCTCTGTGCGGACCGGGGGATCCGGAGCAGCGGCTGGCGGCGGTCGCGGCCGCACCGGGCGGCGACCGGTGGCTCACGGCGTGGGAGACGGCGCGGCGGCCCTGGTTCAACTTCACCCCGGGCAACGGTCTGTACGGCTCGGACGAGTACTGGCTGGACCGGCCCTCGATCCCTCTCGGTCATATCGCCGACTACATCGCACGGCTGGAGCGCGGTGAGAACATCGACCGCCGGGTGCCGGAGCTGCTCGCCGAGAGGGACCGGGTCACGGACGAGTACCGCGCGCTTCTCGCCCCGGAGGCGGAGCGGCAGTTCACCGCCAAGCCCGCTCTCGCGCGCACGGTGTACCCGTATGTGGAGAACCACAACTTCTATATCGAGCACTGGACGATGGGGGTGTTCTGGCGCAAGGTCCGCGAGCTGTCCGGCATGCTCCGCGACGCCGGGTTCTGGGACGGCCCGGACGATCTGCTCTACCTCGGCCGTGACGAGGTACGGCAGGTGCTGTTCGACTACGTCAACGGCTGGGCCGTCGGCGCCCCGCCCGCGGGCAGGGCGTACTGGCCCCGGGAGGTCGCCCGGCGCAGGGCCGTGGTCGACGCGCTGGCAGCCGTCCGTCCCGAACCGGCGCTCGATGAGCCGCCGCGGGTGATCACCGAGCCGTTCACCGTCATGCTGTGGGGCATCACCCCGGAACGGATCGCCGACTGGCTCGGTCCCCGGGGCAACGCCGGGGCGCTGACCGGGATGGCCGCCTCGCCCGGGGTCGCCGAGGGCATCGCCCGGGTGGTCACCGGTGCCGAGCGGCTCGGGAGCGTACGGGCGGGCGAGATCCTCGTCGCTCCGGTCGCGGCCCCGGGGCTGGGGCCCGGTCTTCGGGAAGATCCGCGGGGTGGTCACCGACATCGGCGGCATGATGTCGCACGCCGCGGTGGTCTGCCGGGAGTACAGTCTGCCCGCCGTCACCGGCACCGGCACGGCTTCCGCCCTCATCAGAACCGGTCAGCGCATCAGACTGGACGGCTCACGCGGCACGGTGACGATCCTGGACTGAGTGACCGGCCCCCGCGTCCGCAGAGCCGCCGCCCCTTCCCGTACGCAGGGAACGGCCGCCGCCCCGGCGCCCGTGGGCTCCGGCACCGGGCTGCGGCCCTGCCGCCCGGTGGTCTGTTGCCGAGGACCCGCTCCGGGGCCGGACACGGCTGCGGCCGACCAGGGCTGAAGCACGGTTCCGAGGATCCGGTGGCGGGGACCGGGTCAGCACCCGGCCCCGGATCACGGCTGCTGCCGGGCGGGGTGGAGCCACTGGTTCCGACGGGGGCCCGCCCGGCGTATGACGCGGGCGGGCCGTCCGGCCGCGCGGCGCTCGGCGCGCCGCCCGGGAGCACCGCTCACCGCGAGGCCGTGGAGCCCCGCTCGGTCTGCCCGCTGCGACGGACCCGCGCGGACTTGCGCGCCTCGGTCATCTGACGGTTCTCGGCGGTGCGGCGGGCATCGCCGGAGCGGCCGGGACGGCCGCGCCGGGTGCCCCGGCCGCGGAAGGGCGCCCCACCGCGCGCGGCGGGCTCGCTGACCGGTGTGCTGATGACGACCGGAACGCCGGAGGGGGTCCGTGCCCCGGTGATACGGCTCAGCTCCTCCTCCCCGGAGCGGACCCGGGTGACCTGCGGGGTGATGCCCGCGTGCGCCATGAGACGCTCCATCTCCCGGCGCTGCTCGGGCAGGATCAGGGTCACGACCTTGCCGGACTCACCGGCGCGGGCCGTACGGCCGCCGCGGTGCAGATAGTCCTTGTAGTCGCCGGGCGGGTCGACGTTCACCACCAGATCGAGGTCGTCGACATGGATCCCCCGGGCGGCGACATTGGTGGCCACCAGCACGGTGACCTGTCCGGTCTTGAACTGGTCGAGCGTACGCGTCCGCCGGGGCTGCGACTTGCCGCCGTGCAGCGCGGCGGCGGCCACCCCGCTGTTGAGCAGGTGCTTGGTGAGCTTGTCGACGGCGTGCTTGGTGTCGAGGAACATGATCACCCGGCCGTCGCGGGCCGCGATCTCGGTCGTCGTGGCGTACTTGTCGGCCCCCTGCACATGCAGGATGTGGTGTTCCATCGTGGTGACCGCCCCGGCCGACGGGTCCACGGAGTGGACCACCGGGTCGGTGAGATAGCGGCGGACCAGCAGGTCGACATTGCGGTCCAGAGTCGCCGAGAACAGCATCCGCTGACCGTCGGGGCGGACCTGGTCGAGCAGTTCGGTGACCTGGGGCATAAAGCCCATGTCCGCCATCTGGTCGGCCTCGTCCAGCACCGTGATGGCGACGCGGTCCAGACGGCAGTCCTTGCGCTCCAGAAGGTCCTTGAGGCGGCCCGGGGTCGCGATCACGACCTCGGCTCCGGCCCGGAGCGCCCCCGCCTGCCGGCCGATCGACATACCGCCGACCACGGTCGCCAGCCGCACCTTCAGGGCGCGGGCGTACGGCGTGAGAGCGTCGGTGACCTGCTGTGCCAGTTCCCGGGTGGGGACGAGGACGAGGGCGAGCGGCTGCCGGGGCTCGGCACGCCGCCCGGCGGTGCGCGCGAGCAGCGGGAGGCCGAAGGCGAGCGTCTTGCCCGAACCGGTGCGCGCCCGCCCGAGCACGTCGCGGCCGATGAGGGAGTTCGGGAGCGTGGCGGCCTGGATGGGGAAGGGCTCCGTCACTCCGAGGCCCGTGAGCGTGTCGAGCAGCGGGGCGGGCAGATCCAGTTCACCGAAGGCCGCGACCGGTGGGAGGGCGGGCGTGGTGGTGACGGGCAGCGCGAACTCGCCCTGGGGCGCGGAGGAACGCCGCGCGGAGCCGCCGGGCCTGCCGCCCTGGCGTCCCTGACTCCTCGTACGGCCCCGGCCGGACCCGGCGGAAGCGCCCTGACGGACCTCGGCGGACCGGCTGTTCCTGCGTGCTGAGCGGCTCATGGAGAACCCTTCCTCGGTGTGGCGCGTATCGAGGAATTCTCGGCGGCGAAGAGCCGATGAATCGCAGAAACGAGCCGAAAAAGACTGAGCGGAACCGGCCTCGCCGGTGCGGTGGAAAAGGGACACCGGCAGCAGTGCCTGCCGGGAATCCACCGGAGAACGTCAACGAGCCGGGACCGGCACCCCAGGGTGCCGGTCCCGGCTACGTCGTGCTACGCCGTGTGCTTCAGCGTCAGGCAGGAACGATGTTCTCGGCCTGCGGGCCCTTCTGGCCCTGAGTGACGTCGAAGGTCACCTTCTGACCCTCCTGAAGCTCACGGAAGCCCTGGGTGGCGATGTTCGAGTAGTGGGCGAAGACGTCGGGTCCGCCACCCTCCTGCTCGATGAAGCCGAAACCCTTTTCCGAGTTGAACCACTTCACGGTGCCAGTAGCCATATCTATTCTCCTTCGGGGCAGTAAGCCGGGATCACACTATGCGAAATTCCCGGTGTCGCCGCGATGATTGCCCCGTCCGGAAAAAGCACCGAAAACAACAAAAAATGCCTGGCGGAGAATCCGTCACAGGCACTTGAAGCGTATGGGAACCACAACTGCAACTCGGGTAAGAGTAGCACGGCACCTCCGAGTGCCACGACGATCGCTGTCTTGCCCCCGTACCCGCACGAATGCCCGCCTGCCGGCCAGGTCCGGCGGGACCCGGAAACGGTCCGCCGCGGGCGCCCGGCGCGGGAGACACACGGATACGTGCGGCACGACGCCCGGATCGGTGGCCACTGCCGGCCGGGCACCCGGCGGCCGGGAGACTCTCCGGCACGGGGCGCCCCGGACACCGCTCGCCCCGGCACCGGGGCGCCCCGGAACACCGCCCCGCTCGGTCCACGAGTCCATGAGCCGGTCACCAGCGCCGCATGGCCCCCTGTACGGCTTCCTCCGGTTCGCGGCCGTTCTGCGAAGCGCTGATCGCGCCGCGCAGCAGACGGCCCAGAGCGCTGAAGACGTTCCCGGACGACCCTGCCGGGTCGAAACCGGCGCGGTCGATCCTGAGGGTTCCGGCGGACAGGGCGCCCGCGGATTCATCCGCCAGTCCGGTGAGCACAGCCCCCGCGAAATCATCCGGCAGCCCCGCGATCAGCGGCCGGCCCAACTCGCTGTGGCAGCTCGGACACGACGGGAATTCCAGCAGGGAGCCTTGGTGAGGGACCTCAAGAACGGTGACCGCCTCCCTGGGGTCTGCGGGGGCTGCGGGGGCCACGGCAGAGACAAATCCCCCTCCCAGAAGCCCCCTCGCTACCATTCCGCCCATATTGCGGCGGATTTCCACCGTCATACGAAGAGGAGTTCCGCCCGTGGGGAACGGTGCCGGACGGCGATGGCGAAGCGCTCCCGTCGCCGTATAGGACCCGGACGGTTCGTCCGTGCGTACGGCGACTCCCCGAGACCCTTCGATGAATACCGCCACAACGCCCCGCCCCATGCCTTGTGCCGCACCTCGTGGAACGAGAGTAGATACTCGGCGATCACTTCAGGAATGAATGTGCGCAGCACCCGCACGGCCCCGGCGGACGTGCGGCCGGCTGCCGGACGCGGAGAATTGTCTTCACGACCCGGCGACGAAGCCCACCGTGACGACATCGCCCCGGCCGCCCGGCGGGCGCAGGCCCGTACCCCCTCACTGCCGGTCACCCCGGCTGCTGCCGCCATCGGCGTGATCGCTGATCCTCGGCCCGGAGCGGGCGAGCCCCGGGACGGCGGAGCCGACGACCGGCGATGGGACCGACCCGGCCCAGGCGAGCGGGAGGAGTCCGACCGTGCCCGTAGCAGACACCGAGGTGGAGGTGTTGATCGTCGGTGGTGGGCCGGTAGGGCTCACGGCCCGGGCTCTGCTGGAGCGCTGGGGCGTGCGGGCGTTCCTCGTCGAGAAGCACGGCGGGCCGTCGGCCTTCCCCCGGGCCCGGCTGATCAACACGCGCTCGATGGAGATCTACCGCCGGCTCGGACTCGCCGCCCGGATCGCGGACAACGCGTTCGCCCCGGAGTTCGGCCGCGTCCGCTTCCGCGACACCCTGCTGGATCGCGACTTCGCCACGGCGGCGATGGCAGGGATCAACGAACCGATCCCCGAGAGCCCCCTGGTCGGCGTGGTCACCTCCCAGGACCGGCTGGAACCCGTCCTGCTCGCCGCGGCGGACGCGCGGATGCGTTTCGGGGTCGAACTCATCGACCTGACCGAAGGGGCCGACGGCGTCGTCGCCCTGCTCGTCGAGCACCCGCGCGGTGCCGAGATCCACGTCCGTGCCCGCTATGTACTGGGCGCCGACGGCGCGCACTCCACCGTCCGCCGGCGGCTGGCCATCGATACGCCCGGTCCCGGAGCGCTGGCGGCCATCACCACCGTCGTATTCGACGCCGATCTCACCAGATGGTGCGCCGACCAGCCCGCCGGAGTCTACTTCACCGCGCACGGACCGTTCCTCCCGCTCTACCCCGAGGGAGGCTGGGCATGGCTGACTCCCACCCCCGACGACACCGAGCGCGCCGACTGGCCCGGCCTCGTCTCGCGTGCTCTCGGCCCCGGAGCCGATATACGGGCCGATGTCCTGCGGGTTCAGCACTGGGTGATGAACGGGTTCGTCGCCGAGCGGTTCCACCGGGGCAGGATCCTGCTGGCCGGCGACGCCGCGCACGCGATTCCCATCATCGGCGGCCTGGGCCTGAACACCGGTATCGCCGATGTTCACAATCTGTGCTGGAAGCTGGCCGGGGTTCTCCATGGGTGGGCCGGACCGGGCCTGCTGGGAACCTACGAGACGGAACGACGGCCCGTCGCGCGTCGGACCCTCCGCCAGGCAGTGGCCAACACAGAACTGATGCTCGACGCCCAGAGCCTGCGCCGCGAGCAGCTCCAGAGCAGTGGAACCGCGCCGGCCCACATCGAACTCCCCTGGTCGGAACAGTTCTTCGCCCAACTCGGTCTCGTGCTCGGAGTCACCTACCGCTCCGACGCCGTTCTCACCGAGGGCAGCACACCACCCGGGCCCTCCGGCACGAGCACGGACTACGTCCCCACCGCGGAGCCCGGCCGCCGTATGCCACACCTCTGGCTCACGGCCGGACGATCCACGCTCGACGCCATCGGCGAAGGGTTCACCCTGTTCACCCCGGACCCCGCCCGCTGGGAGCGGCAGGGCACCGCACCATGGCCGCTGCGGATCGAGCCCCTTCCCGGCGAACACACCGATCCCTGCGGCCTCGGCCCCCACGGAGCACTGCTGGTCCGCCCCGACGACCACATCGGCGCCCGCTGGCGCGACCTCCCACCCGGCGACTCCGCACTGCGCCGAGCCCTCACGGCCATCACGGCCGCCACCGGCTCGGCCCCCCTCGGCACCTGCTGAGACCGACCGCCGCCGGGGCCGCACACAGGGTCCCGCTCACCGCACCGGAATGAGTCCGCGACTGCGCGCGCGGGCGTGTCCGACGCGCCGGGTGGGGGCGGCAACGAAGACCTGCGGGTACGTGACCGTGATGGTGCCCTTGATCTCCGCTCAGGCGATACGGAAACCCTTTGCGGGCTGACGCGCTGGGGACCCTCGGGAGCATACGGAGGGCCGGTCTGCCGGTATCCGCGTCAACGCCGATGCGGGTCACCCCCTCGGGAGCAACGGCGGGCTCGCCGACGGGTTGCAGTCGGCGCGGGAACCACGTCTTCATGTGCTCATCCGGGAAAGGGCACCGCGGCTGCCGTCGTCCACCCGTCCGGCGAAGCCGCTCATAACGGTCCGGTGCATGTCCTGGACGTGAGTCACTGCGGCGCCCCTGCGCGGGCCGCGGCGGCGGACATCCGGGGAGTCAACGCCAGGAGGCTGCGCGGGCTCCGTGCCGGAGACGTTCACCGCGGCAACGACGGGCATCCCGGGCAGGAGAATTCATGAAGAATGATCCAGTAGTCACTGTCCTCTTCCGTAACAGCGCACAGCACCTTTCCATCCAGCGACATTGCCAGGAAATCAACATTCTCCTTTCGGTGACTCAAACGAGATGAGATCTCAACACCGTCAACCCATTGGACGGGAACCCATCCGGACTCGACTGCCCCTGGACCGGGAAGGACGATCAGAAACCTGCCGTCTTCGGTGAAAAGCGCGTTGTCCCTTGCCAGGGAAAGCCATTGGCGATCAACCTCTCCCCATGCGTCGGGCGAGTCGACAGGGACGGTTCTGGTGGGCCTCACCTCCATGTTCGTGACGCTCAGAAGTGCCTGATCCACCGTAGGGACCCCTTCGGGGGCGGACTCCCCCAGGGGCGTCAGCCCAATTCCTGCCGCGCTGCCCAGCCAGAGATCCCTGTTCACCGGATCATTCATTGCGCCTACTCCTCACAGAAAAGGCGGCGATCGTCGCCTTCTCTGTCGATCTTGGCATATCGCTCCATCGTGCGACAGCCTCCGTTGTGATCCCTGTCCCGATCCGACGAATCTCCTGGATTCGTCGATCTCGGGTTTTCTGCACGGCCATTCGGGCCCACCGGATCGTGCGTGTGCCCGACCACGGCTCCTGGCCCTCACCGGGGCGGATTCCCGCCGGCTCATACGCCACTCTCCCCGCCTCGGTACGCGACGCCCCTTCGCGGCCGTTGGCGTGCCGTGCTGTCCCGTATCGCTGAGCGGGAGGCGAGCGGCCCGTCTCGCCGCACCCGCGGGGGACATGACCGTAACGAGGCCGGACCGTGAGCTCACCGTGAAGCCGGGCCCCACGGACCAAACGGGCACCATGTGCACCAGGTCAGTCGGCACGGCCGGAGTTCCGCTCCACGATGCCACCGAAGCGGCTCAGTATCCGCAGAAGCTCAGCCGTACCTGGCGCTTCGCATTGTCGACATTCGTGTCCACGAGGCACACCGACTGCCAGGTCCCCAGTGCCAGCCGGCCGCCGATCACGGGCAGCGTCGCGTGCGGTGGGAGGAAGGCGGGGAGTACGTGGTCGCGGCCGTGGCCGGGGCTGCCGTGACGGTGGCGCCAGCGGTCGTCGGGGGGAAGCAGGGTGCGGAGGGCCGCGAGGAGGTCGTCGTCGCTGCCGGAGCCCGTCTCGATGACGGCGACCCCCGCCGTGGCATGCGGGACGAAGACATTGAGCAGTCCGTCGCGGCCGTCCGCGGACTCCTGGAGGAACTGCTCACAGGCGTCGGTCAGATCGTTCACCGCCTCGTCGGAGCCGGTCGTGATGTGGAGCAACCTGGTGGTGAAGGGCATGGGTCCATCCTCCTCGCGTCCGCCGTTCCTGGCCGTATGGTGACGGCCGGCGGGGCGTTCGTGCCGACTCACCGGATGCTTCACGCCAGTGGCGGGCACGGCGGCGACCGGGAGTGGGTCGCGGGCGCGGGCGGCTGGATCCGTCGGGCCCTCCCGGGCCCGGCCGGTCACCGGGACGGGTCGGCACCGGTCGCCGCCCGGGGGCCGGATGGTGTCGCGCCCACTCCGGCCCGTGACAGCGCCGGGCGGGAAGAACCCCGGCCCCCGCCGAGTTGGTAGAAGTGTGAACAACGTTGAGGCGCGGGACGTGGACGTGGTCGTCATCGGCGCCGGGCAGGCGGGACTGTCCGGCGCCTATCATCTGCGGCGCACCGGGCTGGTGCCGGACCGCGACTTCGTGGTTCTCGACCGCTCCCCCCGCCCCGGCGGCGCCTGGCAGTTCCGCTGGCCCTCCCTCACCTACGGCAAGGTGCACGGGATGCACGCGCTGCCGGGCATGGAGCTGACCGGTGCGGACGGCTCCCGGCCCTCCTCGGAGGTCATCGGCGGGTACTTCTCCGCGTACGAGGAACGCTTCGGCCTGCGTGTGCACCGGCCGGTCGATGTGACGGCGGTACGGGAGGGCGACGGCGGCCGGCTGCTCGTCGAGTCGTCGGAGGGCATCTGGTCGGCGCGGGGGCTGATCAACGCGACCGGGACCTGGGACCGCCCGTTCTGGCCGCGCTACACCGGTCAGGAGACCTTCCGGGGACGCCAGTTGCACGCCGCGGACTATCCGGGGCCCGGGGCGTTCACCGGGCAGCGGGTGATCGTCGTTGGCGGCGGCGCCTCGGGGACCCAGCAGCTGATGGAGATCGCGGAGGTGGCGGCGGAGACGACATGGGTGACCCGGCGGCCCCCGGTCTGGTTCGAGGGTCCGTTCGACGAGAACGTCGGCCGGGCCGTGGTGGCCAAGGTGGAGGAGCGTGTACGCCGTGGGCTGCCGCCGGAGAGTGTGGTCTCGGTGACCGGGCTGCCCCTCACCGACGAGATCAGGCGCGCCCGTGAGCGGGGGGTACTGGACCGGCTGCCGGTGTTCGACCGGATCACTCCGACCGGTGTGGCCTGGGACGACGGCCGGAGGGTCGACGCCGATGTGATCCTGTGGGCGACCGGCTTCCGGGCGGCGATCGACCATCTCGCGCCGCTGCGGCTCCGTGAGCCGGGCGGTGGAATCCGGATGGACGGCACGCGTGCCGTACGGGACGACCGGATCCATCTGGTCGGATACGGGCCGTCCGCCTCGACCATCGGAGCCAACCGGGCGGGGCGGGCCGCCGTCCGTGAGCTCCGGCGGCTCCTGGAGCGTGAACCGGCGCCGGTGTGAGACACCCGGGAGGGCCGGCGCTGGCCCGGGCCGGAAGACCCGCGCCGGGAGCCGGTGGCCCACGGTGCCGTACGGTCGGCCCGTGCTCTAACGGTCGCTTCTGCGCCGGGCGTTGAAGTCCTCCACATGGCGCTGGTGGTCCTCGTACTTCACCGAGAAACGGGTGTCGCCGGGTGCCACCGTGACGAAGTAGAGCCAGTCCCCCGGCGGGGGGCTGATCGCCGCGTGCAGGGCCTGCTCCCCGGGGTTGTCGATGGGGGTGGGTGGGAGCCCCCGGCGCTGATAGCTGTTGTAAGGGCTGTCGATTCGGGTGTCCTCGGCGGTGGTGTCCAGAGTGCTGCGACGGAGGGCGTAGTTGAGGGTCGAGTCCATCTGGAGCGGCATGTCCTTGGCGAGCCGGTTGTGGATGACCCGGGCGACCTTGCCCATGTCCTCGGGGGTGTCGGCCTCCGCCTGCACGATGCTGGCGATATTGATCGTCTGATATACCGTCACCCCGCTGCGCTGCGCCCCGCTGGTGACCCGCTCGGAGCCGAAGCGCTTGTTGGCGGTGTTGACCATGAAGCTGAGAAGGCCGGCCGGGGTGGTCGTGGACTCCACGGGATAGGTGGCCGGGAAGAGATAGCCCTCGGGATTGCCCCTGGCGGCTTCGGGAAGCTTCAGCCGGGCCCCGGCGACGGCCTTCTGGGTGGTGCCGGGCGCTCTGCCGAGAGCCTTGTCGATGGCCTCGTAGACCTGGGTGGCCCGCCAGCCCTCGGGGATGAGCAGCGAGGCGGCCTTCGTCTCCTCGTCCTTCTCGTCGTTTCCGAACAGTGCCGGCACGACGACGACGGCCGCCACGGCCAGGACGACGGCGGAGATCAGGACCATCCGGCCACGACGGGTCAGCCGCATTCTGCGGCCGCCCGGCCGCGGTGAGGGCTCGTTGATCATGCAGGCACGCTAACCCGAGGCAGCCTCCGATCCCGGTATCCGCCACTCCGGTGGGCCCCGCCCGTTCCGCACCGGTCAGACCCCTGGCCGCGAGGCGGAGCCGGCCCCGCCTCGCGCCCGGTCGTGCCGCGGAGGCACGGGGCGGCGGGACCTGGACCGCTCGCTCAGGGCGCGACGGGTATGGGTACCTCGGTGTCCCTGCGCACCAGTTCGGCGTAGCGGCCGTCGAGTTCCAGCAGCTCCTCATGGGTGCCGCGCTCGGATATCAGACCCGATTCGAGCACCACGATCTCGTCGGCGTCCCTCACGGTGGAGAGCCGGTGGGCGATGGTGATCGTGGTACGGCCCGCCGAGAGTGCGTCGATGGCCTGCTGTACGGCCTGCTCGGTACGGATGTCGAGCGCGCTGGTCGCCTCGTCGAGGATGAGCACGGGCGGATCGCGCAGGATGGTGCGCGCGATGGCGAGCCGCTGTTTCTCCCCGCCGGAGAAGCGGTAGCCGCGCTCCCCGACGAGAGTGTCGTAGCCGTCGGGAAGCGAGGCGATGTGGTCGTGTATCTGGGCGGCACGCGCGGCGGCCTCTATCTCCTCGTCGGTGGCGTCCGGCTTGGCGAAGCGCAGATTCTCGGCGACCGAGGCGTGGAAGAGATAGGTCTCCTGGGAGACGACTCCCACGGCACGGGCCAGGGTGTCGAAGTCCAGATCGCGCACATCGACTCCGTCGAGGGTGACCCGGCCGCCGGTGACGTCGTAGAGCCGGGGCACCAGATAGCCGAGGGTGGACTTGCCGGAGCCGGTGGGCCCGACGACGGCGAGGCTGCCGCCGGCCGGGACGGTCACCGCGACGCCTTCGAGGGTGGGGGTGGTCTGCTTGCCGTCGTAGAAGAAGTCGACGTCATCGAAACGGACCTCGCCCCGGATCCTCTCCAGTGCGACGGGCCGCTCCGGCTCGGTGATCTCGACGGGCATGTCGAGATACTCGAAGATCCGCTGGAAGAGGGCGAGGGAGGTCTGCATCTCCACGCCGGTGGAGAGCAGGCTCACGGTGGGGCGGAACAGTCCTTGCTGGAGGGAGACGAAGGCCACCAGGGTGCCGAGGGAGATCGCCGGTCCGCCGCTCTGGATCGCGAGGCCCGCGGCCCAGTAGATGACGGCGGGCATGGCGGCCATCACGATGCCGATGACGGACATCCGCCACCGTCCGGCCATGCTGGAGCGCACTTCGAGGTCGACGAGCCGCTCGGACTCCCTGGCGAAGGAGTCGGTCAGCGAGTCGGCCCGGCCCATCGTGCGGCCGAGCAGGATGCCGCTGACCGACAGCGATTCGGTGACGGTCGCGGCCATGGCCGCCATCTGGCGCTGGCGCTGGGCCGTGATCCGCTTGCGCTCGCGCCCGACCCTGCGGCTGATCCAGACGAACACCGGCAGCAGAAGCAGCGAGACGACGGTGAGCCGCCAGTCGAGGGCGACCATGGCGACGACGGTGGCGACCACGGCGGTGAGGTTGGAGACGAGGGAGGTGGCGGTGGAGGTCACCGTCGCCTGCATCCCGCCGATGTCGTTGGCGATGCGCGACTGCACCTCGCCCGTGCGGGTCCGGGTGAAGAAGGCGAGCGGCATGCGCTGGAGCTGCGCGTAGACGGCGGTGCGCAGATCGTGCATCACGCGCTGGCCGACGGTGGTGGATATCAGCGTCTGGAGCACGCCGAACACGCTGTTCAGCACGGCCGCGAGGATCATGCCGAGCGCGAGCAGGCTGAGCAGCCCGGTGCGGCCCTGCGGGATCGCGGTGTCGAGGATCGCCTTCAGCAGGAACGGGGAGGCGACGGAGACGAGCGACGCGGCGCCGACGAGCAGCCCGACGAGGGCGAGACGGCCGCGGTAGGGACGGAAGAGCCGGAGGATCCGCCGGACCTGGGCCGGCGGCTGCTCCGGCCCCTTGGCCGGTGGCGTCCACATGGGTGATGAGGGGTGCATGGGCTCCTTCGTCTGTTCGTGGCCGGGCGCGCGGGCCGTATGCCGGACTCCCGCGCCGGGGCCGTCCTCCGGTGGTCTCCCCCGGGCTCCTTTCTCGGGTCCTCGTCCCGGGTCGCCCCGGGTCCCTGCCCGGGCGGTGTTCCCGGGTCTTTCTCCGTTCTCTCCGTTCTCTCCGGACTCTCCGACAATGCCCTCTCCGGCCTTCTGCCGCCGGTCTCCGGCCGGCCGTCCGCGTGGCGGGCAGCGGCGAGGGCGCCCGTTCACACAGACCCCTTCGCACAGGCCCGTTCGCACGAGCCCGTTGCCGCAGGGCGACTTTTGAGATCGTAGCTCACTATTACCTATGTACACAATGAACAGGGTCCTGATATTGTTCCCGCATGACCACACCCGATCCCGATGGCCTGCTCGCCGAGCAGCTGCTGCGGCTCACCCGCCGCCTCCACCGCAGCCAGCAGCGCCAGCTGGCCTCGGCCGGTGTCGCGATCACGCCCGCGCAGTCCCGTCTGCTGCGCGCCCTCGCGCACTACGAGGAAGCCCCCCGCATGGCCGATCTCGCCGCCAGGCTGGAGGTGGTCCCGAGAGCTGTGACCAGTCTGGTGGACGGACTGGAGGCCGGCGACCGGGTCCGCCGTGCCCCCGATCCCAGCAATCGCCGGGTGACCCGTATCGAGCTCACCGAGACCGGCCGCGCCACTCTGCGGGCGTTGCGTGACGCGCGCCGGGCCGCCGCCGAGGACATCCTGTCCCCACTGACCGCCGAGCAGCGCGAGGCTTTCGGCGGGCTGCTCTCCGCCCTGGTCGACGGACCGGGGCAGCCCTGCTGAAGCCGTCGAGGGGACCGAGCCCATGCCGGATCTCGTACCGCGTCTGCCGCTGCTGGAGCCCGACCCCGAAGCGCTCCGGCCGCGCGAGCCGAGAGCGCCCGCGCCCGACCGGGTTCCCGACGCCCGGGCGGAGGGCACCGAGGAGCCCCTGCGCCGGGAGCTGACCGCGCTCCTCGGCGCGGACAAGGTGCTCTGGAAAGTCTCCGACCTCGTGCGGTACGCCTCCGACGCGAGCCCCTACCGCTTTGTCCCCCGGGTCGTGGTCGTGCCCGAGGACATCGACGACGTCTCCGCGATCCTCTCGTACGCGCACGGCAGGGGACGCGAGGTCGTCTTCCGCGCGGCCGGCACCTCGCTCAACGGCCAGGCGCAGGGCGAGGACATCCTGGTGGACGTCCGCCGCCACTGGACCGGGGTGGAGGTACTGGACGGCGGCGCCCGGGCCCGGATCCGTCCGGGCACCACCGTCTTCCGCGCCAACGCGGCGCTCGCCCGCCACGGCCGGATCCTCGGCCCCGACCCGGCGAGCGCCCTCGCCTGCACCGTCGGCGGAGTTGTCGCCAACAACGCCTCGGGGATGACCGCCGGGACCACCCGCAACTCCTACCGGACCCTGTCCTCGCTGACGTTCGTCCTCCCGTCCGGCACCGTCGTCGACACCGCCGAGCCGGACGCCGACGAGCGCCTCGCCCGCGCCGAGCCACGCCTGTGCGCGGAGCTGCTGGCCATCAAGGAGGACATCGGGGCGGACCGGGAGCTGACCGCCCGTATCCGCGCCAAGTACGAGCTCAAGAACACCAACGGATACCGGCTCGACGCCTTCCTCGACGCCCGTACGCCCGTGGGGATCCTGCGCGGGCTGATCGTCGGCTCCCAGGGCACCCTCGGCTTCATCTCCGAGGTCGTGCTCGACACCCTGCCGCTGGACCGGCTGGTCTCCTCGGCGCTGCTGTTCTTTCCCTCGCTGCCCGCAGCCGCTGCCGCCGTCCCCCTCTTCAACGAGGCGGGCGCGCTCGCCGTCGAGCTGATGGACGGCAATACGCTGCGCGCCTCGGTGAGCGTGGCGGGTGTCCCCGCCGACTGGGCCCGGCTGCCGAAGGAGGCCGCGGCCCTGCTGGTGGAGTTCCGGGCGCCGGACCCGGCGGGGCGGGAGGCGTACGAGCGGGCCGCGGCCGGAATTCTGGAACGGCTCGACCTGATCGCGCCCGTCCCCTCGGTGACCAACGCCTTCACCCGTGACACGAAGACGATCGCCGGGTACTGGAAGGCGCGCAAGGCCTTCGTCACCGCGGTCGGCGGCGCCCGTCCGCCCGGGACCACGCTGATCACGGAGGACTTCGCCGTCCCGCCCCCGCGTCTCGCCGAGGCGTGCGGCGCCCTGCTCGACCTCCAGACCCGCCATGGTTTCGACGCCGCCGTCGCGGGCCACGCGGCCCACGGCAATCTCCACTTCCTGCTGGCGTTCGACGCCGCCCGCCAGAGCGACGTCGACCGCTACGCGGCCTTCATGGACGAGTTCTGCCGGCTGACGGTGGAGCGCTTCGACGGCTCCCTCAAGGCCGAGCACGCGACCGGGCGCAATATCGCGCCCTTCCTGGAGCTGGAGTGGGGCCCGGTCGCGACCGAGCTGATGTGGCGTACGAAACGGGCGATCGATCCGGATGGAGTGCTGGCGCCCCGGATCGTGCTGGACCGCGACCCGAAGGCCCATCTGCGCGGGCTCAAGACCATCCCGCGCGTCGAGGCGATCGCCGACCCCTGTATCGAGTGCGGCTTCTGCGAGCCCACCTGTCCGAGCGGGGATCTGACCACCACACCCCGTCAGCGGATCGTGCTGCGGCGCGAGATGATGCGCCAGGCCGAGGGCGCGCCGGTGGAGGACGCGCTCCTCGGGGCGTACGGCTACGACGCGGTCGACACCTGCGCCGGTGACTCGACGTGCAAGCTCGACTGTCCCGTCGGCATCGACACGGGCGCGCTGATGAAAGAGATGCGGCACCGCCGCCACTCACCGCGCGAGGAGCGCATCGCGGCCCTGACCGCGCAGAACTTCCGCGCGGTCGAGGCGGCGGCGCGTCTCGCCGTCGGGGCGGCGGACCGGGCCGGGCGGCTGGGCGAGCGGCTGGGCGGTGGCCCGGCCGGACGGCTGCCCGCAGCGGCGACCCGGCTGGCGCGCAGGGCCGTCCGGCCCGATCTCGTACCGGAGTGGCTGCCGGGGATTCCGGGGGCGGCGGCCCTTGGACTGCCCCGTACGCGGCGCGTCGGCGCGTCCGCCGTGTACTACCCGGCCTGTGTGAACCGCATCTTCGGCGGACCGGACGACCGGAGCGGCCCCTCGCTGCCCCAGGCGACGGTGGCCCTGTCCGCCCGCGCCGGGATGCCCGTCTGGATTCCGGGTGATGTCCGGGGCACCTGCTGCGCCACCATCTGGCACTCCAAGGGGTACGAGGAGGGCACCCGGCTGATGGCCAACCGCATCGTGGAGGCCGCATGGGGCTGGACCGCGGGCGGCACCCTGCCGCTCGTGGTGGACGCCTCGTCGTGCACGCTGGGGCTCGCCCGCGAGGTGGTGCCGTATCTCAGCGACGACAACCGCGAGCTGCACGGGGAGCTGACCGTGCTCGACTCCCTGGTCTGGGCAGCCGATCATCTGCTCCCCCGGCTCACGGTCCTGCGCCGGGCGGGCTCCGCGGTCGTCCACCCCACCTGTTCCATGCGGCATCTGGGCGACGAGGAGCAACTGCGCACCATCGCGGAGGCCTGTGCGGAGGAAGTGGTGGTGCCCGACGACGCGGGGTGCTGCGCCTTCGCAGGCGACCGGGGGATGCTGCACAAGGAGCTGACGGACTCGGCGACGGCCCGGGAGGCCGCTGAGGTGACCGCTCGCCACTTCGATACGCATCTCAGCGCCAACCGCATGTGCGAGATCGGTATGGACCTGGCGACCGGCCGCAGCTACCGATCGGCCCTGCTGGAGCTGGAACGAGCCACCCGCGGCACTCCGCCCCAGCCCGCGCCGCCCCCGGGCTCCCGCCCTCCCGACCTGGCCTGATCCTGTGCCCATGGCGGGAAAACCCATTGCGGAACCGGGGCACGAAAGGCGAACCTTGCACGGTTTGCTCCATCCCCGACCCGTGCTGGGACACCATGCAGATCCAAGACCTTCCGTACAAAGATCCAGGTACCCCCGATGTCCGGTCCGGTACCCGGTTTCTGATCTGGCTGGGCCGCAATCAGCTGGGCGGACAGGTCAGATCCATGCTCTGGGGCGTGCTGAACCAACTGTCCATCGCCTCGCTCTCCCTGGGCGTGGGCTTCGCCGTGCAGGCGGTCGTGGACCGTGACGGAACCCGGCTGCTGTCCGCGGGCGGGCTGATCCTGCTGCTCGGCGCGTTGATCGCCATCGGCGACACCATGCTCCACCGCACGGCCGTCACCAACTGGATCACCGCCGCGGCCCGGGTCCAGCAGCTGCTGGCCCGGAGAACCGCCGAGCTGGGGTCGGTACTGACCCGGCGGGTCGCCGCGGGCGAGGTGGTCGCGGTCTCCACCGGAGATGTGGAAAAGATCGGATGGTTCGTCGAGGCCTTCTCGCGCTTCACGGCCGCCGTCGTCACGATTCTGGCGATCTGCGTCGGACTGGTGGTCTACCAGCCCGCGCTGGGTGTCGTCGTCGCCATCGGCTTCCCCGTGCTGGCTCTGGCCGTGCTGCCGCTGCTGCCGCACGCCACCCGTCGCGCGGACGTCCAGCGCGACAAGGCGGGCCATGCGACCGAGCTGGCCTCGGACACCGTCGCCGGTCTGCGGGTGCTGCGGGGCATCGGCGGCGAGGAGCTGTTCCTCCGCCGCTACCGCGAGGCATCCCAGGAGGTGCGCCACGCGGCCGTACGGACCGCCCGGATGTGGTCCCTGATCTCCGCGTTGCAGGTGCTGCTGCCGGGGCTGCTGCTGCTGACGGTGGTCGGGTACGGCGCAAAGCTCACCCTGGACGGCCGGATCACGGTCGGGGAGCTGGTCACCGTGTTCAGCGCGGTAGTCCTCGCGCAGCATCCGCTGCGGAACTTCGAGGAGATCGCGATGGCGTACTCCTTCTCGAAGCCCTCCGCGAAGCGGGCCGCGCGGGTGCTGTCGCTGAGCCGTACGACCACGACCACCGGTGTCGCGTACGGCCGTCCCAGCGGTGATCTGTACGACCCCCGGAGCGGGGTGCTCGCCCCCGGTGGCAGGTTCACGGCCGTGGTGTGCGGTGACCCGGACGCGGCCGGGGTGCTCGCGGACCGGCTCGGCGGGCACCCGGTCACCGTCGCCGAACGCCCCTCGGACGGTGCGGCGAACCCGGGGGACCCGGCGGACCCGAAGGCCGCGGCGCCGGAGCCGGAGGCAGCTGACCGTACGGAGGGAGCGCCGGACCGTGCCGGGCGCCCGCCGTCCGCGCTGCTCGGCGGGGTCCCGCTGGACGAGCTGCCCCTCGACGAGGCACGGGCCGCCGTCCTCGTCCAGGACAAGGATCCGGTACTGCTCTCCGGCACGCTGCGGGAGCTGCTCGACATCCCGTCGTCCGGGGCGGTGTCGGCCGGGCAGGCGCTGGAGGCGGCGCAGTGCGGCGATGTGCTGGACGCTCTCGCCCAGGCGTCCCCCCATGACGGCGGTGACCCGATGGAGACGCCGATCACCGAGCGCGGCCGGTCGCTCTCCGGAGGTCAGCGACAGCGGCTCGCACTGGCCCGTTCCCTGGTGACGGACCCGCAGGTGCTCATCCTTGACGAGCCCACGTCGGCCGTGGACTCCCACACCGAGGCACGGATCGCGGCGGGTGTGAAGCGGTTGCGCGATCAGCGGACGACGGTCGTCTTCGCCTCCTCTCCGCTGCTCCTGGATCTCGCGGACCGGGTGGTTCTCGTCGAGGACGGCAAGGTCGCGGCCGTGGGCACCCACCGTGAGCTGCTGCGCGGCGAACCGCGCTACCGGGCCGTCGTGACCCGGGAGACCGACGGCGAGCGCGACGGGGAGAGCAGCGCCGGGGCCGGGCGGGGGCACGGAGGCGGAGCCGCGCTGGTGGACGTCGAGGAGCCGGCGTGAGCGCCGCAGGGACTCGCGGGGACGGCTCCCCGGCCGTGAACGCCGGGGACCGGAACCCGGAGACGACGGGAGCCGACCGGAACCCGGAGACCACCAACGGGAAACGGAACCAGGAGACGACGAGCGGACAGCGGCGCCCGGACGCCACGGGCACGGGCAGAAAAGGAGCGACCATGTTCCGGGTCACACCCCCGGAGTACGATCCGGCGGCCCCCGAGTCCGCGACGACTCTGCCGGTCGGGAGCAGCGCGACCGTGCGCGGCTATGTGCGCGAGCTGCTGCGGCGCCACCGCCGCGATTTCGCGGTGCTGATCACGGTCAACGCGATCGCGGTGATCGCGTCCATGGTGGGCCCGTATCTGCTGGGTTCCGTGGTGGAGCGGGTGACGGCCGGCGCGCGCGAACTCCATCTGGAGCGCACGATCGCGGTGTTCGCGGTGGCGCTGCTCGTCCAGACCTTCTTTGTGCGGATGGTGCAGTTGCGGGGTGTGATGCTCGGCGAGGAGATGCTGGCCGAGCTGCGCGAGGACTTCCTCGTACGGTCGGTCAGGCTGCCGCCGGGCGTGCTGGAGCGGGCCGGGACCGGTGATCTGCTGTCCCGTATCACCACCGATATCGACCGGCTGGCCAACGCCATGCGGGAGGCCGTGCCGCAGCTCGCGATCGGGGTGGTGTGGGCGGGGCTGCTGCTCGCCGGGCTGGCGGTGACCGCGCCGCCCCTCGCGCTCGCGGTGCTGGTGGCGGCGCCGCTACTGCTGGTGACCTGCCGCTGGTACTTCCGGCGGGCGCCCGCCGCGTACCGCTCCGAGTCGGCCGGATACGCGGCGGTCGCGGCCGTGCTCGCGGAGACGGTCGACGCGGGCCGGACCGTGGAGGCCCACCGCCTCGGCGGGCGCCGGGTCGCGCTGTCGGACCGGCGGATCACCGAGTGGACGGCCTGGGAGCGCTACACCCTGTATCTGCGGTCCGTGCTCTTCCCGGTCGTCAACATCACTCACATCACCGTGCTCGCGTCGGTGCTGCTGGTCGGCGGTGCCTTCGTACTGAAGGGCTGGCTCGACGTGGGCCAACTGACGACGGGCGCGCTGCTGGCGCAGATGCTCGTCGAACCGATCGGCATCATTCTGCGCTGGTACGACGAGCTCCAGGTCGCCCAGGTGTCACTGGCCCGGCTGGTAGGCGTCCGGGAGATCGAGCCGGACGCGGGCGACGGCGGCATCCGGCCCGGCGGACGCGATGTCCGCGCGGACGAGGTGCGCTTCGGCTACCGCGAGGGCGTGGACGTGCTCCACGAGGTGTCCCTCGCGGTCGCGCCGGGATCGAGGGTCGCCCTCGTCGGCCCGTCCGGTGCCGGGAAGTCGACGCTCGGCAGACTGCTCGCCGGTATCTACGCCCCCCGGACGGGCCGGGTCCTCCTCGGTGACGCCGAGCTGTCCCGGATGACGGCCGAGGGTGTGCGAGAACATGTTGCCCTGGTCAACCAGGAGCACCATGTGTTCGTGGGGACCCTGCGGGACAACCTCCTGCTGGCGCGCACGGACGCGGCGGACGCGGAGCTGTGGGCCGCGCTGGGCGCGGTGGACGCCGATGCCTGGTCGCGGGCGCTGTCCGACGGGCTGGACACGGAGGTCGGCTCCGGCGGACTGGCGCTGACACCGGCCCAGGCCCAGCAGATCGCCCTGGCACGGCTGGTTCTGGCCGACCCGCACACTCTGGTGCTCGACGAGGCGACCTCGCTCCTCGATCCCCGGGCGGCCCGGCATCTGGAGCGTTCCCTCTCGCGCGTCCTGGACGGCCGTACGGTGGTGGCGATCGCCCACCGGCTGCACACCGCGCACGACGCGGATGTGATCGCCGTTGTCGAGGACGGCCGGATCAGCGAGATGGGCAGCCATGACGAGCTGGTCGCGGCGGACGGGGCGTACGCGGCGCTCTGGCGTTCCTGGCACGGGTGAGCCGCCCCTGCCCGGACGCCAGTGGTCCGGTACAGGTCGCCCTGCCGACGGCGACGCCCGGTGCGCGGCCCCGGTCATCAGGAGCCCGCCCGGCCGGGCCCGCGCCGGAGCGCCGTACCAAAGAGCCCGCGGGTCTGCTCCTTCGCGGCGGCTGGGCGCCGGACATGCGCTGATGGCGGGCCCGCCGCGCCCCGGGCCGACCCTCCCGTTCAGCACCCGCGCGACCCTCGGGCCAAGGCTCCCGTACGACCGCCGCGCGACCCTCGGGCCGGGCCCGCTCCGTACGGACTCACGGCCCGGGCCCCGGGCGGCACGACCGCGCACGGCCCCCGTCGTCCCGGCCCGCGCGCCGTCAGATCACATTGAGCGCCGCCGCGCCGCCCACCCCGCCCAGCAGCATGAACACCGGCATCAGGACCTTCAGCTCGACCCAGCTCCCGGCGCGGAAGCGCATCGCCTTCGGGGGGCCGATCGGGTACCACCGCTTGTTGCCGAGGGGGATCGGCCACAGGATCGGGCAGCCCGAGACGGTGAGCGCGTCGCCGATGTCATGGACCAGGGCACCCAGCACGATCGGCAGCCCCAGCCACAGATACTCCTGGCCGGGTGCGGTGAACAGCCAGTCCGCACCGTTGCCCGGCTTGTCGAGGACACCCGCGAGGATCCAGGCGCTGGTCGCGCCGAGCAGCCAGACCAGCACATCGCTGGAGACCCGCGCGGCCCGCCACAGCAGTCCCTCCACGGCGAGCACCAGATGGACGAAGAGAAGCGCGAGGACCGCCCAGCGGCCTCCGGTGACCGCGATCGCCGACGCCCCGCCGCCGATCATGACCGCCCAGAGCCAGGTGTGGGTGAGGGTGCGGTGCCCTCCGGTCCTGCGTTTGTCGCCGGGTTTCCTCGTCGCCCTGTAGACCGCGTACGAGAGCTTGTCGACGATCTCGCACAGTCCTCGCGAGAGGGGCCCGAAGGCCCGGGAGATCGTCGCCGCCTTGTGGTCCAGGTCGGGCGCCAGCGCGGCACCCGCGCAGATCAGCGCCCCGACGACAAGAACCGGCCAGGGCATCGGGTGGCCCGCCGCGGCGGTGGCCGCGCCCACCCCCAGCCAGGCCGCCGCCCCGGACAGCGAGTGCGCCGGTCCCATCATGTACGTTTCCCCGCCCCATGTCGTACAGCTTCTGCTTATGTGATGAAGCCAGTTGACAGGGCAGCGTAGCGTTCGTGATCTTCCGGCCGCCGCCCGGTTCCCTGATCCGGGGGGAGGACGGGCAAGATGGGGGGCGTGACCCTTATCGATCAGCTGCCGCCGGATGCCGACCCCGATGCCCTCTTCATGGCCTTCTCCTCATGGGCCGAGGACCGGGGCATCTCGCTCTACCCGGCTCAGGAGGAGGCGCTGATCGAGGTGGTCTCCGGGGCCAATGTGATCCTCTCGACGCCCACCGGCTCCGGTAAGAGCCTGGTCGCGGCGGGCGCGCACTTCACGGCCCTGGCCCATGACCAGGTCACCTTCTACACCGCGCCGATCAAGGCGCTGGTGTCGGAGAAGTTCTTCGATCTCTGCAAGCTCTTCGGTACGGAGAACGTGGGCATGCTCACGGGCGACGCGTCCGTGAACGCCGACGCGCCCGTGATCTGCTGCACCGCCGAGGTCCTGGCGTCCATCGCGCTGCGTGACGGCAGGGACGCGGACATCGGCCAGGTCGTGATGGACGAGTTCCACTTCTATGCCGAGCCGGACCGGGGCTGGGCCTGGCAGATCCCGCTGCTGGAGCTGCCGCAGGCCCAGTTCGTGCTGATGTCGGCGACGCTCGGCGATGTCTCGCGCTTCGAGAAGGACCTGACCCGCCGCACGGGCCGCCCCACCGCCGTGGTCCGCTCGGCGACCCGCCCGGTCCCGCTGTCGTACGAGTACCGGCGCACCCCGATCACGGAGACGCTGACCGAGCTGCTGGACACCCGGCAGGCGCCCGTCTACATCGTGCACTTCACCCAGGCCGCGGCCGTGGAGCGGGCGCAGTCGCTGATGAGCATCAATATGTGCTCGCGCGAGGAGAAGGAGCGGATCGCCGAGCTGATCGGCAGCTTCCGCTTCACCACGAAGTTCGGCCGGAATCTGTCCCGTTACGTCCGGCACGGTATCGGCGTCCATCACGCCGGAATGCTGCCCAAGTACCGCCGGCTGGTCGAGAAGCTGGCCCAGGCGGGCCTGCTGAAGGTCATCTGCGGTACGGACACGCTCGGTGTCGGGGTCAACGTCCCGATCCGTACGGTGCTGTTCACCGCGCTCACCAAGTACGACGGCAACCGGGTGCGCACCCTGCGGGCGCGTGAGTTCCACCAGATCGCGGGCCGTGCGGGCCGTGCGGGGTTCGACACGGCGGGGCTGGTCGTGGCCCAGGCGCCCGAGCACGTCATCGAGAACGAGAAGGCGCTGGCGAAGGCGGGCGACGACCCCAAGAAGCGCCGCAAGGTCGTGCGCAAGAAGGCGCCGGAGGGGTTCGTCGCCTGGTCGGACTCGACGTTCGACAAGCTGATCGAGTCCGATCCCGAGCCGCTGACCTCCCGTTTCCGGGTGACGCACACCATGCTGCTGTCGGTGATCGCCCGGCCGGGCGATGCCTTCGAGGCCATGCGCAGGCTGCTGGAGGACAACCACGAGCCGCGCAGGAACCAGCTGCGGCACATCCGCCGCGCGATCGCGATCTACCGTTCGCTGCTGGACGGCGGTGTGGTGGAGCGGCTGCCGGAGCCGGACGCGCAGGGCCGTATCGTCCGGCTGACCGTCGATCTCCAGCAGGACTTCGCCCTCAATCAGCCGCTGTCGACGTTCGCGCTCGCCTCCTTCGAGCTGCTGGATCCCGAATCGCCCTCGTACGCCCTGGACATGGTCTCGGTGGTGGAGTCGACGCTGGACGATCCGCGTCAGATCCTCGCCGCCCAGCAGAACAAGGCGCGCGGGGAGGCGGTCGCGCTGATGAAGGCGGACGGGGTCGAGTACGAGGAGCGGATGGAGCGGCTCCAGGAGGTGACGTACCCGAAGCCGCTGGAGGAGCTGCTGTGGCACGCGTACAACCTCTACCGCAAGAGCCACCCGTGGGTCGGGGACCATCCGGTGTCGCCGAAGTCGGTGATCCGGGACATGTACGAACGGGCCCTGTCGTTCACCGAGTTCACCTCGTACTACGAGCTGGCGCGGACCGAGGGCATCGTGCTGCGGTATCTGGCGAGCGCGTACAAGGCGCTGGAGCACACGATTCCGGACGATCTGAAGTCGGAGGACCTCCAGGATCTGATCGCCTGGCTCGGTGAGATGGTGCGCCAGGTGGACTCCAGTCTGCTGGACGAGTGGGAGCAGCTGGCCAATCCGGAGGTGGAGACCGCCGAGGAGGCCCAGGAGAAGGCCGACCAGGTCAAGCCGGTCACGGCGAACGCGCGCGCCTTCCGGGTGCTCGTACGGAACGCCATGTTCCGGCGGGTGGAGCTGGCCGCGCTCGACAAGGTCGGCGAACTGGGTGAGCTGGACGCGGAGTCCGGCTGGGACGCGGACGCGTGGGGCGGGGCGATGGACGCGTACTGGGACGAGTACGAGGAGCTGGGCACCGGTCCCGACGCCCGGGGTCCGAGGCTGCTGCTGATCGAGGAGGACGAGCCGCACGGCCTGTGGCGGGTGCGGCAGATCTTCGCCGATCCGAACGGCGACCACGACTGGGGCATCAGCGCGGAGGTCGATCTGGCGGCCTCCGACGAGGAGGGCCGGGCGGTCGTCCGGGTCACATCGGTGGGCCGGTTGTGACGCGGGGGCGCGGCCTCCCGGACGGCGGAGCGCGGTGCCGGCGGCCGGTGCCGGCATCGGCGGACCGGTGCGAGCACGGGGAGGGCCCGTACGAGCACGCGGAGAACCGGCGGGAACACGGGAGGAACCGGCGGGAGCCGATTCCGGCGCACAGAGGAGAACTGCCATGACCAATCCGGCCGAGCGCCTGGTGGATCTGCTCGACCTGGAGCAGATCGAGGTCAATATCTTCCGGGGCCTGAGCCCGTACGAGTCCCTGCAGCGGGTCTTCGGCGGCCAGGTCGCGGGCCAGGCCCTGGTCGCGGCGGGCCGTACGACCGACGGGGATCGGCCGGTGCACTCCCTGCACGCGTACTTCCTGCGGCCCGGGCGGCCCGGTGTGCCGATCGTCTACCAGGTCGAACGGATCAGGGACGGCAGATCGTTCACCACCCGGCGGGTCACCGCCGTCCAGCAGGGACGGACGATCTTCAGTCTCACCGCGTCCTTCCACCGGCCGGAGGAGGGCAGCATCGAGCACCAGCTGCCGCCCCGGCTGGACTTCCCCGACCCGGAGTCGCTGCCGTCGCTCACCACGGAGCTGCGGGAGCATCTGGGGACGCTGCCCGAGGCGCTGGAGAGGATGGCCCGGCGGCAGCCGTTCGACATCCGGTACACGGACCGGCTGCGCTGGACGCCCGAGGACATCAAGGAGAAGGAGTCGGATCCGCGCAGCGCGGTGTGGATGCGCGCGGTGGGCCCGCTGGGGGACGATCCACTGGTGCACACCTGTGCGCTGACCTACGCCAGCGATATGACGCTCCTGGACGCGGTCCGGATCCCCATCGAACCCCTCTGGGGGCAGCGGGGCTTCGACATGGCCTCGCTGGACCACGCGATGTGGTTCCACCGGCCCTTCCGCGCCGACGAGTGGTTCTTGTACGACCAGGAGTCCCCGATCTCGACGGGCGGCCGGGGGCTCGCCCGCGGGCGTATCTACAACCGTGACGGCGCTCTGCTGGTATCGGTGGTGCAGGAGGGCCTGTTCCGCCCGCTGAGCGGCTGATACGACGGCCGGCCGTATCCCACCCGATGACGAGGAGATCCGAGATGACGACGCTGTACGACATCCCCCTGCGCACCCTGAAGGGCGGGTACACCTCTCTGGGCAAGTACCGGGGCCGGGTCCTGCTGGTGGTGAACGTGGCCTCGCAGTGCGGGCTGACCCCGCAGTACACGGGTCTGGAGCGGTTGCAGACGAAGTACGCCGACCAGGGCCTGACGGTCATCGGGGTGCCGTGCAACCAGTTCGGGGGCCAGGAGCCGGGCAGCGCCGAGGAGATCGCGGCCTTCTGCTCGGCGACCTACGGTGTCACCTTCCCGATGCTGGAGAAGTCGGACGTCAACGGCCCCGGGCGCCATCCGCTGTACACGGAGCTGACGAAGGCCGTGGACGCCGACGGCACGGCCGGGGACGTGCAGTGGAACTTCGAGAAGTTCCTGATCGACAAGGACGGCCTGGTGGTGTTGCGCATCCGGCCGCGTGCCGAGCCCGAGTCCCCGGAGGTCATCGCCGCGATCGAGGGGGTGCTCGCGTCCTGACCCGGCGGGCACGGCTGCCCGTTCCCCGGGGCACGGCGCCTCGTCGGGCGGGAACGGGCGCCGGCGGCCGGGCGGTCAGCGGATCGGTACGCCCGAGAGCGTTCTGGCGATGACGAGCCGCTGGATCTCGCTGGTGCCCTCGAAGATCGTGTAGATCGCGGAGTCCCGGTGCATCCGCTCGACGGGGTACTCACGGGTGAAGCCGTTGCCGCCCAGGATCTGGACGGCGCGGGCCGTGACGTCCTTGGCCACTTCGCTCGCATACAGCTTGGACATCGATCCCTCGGCGGAGGTGAACGCTCTGCCCGTGGCCGCCATCCAGGAGGCCCGCCATACGAGCAGCCGGGCCGCGTCGATCCGGGTGCGCATATCGGCGAGCTGGAACGCGATGCCCTGGTTGTCGATGACGGGCCTTCCGAACTGGGTACGGGTCCCGGCGTAGTCGAGGGCGACTTCGTACGCGGCGCGGGCGGTGCCCACCGCCATCGCGCCGACCGCGGGGCGGGACGCCTCGAAGGTCGCCATCGCCGCGTTTCTGACGCGCCCTCCGTCCCTCCCGGCGCTCTCGCGGGCGCGGGCGAGGCGCTCGTCGAGCTTCTCCCTGCCGCCGAGCAGACAGTGCCCGGGGACACGGACGTCCTCCAGGACCACCTCGGCGGTGTGGGAGGCTCGGATGCCGTGCTTCCGGTACTTCTGCCCCTGGGACAGTCCGGGGGTGCCCGGCGGGACGATGAACGAGGCGTGCCCCTTGGTGCCGGCCCCGGGGTCGACGACGGCGACGACCACATGGACACCGGCGATTCCGCCGTTGGTGGCCCAGGACTTGGTGCCGTTGAGCACCCACTCGTCCTTGGCCTCGTCGTACACCGCGCGGGTGCGCATCGCCGCGACGTCCGATCCGGCGTCGGGTTCGGAGGAGCAGAAGGCGGCGACCTTGACGTCGTCGGCGTCGCCGTACATCTGGGGGATCCAGGTGCCGATCTGCTCCTCGGTGCCGTTGGCGAGCACGCCGACCGCGGCGAGTCCGGTTCCGACGATGGACAGGCCGATGCCCGCGTCGCCCCAGAACAGCTCCTCCATGGTGAGCGGTATGCCGAGGCCGGTCGGGTCGAAGTACTGCTGTGCGTAGAAGTCCAGGGAGTAGATTCCGATCTTGGCCGCCTCCTGGATCACCGGCCAGGGGGTCTCCTCGCGCTCGTCCCACTCGGCGGCGGCCGGACGCATCACGTCCGAGGCGAAGCCGTTCAGCCAGTCGCGAACCTGCCTCTGGTCGTCGTTGAGTTCAAAGGCGAACTCGGCCATGTTCCCTCCAGCACTACAGCGCATTTCCGCTTGTTACCTGCGGTAACTAAAGTCTGTTACCAAGCAGTAGGGCATGTCAACCGATCCGGGGTGAGAGCACCTTCATCAACCAAAGGAGTGTTAGTTTGCGCAGGCGTCACGCACATCGCTCGGGCGGGGAGAACACCATGGAGTCCACACAGCAGTCCTCCGACCAGGGCCGGCCGGCCGAACAGCGCCGCCGTGAACTGCTCGAAGCGGCGGACCGGGTCGTACTCCGGGACGGGCCTCACGCGTCCATGAACGCGATCGCGGCGGAGGCCGGCATCACCAAGCCCATCCTCTACCGCCACTTCGGTGACAAGAGCGGTCTGTACCGGGCGCTCGCCAAGCGCCACACCGACGCGCTGCTCGACTCCCTGCGGCTGGCTCTCGACGCCCCCGCGGACCGGCGTGAGCGGGTGGAGGCGACCCTCGACACCTATCTGGCGGCCATCGAGACACGGCCTCAGGTGTACCGCTTTCTGATGCATCCCTCCGAGGACCCGCAGTCCCCGGAGGCCGCGTTCGACGTGGGGCGCCACTCGGCGCCGCTGCTGCGCAGGCTCGGCGAGGAACTGGCGAAGGTCATCCACGACCGGGTGGACCTCGGTCCCGACGGGGAGCGTCTGGCACGGGTCTGGGGTCATGGGATCGTCGGCATGATGCACGCGGCGGGCGACTGGTGGCTCGGGGAACGCCCTTGCACGCGTGCGGAGTTGGTCCGCAGCCTGGCGGATCTCCTGTGGGGCCGGCTGGCCGCGGTGGGCGACCGCGCGGGCGGACCGGGGTTCTGATCCCCGGCGTCTCCCCCCGGGGACGGTGCCCGGACCGGTGCCGGGCGGGAGGCGCGGGAGGCGGCCGGGAGCGGGGCGGGGATTCCGCGCCCGCCCGGGGAGCGGGACTCCGCCGTGCCGACCGCGCCGCCCGCGGTCCGGGCCCGCGCCCCTGCGGCCGCCCGCGTCCCGAGCCGCCGTGAGGGCTCCGGCGGCGCGGCACGCCCGGCCCCGGACATCCCGCCCGCCTCGCCCGCATCCGGCTCGGCCGCGACATCGGGTGGCGCCTCCGGCCCCGCCGGACAACCCGCCCACGGTGTCCGGCTCGTTCGGCGGGCCGGGAGGCGAACCGCGTGAACCGAGCGGCCGGCGCCGGGCCCTCAGTCGGATTCGCGCCGCTGGACCGGGGGTTCGGAAACCGGGACCCCGCCGTCGGCCGGCGGGCGCAGTCCGGAGCGCCGGGCCTGCCGCAGCACTCTGGCGCGGCGCCAGCCGCTCACCCGTCCGGGGTAGACCACACCGTCCAGATGATCCGTCTCGTGCTGGAGGCAGCGTGCGAAGAAGCCGGTGCCCAGCACCCGTACCGGAGAACCATCGGACGACACCCCCTCGACCAGAGCGATGTCGTACCGCTCGGTGCCCGCCTCCAGGCCCGGCAGGGACAGACAGCCCTCGGGCCCCCGCACCACCACCCCCTCCACCGACACCAGCCGTGGATTGACGATGTGTCCGAGGTGGCGCACGTCCTCGTCGTCGGGGCAGTCGTAGACGAACACCCGCAGCGGCACGCCCACCTGATTCGCCGAGAGTCCCACCCCCCGTGCCGAGTACATCGTCGCGAACAGGTCCTCGACGAGCCCGGCGAGCGCGGGACCGAAGTCGGTGACGGGCTCGCAGGGGGCGTGCAGTACCGGATCGCCGAGCAGGCCCATGGGCCTGACGCGTCCTGAACTACCGGGGATCGGCCGCTGTCGCATGGGCGCAAGCGTACGTTCATGCGATTGCGCGGGCTCCCCCGGTGGTACCTGGGCCGTGTCGTCACCATTTCGCCTGGTCAGCGATGCCCGGAGCGCCCCTGCGCCCCCTTGCCGGGATCACCCGGGTACGCCCCGTACGAGAGTGATCCTCCGCCTTGCGACGGCGCGAGCCGGACGCCGGGAACCCCGGCCTCCGGGCGGACGGCGCTACTTTGGCGGCACGGCCTAGGTAGGGCGTCCGGGCCGGACCTGGATAGGCTTGGCCCCGACCGATGCAAGGAGGATCAAGGACGATGTCAGGCAACTCGGAGCCACTGACGCCTCGCGCCAAGCTCGCCGTGACGGCAGGCAAGGCAGCCGCGGCGGTGTCGCGCGCCGCCGGACGCGGCAGCGGGTCGGTGATCGGCGGCCGGGTCGCGCTCAAGCTCGACCCCGATCTGCTGGGGCGGCTGGCGCAGCACCTGGACGTCGTCCTCGTGTCGGCAACGAACGGCAAGACCACCACCACCCGGCTGATCGCCGAGGCGCTGCGCGCCGCGGGCCCCGTCGTCTCCAACGCGCTCGGCGCGAACATGCCCGCCGGCATCACCTCCGCGCTCGCGGGCGGCTCCGACGCCAAGTTCGGTGTGATCGAGGTCGACGAGAAGTACCTGGCCGGGGTCGCGCGCGATGTGACCCCGAAGGCGATCGCGCTGCTCAACCTCTCGCGCGACCAGCTGGACCGCGCGGCCGAGACCCGGATGCTCGCGGAGAAGTGGCGCGAGGGCCTCGCGGGCTCCAAGGCCACCGTGATCGCCAACGCCGACGACCCGCTGATCGTCTGGTCCGCCTCCTCCTCCCCCCATGTGGTGTGGGTGGCCGCCGGCCAGGAGTGGAAGGACGACGCCTGGTCCTGCCCGTCCTGCGGCGGTGTGATGCAGCGCCCCGGCGACGACTGGTTCTGCGGCGAGTGCGGCTTCCGCCGCCCCGCCCCCAGCTGGGTGCTGCGCGGCGACCATGTGCTCGACCCGCACGGCTCCGCCTGGCCGATCCGGCTGCAGCTGCCCGGCCGCGCCAACAAGGCGAACGCCGCCACCTCCGCCGCCGTCGCCGCGTGCTTCGGGGTGCCCCCGCAGGTGGCGCTGGAGCGGATGTACTCCGTCCAGGCCGTCGCCGGGCGCTATGACGTGGTCAGCTTCCAGGGCCGTGATCTGCGGCTGCTGCTCGCGAAGAACCCGGCCGGCTGGCTGGAGACCTTCTCGCTCATCGACCCCCCGCCCACGCCGGTCATCCTGTCGGTCAACGCGCGCGGCGCGGACGGCACGGACACCTCCTGGCTCTGGGACGTCGACTACACCCGGCTCGCGGGCCACCCGATCATGGTGATCGGCGACCGCCGTCTCGACCTGGCCGTGCGCCTGGAGGTCGCGGGTCTGGACTTCCGGGTCTGCGCGAGCGTCGACGAGGCGGTCGGCATGGCCCCTCCCGGCCGGATCGAGCTGATCGCCAACTACACCGCCTTCCAGGACGTGCGCCGCCGCGTCGGCAACTGATCTCCGGACCACCGACGAAGGACCGAAGGACTTACCAGCATGAGCGACAGCAGCCTGCGTCTGGTCTGGGTCTACCCCGACCTGCTGAGCACCTACGGCGACCAGGGCAACGCCCTCGTCGTGGAGCGCCGGGCCCGCCAGCGCGGCCTCGATGTGCTGCGTATCGACGTACGCAGCGACCAGCAGATCCCCACCTCCGGCGACATCTATCTGATCGGCGGCGGCGAGGACCGGCCGCAGCGGCTGGCGTCGGAGCGGCTGCGCCGCGACGGCGGACTGTCGCGGGCCGCCGAGAACGGCGCGATCATCTTCTCCGTCTGCGCCGGGTACCAGATCCTCGGCCATGAGTTCATCAACGATCTCGGTGAGCGCGAGCCGGGCCTCGGCCTGATCGACGTGGTCTCCACCCGGGGCGAGGGCGAGCGCTGCGTCGGCGACGTCCTGGCGGACATCGATCCCCGTCTGGGCCTGCCCCAGCTGACGGGATTCGAGAACCACCAGGGCATCACCCACCTCGGCCCGACGGCCCGGCCCTTCGCCCGTACAGTGTTCGGCCGGGGCAACGGCACGGGCGACGGTACGGAGGGCGCGTACAACGACACCGTCTTCGGGACCTATATGCACGGCCCGGTCATGGCGCGCAATCCCCAGATCGCGGATCTGCTGCTGAAGCTCGCCCTGGATGTGAACGCCCTGCCGCCGACGGACGACCGCTGGTACGAGGCACTGCGCAACGAGCGCATCGCCGCGGCGACCCAGCCCGCCTGAACCGCGCCGCCACCCCGGAGATGCCCGCGCCGGCGCGGGCCCGTCGCGGCCGAGGCGCCCGCACCGGCACCGGGTTCCGCACCCCGGCCGGTCCTGACCACGGGTGTCCCAGCAGGCGGACGCCCGGTTCGGTTTCCGCCACGCCGCGCCGGTAGGGTGGCGGGGATCCAACCGGACGACGTGGTCCGGGAGTCGGCCCACGTTGCAAAGGTAATTCGGGCAATGCGCATTGGTGTGCTCACCTCCGGCGGCGACTGCCCCGGTCTGAACGCCGTCATCCGCTCCGTCGTGCACCGCGCCGTCGCCGACCACGGTGACGAGGTCATCGGCTTCCACGACGGCTGGAAGGGCCTCCTGGAGTGCGACTACCGCAAGCTCGATCTCGACGCCGTGGGCGGCATCCTCGCCCGGGGCGGGACAATCCTCGGCTCCTCCCGGGTGCGGCCCGAGCATCTGCGTGACGGGGTGGAGCGCGCCAAGGGGCATGTGGCCGACCTGGGACTCGACGCGATCATCCCCATCGGGGGCGAGGGCACGCTCAAGGCCGCCCATCTGCTCTCCGAGGGCGGTCTGCCGATCGTCGGGGTGCCGAAGACCATCGACAACGACATCTCGTCGACCGATGTGACCTTCGGTTTCGACACCGCCGTCGGTGTGGCGACCGAGGCCCTCGACCGGCTGAAGACCACCGCCGAGTCGCACCAGCGGGTGCTGATCGTCGAGGTCATGGGCCGCCATACCGGCTGGATCGCGCTGCACTCCGGCATGGCGGCCGGGGCGCACGCCGTCGTGGTGCCCGAGCGGCCCTTCGACATCGCCGAACTGGCCAAGCGCGTCGGCGAGCGGTTCGAGGCGGGCAAGCGGTTCGCGATCGTCGTCGTCGCCGAGGGCGCGAAGCCCCGAGAGGGCTCGATGCGCTGGGACGAGGGCGGCAAGGACGTCTACGGCCATGAGCGCTTCGCGGGAGTCGCCCGCCAGCTCTCCGTCGAACTGGAGGAGCGCCTCGGCAAGGAGGCCCGCCCGGTGATCCTCGGGCATGTGCAGCGCGGCGGTACCCCCACGGCGTACGACCGGGTCCTGGCGACCCGCTTCGGCTGGCACGCGGTGGAGGCGGCGCACCGGGGCGAGTTCGGGATGATGACCGCGCTGCGCGGCACGGAGATCACGATGGTCCCGCTGGGGCGTGCCGTGGAGACGCTGAAGACGGTCCCGTCCGAGCGGTACGCCGAAGCCGAGTGTGTGCTCTAGGTGTGTTCCGGGGGCTCCCGCCCCGGTGACTGCCCCCGGCCGCGAGAGCGGCCGGGGGCAGTTCTAGTCTGGTGCGGGCAAGCGCACCACCAGCACGAATCAGGAGCCGTCGGATGGATCACAGCGGGCACGGCACATCGATGGATCTGCCGCCGTTCACGCTGGGACGGGGGCTGGAGTTCTCACCCGACCCGTTCTTCCTGACGGGGTGTTTCCTGGCGCTGCTGCTGTACGGCTGGGGTGTCCTGCGGCTGCGGCGGCGCGGTGACTCCTGGGGGGCCGGTCGCACGGTCTTCTTCGTCGCCGGTGTGCTGACCGTGGCGCTGGCGATGTGCACCGGGCTCAACGACTACGGCATGGTCATGTTCAGCGTGCACATGGTGCAGCACATGATCATCAGCATGGTCTCCCCGATCCTGCTGCTGCTGGGCGCCCCCGTGACACTGGCGCTGCGGGCGCTGCCGGTCGCGGGCCGGGGACGCAAGGGCCCGCGTGAGCTGCTGCTCGCACTGCTGCACAGCCGGTACATGAAAGTCGTGACGCACCCGGTCTTCACGATCCCGATGTTCATCGCGTCCCTGTACGGGCTCTACTTCACCCCGCTCTTCGACTTCCTGATGGAGTCCCGGCCGGGGCATATCGCGATGATGGTGCACTTCCTCGCCGTCGGGCTGGTCTTCTTCTGGCCGATCATGGGCGTCGACCCGGGACCGCACCGCCCCGGGTATGTGATGCGGATGCTGGAGCTGTTCGCGGGGATGCCGTTCCACGCCTTCTTCGGGATCGCGCTGATGATGGCGAGCGCGCCGATGGTCGAGGCGTACGACAGTCCCCCGGCCTCGCTGGGCATCGACGCGCTGGCCGATCAGAGCGCGGCAGGCGGTATCGCCTGGGCGTTCAGCGAGATCCCGTCGGTGCTGGTGCTGATCGCGCTGGTGTACCAGTGGTACCGGTCCGATCAGCGCCAGGCCCGGCGGAAGGACCGGGCCGCGGACCGGGACGGTGACAAGGAGCTGGAGGCGTACAACGCCTATCTCGCCTCGCTCCACTCCCGCAGCGGAGGCTGACCGGGCGGTAGCGCCCGCGCCCGTTTCCGGGCGACCATGGCCATGGGTGGCCGCGGTCGCCCATGGAGGGCGCAGATGTCGGGATCCACGAAGACGATGGGAGTGCTCACCGTCTCGACCCTGGTGGTCGTGACCGCCTACACGGCGGCACTCGGGAGCAACGGCTGGCTCTGGTTCGGCTGGGTGGTGGTCGGGCTGCTGACGATCGGGGTGATCGCCGCTCGGGGCACCTGACCGGGACGACGGTTCACCGGGGGCGCGGTCAGAACCGGAAGACCGCTCCGGTGGCCGCGTCGAGTGCGCACGCGTTGGGATACGTCCGGGTCCACTCGGCCGTACGGTCCCGTCCGTCCCCGGTGGCCCGCGCGGTGACCGGATCGAACCTCTTGGTGCAGGGGTGGGGGTCGGCCGGCAGCCGGTCGAGATCGCCCCCGGCGGCCGCGATCGCCGCACACGCCCCGGCCGCGTCGGGGTGCGGCCCGGCGGGTTCGGGGGCGCAGCGCAGGCGTACGCCGCGCGTCCAGTCGCCCTCGCTCCCGGTGACGGTCAGGAACAGCGCGCCGCCGGACGGGGCGGGGTCCCGATGTGCCGCCCGTGCGGGCAGCGCGGCGGCGACGGTGATCAGAGCGGCGGCGGCGAGGACGGCGCTGCGGTGTGTGCGGTGCATCCGGTGCTCCCGGGGCTGGGGTCCGGCACTCGGCGGCCGGCGGAGGGCCAGAGCACTCCCGTGAGGCGGCCGGGGCAAGGGGCCGCGCGGCGCCGGTAGCGCGTACGGCGGACACCGGTCGCCCGTCCGGCGCACGGGGGAGCCCGGTCCGGTGCATGAGGGGGCCCGGTGCGGTGCACGGGGGAGCCCGGTCCTCCGGTGCACGGGGGAGCCCCGTCCGGTGCGCCCGCCGCTGTCCGGGTCCCGGGCGGCCGGTCCCGGGTCAGGGGCCGGTACGGCGGGAAGGGCGCGGGCTCCCGTGCGGGCGCGGCCCGGCGGGGCCGGGCACCGCGGAACGGACTCCGGCCCCGGGCGCACGGACCATGTCCCGGGAAGAGGGCCGGGCGGCACGGGAGACGTACGGCACCGGGGCGGGCGCCACCGCGGGCACGGTCCGGCGGGCCGGGACCGGCAGCGGCCGTCTCCGGGGCGCAGGGAGCGCGCGCCCGGCAAAGAACAGCCGGGCGACACGGGAACGGGCGGCGCCGAGGTCGGGCGGGCACCGGGCCCGAGCGGGGCCGTGGTCAGGCCACGCCCGCGCCGATCCGGCCGGTTCCGCCGGCTGCCCGGCCCGGACCCGGCTCGTCGTCCCCGCAGGCGGGCACGGCGGCGGGCAGCGGCCGGAAGGCGCGTGTGGGCGGCAGCGTCGTCCGGGGGCCCGGGCGCAGGTTCTCGGCCTCCTTCACCCGCCTGCTGAACCAGATGACCTTGCCCGTGTCCGTATTGCAGGTGCCCCAGCTGTCGCTGAGGACGGCGACGGTGGCGAGCCCGCCCCTCGTGGGACAGGAACTGGTCATCCGGGGCATCCGGCGGTCGTTGTCCGCCACGGACACGATGAGATGGCGTCCGGTCCACCGCAGTTCCACCACACAGGTCTTGTCCCCGGAAACGTGCCGGACGACATTGCCCATGAGCTCGTCGACGGCACGGCACACGGGTGCGATGTGCGGTTCGAGCTTCCAGTAGCGGAGATGTGCGGCGACTATGCGGCGGATCCGGGGGATCCGTTCTGTGGATGCCTGCGTTTCCATGATGTAGCGGCAGGCGGCCTGAGCGTGCATGACCGTGGCTCCTCATCTCGACAGGCCGGCTCCTCCGCCAACGGGTCCCCGAGTACGGAGAGTGAGTACCTGACGCTTCCGGGTCACTGACCACAGTGGCCCCGGCCGCCGGTGCCCGCAACACAGTGCGGCCCCGACCGGGTGACGGCACGCCCTGAGCGACATCAGGACCGATTCTCAGGACTGATTCTCAGGACCGGAGCGCGGGACAGACCGGTGGGTCCGGTCGGTCCTCCGGCCGGGCGGCTCGTCGCGCGCGGCCGGACCCCCGTCACTCCGTCCGGCCGGGCTGTTCCCGGACTGAGGTCCTCGCCGCCGTACGGGCGATATTGCGGGCCATACCGCCGAACACCACGGCGTGGAAGGGCGAGACGCTCCACCAGTAGGCGTGGCCGAGGAGCCCCCGGGGGTGGAACAGCGCGCGCTGCCGGTACCGGGTACGGCCGTCCGGGGACTGCTCGGCGTACATCTCCAGCCAGGCGAGCCCGGGCAGTTTCATCTCGGCGCGCAGCCGCAGCAGTCTGCGGGGTTCGATCTCCTCCACCCGCCAGAAGTCCAGGGAGTCGCCCACCCTCAGCCGGGCGGCGTCCCGCCGTCCGCGGCGCAGACCGACCCCGCCCGCCAGACGGTCCAGCCACCCCCGTACCGCCCAGGCGAGCGGGAAGGAGTACCAGCCGTTGTCACCGCCGATACCCTCGATGACCCGCCAGAGGGCGGTGGGAGACGCGTCGACGGTGAGCTCCCTGCGGTCGGTGTAGAGGCTGCCGCCGGCCCAGCCGGGATCGGTGGGCAGCGGATCGCTGGGGGCGCCGGGGGTGGAGGCCGAGGACCAGCGGGTGGCCACATCGGCCTCCCGTACCCGCCGCAGGGCGTAGGCGAGGGCCGTGTCGAAGGGCAGCGGATGTCCGGGAGGACTCGGCACATACCGCTCGATGTCGCTCTCGCGGCAGACGACCTCATGGCGCAGGGACTCCGCGAGCGGCCGCGCGATCGCCCGGGGAACGGGGGTGACCAGGCCGATCCACTGGCTGGACAGCCCCGGTGTCAGCATCGGCACGGGCAGGACGAGCCGGTGGGGCAGCCCCGCCACCCGCGCGTACCGGTGCATCATGTCGCGGTACGTCAGCCGGTCGGGGCCGCCGATGTCGAAGGTGCGGTTCACCTCGCCGGGCAGGCCGGCGCTGCCCACCAGATACCGCAGCACATCGCGTACGGCGATGGGCTGGACGCGGGTGCCGACCCAGCTGGGGGTGACCATGACCGGCAGCCGCTCGGTGAGGTAGCGCAGCATCTCGAAGGACGCCGAGCCGGAGCCGATGACGACCGCGGCGCGCAGCACGGCCGTCGGTACGCCCGAGCGCAGCAGGATGTCGCCGACTTCGGCGCGGGAGCGCAGATGGGGGGAGAGTTCCCGCACCGGGACGCCCTCCGGGGTGAGACCGCCGAGGTACACGATGCGTCGCACTCCGGCGGCCCTGGCCTCCTCCCCGAAGATCCGGGCCGCCTCGCGGTCCCTCCGCTCGAAGCCGGAGCCGCCGCCGAGCGCGTGGACCAGGTAGTAGGCCACGTCGACGTCCCGCATCGCGTCACGCACGGAGGCGGCGTCGGTGACATCTCCGCGCACCACCTCGGCCCGGCCGGCCCAGGGGTGGTCCCGCAGTGCGGCGGGTGAGCGGGCCAGCGCACGGACCCGGTGGCCCGCCGCGAGCAGTTCGGGCACCAGCCGGCCGCCGATATAGCCGGTCGCCCCGGTCACCAGGCATCGCGGGTTCCGCTCGTCGCCCTCGCGCATCTACGGCCTCCGTGTCGAAGGGGTCCCGCTCTCCACGCTCCCCCGCCGCGGGCGCCTCCGCTCGTCCGGCGGGCGGGGATCGACGGAAGACGGTCGTCCCTGATCGCCGGGGACGGCCGGCGGAACACCGCCGGAGCCGGATCCGGGAGACCGCGTGTCCGTCGGCGCAGCGGAAGGCCGGTCCCGGTGTGAAGGGCCGACCCCTGGGGTTCCAGGGGTCGGGGCCGTATCTCGTGCGTACGATCGGACATGGTTACGGGAGACAAGACCCACACATACACTTGTTCCACCCGGAACACGCTGTGAGCGGGCAGAACGCGATGCCGGAGCCGATCTGACGGAGTTGGGAGTTCCCTCGTGTTCTATTACGTGCTCAAGTATGTCCTTCTGGGGCCGCTGCTGCGGTTGCTCTTCCGGCCCCGGATCGAGGGACTGGAGCACATTCCCGAGGACGGCGCGGCCATCGTCGCCGGGAATCATCTGTCGTTCTCCGACCACTTCCTGATGCCCGCGATCATCGGACGGCGCATCACCTTCCTGGCGAAGGCGGAGTACTTCACCGGGCCCGGGCTGAAGGGCCGGCTGACGGCCGCCTTCTTCCGCAGCGCCGGGCAGATTCCCGTGGACCGGTCCGGCAAGGAGGCGGGGCAGGCGGCGATCCGGGAGGGGCTCGGCGTCCTGGACAAGGGTGAGCTGCTGGGCATCTACCCGGAGGGCACCCGTTCCCACGACGGACGGCTGTACAAGGGCAAGGTCGGTGTGGCGGTGATGGCGCTGCGCGCGGGTGTGCCGGTGATTCCGTGCGCGATGGTGGGCACCTTCGAGATCCAGCCGCCCGGCCAGGTGCTGCCGAGGATCAGACGGGTCACCGTACGGTTCGGCGAGCCGCTGGAGTTCTCGCGCTACGCGGGCATGGAGAACGAGAAGGCCGTCATCCGCGCCATCACCGACGAGATCATGTACGCGATCCTCGGGCTGTCGGACCAGGAGTACGTGGACCGGTACGCGGCGGAGGTCAAGGCGGAGCTGGAGCAGGCGAAGAAGGCGGGCCGCCGCGCCGGTTGAGGCACGGCGGCCCGCAGTGACCGTCCGGCCCGTGCGGGAAGCCGACATGTGAGAGGGACGGGCGGAGTGCGCCGCCCGCCCCCCGTCCGGGCGGCCTCGGACCGGGCGGACCGGTCCTACGGCTTCGGTGTCGCGTGCGGTTCACACGTCACATCGCGCCCGTCGAGCGCCCCGCCGATCAGATAGGCGTCGACCCGCCGGTTGACACACGGGTTGACCAGGCCGGTGACACCGTGCGAGCCGGCGTCCCGCTCGGTGATCAGCCGGGAGCCTCTGAGGCGCTTGCGCAGTTCGACGGCCCCCTCGTACGGGGTGGCCGCGTCCCGGGCGGACTGCACGATGAGCACACCCGGCAGGCCCTTGCCCGACGTCACGTCGACCGGGGTGTGCTGCTTGGCGGGCCAGGTCGCGCACGGCAGGTTCAGCCAGGCGTTGGCCCAGGTCATGAAGGGGTTGTTCCGGTGGAGCCGGGTGTTGTCCCGGTCCCACTTCTTCCAGCTGGTGGGCCACTTGGCGTCCGCGCACTCGACGGCCGTGTAGACGGCGTTGCCGTTCTCCGCGGCGGCGTTGCCCGCGGTGTCGGACGGATCCGGTGCGGCGGCGTCGATGAGCGGCTGCGGGTCCCCGGCGGCGTACGCGCTCCAGATCCGGGCGACGGGCGCCCAGGAGGAGTCGTAGTACGGAGCGCTCTGGAAGAAGCCGATCAGTTCGGCCGGTCCGACGACTCCGCCGAGCGGCGCCTTCGCGGCGGCGGCGCGCAGCCGCTGCCACTGCCGCTCGACCTTCGCGGGCGTGTCACCGAGGCCGAAGGCCGCGTCGTTCGCGGCGACCCATGCCTTCCAGTCGTTCCAGCGCGTCTGGAAGGCCACATCCTGGTCGAGGTTGGCCTCGTACCAGATCTTCTCCCGCGAGGGGTTGACCACGCTGTCGACGACCATCCTGCGGACATGGCCCGGGAAGAGGGTCGCGTAAACGGCACCGATGTACGTGCCGTAGGAGACACCCAGGAAGTTGAGCTTCCGCTCACCGAGAGCGGCCCGGATGACATCCAGGTCGCGAGCCGTGTTCGGCGTGGTCATATGCGGCAGCATCCAGCCGCTGCGCTCGGCACAGCCGTTCGCGTACTCGGCGGCGAGCTTGCGCTGGGCGCGTTTGTCGGCCTCGCCGCGGGGCACCGGGTCGGCTTTGGGGGCCTTGACGAACTCCCGCGGGTCGGCGCAGGAGATCGGGGCGGAGCGGCCCACACCGCGCGGGTCGAAGCCCACGAAGTCGTACGCCTTGGCGGTGTTGGCCCAGATGGGGTTCCTGTTGGTGACCCGGGTGGGGAAGCGCAGGCCCGATCCCCCGGGGCCACCGGGGTTGTAGAGCAGGGCTCCCTGGCGCTCCGCCGGGGTGCCGGTGCTGCCGATCCGGTCGACGGCCAGCTTGATCTGTCTGCCGCCGGGGTGCGCGTAGTCGAGCGGAACGGTCACCCAGCCGCACTGGATGGGTCGGGGTATGCCCCAGCCGTCGGGGCAGTCCGCCCAGTCGATGCCCTCGTTCGCGGCGCGTTCGGCGGCGATCCGCGTACCGCGTGCCTCGGAGGTACCTCCGGGACCGCTGTCGGCGCCGGCGGCCGGAGCCGCTATCGCCCCCGCTATGAGCGTGCCCGCCATCAGAGTGCCGGCCGAGCCGAGCACTGCTGTGCGTCTCACGGAGAACTCCCCCTTTCTGTCGACGAGTTGTCCGTGACGAGTTGTCCGGGGGATCCTCGCGTCTGGGGGAGTACAGGGACAGGTGGTACTGATGTTCTTTACCGAACCCATAACCGGTGGGTGAAGTCCCGCTGAGCGGTGCAGGATTCCGCGGAGCCGAACGTCCCCTGTCAACCGCCGGATTCGGTCTCACCGGCCCCATGGGGCACGCCCGGGACTCTCGCCGTGGCCGCGTTACACGGGTCCCCGACCCGCCGATGACGGTCCCGTCCTGCCGCGGGGTGTCCGGGATCCGGTACGGCGGCCGGGCGGCCGGGAGGGGCGGGCCGGGAGCGGGGCCGCCTCCGGCGATCCGCGTCCCGGACCCGCTCGCGCGGAAATCCCGGGCCCGCTCGCACTGAGGTCACGCACCCGCACACGCGGAGGTCAAGCGCCCGCACGCAGGGAGTCGGCGGGGCAGCCGCAAACCGTGGAGGCACGGACCGGCGCCCTCCTTGCCCGGGTCAGTCAGCCTCGGGACGGCGCATGGACATCAGACCGCTCAGCCCGTTCTCAAGGACCTCGGCCTTCATTCCTCCGAAGAGGGCGTGCTGGGTGATGAAGCCCTGCGCGGCGGCGATCAGCGTGCGCGCCATGTCGTCGCCCGAGATGTCCTCCGCCAGCATCCCGTTCTCCCGGTAGGCGTCCGCGAGTCCGGCCCAGGTCAGGCGCAGACGGCTGTAGCTGTCCTCGAGGAACACCCCCAGGACTTCGTTACGCAGGGTTTCAGTCCATACCTGGACGACGAGCCGGGCGAACATCTGCCCGTCGTCGTCGTGGCTCTGCTGCTCGAACACCCCGCGCAGCACCCGGGCGACCAGCACATCCGGCAGCGGGGGCGGTGTGGTGCGGGCCGCCTCGTCGAACGCCGCCCTGATCCCGGTGAACGTCTCCTCCGCGATCGCCTCGATCAGCTCCTCCTTGCTGCGGAAGTAGCGGTACACGGCACCCGCCGAAAGGCCGACCTCACCGAGGACGTCCTGCATCGAGGTGGCGTGGAAGCCGTTGCGGGAGAAGCAGCGCGCCGCGCCGTCGAGGATCTGGCGGCGACGGGCGTCGAGGTGTTCCTGGGATACACGGGCCATGGGGACAAATCTAAAACGAACATTCCTTCTTGACAAGGACCAAGGCCCCGGAGCACGGTGGACTCACGAAAACGAACGATCCTTCTCTTTGCAATCGAGGTGTCTCATGTCCGCTGTCCCACCGGTCCACGCGGTCACCCCGGCGCGCCGGATGATCGCGGTGATGGTGCTCGTACCCGTACTGGTCGGGCTGGCGCTCTGGGCGTTCGCCTGGCCGGCCGCGCGCACCGCTCCCCGTGATCTGCCGATCGGGGTCGCCGGCCCCCCGGCCGCCGCTGCCCCCGTCGAGCAGCGGCTGGAGCAGCGCGAGGGGGCCTTCGACGTGCACCGCTACGAGGACGAGGCCGCCGCGCGTACGGCCGTCGAGCGGCGGGAGGTGTACGGCGCGGTGGCCGTCACCCCCGAGGGCCCCAGGCTGCTGACCGCGTCGGCGGCGAGCCCCGTGGTGGCGGGGCTGCTCCGGGAGGCCGTCACGGCGCAGGTCCCGGACGGACAGCGGGTCGCCGTGACCGATGTCGTGCCCGCTCCGCCCGGAGATCCGCGCGGCGGTTCCCTCGCCGCGAGCATGCTGCCGCTCTCGATCGCCGGTATCGCGGCCGGGGCACTGGTGACGCTGCTGGGGCTGCGGGGTGCCCGTGGGGCGACGGCCCTGGTGGGCGCCGCGGCGCTCCTCGGTATCACCACGGCCGCCGTCGCCGACAGCTGGCTCGGTGTCCTCAACGGCCCCTGGTGGGGCGAGGCCGGGGTGGTGGCACTCACCGTCCTCGCGGCGGGTGCGAGCGCCGCCGGGCTGGGGGCGCTGCTGGGCCGCCCCGGAATCGCGCTGGGGAGTGTGCTGTTCGTCCTTCTCGGCAACCCGTTCTCCGGAGCCGGGAGCGCACCGGAGCTGCTGCCCGAGCCCGCGGGCACGATCGGCCAGTGGCTGCCGCCCGGCGCGGGCACGCAACTGCTGCGCTCGGTGGCGTTCTTCGACGGGCACGGCGCGGACGGCGCACTGCTCACACTCGTCCTGTGGTCGGCTCTGGGACTCGCCGCCGTGCTTCTGGGGGGCCGCCGGAGGGCTCCCGAGAGCGCCGGGGTGCTCCGGAACACCACCCCGGCCCCGGTCGGCTGAGCCCAAAGGACAGGCCCGACACCCGCCGACGGCCGTGCGGCCGTCGGCGGGTGTCGGGCCTCCGCCCGTGTACGGCTCCGCTGTACGGGTGCCCTCGTCGCCCCTCGCACGGAACCCCCGTACGACGCGGTCGATCCGTTCGTCCGGCTCCGCACGGGCTCGCGTCACCGGACACCCGCAGGCCGCTCCCCGGCTCACTCGCCGGTCGGTTCACGACAGCCCATGGGACAGACGGCCGATTCAGCGGCTCGGAGCCGCCCCAGGACGTCAGGGGCAGGTTTCCTCGAGCTTCACCGTGCCGAAGTTCAGCTCGGTGTCGACCGACACGACGCTGCCCGCCTTCGGATCCTGGCTGCACACCTTCCAGTTGCGGTCCCAGACCTGGTTGCGCCCCTCACCCGTGCTGTCGTGCGAGGTCATCAGGTAGAAGCCCGTCTCCTGGGCCGAGTCCTGGGCCGCCTGGAGGCCCATGCCGATGAAGTTGGGCAGGGGCTTTCTCTCCGGCTTCTTCGCGGTGTCGCCGACGGGCTTCGCCGTGACCGTCCTGGTGACCGTGGGTCCGGGCGGCGCTTTGGCCCCCGCCGCGGCCGGCGCGGTGACCGTGGCGGTCGCGGTGGCGGTCGGCGCGGCCCCGGCGTCGCCCGCCTTCTGGGTACCGCCGTTCCCCGCCGCGCCGATGCCGATACCGATGAGGAAGAGGAAGGCGCCCGCGGGGACGATCACACGCTTGCGCGCCCATCCCGGCCGCTTCCCGGGCGCCGGGCCCCCTGCCTGCCGCTGCCCCCACTGCCCCGTCGGTTGCCCATGCGGCTGCTGACCCCAGCTCACGTATCCCCCCAAAGGATGATTGCCGAAGGCCCGACCGTAGTGGTGCCGATTCCCCTCCGGCGGGACGTACTTTCCGGTAGTGACGCAGTTGTGATCAATCGGCCGGGACGCCGTATTGCTCCACCCCGGGCGGCCGCGCCCGTCACGACAGAACATGCCCTGACCATGGATTTCCCCCGCACAGCCACTCGCCGGCCGTGCGACCGCGCCGCGGACGCACGGGAGCCCCCACACCGCCGGGGCGAGAGCGAGGTCCACGCGGCCACGCACGGCGGGGCGTTGAGGATTCTCGACGGCGAATACGCCAAAAGGGAGCATTCCGGACGGCACTTCCATCGGATCCCGCCCGTCGGCGGAATCGGTGGCAACTGTCAACCGCTGGTTGAGTACCAGTAATGGTCCCCCAATTGATGTAGTCGCTTCCCGGCGAGCGGCTACGGTCGAGTTGCGCATGCCAACCGGCAAGCAAGCGGAGCGCCTTGCTCCTTCGCTGGTACGGGCCTCCTCGGCCGTCGAGTTCCGATGCCTGTAGACGGCACGTCCACCCGAACAGCCCATTCGTGTTGAAACTCACATATCGCCGTTTTGGCTCGGAATTCCGCCTCGCCGTAGGTCAAGATCCCTGGGACGACAAGCCCCCGTCACCTCGGCGGGGCGGTCCGGACGGACGCCGAGTCCTGCCGCTGTTCCGGACGACTGGTCGACAGGAGTGCTTCGGCAGGAGTGGAGGACCCGAGCATTACGGGACAGCCGGAACCGTCCGGATCCGTTCCTCGGGGTGAAGCCGCGCCAGCGCGGCCGGGCACCTTCGTCCGCCCGAACCCGACAGGTCATCCTTCACAGGCGGCTGACGAAGGGTTGCGCATGAGTGCGCAGATGAACGTCCCGTTTCTGATCAGCCGGGCGGGCGCCGTTTCGGCCCTGACCCTCGCCGCGCTCGGCGGCTCCCTGCTCGTGCCGGGCGGCACGTCCGAGGCACAAGCGGCCACGGCACACGCGGGGAAGGCGCTCAAGATCGCGGCGTCGAAGAAGGGGGCCCCGTACAAGTACGGCGCCGTGGGCCCCTCGCGCTTCGACTGCTCGGGCCTCACGCTCTACTCGTACAAGAAGGCGGGCAAGAAGCTGCCACGGACCGCCCAGCAGCAGTACAACTCGACCCGCAAGGTCTCGGCATCCAGCCGGCAGGTGGGGGATCTGGTCTTCTTCCACTCGGGCAAGAGGGTCTACCACGTGGGCATCTACGCCGGAAAGGGAAAGATCTGGCACTCCCCCAAGACGGGGTCGTGGGTGAAGCTGGACAAGATCTGGAGCAAGAGCGTCTGGTACGGACGGGTGCGCTGACCGTCTGCCGTCAGCAGCCGTAAGCCGGTCGCCGGGTGTCCCCGGTGGCCGGCGTACCGGCGTGAACGCGCCGTTTTCGAAAGGGCTCCCGGCAGGTGCCCCGGCCTCCCCGGGCCCGGGACACACGGCGTCCCGGGGGCTCGGCGCACTGCGCCGCCCGCCCCTTCGGCCGCGCGGCGGGAACCCGGCCCCGGGATGCGCGCCGCGCTGCTCCCTGCGCCCAGCCGACAGCCGGACCACCCGGCCGGGTGATCAGTTCCGTACGGCCGCGGTCCACGGCAGGGCGATCCAGACGGTCTTGCCGCCCTCGGGGGTGGGGGTGACCGAGAGCCGTCCGCCCGACTGCGCGGTGAGGCTGCGGATGATGACCATCCCCCGCCCGTTGTCCTGCCGTACCGCCGCGGGCAGCCGCTGGGGCCAGCGCGGGTGACTGTCCGTCACCCCGATGCGCAGCTCCTCGTCCCGCTCCAGCGTCAGATCCACCGTGAAGGTGGGCGACTGGCCGAAGGTGTGCTGGACCGCATTGGTGGTGAGCTCCGAGACGATCAGCCGGACCGTGTCGACGGTCTCGCTGCCGGCGGGCAGACCCCACTCGGATACGACGTCGGTGACATACCTCCGTGCCACCGACACCGAAGCGGGATCGCTCGGCAGAGTGATGGATGCTTCCTGTTGATCTGCCATGGCGACGCTGTCCCTTTCCCACCGCGGCCGTGCTCCGACTTCGTAGCGGATGGAGTGCGCTGGGCGGCCACGGATTGCGCTTCGCGCCAGACTGCCACTCATCGCGCCGCCGCGAGTGGTGATCCACCAAGATATGCATATATCTGTCGCCCAAAGCGGTGAACTCTGCCGCGCGAAACCGCGTTTGGACCCACACTCACAACTCTGTCCGACGGTCCGGCGCGACCGGCCGTAAGGCCGGCGCCGGACCGTGGATCAACCGAGCGGAAGGAATCCCCGATGCAGCACGGCCCCGCGGTGCGCCGCCGCAAACTGGGCGAAGAACTCCGCAAGCTGCGCCATGCGGCGGGGCTGACCAGCCGCAGCGCCGGGGCGCTGGCCGGCTGGCACCAGTCGAAGGTGAGCCGGATCGAGACCGGCGCCAGCGGTGTCAAGGCCACCGATGTCCGGCTGCTCCTCGATGTGTACGAGGTCGACGACCCCCGTCTGCGGACGCTGCTGGAGACACTCGCGGGCGCGGCAGGCGGCTCGGGCACGCCCTGGTGGTACGCGTACCGGGGGCTGCTGCCGCCCGAGTACCGCGACTTCATCTCCCTGGAGGCCCAGGCGTGCTCGGTGCGCACGCTGGAGACCTCGGTGGTGCCGGGGCTGCTCCAGACCCCGGCGTACGCGCGGGCGGTGACCCGGGCGACGCTGGAGGATCTGCCGGAGGCGACCGTCGAATCGCTGGCGGAGGTGCGGATCACCCGGCAGGCGGTGCTGCGCGCGAGGGATCCGCTGAAGCTCCGGGTCGTCCTCGACGAGGCGGCGCTGCGACGGCAGGTCGGGGGGCCGCGGGTGATGCGGGAGCAGCTGAGGGAGCTGGTCCGCTCGGCCCGGCTTCCGCATGTACGGCTCCAGGTGCTGCCGTTCTCCGTCGGCGCTTATGTCGGACTCGCCAGCTCTTTCGTTATCTTCTCCTTTCCGAACACTTCTGATCTGGATGTGGTCGTTCTTGACCACTTGACGAGTAGCCTCCATCTGGAGCGGGCAGAAGACCGTGAGGTGTACAGCGCCGCCTTCACGACCATGCAGGCGCGTGCCCTGTCCGCGGTGGATTCCCTGGATCTCATCGCCACGCTCATGGATGACGCTTAGGGAGGCTCCATGTCCGATCGCCTCGCGCACATCGACCCCGCACTCGCCCGTGTATCCGCCGACTCCGCAGCCGCCGCCCCGGCGCACGTCTCTCCCGCAACACCGGGCCCGGTGTCCGCCCCTCACCCGTACGGCGCCCCCGTGAACCACGACAGCGTCTTAATGTGGCGGCGCAGCAGCCGCAGCACCGGCATGAACAACTGCGTCGAGGCGGCCAGGCTCCCCGACGACACCCTGGCCGTACGGGACTCCAAGAAGGTGTCCCGGCGGCCGCTGCGCTTCTCGCCGCGGGCCTGGGACCGCTTTGTGATCGCGGTCGGCGCGGGGAGCGTCAGCTGACCGGCGCGGCCCCGCTGAGAGCCCCGGTGAAGGCCCCGGGCGGAGCCGTCCGCACCACGGTCGCGACCGCCCACCGGGCCTGACGGTCGGTCACATCGGCGCGGGCCGTCAGCCGGAGCCGTGAGACCCCGTCCGGCACCGACGGCGGACGGAAGCAGCCGACTGCCAGTCCCTGTGACCGGCAGTCGGCGGCCCAGCGCACGGCGGCCTCGGGCGACGGCGCCCTGACGGAGACCACGGCGGCGTCCGGGCGTACGGCCGTCAGCCCCCGCGATGTCAGCAGGGTGTGCAGGGTCGCGGCCACCGTGCGCACACGGGCCGCCCGTTCGGGTTCCCGGCCCAGCAGGCGCAGCGCGGCCAGAGCGGCGCCCGCGGCGGCGGGGGCGAGACCCGTGTCGAAGATGAACGTCCGGGCGGCGTTGACCAGATGGTCGATGACCGGGGCCGGTCCGAGGACCGCGCCGCCCTGGCTGCCGAGGGACTTGGAGAGGGTGAGCATCGCGACCGTCCCGGGGGCGCCCGCGAGCCCGGCGGCGCTCAGGGCGCCGCGTCCGCCGTCGCCGAGGACACCGAAGCCGTGCGCGTCGTCCACGACCAGCGCGGCCCCCGCCCGGCGGCAGATCTCCGCGAGGCGGGGCAGCGGCGCGGCGTCGCCGTCGACCGAGAACACCGAGTCGGTGACGGCGAGCGCCCGCCGTCCGGGGTGCGCGGCGAGGGTCCCCCGCACGGCGTCGAGGTCGGCGTGCGGGGCGATCACGGTCTCGGCGCGGGAGAGCCGGCAGCCGTCGACGATCGAGGCGTGGTTGGCCGCGTCCGAGACGATCAGCGAGCCCCGCGCGGACAGCGCGGTCATCACGGCGAGATTGGCCGCGTATCCGGACGACAGGACGAGCGCGGCCTCGAAGCCGGTGAAGACGGCGAGTTCGCGTTCCAGTTCGGCGTGGAGTTCGGTGCTGCCCGTGACCAGCCGGGAGCCGGTGGCCCCCGCGCCCCAGCACCGGGCCGCCCGGGCCGCTGCCCCGGTGATCTCCGGGTGGCGGCTCAGACCGAGGTAGTCGTTGCCCGCGAGGTCCAGCAGATCCGCCTCGGCGGGGCGCGGGCGGAGCGTACGCACCAGTCCGGCGCGCTCACGGCGACCGGACTCCTCGTGGAGCCATGCGAAGGGATCCTGGGTCATCGTGGTCCGGTCCTCGTACGGCCCTTTCGTCGGGGCCTTTTGTAGGCAGCCCACAGACACTAACCGGGGGCGCACCGGGAACGGGTGTGGTCATACACACACTTCGCCGAGGCTCTCTTGTGAGGTTCCGACTTTCCCAGGACGAGTGCCGTACGCCAGGATCGGCGCCATGGACCTTCTGAGCACGCTGGTGGAGAAGGGGCTGCGGCGCGAGCTGCCGACCCGTGAAGAGGCGCTCGCCGTACTGGCGACCTCCGACGACGACCTGCTCGATGTGGTGGCGGCGGCCGGCAGGGTACGCCGCCAGTGGTTCGGCCGCCGGGTGAAACTCAACTATCTGGTCAATCTGAAGTCGGGGCTCTGCCCGGAGGACTGCTCCTACTGCTCCCAGCGGCTCGGCTCCAAGGCGGAGATCCTCAAGTACACCTGGCTGGGGCCCGAAGAGGCATCGCGGGTGGCGGCCGCGGGGGTCGCGGGCGGCGCCAAGCGCGTCTGTCTGGTGGCGAGCGGACGCGGACCCACGGACCGGGACGTCGACCGGGTCTCCCGGACCATCGAGGCGATCAAGGAGCAGAACGAGGGCGTCGAGGTGTGCGCCTGTCTCGGTCTGCTCTCCCAGGGGCAGGCGGAGCGGCTGCGGGAAGCGGGCGCGGACGCGTACAACCACAATCTCAATACGTCCGAGGGGACGTACGGGGACATCACCACCACCCACACCTACGCCGACCGGGTGGACACGGTGCACCAGGCGCAGGCGGCGGGACTGTCGGCCTGCTCCGGACTGATCGCGGGCATGGGCGAGAAGGACGAGGACCTGGTCGACGTGGTCTTCTCGCTGCGCGAGCTGGACCCCGACTCGGTTCCGGTGAACTTTCTGATCCCCATCGAGGGAACGCCGCTGGCGAAGGAGTGGAACCTCACCCCCCAGCGCTGTCTGCGGATCCTCGCGATGGTGCGGTTCGTCTGCCCGGATGTGGAGGTCCGGCTCGCGGGCGGTCGCGAGGTCCAGCTGCGCTCGCTCCAGCCGCTCGCGCTGCACCTCGTCAACTCGATCTTCCTCGGGGACTATCTGACGAGTGAGGGCCAGGCGGCCCAGACGGATCTGGACATGATCGCGGACGCGGGCTTCGAGGTGGAGGGCGCGGGTACGACGACGCTGCCGGAGCACCGGGCGGGCGGCGGCTGCGGCGGGGGCGCGGTCTGCGCCGACGGACCGCCCGGCGCCTCCGGGCAGGCTCCGGCCGGTGCCCGTCCGGACCTGGTGGCGGTACGCCGCCGGGGCGCGGGCACGGATACGGCACCCAATGCCTGAACTGTCCGTCCCGGAGTTGGTGGCACTGGACCGGGCCCATGTCTGGCATCCGTACGGGCCGATGCCCGGCCGCAGTGATCCGCTGGTCGTGGAGTCGGCGTCCGGGGTACGGCTGCGGCTGGCCGGACCCGTCCACGGCCGGCGCGAACTGATCGACGGCATGTCGTCCTGGTGGTCCGCGATCCACGGCTACAACCACCCCGTCCTCAACGAGGCGGCACGCGGCCAGCTGGACCGGATGAGCCATGTGATGTTCGGCGGGCTCACCCATGAGCCCGCCGTCCGGCTGGCGACCCGGCTGGTCGAGATCACCCCCGGGCCCCTGCGCCATGTCTTCCTCAGCGACTCCGGGTCGGTCTCCGTCGAGGTGGCCGTCAAGATGTGCCTCCAGTACTGGCGGTCCGTCGGCCGTCCGGCGAAGCAGCGCCTGCTGACCTGGCGCGGCGGGTACCACGGCGACACCTGGCAGCCCATGGCGGTGTGCGACCCCGACGGCGGGATGCACGGCCTGTGGACGGGTGTCCTCCCCCGCCAGATCTTCGCGGACGCACCGCCCGCACGGTACGAGGAGCGGTACGCGGACCATCTGCGCGAGACCGTCGCGCGGTACGCGGACGAGGTGGCCGCGGTGATCGTGGAGCCGGTGGTCCAGGGCGCGGGCGGGATGCGGTTCCACTCCCCCGCGTATCTGCGGGTGCTGCGCGAGGCGTGCGACGACCACGGTGTGCTGCTGATCTTCGACGAGATCGCCACCGGCTTCGGGCGGACGGGCACGCTCTTCGCGGCGGACCAGGCGGGTGTCTCGCCGGACGTCATGTGCCTCGGCAAGGCGATGACCGGCGGCTATCTGTCGATGGCGGCGACGCTGTGCACCTCGCGGGTGGCCGAGGGCATCTCGCGGGGCGAGGTCCCGGTCCTCGCCCACGGCCCCACCTTCATGGCCAATCCCCTGGCGGCGGCCGTGGCCAACGCCTCCGTCGACCTGCTGCTCGCCCAGGACTGGGCCCAGGAGGTCAAGCGGCTGGAGACCGGGCTGCGGGCGGGTCTCGCCGAGGCGGCCCGGCTGCCCGGCGTCACGGACGTCCGGGTGCTCGGCGGTGTCGGTGTCGTCCAGCTGGACCACGAGGTGGACCTGCCCGCCGCCACGGCGGCGGCGGTCCGCGAGGGGGTCTGGCTGCGCCCCTTCCGCGATCTGATCTATACGATGCCGCCCTTTGTGACCGAGGACGCGGACCTCGACCGGATCTCCGCGGCGGTCGTCGCGGCGGCGCGGGCGGGGTAGGCCGCACCGGGAGCGCGGGCACGGCGGGGAGGCGGAGTCCCTGACGGGCCCGCGACACGGGCCTGCTCCTGCCACGGGCGGAAGAGGTGCTGCGGGCAAAGAAGTGCCGCACGGAGGAGAGGAACAGCGCATGGGCGTCATCGTCGTCACCGGGACCGGGACGGAGGTCGGCAAGACCGTCGTCACGGCGGGCGTCGCCGCCCTCGCACGGGCCCGGGGGCGGTCCGTCGCCGTGCTGAAGCCGGCCCAGACCGGCGTCGCCGCCGGAGACCGCGGGGACATCGGCGAGGTGGCACGGCTCGCCGGGGAGGTGAGCGGGATGGAGCTGGCGCGGTATCCCGAGCCCCTCGCGCCCGCGACCGCCGCCCGGCGGGCCCGGATGGCCGCGGTACGGCCCGAGGACGTGGCGGACGCGGCGGGCAAACTGGCCGCGGAACACGATCTCGTCCTGGTCGAGGGCGCGGGCGGACTGCTCGTACGGTTCGACGACGGCGGGGCCACCCTCGCCGATGCCGCGCGGCTGCTGGGCGCTCCCGTGCTCGTCGTCGCTCCGGCCGCGCTCGGCACCCTGAACGCGGTGGCCCTGACCGCCGAGGCCCTGCGCTCGCGCGGTCTGGAGCAGCTCGGTGTGGTCATCGGGAGCTGGCCGGACGTGCCGGATCTCGCGGCGCGGTGCAATGTGGTGGATCTTCCCGAGGTCGCCGGGGCGCCGCTCCTCGGAGCCGTACCGGAGGGGGCGGGCCGGCTGGAGCCCGCGGAGTTCCGGGCGGGTGCCGCTGGCTGGTTCGGCCCGCCGCTGGGCGGCTCCTGGGATGTGGAGTCGTTCACCGCGTCCGTGCGCTGAGCGTCCCCGGGCGGGGGCGGATGCCGCGGGCCTCGGGTGCGCCGGGCTCGCGCGGGTGAGTTCCGCGGGTGGAGATCCGGTGCGGCAGCTCCCGTACGTACGTTTCGGGCTTGCGGGCTCCCCGTACGCCGGAGGGCTCCGCGCCCGCCGGGTCGTCCCGCGCGCGGGCGCGGGCTCCGGTGGGCGCGGGCGCCGGCACGGACGGGCGCGGGCATCCCGCCCCCGCCGCCCCCGGTACATCGCAGGATCTCCGTGCCCGGGGATTCCACAGTCGCCGGGCGGCGGGGAGAATGGCCGTAGACGGACTTTCCCATCCGGAGGAACCGTGATGCGTCCGCGTGCCAGAGCCGTGCCCCGGGACGCCGTCCACCACCCGGTGTTCGCGCGCTTCTACGCCAGATTCAGTGTGTCCGCCGACAAGAGGGGCGGCATCGCCGCCCACCGCGACGAACTGCTCGCCGGTGTCTCCGGGCGGGTGATCGAGATCGGGGCGGGCAACGGGCTGAACTTCGCCCACTACCCCGGCTCCGTCTCCGAGGTCGTCGCGATCGAGCCGGAGCGCTCCCTGCGCATGCTGGCCTCCCAGGCCGCCCGCCGGGTGGAGGTCCCGGTGGACGTGGTGCCGGGCGCGGCCGAGGCGCTGCCGGTCAAGTCCGAGGCGTTCGATGTCGCGGTCGCGTCCCTGGTGCTGTGTTCCGTACGGGACCTGCCCCGCGCGCTCGCCGAGATCAAGCGGGTGCTGCGCCCGGGCGGTGAACTGCGCTTCTTCGAACACGGCCTGGCCCCGGGCAAGGGGCTGGCCCGCACCCAGCGGATGCTGGACCGCACCGTCTGGCCCCTGCTGTTCGGCGGCTGCCACACCGCTCGGGAACCGCTCGCGGCGATCGAGGCGGCCGGTTTCCAGCTCGGCACCCACCGCCGGCTCATGGTTCCCGAGCACGGGCCGACGGTTCCGTCCTCCCCGTGTGTCCTGGGCGTGGCCCGCCGGCCCTTCCCCGATCCCGAACGGGCGCGGGAACCGGCCACCGAAGCCACCCTGGAGCGGAACCCGGGCCCCGGGCCGGACGAGCGGCCGTAGGCCGCCCGGAATCCCGGCCCCGGCTTCGGGGCCCGGGAGCCGACCGGATGGGCAGGGCCGCGCCTGCCCTGCCTGCCCTCGAAAGTCGCGGACCCCCGGCCCGGCACCCGGCTCCGGCCGGGACCGCGCCCCCGCCGTCGTGTACGGCCTCCGCCGAGGCCCGACCTGCCGTACCCGATGACCGCACCCCGGGCACAGAAGGCACCCGGTTCAACCACTCAGCCCCGCAGCCGTCCAGCCCCGCGACCGTTCAGCCCGGAACCCCTCGCTCCTCAACCCTCTCGCCCGACGCGCTCAGCAGCCGCTCCAGCTCCCTCCCGGCCTCGTCGTACCCGGCGTCGGCGATGCGCCCCAGCTCACGCGGATCGCCGTTCGCGACCGCGCGCCGGGTGAGCAGGAACCCGGCGTGCGCGCACCCCTCGTCCAGCAGCTCGCTCAGCTCCCCGAGGTCCCCGGCCGCGTCGGCGAGATCGGCCAGCCGGTCCAGAGCCGTCTCATTGCCCTCGTCGGCCAGCGCGCGCAGGGTCTCCCGGTCGATGTTCGTATGCATCATGACGCCATGCTGCGACCCTGCCCCTGGGGAAGGGTCAAGTGGGACGATGGCCGGATGATCACCATCGGACAGCTCGCCGGGTACGCCGGAGTGTCGGTCAAGACGGTCCGCGTGTACCACGACAAGGGGCTCCTCCCCGAGCCCGGCCGCGACGCCTCCGGCTACCGGCGGTACGGAGCGGATGACGCCATCGAGCTGATCAAGATCCGGACCCTCGCCGAGGCCGGTGTCCCGCTGGCCCGTATCCGGGAGCTGAGATCGGCGACCGACGAGGAGTTCCGGCGGGCGCTGCGTGAGATCGACGACGAGCTGACCGCCCGTATCCGCGGCCTGCGGGCCACACGGGAGCGCCTGGGCCGGCTCGCCGCGGGTGACCTGACACCGCTGCCCCCCAAGGTCTGTTCCCATCTCGAGCGGCTGGCCCACTGGGGATTCACCCCCCGATGGGTGGAGCTGCAACGCGATCTGTGGATCCTGGTGTTCGCCACCCACCCCGATCGCGCGGTCACCCTCTTCCACGACCAGGCCGAGACCCTGGCCGACCCGGCGCTGCGGCGGCTCCACCTCGACTACGACCACGCGTACGGCCTCGACGCCGACGATTCCCGGGTCGACGATCTCGCCCGCCGGATCGCCGACGCGACCCGGAAGCGCTACGGGCCCGGTGAACCGCCCGGACTGGAGGCGCCCTCCGAGGTCCCCGCCCTCATCCAGGGCACGGTCAACGCCTCGTCCCCGGCGTGGCGACGGCTCGACACGCTCATTCGCACGGCACTGGACGCGTGACCGGGCGGGTACGGACGTACCGTGCCGGCCGTGTGCGGACGTACCTGCCGGCCATGTGCGGACAACCGGGGGACCGCCCGTCCGCGCGCCGCGGGACTCCGGCACGGTACCGGCCCGCCCGCTGGAGCACCCCCGGGCGGATGCCCCTTACACCGACCCTGAGAACGGGACCCTGCGAGGGATACCGGCGTCTCTCCGGAGCCCACTAACCTCGTTGGATCGTACGGGAGTTCGGTGCGGCCACGATCCGGGGAGGCGGCCTTGTCCACACCTGCTACTGCACCCACCCACGGCCAGTCCGGGGATGTCCCGATCGCCGCCCGCGCGCGGGCGCTGACCAAGGCGTACGGCGGTGGGGAGACGGCCGTGCGCGCGCTGGACGGCGTCGACGTCGACATCGCGCGCGGCCGGTTCACCGCGGTCATGGGACCGTCCGGGTCCGGCAAGTCCACGCTGATGCACTGCCTCGCCGGTCTGGACACCGTCTCGGCCGGCCGGGTGTGGCTGGGCGGCACGGAGATCACCGGCCTCAAGGACCGCGAGCTGACGCTGCTGCGCCGGGACCGGGTCGGCTTTGTGTTCCAGGCGTTCAATCTGCTGCCCACCCTGACGGCCGCGGAGAACATCACCCTCCCGATGGACATCGCCGGGCGCACACCGGACCGGGAGTGGGTCGACAAGGTCATCGACACCCTCGGGCTGCGGGACCGGCTCCGGCACCGGCCCGCGCAGTTGTCGGGCGGTCAGCAGCAGCGGGTGGCCTGCGCACGGGCCCTGGCCTCCAGGCCCGAGCTGATCTTCGCCGACGAGCCGACGGGCAATCTGGACTCGCGGGCGGGCGCCGAGGTTCTGGGCTTTCTGCGGGAGGCCGTGGACGGGCTGGGCCAGACGGTGGTGATGGTGACCCATGACCCGGGCGCCGCGGCCCACTCCGATCTGGTGCTGTATCTGGCGGACGGCCGGATCGTCGACGTCATGCCGGATCCGACCGCGGAGGCGGTACTGGAGCGGATGCGGCTGTTCGCCGGAGGCGGGGATCAGCACGGAGGCGACCGGACGCGGAGGGCGGGGGTGCCCGGCGACCGCGACCACGGTGCCCGGCCCGGGGCCGGGCATCCCCCCGGACATCCCGGCCGCGAGAGCTGAGGCCCCGATGCCGAGGGCGACTCTGCGCAGCTTCTTCGCGCACCAGGGCAGGATGCATGCTCTGTCCGGTGTACGCGCTGCTGGGCCTCGCGATCGTCATCCGCGTCCTGGGGGTGGTGAACGCCCTCGCCCTGTCGGTGGTCGAGCGGACGCGGGAGATCGGCCTGCCGCGGGCCGCCGGACTCTCCCGGAGGCAGCTGCGGCGCATGATCCGGCTCGAATCCGTCGTGATCGCGGTCTTCGGCGCGCTGCTGGGGCTGGGACCGGGCATGGTGTGGGGTGTGGCCGTCCAGCAGGTGCTGGCGCTGGAGGGCCTCACCGCGTTCGCCGTGCCGTGGGGCACGGTGGCCGCGGTGGTGGCCGGCCCGGTGGTCGTGGGGCTCGCCGCCGCGGTGCTGCCCGCGCTGCGCGCGTCCCGGACGAACGTGCTGTCCGCCGTCTCCCATGAGTGACCGATGAGTGACCGACGCTTGCGACCTGCCGAAAGGACGCCGGAAACCCGCCGCGTGGACGCAGGAGAGACCTCTCGTCTGGAGGAGCACGTATGACCCGCCCGTTCCGGTTCTCCGTGAACATGACGATCCCCACCGACGGCGCCGGGTGGCGCGACAAGTGCAGACGGGCCGAGGAACTGGGCTATGACGTGATCCAGGTGCCCGACCATCTGGGCATGATGGCCCCTTTCCCGGCCCTGGTGGCCGCGGCGGCGGTGACCCGCCGGCCCCGGCTGGGCACCTTCGTCCTCAACGCGGGCTTCTGGAACCCGGCGCTCCTCGCCCGCGAGATCGCCACCACCGACGCCCTCACCGGCGGCAGGCTGGAGATCGGCCTCGGCGCGGGCTATGTGAAGGAGGAGCACGACCGGGCGGGCCTGGACTTCCCCGGCCCCGGCGGCCGGGTCGACCGGCTGCGGCACACGGTCGGGGAACTGATCAGGCTCTTGGAGGACGACGAGCACCGCCCGGCCCCGGCCCAGCGGCCCCGCCCGCCCCTGATGATCGGCGGCGACGGCGACCGGGTGCTGAAGCTGGCGGCCGACCACGCCGACATCGTCGCCTTCAGCGCCGGCCGGGACACCGAGCGGGGGATGGTACCGATCGACGCCGATCAGCTGGACGAGCGGGTCGCCGCCTACCGCAAGCTTGCGGGCTCCCTGGCCGATCCGGCCGGTGAGCGGGAGCTGAATCTGCTCCTCCAGGTCGCCACCGTCACCGATGACCCGCTCGGGGCGGCCGAGGCCGTACTGGCACGGGCGCCCGCGCTGGCGGATGTGAGCCCTGCCCAGCTGCTGGCGTATCCCCAGATCGTGATCGGCACGGTCCGGGAGATCGCCGACAAGCTGCGCACCCAGCGCGAGCGCTATGGCTTCACGTATGTCTCCGTCCTCGACGACGCCCTGGAAGCGTTCGCTCCGGTGATCGAGGAGCTACGGGAGGACTGATCGGGCGGCCGCGGCGGGGAACAGCCCGAGGGCGCGGGGCCGGGAGACCATCCGAGGGCGCCGGGCCGGGGTCAGCGGCCGGGAGAATCGGCCGGGGCCCCTCACGCGGCCGTCCGCGCCCGTGTCCGCGAAAGCCGGTGGCGGGCCCGCGGCTCCGCGTGCTTGGCTCGGACCATGGACGAGCTGCGCATCCGGACCGCCGTGGCCTCCGAGGCCGAGACCGTACTCGCGTTCTGGGGACAGGCCGCGGAGGGCACGAGCATCACGGACGACGTGGACGGCGTCACCCGCCTCATCGCCCGCGATCCCGAGGCGCTGATCCTGGCCGAGCTGCACGGCAGGCTGGTGGGCTCGGTGATCGCCGGGTACGACGGGTGGCGCTGTTCGCTGTACCGGCTGGCCGTCCTCCCCGGCCACCGGCGCCGGGGCATCGCGACCGCACTGCTCCAGGCCGCCGAGAGGCGGTTCGAGGCCGTGGGCGGCCGGCGCGGGGACGCGATGGTCCTGGAGGCGAACGAGGGTGCGCACCGGGCCTGGTCGGCGGCCGGATACCGGCGTGAGGACCACTGGCGCCGCTGGGTCAAGCCGTACACCGGGCCCGTACGCACGGGCTGACCGGCCGGCGGGAGCCCCGGCCCGGCCGGGTGCCGGTTCCCGGCGGGCGCCCGGGACGGCTTCCGGCGGTGCGCGCCGCCGGAAGGAAGCCGCCCCGGCGTACCTCTGGCGTGCGTGCCGCCCGCCTGCGGACACCCCTCTGCCGGGACCGCCGGAGACCATTCGGCCCTTCGGTGTGAGCAACTTTGCCGGTCCTTTACGATGGGTGGACCATCCCTCTCCCTACGAAAGGTGTGAGCGTCCGTCCATGGACGAGCCTCCCAGTAGCACACATCGAGCATTCCTCCTCCCCCTGCCCGATCATGGGACGGAGGTGACCCGATGACCGAAGTGCTCCTCCTGTTCGTGGCGGTGCTGCTCTCCTTCGCCTGTGGTGTCTTCGTCGCGGCGGAGTTCTCCCTCACCACGGTCGAGCGCAGTGACCTCGAACGGGCCGCCCAGCGCGGCGAACGCGGCGCGGCGAGCGCCCTCAAGGCCGTACGGGGTCTGACCTTCCAGCTGTCGGGCGCGCAGCTCGGCATCACCGTCACCAATCTGGTCGTCGGCATGCTCTCCGAGCCGTCGATCGCCAAGCTGATCCGGGGTCCCGTCGAGGATCTCGGTCTCTCCCCCTCCGTCGCGTCGTCGGTGGCCCTGGTCCTCGGTACGGCGCTGTCGACGGTCGTCCTGATGGTCGTCGGTGAGCTGGTGCCCAAGAACTGGGCCATCTCCTCCCCGCTCGCGGTGGCCAAGGTGGTCGCACCCGCGCAGCGGCTGTTCACCGCCGCCTTCAAACCGCTGATCAGCCATCTGAACAACACCGCCAACCGCATTCTCCGCAGGCTGGGCATGGAGCCGACCGAGGAGCTGGCGTCCGCGCGCAGCCCCCAGGAGCTGGTAGCGCTGGCCCGCCACTCCGCGAAGGAGGGCGCGCTGGAGGCGGACACGGCCGAGCTGTTCGTCCGTACTCTGAGCCTGGCCGAGCTGACCGCGGAGAATGTGATGACCCCGAGGGTCCAGGTCACCGCGCTGGAGGCACAGGCCACCGCGGAGGATGTCGCCAACGCCACCCGCGCCACCGGGCTCTCCCGCTTCCCCGTCTACCGGGGCAGTCTCGACACGGTCGTCGGGGTCGCGCACATCAAGGACGTCCTGGCGATCCCCGCCGCCCAGCGGGCCCGCCACCGGGTCATGGAGGTGCTGCGCGAGCCCCTGCTCGTACCGGAGTCACTGACCGTGGACCGGCTCATCGACCGGCTCGGCGGGCGGTCCACCATGGCGGTGGTCATCGACGAGTACGGCGGCACGGCCGGCGTGGTGACGATGGAGGACATCGTCGAGGAGGTCGTCGGCGAGGTACGGGACGAGCACGACCCCCAGGAGACCCCCGATCTGGCTCCGGCCGGGCAGGACGCCGACGGCCGCACCCTGTGGTCCGCCGACGGCGCCGCCCGTACGGACCAGCTGGAGCGGGCCGGTCTGAGGCTGCCGGACGGGCCCTACGAGACGCTCGCCGGACTGCTCGCGACCGAGCTGGGGCGCATTCCCGTCGAAGGCGACCGCATCGACGTCCAGGGGTGGCGCCTCGACGTGGTCGACGCCTCCGGGCGGCGCGCCGCCCGGGTGCTGATGCACGCGCCCGTCCCGTCCGGGGCGGACGACGGGCCCGATCCTCCAGGACCGGGTTCCCGCTCCGGATCCGGTAGTACGAGGGGGGCCGGACGATGATCGCCGTCCAGTTGTTCATCGGCCTGATGACCCTGGTGGTCAACGCCTTCTTCGTCGGCGCCGAGTTCGCCCTGATCTCCGTACGCCGCAGTCAGATCGAGCCGGAGGCCGAGGCGGGGAACCGCCGGGCCCGCAGTGTGCTGTGGGGCCTGGAGCACGTATCGGCCCTGCTGGCCGCGGCCCAGCTCGGCATCACCCTGTGCACCCTGGTCCTCGGTATCGTCGCCGAGCCCGCGATCGCGCATCTGCTGGAGCCGGTGTTCGACGCGGTGGGCGTGCCCCACGGCGCGGTGCATCCGATCTCCTTCGTGATCGCGCTGTCCCTGGCGACCTATCTGCACATGCTCCTCGGCGAGATGGTGCCGAAGAACATCGCCCTGGCCGAGCCCACCCGCAGCGCACTGCTGCTGGGCCCGCCGCTGGTGGCGCTGGCGCGGGCGCTGCGCCCGGTGATCTTCACGATCAACGCCTTCGCCAACGCTCTGCTGAAGCTGCTGCGGGTCGAGGCCAGGGACGAGGTCACCGCGACCTACTCGGACGACGAGCTGGCCCGGATGGTCGCGGACGCCGGTGACGCCGGACTACTCGACGACCGGGCGGCCGAGCGGCTGCGCGACGCCCTGGAGCTGGGCAGGCGCCCGGTGCGGGACGTCGTCATGCCGGCCGAACGGGTCGTGTACGCGCGGGGCGGGACCACTCCGGAGGACCTGGAGCAGCTGGCGGCCGAATCGGGGTTCTCCCGCTTCCCGGTCGTCGACGCCAAGCACAGCATCCTCGGCTACCTCCATGTGAAGGACGCCCTGGACGCGGCTCCGCGTGACGAGCCGTTCCCGGTCACGGCGCTGCGGCCGATCGCGCGGGTCCGTGCGACGACCCCGCTGGACGACGTGCTGACCGCGATGCGTCGCAGCAGTACCCATCTGGCGGCCGTCCTGGACGAGGACGGGCGGCCGGAGGGGCTGGTGACGATGGAGGACGTACTGCGGGAGCTGGTGGGCAGGCGCGGCTGACGCCCGCCCGGGCCGGTGACCGGGGCCCGTTCCGGATGCCTCATCGAGGCGTGCGGGACGGGCCCGCCGTTCTCCCGGCGCAGCGGCGGCTCCGGCGGTGTGCCCGACCGCGGTGTCCTGCGGCGTGCCGGGCCGTATGTCCCCGCGGCACGTCCGGCGGCGAGTCCTGGGTACTCCCCCGCGCCCCCGGCGGGGCCGCTCCGCCCGGACCCTCGGTGCTACCGACCGGTAGGATCATCTCTCCATGGAGACGACTGCCAACTACACCAGCTTTGTCGCGGTGGGCGATTCCTTCACCGAGGGCATGTCCGATCTGCTGCCCGACGGCTCGTACCGGGGCTGGGCCGATCTGCTGGCGGCCAGGCTGGCGGCCCGTACACCCGGGTTCCGCTACGCGAATCTCGCGGTGCGCGGCAAGCTCATCGGCCAGATCGTCGAGGATCAGATCGATACGGCGGCGGCGATGCGCGCCGATGTGGTGACGATGGTCGGCGGCCTCAACGACGCGCTGCGGCCCCGGTGCGACATGGTCCGGGTGCGGGCGCTGCTGGAGGAGGCCGTGGAGAAGCTGGCGCCGTCGTGCGGCCGGCTGGTCCTGATGCGCAGCCCCGGCCGCGACGGTCCGGTGATGGAGCGCTTCCGTCCGCGTCTGGAGGAGCTGCTCGTCCACATCGACGAGCTGGCCGCCCGGCACGGCGCGCTGGTGGTGGATCTGTACGGATCGGGCGCGTTCGGCGACCGGCGGCTGTGGGACGCCGACCGGCTGCATCTGGCGGCGGAGGGGCACCGCAGGGTCGCCGAGGCCGTCTGGCAGACGCTCGGCCTCACCCCCGAGGACGACTGGCGGGCACCGCTGCCGCTCGCGGCCCGCGCGGGCTGGGCCGCCCTGCGGGCCGAGGACCTGCGGTTCGCCCGCCGGCACCTCGGCCCCTGGATCGGCCGCCGCCTCACGGGCCGCTCCTCCGGCGACGGCCGCCCGGCGAAACGCCCCGAGCTGCTGCCGTACGAGCCGCCGCGCCCCTGACGCCCCGTTCCGGCGCGGAACCGGGACCGGGGCGCTGGCCTGCGTAAACCGACAGTAGAATCTCGCCATGTGACAGTGTCTGCGAAGCCTCGTATCCCGAACGTCCTGGCCGGCCGCTATGCCTCCGTGGAGCTGGCGGCTCTGTGGTCCCCCGAGCAGAAGGTGCGGCTGGAGCGTCAGCTCTGGCTGGCCGTGCTCCGCGCGCAGAAGGACCTCGGTGTCGAGGTGCCCGACGCGGCCGTCGCCGACTACGAGCGGGTGCTCGACCGGGTCGACCTGGCGTCCATCGCGGACCGCGAGAAGGTCACCCGCCACGATGTGAAGGCGCGGATCGAGGAGTTCAACGCGCTCGCGGGCCATGAGCAGGTCCACAAGGGCATGACCTCCCGCGATCTGACGGAGAACGTGGAGCAGCTCCAGATCCGGCTGTCGCTGGAGCTGATGCGGGACCGCGTGGTCGCGGTGCTGGCGCGGCTCGGCAAACTCTCCGCCGAGTACGCGGAGCTGGTGATGGCGGGCCGTTCCCACAATGTGGCGGCGCAGGCCACCACGCTCGGCAAGCGTTTCGCTACGGCGGCGGACGAGCTGCTGGTGGCGTACGGCCGGCTGGAGGACCTGCTGGGCCGCTATCCGCTGCGCGGGATCAAGGGACCGGTCGGCACCGCGCAGGACATGCTCGATCTGCTCGGCGGGGACGCGGCGAAGCTCGCGGAGCTGGAGCAGCGCGTCGCGGGTCATCTGGGCTTCGCCCACGCGTTCACCTCGGTCGGCCAGGTCTATCCCCGCTCCCTCGACTACGACGTGGTCTCCGCGCTGGTGCAACTGGCCGCCGCGCCCTCCTCGGTCGCCAGAACGGTCCGGCTGATGGCCGGGCACGAACTGGTCACCGAGGGCTTCAAGCCCGGCCAGGTCGGCTCCTCCGCGATGCCGCACAAGATGAACACCCGCTCCTGCGAGCGCGTCAACGGTCTGATGGTGATCCTGCGGGGTTATGCCTCGATGACGGCCGAGCTGGCGGGCGACCAGTGGAACGAGGGCGATGTGTCCTGCTCCGTCGTCCGCCGGGTGGCACTGCCGGACGCGTTCTTCGCCTTCGACGGGCTGCTGGAGACGTTCCTGACGGTGCTGGACGAGTTCGGGGCCTTCCCGGCGGTCATCGCCCGTGAACTCGACCGCTATCTGCCCTTCCTCGCCACCACCAAGGTGCTGATGGGCGCGGTACGGGCCGGGGTCGGCCGGGAGGTCGCGCACGAGGCCATCAAGGAGAACGCGGTCGCCTCGGCCCTGGCGATGCGTGAACAGGGCGCGGAGCGCAATGAGCTGCTGGACAAGCTCGCGGCGGACGAGCGCATTCCGCTGGATCGGGCGCAGCTCGACGCGCTGATGGCGGACAAGCTGTCGTTCACCGGTGCGGCCGGTGACCAGGTCGCTGCCGTCGTCTCCCGTATCGAGGAGATCGCCAAGCAGCACCCGGGCGCCGCCAAATACACGCCGGGCTCGATTCTCTGACGGCTTCGGCGGACGGCACGGGCCGCGCCGGTCGCGGGCGGCTTGTGCCTTCTCCGCCCTGAGGTCGGGGCGCCGGGTCCGGCCCCGGGCGAGCGCTGGATCCCGGCACCCCCGAGGTGCCGGGTCCCGGCATCGCGTCGAGGCCGGGTGCAGCCGGCCGGCGCGCTTCCCGTCCGGTTGGCCCCGGTGTCCCGGCGCCGGTCCGGCGGCCGGCGGGCGACGGGCGGTTGCCCGCCTGGCCCCCGTCCACGGCGGTTGAGAGGATATGCCCGGGCACTTCCGTCGCAGCCTTCGCAGTGACCGTGCGCGGTGAACGCCCAGCGAGTACCATCCGGCAGACATAAGCGCCCGAGCTGCACGAGCCGGGGCTGGAAGGACACACGGTGGGGCGGCTGACCGGCGGAGATCCGTCTTTGCTTCGGCGGATCAACTCGGCTGTGGTACTCCATGCGCTACGGGGGGCGGGCTCCCCCACGCTCACGGATCTGACCCGGGTCACGGGCCTGTCACGGCCGACCGTCGAAGGGGTCGTCGAGGGCCTCATCGAGGCGGGGCTGGTCGCCGAGACCGTGCCGGTGGAGGGCGCCACGCGCCGCCAGGGCCGGCCCGCACGACGGTTCCGGTTCCGGGTGGAGGCCGGCCATCTGCTGGGCATCGAGATCGGCCCGCACCGGGTGGCCGCGCTGGTCTCCGGGCTGGACGGACGCATCATCGGCGCGGGGTCGCGCGAGGTGTCCGAGACGGCCTCGGCGGACGACCGGCTGGAGCGGGTCCGGCTGGTGATAGCCGACGTCCTGCGGCGCACCGGGGTCTCCCGCAGCAATCTGCGGGCCGTCGGGGTCGGTTCCCCCGGCATCGTCGAGGCCGACGGGACCGTACGGCTGGGAACGGCGCTGCCGGGCTGGACGGGACTCCCCCTCGGCCAGCGCCTCCAGCGCTCCTTCCGCTGCCCGGTGCTGGTGGAGAACGACGCGAACGCCGCCGCCGTGGCCGAGCACTGGAAGGGCTCGGCGCGGGAGTCCGACGACATCGTCTTCGTCCTGGCCGGTCTGAGCCCCGGCGCGGGCTCCCTGATAGGCGGACGTCTGCACCGGGGGTTCGGCGGCGCGGCGGGCGAGATCGGGGCGCTGCATCTGCTGGGCCGGGGGATGACTCCGGAGAAGCTCCTGTCCACGACGGGCGAGCCGCTGCATCCCCTGGACGAGCAGGCGGTCGCCGATGTCTTCGCCCTCGCCAAGCAGGGCGACGTCCGTTCCCAGGCGGCGGTCGAGCGCTTCATCCAGCGCCTGGTCCACGATGTGGCGGCCCTGGTACTCGCGCTCGATCCCGAACTGGTCGTCATCGGCGGGTGGGCGGCCGGTCTCGACGGGGTCCTCGACCCCCTGCGCAGCGAACTCTCCCGCTACTGCCTCCGCCCGCCCCGCGTCACCCTGTCCCTCCTCGGCGAGGCGGCCGTGGCGACGGGAGCGCTCCGGCTCGCCCTCGACCATGTCGAGGAGGAACTCTTCGCGGTGGAGGGCACGGTGACCGCCCGCAGCTGACCCCGCGGGCCGGTCGCCCTCGGGGCCGTACGCCTCCGGGCGGCAGCGCGGAACGGCGTCGGCCGGCTCGCGCGTACGGGCCGACCGGCCGAGTCGGGTATCCGGCCCCGCTCAGGAGCAGCGGCTCGCCCGCGCGCACTCCCGCACAAGGGCGGGGATGCGACCCGGCACGGCCCGGCTCGGGAGGCAGACCGTCGCCGACTCCACGGTCAGTGCGGCCGGGTGGCGTGCCGACCACCCGGCGCGGGCACCGGCCCGAGGTGAACCCACGGGCCGGTCGGCGGGAACGGGCCCTCGACCGGGCCCGCGATCAGGAGGCGCGGCGTGCCTCGTCGTGGTGCCGTATCTGCACATCACCCGAGTCCCCGAAGGTGAGACGGCAGGTGTCCGCCCGGTAGGTGGCGACGGACACCGCAGCCGTCCGGCCCCGGGAGAAGTAGCGTGTGGTGACCATCAGAACCGGTGCCCCCGGCAGCCGGTCGAGCTCCTTGGCGTCGTCGGCGCGGGCCGAACCCAGTTCCACCGAGCGGTCCTGGCCTTCGAGGTCGAGGCGCTGGAGTTCGCGCAGCACACCACGCGCGCGTGCCGCTCCGGAGGGGGCGTCTATGGCGGAGAGTTCGGGTACCGAGGACACGGGCACATAGAACAGCTCGGCCGCGACGCGCTGCCCGTGACTGACGCGCAGCCTGCGCAGGGCGTACGTCTCCTCGCCGGCGGCCGTGCCCAGCAGGCGCGCCACAGCGGACGGCGGAACCGCCTTCGCGCAGTCGAAGGACTCCCAGGCGTCCTGTGTGGAGCCGGGCCAGGTGTGCTCGGTGGTGGAGACGTCCACGCCCACGCGCGGTGGGGCGACCGTGGTACCGACACCTCTGCGCCGCTGGAGGCGGCCTTCGAGTTCGAGCTGTTCGAGTGCCTGGCGGAGCGTGGCGCGGGCGACGCCGAACCGGGCGGCCAGGTCGCGCTCGTTCGGAAGGATCTCGCCCACCGTGAAGTCGGAGTCGAGTGCCTCGCCGATCACAGTCTTCAGGTGCCAGTACTTCGGTTCCGGCACAGATTCCAGTTGCGTGGTCCCCACCCTGATCCTCCGCAATCGCCGTCTCAGCGGCGGTTATTCCGCGCCTTTGTTTTTTAAAGGTTCCTGCACTATCCCTGCGACGATAGGGCGGCACGGCACCTTGGTCAAGACCAATCCTCCGTCGGTCGGGTGGGGAAGTCGACCGGGTTCGACGAGCGTTCACAGGGCGTTAGCACCCCAGTGAAGCGCGCGCCTCGCGGAAGCCCATGTTTTTTCGGACAGGGGGCCTGACGTGCGAGGGAAGGGAGGGGCCCGAGGTGCTGCTGTGACTTCCCCGCGGAGGTTTTGTCGCGATTCCGCGGCACGCGGCGGCGCTGAATGTGTCCTTCCGCGATCTCCGGCTGCGGGACGGCGGGGGGCTCCTCGACGGAGAGTCCGAGGACAGCGGGCGAACCGCCGGGCCCGGTGATCCGGAACCCCGTGTCCGGAGTCATCCGTTCCGCGGCCCGGGGAGGAACCGTCCGATTTTCCCCGCGTGCCGTCGAACCGCGGGGGCGCTTCGGTTCCTGCACCCGCCGTCACCGATCGGGCGTGCTCCGGAGCGAGAGGGCCGGGCGGCGCTCGGGGACCGCCACGGGTACCGGTCGGCCCGGACCGGCCGAGGACCGCCGCGGTCTCCGCGTACGGAGGCCCGCACGCCGCGCGCGCAGGGCGAACGCCGTCGGCGGAGCGGGAGCCTCACGGGCCTCGCGCCGTACGGAAGCCCCGTGACCCGGCGGGGTCACCGATGCCGGGAGGGCCGGTACGGCGAGGGGAGACCGATTCGGCGAGAACCACCCGTTCGGCCGCACCGGCGGTGGTACTGCCGCAGCCGGTGACGACCGGACCGCGGTGACGACCGGCCCGGGCCACCCGGCGGCCGACAAGGGGTGCGGCCCGGTACACGGTCCCCGGCGCCCGGCCCCTACCGGCTAAGCGGAACCCTGCCGGTTGGCGGCGGCCGGCCGGTGCCCGTCCGGAGCACTCCCTTCCGGTCCCGCGTCCGCGTCTGACGCACCGGGCCGGGGCAGGGCGCCCGACTCCGTGTCTCCCGGCGGCCGCCCCGGGGCCTTCTCGCCGAAGACACCCGAGCCGAGGGCCGCTCCCGCACCCACCAGCACACCGCCCGCAGCCTGGGCCGCGCCGAAGGTGCCGACGCCGACCAGCGGCGCGGTCAGCGCGGCGGCGACGGGGATCATGCCGGTGAAGAGGGTGGCGCGCTCGGTGCCGATGCGCTGAACGCCCATGTACCAGGTCACAAAGCCGATCACGGTGACCACGGCCGCCTGCCACAGCAGCGCCAGGGTCTCGGTCTGCGTGGGAGTACGCACCCACGCCGCACCGTCCAGGACCAGCCCGATCACCGTCGCCTCGACGGCCGCGACCGCGCAGACGCACGCCGTGAGCAGCCGGGGGCCGAGCGGCCGCAGCACCGGAGCGGCCAGGACGGCGAATCCGACCTCCCCGATCAGCGCGCACACCGACCAGACGATGCCCGCGGTGTCCGTGCGGCCCCACCCCTGCACCGTGAAAGCGCCGAGGGCGACAAGGAGCGCTCCGTACAGCACCGGCCGGGTGGGGCGTCTGCCGTCCGTCAGGGGGACGAGCACGGCCACGATCACGGGGGCGCACCCGACGAACACGCCCGGGACGGCGGGTTCGGAGGTGCGCTCCGCCGCGAGGATCGCCAGATTGAACCCGACCATGCCCACGCCGGCCACCAGCGCGATCCGCCCCCACTGGCGCGCGGTCAGGGCGCGCAGCGGGCCCAGTGCCGCCCGCCCGCCGAGCAGGGGCAGCAGAAGCAGGAAGGCGAGGGCGTAGCGGACGGCCTGACCACCCGCGTACGGATAGTCGCCGAGCAGGCTGTTGGCGGTGAAGGAGGCTCCGACCAGGCAGTAGGCGAAGGTGACGAGGAGGATCCCGTGCAGGGCCCGGGAGTTCGGGGGATGTGTCCGGCGGGTCATGAGGGCGACGCTAGAGAAACGCGCGGTCCCCTTTAAGGTCCACCTTTATGACGTCATCGGGGACCACTTCATCAGGCGGCCCGGCGAGCGCGGATCGCCCGCCGGAGGAGAAGTCCGCCGGAGCGGGGGCGGGCTTCTCCTGGGAGCTGCTCCTTCCGGCGGCGGGCGCACCGGCCCGTCAGCGCGGGCGCGCCCTCCAGTCGGCGCTGCGGGACGCGGTCCGCTCGGGCCGGCTGGCGGCGGGCACCCGGCTGCCCTCCAGCAGGGAACTCGCCGCCGACCTCGGGGTCTCCCGGGGCCTGGTCACCGAGGCCTATGAGCAGCTGACGGCGGAGGGGTACCTCCGGAGCGACCGCGGCTCGGGCACATGGGTCGGGGCGGCGGCGCGCGCGGGAGTGCGGACGGCCGTCAATCTCGCGCCGCGCGCTCCGGGCGCGCGGGTGGACTTCCGCGCCGGAACGCCCGATCTGTCCCTGTTCCCGAGGGCGCCCTGGGCGGCGGCGCACAAGACCGTGCTCGGCCGGCTGCCGCACCGGGCGCTCGGTTATCCCGATCCGCGCGGGCTGCCCGAGCTGCGCACCGCGCTGGCGTCCCTGCTCACCCGGCGGCGCGGTGTGGTGGCCGATCCGGAGCATCTGATCGTGTGCTCGGGCGTCACCCAGGCGACCACCCTGCTCGGCTTCGTCCTCCACCGCCGCGGGGAGCGGGCGATCGGCGTGGAGGATCCGGGCAGCCCCGGCCATGGCGCCGTGTTCACCGGTGTCGGCCTGGAGATGAGCCCGCTCCCCCTCGACGGCGAAGGGCTCGCGATGGAGCCGCTGCGGCGGTCCGGCGTACGGGTGGTGATGACGACGCCCGCCCACCAGTTCCCCTCCGGAATCGCATACTCCGCGACACGCCGGGCCGAACTCCTCGACTGGGCGCGGTCCGTGGACGGACTGATCGTCGAGGACGACTACGACGGGGACTTCCGCTACGACCGGGCCCCGGTGGGCGCGCTCCAGGGGCTCGATCCGGACCGGGTCGCGTACAGCGGTTCGGTGAGCAAGTCCCTCGCGCCCGGACTGCGGCTGGGCTGGCTGATCGTCCCGCGCCGGCTGATGGACGAGGTCGTCGAGCGCAAGCGGACCCTGGATCTCGGCAACCCGGCGATCGATCAGGCGCTGCTGGCCCACTTCATCGAGCGCGGGGACTACGACCGGCAGTTGCGCCGCTGTCAGCGCGCCTACCGCGAGCGGCGGGACGTGCTGGTGGGCGCGCTGGCGGAGTTTTTCCCGGGTACCGAGGTCAGCGGCATCGCCGCCGGGCTGCACATCATCGCGCGGCTCCCGCAGCGGTACGGGCCCGAGGACCGCTTCCTCGGGTGCGCGGCGCGGGCCGGGGTCGCCGTGAGGGCGCTGACCGATCATGAGCAGGTGCCGGTGCGGGACACGGGGGTGCGGCTGGTGCTGGGATACGCCCATCTGGCACCGTCCGAGATCGTGCGGGGCGTGGAGCTGCTGGCCCGGGAGGCGGCGCGCTGAGGCGCGGTGCGTGAGGCCGGGGCGGTTCGTACCGGGGCCGATGAAAAGGGCGGTTCCCCTCGGACGCGAGCCCAGGCGATCACGACCGCCGAGAGCGCTGCACCGGCGAGCCCTGGCCCATCAGAATACGGAGCAAATAGCCCATAGCCATCCGGATAGCTGCTTTACCCATCAGTCACATAGCGTTCGTGATCGCGCAACAAGCAAGGGAGACAGTGGGTGTCATGACTGAGGTGACATCCGCGAAGAGCGCCCGCCGCCCGCATCACTGGCGGCGGGATCTCGTCGAACTGGCGGCCCTGTTCACGGCGGTGGCCGTGGCCGACATCGTCGTCGTCCATCTGATCGGGCACACCCTGGACGGGCCGGTGCTGCTCGTCGCCGCCACCCTCACGTTCGTCGCCACGGCCGCGTTCCACACATGGTGGGCATGGCACCGCGGCCATGCCCCTCCGACCGCCACCGGCACCACTCCCCCGGCGGCTGCCGCCGCCGTGCCCGCGACCGCCCGGAGTACCGGCCCCGCCCACCGTCCGGACACGGACGACGGCGGGGGCGTGGACGACGGCCGGAGCACCGGCTCCGACTCCGATTCAGGTTCCGGCTCGGGCTCGGGCTCCATGGACGGGATCGGCTCGGGCTCCCGCGAGGGGATCGGCGGCGAAGAGGGCGCGCAGAGCGGACCCGACCCAGGGGAAACCCTGCTCTGGCGGATGCGTACGACCGTCCGGGACGAGCCCGGCAGCCTCGCCGCGCTGTGCACCGCGCTCGCCCGTCTCCGTATCGGCATACTGACCCTCCAGACCCACCCGCTGGCAAAGGGGACGGTCGACGAGTTCCTTCTGCGCGTCCCTTCGGTCCTGGAGATCAGGCGGCTGACCGGGGCGGTCTCGGCAGCCGGCGGCACCGACACCTGGATCGAACGCGCCGACGCGCACGACCTGGTCGACGCCCCGACCCGGGTACTCGGCCTCGCGACCCGTACGGCGCTGGACACCGCGGAACTGCCGCTGGCGCTGCGCCAACTGCTGGGCCGCTGCTCCATCCACTCGCTTCCGGCGGTCTCTCTCGGCGGCCTTCCCACCGGGGACCTCCCGCCCGAGGAGGGCGTACTGGAGCAGGAGGACACGGTGCTGCGTCTGCGCGCGCCGGACGGCGGCGCGATCATCATCGAGCGGCCCCATCTCCCCTTCACCCCGACGGAGTTCGCCCGGGTCAGGGCACTGCTCGACCTCGACGCCCGGCTCGGGCCGCGCGTCCCGCGCACCCGGCACGCCCTCACCCTGCCCGAGGGAAACGGGATCACCGTGCGCCGCGCCGACCAGGGCGATGTGGAGGCGGCCAAGGCGATGCAGGACCGCTGCTCGGAGCAGACGCTCCGGATGCGCTATCACGGACCGGTCGGCGACGCCCACCGCTACCTCGACCATCTCCTCAGCCCGCGGTACGGCAGGACACTCGCCGTCGAGACGGCCTCCGGGCGACTCGTCGGACTCGGCCATCTGCTCTGGGACGGGGACGAGACCGAGGTCGCCCTGCTCGTCGAGGACGACTGGCAGCGCCGCGGCGTCGGTTCCGAGCTGCTGGGCCGGCTGGTGGACCTCGCCCGGGAGACCGGCTGCGGGAGTGTGTACGCGGTGACCCAGTCGTGGAACACCGGCATGGTCGCGGCCATGCGCGGCCTCGGTCTGCCCCTGGACTACCAGATCGAGGAGGGGACCCTGGTGATCACCGCCCCGCTGGAGGGCGCGGGCGCGGCTCAACTCCCCCGGTTCGAGCAGGCCGAACGCTGAGACGGACCCGGCGGGGGCCGGGAACTGAGCCGGTGCCGGGGAGAGCCGGACGGCCGGGGCCGGGAACTCGGCCCAGGCGCTGCCCCCGGGCCCGGCGGAGGCCCCGGCGCCCGGACCCCGGCGTCGCCGACCCTGCGGAAGGGTCCCCGCGTCGCCACCCCGGTGGAAGGGTCCCTGCGGAGGCGCCCCGAAACCCGGGCGCGGGCCCCGGCCCAGGGCGGCCGGGACCCCGGCCCGCGTCGTCACCGGAACCCGTCCGATCACCCGGTGAACCGGCCGCCGAGGGACGGCCCTCAGGGTGCCGGGGCTCCCCGCCCGCCCGGCGCCAACGGCGCACCGCTCCGGGAATCCACGCCCGAGGCGGCAGGGGAGACGGCCCGCGAAGCGTCGAGGGCGGCGTCGAGATCGAGCCAAAGGTCCTCGATGTCTTCCAGCCCCACCGACAGCCTCAGCAGCTGTTCACCGACGCCCGCCGCCCGACGGTCCGTTTCGGCCACGATGCGGTGACTGATGGAGGCCGGGTGCTGGATCAGGGTGTCCACGCTGCCGAGGCTCACCGCCGGTGTGATCAGGCGTACCCCCGCGATGACCCGCAGGGGGTCCCCGCGCACCTCGAAGGAGACCATCGCCCCGCCGATCCGCGGATAGCGGACCCGGGTGATCCGGGGGTCCGCCGCCAGCCGGGAGGCCAGTTCGGCGGCGGTGGCGGACGCGGCCCGGACCCGTACCGGCAGGGTGGAGAGTCCGCGCAGCAGCAGATACCCCGCCATCGGATGCAGTACGCCCCCGGTGGCGAAGCGGACCTGCCGCAGCCGCCCGGCGAACTCCTCGTCGCAGGCGACGACCCCGCCCATCACATCGCCGTGGCCGCCCAGATACTTGGTCGCGCTGTGCAGGACGATCCTCGCGCCGTGCTCCAGCGGGCGCTGGAGCACGGGGGTGGCGAAGGTGTTGTCGACGAGCAGTGGCACCGAGCCGCAGGCATGGCGCACGGCGTCGAGATCGACCTCCGCCAGCGTCGGGTTGGCCGGTGTCTCGACGATGACGAGCCCGGTGTCGGGGCGTATCTCCGCCGCGATTCCCGCCGGATCCGTCCAGGTCACCTCCGTACCCAGCAGTCCGGCGGCAAGCAGATGGTCACTACATCCGTACAGCGGGCGGACCGCGACGACATGGCGCAGTCCCCTACTGGCCCGTACCAGCAGTACGGCGGTCAGCGCGGCCATCCCGCTGGCGAAGGCCACCGCGCTCTCGGCCCCTTCGAGCCGGGCGAGCGCCGTCTCGAAACGGGCGGTGGTCGGATTGTCGAGCCGGGCGTAGACGGGCGGGCCCTCCAGCCGCCCGCCGGAGGCGGCGAAGGCGTCGATGCGCTCCGCCTCGGCGGCGGCGTCGTACGACGGATAGGTGGTCGACAGGTCCAGCGGCGGCGCGTGCAGACCGAGCTGCGCGAGGTCCTCGCGTCCGGCGTGGACTGCTTCGGTGGCCAGCGCCCGGGGTACGGGAGCGGCGAAGGCTGCTTTCTCCATGACCGCAGGGTGAACACCTACCGGGAAGTATCGGCCCATCTCCGTGCTACGTTCGGCGAATGACCGAATCCGTCGCTCTTGACCCGGTTGACCTGCGGATACTCCGCCTGTTGCAGAACGACGCCCGGACGACGTACCGGGAGCTGGCGGCAGAGGTCGGAGTCGCTCCTTCCACCTGCCTCGACCGGGTGGCCCGGCTGCGGCGCTCGGGAGTGATCCTCGGGCACCGGCTGGCGCTGGATCCGGCGCGGCTCGGCCGGGGACTCCAGGCGCTGCTGTCCGTGCAGCTGCGTCCGCACCGCCGGGAGCTGATCAGTACGTTCGTGGAGCGGATCCGGGCGCTGCCGGAGTCACGGGCACTGTTCCACCTCACCGGCCCCGACGACTATCTCGTGCATGTGGCCGTGGCGGACACGGCGGATCTCCAGCGGCTGGTGGTGGACGAGTTCACCTCGCACCGCGAAGTCGCCCGGGTGGAGACCCGGTTGATCTTCCAGCAGTGGGAGTGCGGTCCCCTGCTGCCGCCGGTGAGGAGCGACGGGCCCGGGGCCGGCGACCGGACGGGGGAACGGCCGGCGGCGGACCGGTCCCCCGCCGCCGGTGACCGCTGAGCTCCCGCGCCCCGGCGCCGCCGTCCGCCAGCAGACTGTGGATCCATGGCCGTTGCGCTTTGGCCACACTCTTTCCAAGGTCCGACCGGTCGATGACCGGCCACTGGACAGCCGCAGCACGGCCCGCCGATCCGGACGATGGTGACGCGGAGGCCCTCACTCATGGAGGATGTGTTCATGTCAGTAATTCCCAGCAGCCCGCTGCCCCGTCAGGTCGCCGACGCCTATGTCGACGCGCTCATCGAACTCGATCCCACCACCGGCACCTATCTGGGGGTCAAGGAGAGCGCAAGCCGCCTCCCCGACTACTCCCCCGCCGGTCAGGAGGAGCGCGCGGCGCTCGCCCGGGACACTCTCGCCAGGCTCGACGAGGCCGAGAAGCTGCCCGGTGCCGACAGTGACGCGGAGCGGCGCTGCGGACGGCTGCTGCGAGAGCGGCTGACGGCCGAACTCGCCGTACACGAGGCCGATGAGGGGCTGCGCGCGGTGAGCAATCTGCACTCGCCCGTCCACTCGGTGCGCGAGGTGTTCACGGTGACGCCGACGGGGACCGACGAGGAGTGGGCAGCCGTCGGGCAGCGCCTGCGCGCGGTGCCGGACGCGCTGGAGGGCTATCGCGCGTCCCTGGAACTGGGTCTGGAGCGCGAACTCTTCGGCGGTCCCCGGGCCACCCGGACCAATATCGGCCAGCTGACCGAGTGGATCGGCACCGACCGCAGCTGGTTCGAGGAGTTCGTCGCGGACGGCCCCGAGGACCTGCGCGCGGAACTCGGCGCGGCGGCCCGTACCGCCACCGACGCCCTGACCGCGCTGCGGGACTGGATGCGCGATGTGTACGCCCCGGCCGTCGCGGACGCGCCCGACACCGTGGGCCGTGAGCGCTACGCCCGCTGGTCGCGCTACTTCAACGGCACCGACCTGGATCTCGACGAGGCCTACGCCTACGGATGGTCGGAGTACCACCGGCTGCTCACCGAGATGAAGGCGGAGGCGGACAAGATCCTTCCGGGCTCCGACCCCTGGGAGGCGCTCGCGCACCTTGATGAGCACGGCCGTCATATCGAGGGCGTCGACGAGGTACGCGTCTGGCTCCAGGGCCTGATGGACGAGGCCATCGAGGCGCTGGACGGCACCCACTTCGAACTCGCCGAGCGGGTACGCAGGGTGGAGTCCCGGATCGCGCCTTCGGGCAGCGCCGCCGCCCCCTACTACACCGGCCCCTCCGAGGACTTCTCCCGGCCCGGCCAGACCTGGCTGCCGACCATGGGCGCGACCCGCTTCCCGGTGTACGACCTGGTGTCGACCTGGTACCACGAGGGCGTCCCCGGCCATCATCTCCAGCTCGCGCAGTGGGTGCATGTTGCGGACCAGCTCTCCCGGTACCAGGCGACGGTCGGCGGGGTCAGCGCCAACTGTGAGGGCTGGGCGCTGTACGCGGAACGGCTCATGGACGAGCTGGGGTTCCTGCCCGACGCGGAACGCCGACTCGGCTATCTCGACGCCCAGATGATGCGGGCCTGCCGGGTCATCGTGGACATCGGGATGCATCTGGGGCTGGACATCCCGGCGGATTCGCCGTTCCACCCGGGTGAGCGCTGGACGCCCGAGCTGGCACAGGAGTTCTTCGGCAACCACAGCGGACGGCCTGCGGACTTCGTGGAGAGCGAGCTGACGCGCTATCTGTCCATGCCCGGCCAGGCCATCGGCTACAAGCTCGGTGAACGGGCCTGGCTGCTGGGGCGTGAGAACGCCCGCAAGGCGCACGGCGACGCGTTCGACGCGAAGGCGTGGCACATGGCGGCGCTGTCGCAGGGCTCCCTGGGTCTCGACGATCTGGTCGACGAGTTGTCGAAGCTCTGATGCCGCACAGGCGGCCGGGCTGGTCAAGGGCCCGGCCGCCACTGCCGGTCGGCGCATGACCGGTGGGCGGTCCAGTCCACCGGTCATGCGCCCAGCGAACGGACGACCGCGGGGCCTGGTCGGGACGGGACGACCGGGGACCGTCCGCCGGGCCGGGGCGGGCCGACCGAGGCCGGCTCGGCCGCGTACGGTCGTCGGCACGGAAGGACGCGTATGTACGCGTGCCGCCCCGTCACCTGCGGGAAGGCCGCTTGCCTGTTCCTCGGACGGGCACCCCGGCCGGGGAACAGCACCGGTGGCACCGGGGGACACCCATGGGCCGCGCCGGTCGGTCCCGGCCCCGGCTCCGGTGTCGTACGCGCGCGTCCGCGTTGCGGGGACCGGCGCCCGCGAACTGCCCGACAGCGCACCGGACCGGACGGTGGCCGGAGCACTGATCAGCGTCTCCGACGGCACCTCCCGGGCCCGGTTCTCCTGGTCATCCCGTCGAAGGGGACCCGGTCCTACCGGGCCAGGAGGCCGACGGTCCCCGTGCCTCGCGCAGGACCGCGACAACCATGGCAGGCCCGCGCCGGGGCCGGTCAGCCGCTGAGCGGGGCCGTCCTCAGGCGCACCACCGAACCGTGCCGATCCTTGAGCACTTCGAGCTGGGTGGGGATACGTCTGCGCAGATCGGCGACATGACTGACGATGCCGACACTGCGGTCCCTTTCGCGCAGGGAGTCGAGCACTTCGAGGACCTCGTCCAGCGTCTGTTCGTCGAGGCTGCCGAAACCCTCGTCGATGAACAGGGTGTCCAGTCGCACCCCTCCGGCCTCCTCCGTGACGACATCGGCGAGGCCCAGCGCCAGCGCCAGGCTGGCGAAGAAGGTCTCGCCGCCGGAGAGCGTCGCCGTGTCGCGCTCACGGCCGGTCCAGGAGTCGACGACATGGAGCCCGAGCCCTGCGCGTTTTCCCCCGGCGCGCGCGTCGGAGTGCACCAGGGTGTACCGGCCGGCCGACATCCGCTGGAGCCGTACGGTGGCCGCCGCCGCGACCTGTTCGAGCCGGGCCGCCAGCACATACGACTCCAGGCGCATCCGGCGCTCGTTGTCGGCGGAGGTACCCGCGGTGAGAGCGGCGAGCCGGGCCACCCGCACATACTCCTCACGCAGCGGGCCGAGCCCCTGGATCCCCGCGGCGGCCTCCCCTGACAGCCGGGACAGCTCGGCACATCTCTCGCGGGCGGCGGCCAGCACCGAGTTGGCGTCGCGCAGTGCGCGCTCGGCGGTGTCGTACGCCGCCTCCGCGGCCGCGACGTCGGCGGGAGGCTGCTTCGCGGCGGCGCGGGCGTCCCGCTCGGCGAGCCGGTCGGCGACCGCGGCGGCCTCCATCTGCCATGCGTCGATACGGCGCTGGAAGTCGCGGTGGTCGCCGTCGTCCAACAGAGCTTCCGCGACGGCGTCCGGGGTGTCGAACCCGGCCCGGTACGCCGCGTCGGAGAGCCGGGCGTCGGCCTCCTTCAGGCTGTGCGCGGTGAGTTCATGGGCGCGAACGGCCTCGGCGGCCTCGGCGAGCAGGCTCGCCCGGCGCTCCAGCACCGCGGCGTGTTCGGCGACACTGCGCTCACCGCCACGGGCGCGCTCCAGCTCCTGGCCGAGCCCGGCCTGTTCACGGTCGAGCGCTTCCCGGGCCGAGGTACGGGCGGCCACCCGCTGCTCGGCCAGCTGGAGCGCCGCGACCCGCTCCTCGTGCTCCCGCTCGGCGCGGTCGAGTGCCTCGCGGGCGGCGTGCGTCCCGGAGGCGAGGTCATGGGCCTCGCGGTGCTCGCTCTCCAGCAGCCGGACGAGCGATTCCAGTTCACCGGCCTCCGGGTCCCGGTCCGTGACGACGTCTCCTCCGGTGGTCTCCCCGTCCCGGGGCTGCACCCTCCGGGGCCGCGCCTCCCCGCCCTCCCCCGGTTCCTCGCCCTCCCGCGCCTCCTGGGCCGCGGTCGCCAGGGCCTCCCGTACGACGGCCAGTTCCCGCTCGGCGGCGGATTTCGCCTCGTCCGCGCGGGTGTAGTCCTCGTACGCGGCATCCTCTTCGGCGGGCGTGACCTGGTCCTGCCGGGCACGGGCCGGTCCGGGGTGCTCCGCGGAGCCGCAGACCGCGCAGGGTGCTCCGGGGACCAGGGCGGTGGCCAGCTCCGCCGCCATCCCCAGCAGTCGGCGCTCCTTGAGGTCGAGCCATCTCTCCCGTGCCGTGGCCGCCCGGTCGCGGGCCGAGCACAGCTCTTCCCCTGCGGCCACTGCCCGGGCCGAGAGGCGGTCCCGCTCGCGGGCCGCGCGCAGCCTGCGGCGGGCGGGATCGAGCCGGCCGGCGAGATGCTCGGCACGGGTGGCCGCCTCCTGGGCGGCGGTGACGCGCTCCTGGTGGCCGTGGCGGAGGGTGTCCCAGCCACCGAGCCAGCCCGCCGCGTCCTGGAGGAACTCCTCGTCTGCCCGGGCCTCGCGGTCGAGGTCGGCGCGCTCGCGGGTGATCTCCTCGCTCCGCCGCTCGGCCCGGCGGGCCGCGTCGAGACCGCCGAGGTCCTGGCGGAGCCGGCGCTCCAGCTCCATGAGCCGGGCCGCGCCCGCGTCGGCGAGGTCGGCGGGCAGTCCGGCGCTCACCCGCTCCAGGACGGCGCCCGCGGTGCGGTGATCACGCTCGGCGTCGTCGCGGAGCGTCAGCTCGGGGCTCACCCGCTCGGCCTTGCGGGCCCGGTCCAGCCGGGCCTGGAGCGCCTCGCACTCGGGCTGCCGCTCCTCCAGCGTCGCGCTGCGGCTCCGGGCGTCCTCGTACCGCCGCTGGAGCCGGTCCCGTTCGCGCTCACCTTCCAGTGCGAACCGAGCGGCGGACTGACGGCTCCCGGTGGTGGAGAGGGCGCATTCCGCCACGGTCAGATACTCCCGCGCGCCCGTGCGGGCGACGGCAGCCCACTCCAGTACGGCGTCGGCGAGCCCCGGATCACCCGGCTGCCGTTCGGGGGACGGCCAGTCACCGGCCGCCGGGCCCGCCGCCTGCTCCATCTTGTGCGCGATGGCCAGAAGGCGCTCGTCACCGGCTCGTACCCGTGCTTCCGCCGCGCGCCGGCGGTCCGCGAGGCGCTCCTCGACGGCGGCGTAGCGGCGGGTGTCGAAAAGACGGCCGAGGAGCTTTCCGCGGGCTTCGGCGTCGGCGCGCAGAAAGCGGGCGAAGTCGCCCTGCGGCAACAGCACGACCTGGCAGAACTGGTCGCGGCTCATCCCGACGAGCTGGGTGATCTCCTCGCCGATCTCCTGATGGGAGCGGCTCAGCGCCTGCCAGGCACCACTCCGGGCGTCGTACTCACGCAGCCGGCACTGGGCCCGCTCGGTGGTGTAGCCCTTGCCGTTCTTCTTGGGGCGGGGCTGGGCGGGGCTCCGGGTGATCTCCAGCCGCCGTCCCGCGACGGTCAGTTCGAGGAGTACCTCGGTGAGGGTGCCGGACTCGGAGTGGTCGCTGCGCAGCGAGGCACCCGGAGTCTGCCGGGCGCCGGGCACGGCCCCGTACAGGGCGAAGCACACCGCGTCCAGGACGGAGGTCTTGCCCGCGCCCGTCGGCCCGTGGAGCAGGAAGATCCCGTCGGCGGCCAGGGTGTCGAAGTCCACTTCCTGTACGGCTCCGAAGGGGCCGAAGGCGGTGAGGGACAGCCGGTGCAGTCTCACCCGGCCACCTCGCGTACCGACTCCGCCGCCTCGCGTACCGTTCCCCTCGCCTCGCGTGCGTACCCGGCCGGCGTGGCCCCGGCCCGGGCGGACTCGTCCGGTACGGCCCGTGCCGTCACCCGCCCGGCCCCGGCGGCCGGCGCGGACCTCGCGCGCGCGGCGCCGCCGCGCTCCGCACCACCCGGCACGGATCCGGCACCACCGCCGGACCCGTCGGCCCCCCTGATGGAATCACCCACGCCGAACCGTCCCCTCGTTCATGGTCTCCGCCGCCCGTACGTCGTCGAACGCCGACCGCAGAACGGCCCGCTCCCGCTCGTCCGGACCGGTGCCGCCGCGCACATGCGCGACGAAGTCCTCCGCGACCTGCTGCTCGCTGCGCCCCTTCAGCCGCTGTGCGTACGAAGCGGCGGGCCGGCCGTCGGGAGCGCGCTCGGGCTCGAAGACCAGGCTCAGTGTGTGCGGGAAGCGGGCGCCGAGGCGCGCCATCGGTTCGGCCGGACGGACCGCGTCGGTCAGTGTCGCCTCGACGAACGACTCCTCGTGGCGCTCCAGCGCCGGGGCGTCGAGCAGCACGTCGAGGGTGCCGCGCAGCCGGGCGAGCGGCCGGGGCACGGGGCAGTCGACGCGCTCGGCGCGGATCCCGCCGTCGGCGCCGAGGTCGACGAGCCACATGGTCTTGCGGTGGTCGGCCTCGGAGAAGGAGTAGGCGAGGGGCGATCCCGAGTAGCGCACCCGGTCGGTGAGGGTCTGGCAGCCGTGCAGATGCCCGAGGGCGACATAGTCCACGCCGTGGAAGACCCCGGCGGGCACGGCCGAGACGCCTCCGACGGTGATGTCCCGCTCGCTGTCGCTCCCCCGGCCCCCGGCGACGAAGGCATGGGCGAGGACGAGGGACCGGGTGCCCGCCCCACGGGTCGCGAGGTCGGCCCGGACCCGGTCCATCGCAGCGCCGAGGACGGCCTCGTGGCGGGCCTTCTCCGCCTGGAACTCGTCCTTCACCAGCGCCGGTTCGAGATAGGGCAGTCCGTAGCACGCCACATCGCCGTGGCGGTCGGAGAGCATCACGGGGGTGCCGCAGGCCGCCGGGTCGGTCCGCAGATGGATTCCGGCGCGCTCGATGAGCCCGGCCCCGACGCCCAGACGGCGCGCCGAGTCGTGGTTCCCCGAGATCATCACGGTGCGCACGCCCTCGGCGGCGAGACGGTGCAGGGCGTCGTCGTACAGCCGCACCGCGGCGAGCGGGGGCACGGCCCGGTCGTAGACGTCTCCCGCCACCAGCACCGCGTCGACCTCGCGCTCGCGCACCGTCGCCACCAGATGGTCGAGGAAGGCGGCCTGGGCGTCGAGCATGCTCACCCGGTGGAGCGAGCGCCCCAGGTGCCAGTCCGACGTATGCAGGAATCTCATGATCCCCGAGACTAACGGCGGGGTCTGACAACGCGTGGGGCTTCGGGCGTTCCGGTGAACTCAGGCGTCCCCATACGCCTCACCACCCAACTCCAGCAACGCGGTTCCCGCGGTGATATCCGCCAGCCAGGCCCGGAAGGCGTCGGCTTCGGCGTCCGGCAGCCCGATCTCGATGGTGACGTTCTCCGCGTACCGGACATCGCGCACGGCATGGCTGGTGGCCCGGAGGTCGTTCTCCAGCTTTCCCGCCCGCTCGTGGCCGACGGTGACCGTGGCGAGCCTGAAGCGCCGGCGGGTGAGCGTGCCCAGCGCGTCGAGCGCCTCGCCGACCACTCCCCCGTACGCCCGGATCAGCCCGCCGGCGCCGAGTTTGACCCCGCCGTAGTACCGGGTCACGACGGCCACGGCGTAGCGGATGTCACGCCGCATCAGCATCTGGAGCATGGGCACACCGGCGGTCCCGCCCGGCTCGCCGTCGTCGCTCGCCCTCTGTACGGAGGCGTCGGCACCGATGACATAGGCGAAGCAGTTGTGTGTCGCGGCCGGGTGCTCCCCGCGGACCCGGGCGACGAACGCCTGCGCCTCCTCCTCGGTCGCGGCGGGCGCGAGCGCGCAGATGAAGCGCGATCTGCCGATCTCGGTCTCGTGCACACCCTCGCGGGCGACCGTCCGGTACTGCTCCTGCATCCGACCACCCTATGCATCACCCGTACGAGTGCACGCGGTGGGGAATCGTCCGTACGGTTCGCCCGTTGTCGAAGGTATGTACGCAGACAGTGAGACGATCCGCAGAATCCTGACCTCGACCGGCGACACCTGGGCGGTGGTCGGCCTGTCCGGCAACCGGTCACGCGCGGCCTACGGGGTCGCCGAGGTCCTCCAGCGCTACGGCAAGCGGGTGGTGCCCGTCCACCCGAAGGCCGAGACGGTCCACGGCGAGAAGGGTTACGCGACCCTGGCCGACATCCCCTTCGACGTCGACGTGGTCGATGTGTTCGTCAATTCCGAGCTCGCCGGCCCGGTCGCCGACCAGGCCGTCTCGATCGGCGCGAAGGCGGTCTGGTTCCAGCTGGGCGTGATCGACGAGCAGGCGTACGAGCGCACGCGCGCGGCCGGGCTCGATATCGTCATGGATCGCTGCCCCGCGATCGAGATCCCCCGGCTGGGCTGAGGTCCCGGCGCCCGGACTGCGGATCAGGCGTCCGGCCCTCGGCTCAGACGCCGAGGCCGTCCAGGACCACCGCGCCCGGCAGCTCGGTGAACGCCTTGCCGGGCACGATCAGCTTTCCCCTCCGGCGGCCACTGCCGATGAGTACCCAGGGAGTGTCGACCACGAGGGAGTCCACCAGCAGCGGCCAGCCGGCGGGCAGGCCGATGGGGGTGATCCCTCCGTACTCCATGCCCGTCTCCCCGACGGCCGTGTCCATCGAGGCGAACGACGCCTTGCGCGCGCCCAGATGCCTGCGTACGACCCCGTTGACGTCGACGCGCGCCCGGGAGGGGACGAGACAGCCCGCGAGCGTGATCCCGCCGCCGCGCTTTCCCGCGACGACGACGCAGTTCGCCGACTGGTCGAGGAGCTCCTGTCCGTGGTGCTCGACGAAGGCGGCCGTGTCCGCGATCCGCGGGTCGGTGTCGACATAGATCAGCTGCTCGGCGGGCACGGCGCCGGACCAGGCGCGTACGGCGTCGGCGACGGGCGCGGTCAGCAGGTCGAGGCAGTCGGAGGCGGGGCGGGCGTCGTCGAAGGCGCCGATGGGAGCATGCATACGCGCCACGCTAACAGCGGCCCTGGCCTCCACCGGGAGGGGTCGGGCCGTGAATGCGGGGGCCCTGGGTGCCGTGAGGGAGGACGCACGGGGGACGCGAGGAACGAGTGGTCGAGCACGATCGACCGCCGACGCACAGATGAGCCCCCGCCCGAGTTCCGGCGGCAGGGCACCCCCGGGACGGAATCCGGGGAAGAGCCGAGTCACACCCCCGGGGCCGACGGGTTCGGCCGGGCTCAGCGCGGGGGCGGCACCAGGACCGTCATGGTCATCGTCACCGGTTCCTCGCCGTCATTGCGGTACATATGCGGCACATCCGCCTCGAAGGCCGCCGAGGCGCCCGTCACCACGGAGTGCTCCACACCGTCCACGACCAGCGTGAGCACACCCGCCGTGACATGGAGCAGCTCGGCCGTGCCGCCGGGGTGCGGATCGGAGCCGCTGCCCTCACCGGGCATCAGCCGCCAGCTCCACATCTCCAGCGGGCCGGGCTTGTCCGTGCCGATCAGCAGTCTGCTGAAGCTCCCGGCCGGCGTGGTCCACAGCCGTACGGCCCCTTCGGGGGGCACCAGCCGGACCTGCGCACCCCGTTCGTAGTCGAGGAGCGTGGTGATGCTGACACCGAGCGCGTCGGCGAGCTTCACCGTGGTCCCGACACTCGGGTTCGTCCGCGCCTGCTCGATCTGGATGATCATGCCACGGCTCACCCCGGCGCGGGCGGCGAGGGCGTCGAGCGTGAACCCCCGCTCACCGCGCCAGCGCTTCAGATTACGGGCGAGCGACTGAGTCAACTGGTCGAGGTCCGACACATTCCGTCCATTGGAGTGAATGATAGAGTTCATTATCTTGCACTACGGTGTGGTGCACCCAATTGTTCAACGCACTGTACTGCGAGGTCTCTCCATGGTCGCACTGCTCGCGCTGACCACCGCCCTGCTGTGGGGACTCGCCGACTTCGGCGGCGGCCTGCTGACCCGCCGCATCCCGGCCGCCACGGTCGTCGTGGCCTCCCAGGCGATCGCGGCGGTCGTTCTCGGCGCGATCGTGATCGCCACGGGCGCGTGGCGGGAGGCCGGACCCCAGCTCTGGTACGCGGCGGCGGCGGGCGCCGTCGGACCGGTGGCGCTCCTCTGTTTCTACCGCGCCCTCGCCCTGGGTCCCATGGGGGTCGTCTCGCCGCTCGGTTCCCTGGGCGTTGCCGTGCCGGTCTGCCTGGGCCTCCTTCTCGGGGAGCGGCCCGGGGTCCTCCCGTTCGCGGGGGTCGGGGTGGCGGTGGCGGGCATCGTCCTCGCGGGCGGGCCCGAGCTCCGCGGTGCGCCCGTGCAGCGGCAGGCGATCGCGCTCACTCTCACCGCCGCCTTCGGCTTCGGCGCGGTGATGGCACTGATCGCCGAGGCGTCGTCCACCGTCAGCGGGCTGTTCCTCGCGCTCTTCGTCCAGCGGGTCACCAATGTCGCCATCGGCGCGGCGGCGCTGTACGTCTCGGTCAGGCGCGGCGGGCGGGCCCTGCCGGAGGAGGGCGGGATGCGGGTGATCCGCTCCGCGCTCCCGCCGCTCGCGTTCGTGGGGCTGGCGGACGTGGCGGCCAACGGCACATACTCACTGGCCGCCCAGGCCGGGCCCGTCACCGTCGCGGCCGTCCTGGCGAACCTCTACCCGGTGGTGACCGTGCTGGCCGCGCTCGTCCTGCTCAGGGAGCGATTGCGGGTGATCCAGGCGGCGGGCGCGGGGCTCGCGCTGGTGGGCACGGTCCTGCTGGCGACCGGCTGACCGGGCCCGAAGGGGGGCCGTGGGTGAGCCAAGGGAGAAGGCGCCGAGCCCGCGAAGACCGAGTGGTCGAGCACGGTCGGCCGTCGACACCCACGCGAGGCCCCGGAGGTGAGGGAGCCACAGAAAGCTCGGCCTTCGGACGCCGCATCCGCGGGCCTGCCCGTTACCGGGCCCCGGCCGCGTATCCGGAGCCGGCCCTTACCGCACCCTGCCGCCCGGGTGCCGCGCCCGTGCGCCGGGCGGTCGCCCCGCCCGACCACGCAGCCGCTCGGGCAGCACCCCGCCCCACCCGGATCCATGGGCAGCCCCCCGCCCACCACCCCGGCGCCCGTACCCGAACGGACCGGCCGGCCGGGCACGGCGCGTGGTCGACGCAAGCGCCCCGGACCGACCGGGCCGTCAGTTCTCCGGCCGCCTCTCCAGCTCCGCGACGGCCAGCAACTGCTCCGGAGTGATGCCGTCCGGAATCGGTACGGGGGCGGGCGTCCGCAGGGGCGGATCCCAGCCGCCGACGGGATCCCAGCTCCGTACCACCCGGGCCGGCGCCCCCGCCACCACCGAGTGATCGGCCACCTCTCCCCGTACGACCGCGCCCGCCGCGACCACGACATTGCGGCCGAGGCGCGCCCCGGGCAGGACCACGGCCCCGGTGCCCAGCCAGCAGCCGGGTCCGATCTCGACCGCTTCGGTGCGCGGCCACTGCTTGCCCACGGGCTCGTGCGGATCGTCATAGCTGTGATTGGTGGAGGTGATGTAGACGTATGGACCGCAGTACGTGTCCGGGCCGATGGTCACCCGGCTGTCCGCGACGACATGGCTGCCACGGCCGAGGACGACACCGTTCCCCACGGTCAGAACGGGGTCGGCGCCCAGATCGAGCCCGGGCGCCATGCCCGCCGTGAGCGTGACCTGTTCGGCGATCACGCAGTGGTCACCCAGTTCGATCCACGGCTCCCCGAACACCGTGCCCTGCGGAAACGCCAGCCGCGTGCCCCGGCCCAGACTGCGGAAGCGCAGCCGTCCGGGATGCTCGGCCGTGATGGCGCCCGCGTCCTGCGCCCAGCGCCAACCCCGGTGGACGGCGCGGGTCAGCACCCCTCGCCACCAGGCGGAAGGCGCCGGAAGTGAGAACGTGTTTCTGTTCTTGGGCACCCGCACAACGGTAGTCCGCCGGGCCTCCGGGGGCGGAGGCCCGCCGCTGTGACGTTCACCCCATGGAAGCACCACCCCCGGATCGGATGGCCGAAAACCATCGCCCCTCTGCCCGATCGGGCCACTTCAGCGGTCAACTCCGGCCACTTTTGCCGCATCAGCCACTCTGATTCCGACAGCGTCCACCACTTCTAGCAGCCACCCTGACAAAACCACTCAGGGTTCACCGCTTATCACGATCCTTGACTCGGCACAGTGACTTCGGGACTAAGTCCTCCATTCTGTGGGGAGTCCGTGCTGACCGGGCGCTCCAGGAGTGGCCCGTGACTAGCATGAGCGCCACATAAGTGCGGAAGATCACCGTCAACCTCCGGTGCCCGCCCCTGTGTTCGGCCGATGCCCGCCGGTCGGCCCGTCCGAACGAACTCCCTGGATCTCCCCGGACTCGAGCAGCGAGGGACCGCATGTCCGTGCCAGCCGCACCGAACCCGCACCGGATACGAACACCACGGCCCGTGCCGCTCGCCGTCCCCCTGGTCGCGGTCGCCGTGGCGGCGGCAGCCGGCGGCACGGCGATCGCGGCGGCTCCGGACCCGGCACGCGCCTGGGTGGCGGTCACGGTCGCGGTCGCCTGGACCTGGGTGGCCGTGACGGTCGTCGTGACCACTGTGGGCTCACGCAGAACGCGGTCCGCCGCGATCGCGGCGGACGGTGAACTCCGGGCCCTCCAGACGCAGTCGGCGCAGTCGGGGGCGGACGCCGCCCATCTGGTGAACGTCACGCTCCCCTCGGTCGTCAAACGGCTGCGCGACGGCGAGAGTTCCGAGCATGTCCTGGCCGGTACGCCCCCGCCCGCGGATCCGCAACTGCGTCTGGTGCTCCACCGGTTCACCACCGAACTCGCCGCCTGTGAGCAGCACGCCAGGACCGCGAGCGCCGCCGGGGCGAGCGCGGTGCAGCGGCTCGCGCGGTCGGCCGACGACCTGGACCGGCTGACCGCCCAGACCCTGCCCGCGGCGATCGAGCGGCTGCGCTCCGGCGCGTCCGCCGACACCGCCCTCGCCGCGCTCGAACAGCCCGACGACGCCCGGCTGCGGGTGATCCTGGACTCGATCGTGCGGGAGTTCGCCCTCAGCGAGCGCCGGGCCTCGGCCGCCATGGGCGCGAGCGCCAAGACCCTCAGCAGGGTGCAGGCGAAGGCCGTCACCCTGCTGACCGATCTGCGGGACATGCAGGATCGTTATGGCGAGGACGTGTTCGGCGATCTGCTCAAGCTCGACCACAACACCTCGCAGCTCGGGCTGCTGACCGACCGGCTGGCCCTGCTGATGGGCGGCCGGGCGAGCCGTACCTGGAACAAGCCGATCGGCATGGAGAGCATCCTGCGCGGCGCGGTCGGCCGGATCGCCTCCTACCAGCGGGTCCGGCTGCACTCCTCCAGCACCGCCTCGGTGGCCGGATACGCGGCCGAGGGTGTGATGCATCTGCTGGCCGAACTGATCGACAACGCCGCGAACTTCTCGCCGCCGATCGACGAGGTCCATGTCTACGTCGAGGAGCGCACGGCCGGCCTGGTCGTCACCGTCGAGGACAGCGGGCTGAAGATGACCGGCCCGGCGCTCCAGCGCGCCGAGGAGGCCGTGTCGGCGAAGGCCACCGATCTCGCCCGGCTCCGCAGTACGCGGATCGGGCTCGTGGTGGTCGGCATGCTGGCCGCCAAGTACAGCATGACCGTCAACTTCCGGCCCTCCTCCAGGGGCGGCACCGGGGTCGTGGTGCTGTTCCCGCCGCAGCTCCTGCACCAGTCGCGGGGCATCCAGGCCGAGCCGGCCGGACGCCCCGCCGGCGGAACCGGCACGGACGCCGGGGGCACGACCGCGGGCCCGATCACCGGTACGCCTCCGGGCACCGGTACGACGGCGCGGGACGCCGCCCCGGCCCAGGGCCCCGCTCCGGGCTCGTACCCGGCGACGGGCGCCACCGGAGCCACCGGAGCCGCCGGTACCGCTCCCTCCGTCTCCCCGGCCGCACAGCCCGCCTCCGGCCCCGTGCTCCCGCCGGAGAACGCCCCCCGGGTCGCGACGCCGAACGGTCTGCCCGTACGGCCCCGGGGGCGCACCATGGCCGCCGCCGACCGGGGCCGTACGGACACCGGGGCCGAAGGGGTACGGGGGCTGCCGCGCCAGCGGGACGCCGGGACGCAGTTCGGGGCCTTCCACCGCTCACGGCAGGCACGGAACAACCACCCGGCCCACGGTGAACACCACGTTCACGACGGCGCCCCGGACGGGCCCTCGGAGGAGTAGCACCGGGACGGGCCCTCCCGCCAGACCAGCATGTCCATAAACCGTGAGACAGGAGGCACGGGCCGGGACCCGACCACCGGGAAGCACCCGCCCACGCAGACCATGCAGACCACCGACAACAGCCTGACCTGGCTACTGGAAAGCCTGCTCGAACGCACTCCGGGAACCCGGCACGCCCTGGTGCTCTCCCGAGACGGGCTGAAGCTGTGCTGGACCCCGCATCTGACGCTGGACCAGGCCGATCAGCTCGCCGCGATCTGCTCGGGCATCCAGGCTCTGGCCCAGGGCGCGTCGGCCGAGTTCGGCGACGGCAGCGGGGGCGTACGGCATTCGATGACCGAGTTCCACGGCGGGCTGCTGTTCATCGTGGAGGCCGGTGAGGGAGCCCATCTGGCGGTCGTGGCCTCCGACGGCGCCGACCCGGGGGCCGTCGGCCACCAGATGACGGAGCTGATCGAGCAGATCGGCGAGCATCTGCACGCCGAGCCGCGGGCGCGAACCGCCCGGGAGAATCAGCCCTCATGACCCGCCGCCCCGTCGACATGGGGAACCCCGACCGGCTCTACACCGTGACCGGGGGCCGCAGCCGCGCCGAGGACGACACCTTCGACCTGGTGACACTGATCGTCAGTGAGTGCGATCCGTCACCGGGGATGCAGTCGGAGCACGTACGGATCCTGGATCTGTGCCGGCATCCGATCTCGGTCGTCGAGATCTCGGCGGAGCTGCGGCTCCCGGTCACCGTCGTACGGATCCTGCTCGGCGACCTCCTCGCGACGGGGCGTATCTCCGCACGCCGTCCGCGGGCCGCGCGCTCGCTGATCGGCCTGCCCGACTCGGCTCTCCTGGAGGAGGTGCTCCATGGACTCCGCAACCTCTGAGCGACCCGGCCGTACGCCCCTGGTCGACTCCGTCGAGACGGGGCTCAAGATCGTGATCGTGGGCGGCTTCGGTGTCGGCAAGACGACCCTGGTCAAGTCGGTCAGCGAGATCCGGCCCCTGAACACGGAGGAGGTGATGACACAGGCGGGCATCGGACTCGACGAGACGGCGAGCCCCTCGAAGAAGTCGACCACGACCGTGGCCTTCGACTTCGGGCGGATCAGCCTCAACGACCGCATGGTCCTCTATCTGTTCGGGGCACCGGGCCAGGAGCGGTTCTGGTTTCTGTGGGACCGGCTCTTCGCGGGGACGCTCGGTGCGGTGGTCCTGGTCGACACCCGGCGGATGAGCGACTCCTGGTACGCCATCGACCGGCTGGAGAACCACGGCACACCGTTCGTGGTGGCGGTCAACCGCTTCGACAACGACCCGGCCGCGTTCTCGCTGGCGGAGATACGGCAGGCACTGTCGCTGGCTCCCCATGTGCCGCTGGTCGACTGCGACGCCCGGGTCCGCTCGTCGGGCAAACATGTGCTGCTCAGCCTCGTCAAACACCTTCGCGAACTGGCCATGTCCCGGGAGATGACCCCATGACCGACCGCACGGGACCCGCAGCGGGCCCGCCCCCCGGCTCCGGGCCGGCCTCCGGATCCCCGGTGCCCGGTCCCGGTGACGGGGTCCCCCCGGGCTGTCCCTCCCACGCGGGCGCGGTTGCGCTGAGCGGCCCGGCGTTCCAGCAGTCGCCGTCGGAGCTGTACCGCGAGCTGCGCCGGGAGCACGGGGCGGTCGTCCCGATCCTGCTCGACGGCGGCATTCCGGCCTGGCTGGTGCTCGGATACGCCGAGGTCACCTATGTGACCGGCCACGACGATCTGTTCGCCCGTGACTCACGGCGCTGGAACCAGTGGTCGCAGATCCCGGCCGACTGGCCGCTGATGCCGTTCGTGGGCTACCAGCCGTCCGTGCTCTTCGCCGAGGGGGCGGAGCACCAGCGGCGCGCGGGGGTGATCACCGAGGCACTGGAGGGCGTCGACCAGTTCGAACTCGGTCACTGGAGCCGGCGGATCGCGGACCATCTGATCGATCTGTTCGCGGGCAGCGGGCGGGCCGAGCTGATGTCGTCGTACGCCCACGCCCTGCCGATGCGTGCGGCCGTCCAGATGTGCGGTATGCCCGAGGGCAGCGCCGGCACCGAGGACCTGGTGCGCGATCTGTGGATCTCGCTCGACGCGCGCGAGGGCGACGACCCGGTGGCCGCGTACGTCCGGGTGCAGGAGCACATCCTGCGGCTCGTCAAGGACAAGCGGGCCGTGCCCGGGCCCGATGTCACCTCCCGGATGCTGGGCCATCCGGCCCAGCTGACGGACGAGGAGGTCGTCCAGGACCTCATCACGGTGATCGCGGCGGCTCAGCAGCCGACGGCCAACTGGATCTGCAACACCCTGCGGCTGCTGCTGACCGACGACCGCTTCGCCCTGAATGTCTCCGGGGGCCGGCTGAGTGTCGGCCAGGCGCTCAACGAGGTGCTCTGGCTGGAGACCCCCACCCAGAACTTCATCGGCCGCTGGGCCGTGCGCGACACCCAGCTCGCCGGTCGCCAGATCCGGGCGGGCGACTGTGTGGTGCTGGGCCTCGCGGCGGCCAACACGGATCCCCAGATCTGGCCCGAGGGCCGGATCGGCGCCGAGAACTCCGCCCATCTGTCGTTCAGCAGCGGTGAGCACCGCTGTCCGTATCCGGCACCGCTGCTGGCCGATGTCATCGCCCGTACGGCGGTGGAGACGCTGCTGGAGCGGCTGCCGGACGTGGTGCTCGGCGTCGAGCCGGAGGAGCTCGCCTGGCGTCCGTCGGTGTGGATGCGGGGCCTGACCGCCCTCCCGGTGCGGTTCACCCCGGTCGTACGCTGAGGTCCGGAAGGGCCTGTGTCTCTCGTACGGAGCGGGCGCCGGGCATCTCGGTACCGGTGAGCCGAACGACGACGGTGACCGGGCGCCCGCCGGTTCGCGGTAGCCGCAACGGCCCGGTCCGTCAGCCGGCCGAGGGTGTGAAGCGAATGGGCAGGCTCGCGGGCCCCCGGGTGAAGACACCCTGTTCGGCGGGGGTGAAGCCGTCCGCGAGCCGCATATCGGGCAGCGCGTCCAGGAGTTGGTTGACGGCGGTCTCCACCTCGGCCCTGGCGAGGAGCGCCCCCACGCAGAAGTGCCGTCCCAGGGCGAAGGCCAGATGGTCGGCCGCGGCCGAGAACGCGGTGCGCGCGGTGAGGTCGTCGCGGAAGATGTCGAAGCGCTCGGGCTCCCGGTAGCGCTGGTCGTCCCGGTTGGCGGACCCGATCAGACAGGTCACCGTTGCGCCCGCGGGGATGGTGCCCCCGCTGACGGTGACCTCGGCGGCGGTCTGGCGCATGATCATATGGACGGGCGGGGTGTAGCGCAGGGTCTCCGCGAACGCGCGGTCGATGAGGCTCCGGTCCGCGCGCACCGCCTGGAACTGCTCGGGATGCGCCAGCAGATTGGCGAAGAGGCCCGCTATCGCCTTGTCGGTGGTCTCGCCGCCGGCCGCGAGCAGCAGACTGCAGAACGCCTTGATGTCCTCGTCGCTCATCCGTACACCGTCGACCTCGGCCGTGCAGAGCGTGGAGAGCAGATCGTCACCGAGGTGTTCCCGGCGCTCCCGGATCACGGGGAACATGTACTCGGCGAACTCCGCCCGGGTGCGCTCGCCCGCCGCCGTGACGTCGGGGTCCTGGGTGAGATTGCCGAGAAAGGCGATGACACTGGTGTACCAGCCGTGGAACCGGTCGTGGTCGGCCTTGTCGAGCCCGAGCATCTCCGCGATGACATTGACCGGGAAGCGGGTGGCGAACGAGCCGACGAGATCGGTCTCCCCCAGGTGCCGGAAGGTGTCGATCAGCTCACGGGCGTTGCGCTCGATGACCGGGAGGAACTTCTCCTTCAGATCGCTGCCCCGGAACGCGGGGGCGACGAGTGCCCGCCGTACCGCGTGCTCGCGCCCGCCGAGCTGGAGGATGGTCCTGCCGTGGACGGGCTCGACCTGCCAGCCGTAGTTGTCGGTGGTGTAGCGGGATTCCTTGTCCTTGAAGGCCCGTTCGACGTCCGCGTACCGCGACAGCAGATAGCTCTGTGTGGGCTCGTGCCAGATCAGAGGGGCGTTCTCCCGCATGGCGCGGTAGGCCGGGTAGGGGTTCGCGGCGAACTCCGGCGACAGGATGTCGGGGATCTGCGGTGCGGCCATGAGGCTCCTCGGCAGAACGGACAACTCACCCCAGGTTATGGATCGTTCATCCGCGGGGACAGACGGCCTCGTGGCCGGAAACGGACCGTGCCGCACCGCCCCTCCGGCGCTCACCGGCGCATGGCGGCGCCGTCCTCCCCCTGCGCGGGCGCACGGTAGCGAGGGCCCGTCGGAGCCCGGCCGCCGGGCGCCCCGCGTGGTGACGGCCGCGCCGGGCGGTGTCCGTGTACGGGACCCCGGCGCCCGGGCAGGTGAGGGTGTGCCTGCGGCGAGCGGGCCGGTGAAGCCGTGCCCATGGTGAGCGGCCCTGTGTGAGGCCGTGCCCGGGGCCGGGACACCCCTCCTCTGCGAGCGGGGCCACCTCGGTGGGGGACCGTGGCCCGCGCCCGCCAGGTGTTCCGGCACCCCGGGCACAGCACCGACGGCGGGCACTCGGCGCACCGTGCCGGACAGCGGCCGGCACGGAAGCGGTGCGTTCCGCTTCGGTGGGTGGAGGCTAGTGACGCCACCACGGGCCGCGCCATCCGTGGCGGTCATCTACGGATACGCAAAAAAATCAGGTGGCCCGGTGGGGACGGGGCCGGCTGAGTGGCTGCCGTGACTGGGACTCCAGTTTCCGGCGGGCACGGGAGACATGCTGCTCCACGGTGCGCGGCGAGAGATGGAGGGTCGCGGCGATCTCCCGGTTGGTGAGTCCGGCGGAGGCCAGGTCGACGACCTCCTGCTCGCGCGGGGAGAGCTGGTCGCCGTACGCGGGCCGGCCACGGGGTCGCCGGCCGGGCGCGGGCCGGTGGGAGCGCAGGGTGGCCCGTACCCGGGCGGCGTCCCAGCCCGCGCCCAGGGCGATGAGGCTCTCGACACAGGAGGCGAGCGATTCGACGGAGGCGGCGAAGGGGTCGGTGGCCACGCCCGTGGCCACGCCCGTGGCCACGCCCGTGGCCACGCCGGTGCCCGAGTCCGTGCTCGTAACACCGGTTCCCGCGCCGGGGGTTGCCGGGGTGCTGTCGGGGCCCGGGCCCCCGGTTCCCGTACCGTCGGATTCCGCACGGCCGGTTCTGGTTCCCTCGGTCCCCGTGCCATCGGTCCCCGTGCCCCCGGTTCCGGTGCCTCGGACGCTTCCGCCTCGGGGGCCCTCGCCGTCCTTTCCTTCCCCGGCACCGGCCGTCAGTACACAGGTCTCGGCCGCCTCGGTCGTGAGGAGCGCCGCGTAGGGGCGGGGCAGTGCGGCATAGCGTGCGGACGCCTCCCGGTAGCGGGCCACGGCTTCGGCGGGTCTGCCCGCGGTCTCGGCCAGAATGCCGTGGCACCAGGCGAGCGCGGCGAGGGCCGAGGGAGCGGTGTCCGCCGGCCCCGCGAGCCCGGCCTCGAACTCCACGGTCATCTCCTCGGCACGCTCACGGCGGCCGGCTCTCGCGGTGGCCTCGACGGCCCAGGGCGCCAGTTCGGCCGCCCAGGGCCAGACCCCCTTGTCCCGCAACCGGTCCCAGGTGACGGCGGCTTGGGACGCCGCCGTCTCCAGGTCACCGCGCGCCAGCGCGGTTCTGACCAGGGCCCCCGCGGCGGCGGCGACATGGGGCAACGGGGAGCCGGCGGGCAGCGGATGCCCCTCGCCGGAGAGCCAGGCCGCCATCTGCTGCCACTCCCCGTGTGCCAGCGCCAGCATCCCGAGGACGATCCGGGCGTCCGCGGCGGGGCCCGGCATCACCCCGGCCTCCGCCACGAAGGCACGCGCCCGCGCGGCCAGCCCGTCCCAGCGGCCGGTCATCCAGTCCAGTACCAGACGGGTTCCCCTGCCGTCCTGTTCGACATACGCGGCGCCACCCCGGGCCGCCAGCTCCAGGCCCTCCTCCACCAGATCGCCCACACGCGGCAGCCGGCCCAGCCACAGCGCCGCGTCGGCGGCGTTGACCAGGCCCCGGGCCACATGCGGCAGCCGAGCGGGATCAGCGGCGTCGTCGCGCAGCCGGTCCAGTACGTCCCAGGCCGACGGATCACCGGTCTCCAGCTGCACGGCGACGCAGTTGGCGGCCACCGTCGTACGGACCTCGTCGTCGTCACTGGCGGCGGCCATGGCCCGGACCCGGTCGAGCCAGTACAGATTGCGCTCCAGCGGCACCGCCGACATGACGGGCATGGCCAGCGCCGACATGGCCCGCGCGGCGAGCGCCGGGCGCTGCTCGGCCAGTTCCCCGGCCGCCCGTTCCAGTTCCACCCAGCCCTGGAGACCCCGGCCCGCCTGGTTGTAGAGAACGAGCCCCAGGTCGAGACGGATCCGGCCGCGTACGGCGGAGGGCAGGGAGTGCTCGTCGAGGATCTGGCGCAGCACCTGGACGGTCTGGTCGGTGTGGAGTCCGAGTACGGCGCTGTGGGCGAGCAGCAGGGCGAGCCGGGCGCGGGTTCCGCCGGGTACGGCGGGATGGGACAGCGCCTGCTCCAGCAGGTCGATCGCTCTCTGGTGCTCCCCCGCGCCGGCGCACTGCCGGGCCGCGCGTTCGGCGGCGATGAGCCAGCCGCGCGTCTGGCCGGCGCGGTGCCGGTGGGCGGCGAGCGCGGCCCAGTCGACCGGCTGCCGGCGGGCGAGGGCATCGGCGGCCCGGCGGTGCATGTCCTGCCGGAGCGGTCCCGGCAGCTCCCGGTAGACGGCCGTGCCCGCCAGCGGGGCCGGAAAGCAGTACAGATCCCGGCCCGCTTCCTGGAGCACTCCCGCGCCGAGGGCCGCGATCAGGGCCTGCCGGCCGTCGTCGGCGGGGAGGCCCGCCACCGCGCAGAGGTCACCGGCGCTGCCGGGGCCGTCGAGCACCGCCGCGGCCCCGGCGATGGCCCGGTGCTGTTCCGGGAGGCCGGCGAGCCGTCCGAGGGTCAGTTCGGCCAGCCGTACGGGCGGTCCGGTGGCGTCCAGGTCCCGGGCCGTATAGCGCTCCCGAGGGCCGTACGACTCCTCCAGCTGGGTCAGCAGATCGGCGACGACCTGCGGCACTCCCGCCGACCGTTCATGGATCCGGGCGATCAGTTCGGGCGGACAGCTCTCCGGGCCGAGGCGGCTTTCGGCCATCCGCCGCACCCGGTCGGCGTCCAGGGGCGCGAGGCGTATCCGCAGCACGGTGAGGCGGGCGGGGTAGGCGATGGCCCGGCCCAGGACGAGGCCGGGCGGGGCGAGTTCCTCCGGGCGGTAGGCGAGGACGGCCGCGAGCCCCTCGGGCGGCTGTTCCAGCAGCCGCCGGAGCAGTTCCGCCTCCTTCGGCCCCGCGCGGTGGACATCGTCGGCGACCAGGAGGAGGGGGCCGCCGCCGTCCGGCGGGGACATGAGTTCCCGGGCGAGGGCCGCGGAGTCCTCGTACAGCCGGGGCCCGGGGAGTTCAGGGGCCCGGGACGGCCGTGGAGGGTGACGGTCACCGCTCGGCTCCCCGCCGCCCGGGGGGCGGGTGGCACTGCGTTCCGTACGGGCGGAACGGGCCGGGACCCGGGCGAGCATGACCCCGGACGAGGTGAACGTCATCACCATCTGTGCGCGCGGGCCGGTTTCCGCGTGTTCCGCGAGCTGGGCGAGCAACCGGCTCTTCCCGGTCCCGGCACGGCCCTCCAGCAGCAGTAGCGCGGGCCGCGGGGTGTCGCGGGTGACGGTCCGAGTCAGCCAGCGCTCCCAGATGCCGTCACCGAGTGTGGTCACCGGATCACTCTCCTCGACAATTCTGGGCATTTCATTTCTTTACGTATCCGTACTTCAGTCTCCCCAATTGCGTCGGGCACGGAGTGACAGCGAGCGTAGCCCCATCGGCCCGGGCCGCCACCCGGGGCAGAAGGAGCCAGAGTGATCGCATCCGAGGAGTCGTGCCGGCCCCTCTCCCCCGGCACGGTGCCCGAGGGCGGGGTCTTCGGGCTGGCTCAGTGCGCGATGGCGGCGACCCCGGAGTCGGCCCGTGCCCTGCGCCACTTCGCGGGCGCGGTGGCACGGCGGTGGCGTCTGCACGACGAGTGCCGTGAGGCTCTTTCGGTGATCGTGACCGAACTGGTCACCAATGTGGTGCTGCACAGCGGCAGCAACTGGGTCGGCCTGGCCATCAGGATCCGAGGGAACACCCTGACGGCGGAGGTCCGCGACGGCGGCCGGTGGAAGCACCGGGTCACCCGGCGGCAGGAGCCCCTGGACGCGCACGCGGACTGCGGGCAGGGGCTGCGGCTGGTCGACGCGTTCGCCACCCGGACGACCACGCGCCGGCTGCCGGCGGGCAGTGCGGTCGCGGCGGAGATCATGATGGCCCCGCGCGCCGGGCTGCCGGCCGGTATCGGCCGGCAGCCCACGACCGGTCCCGAGCAGCTCCGTACGTTCAGCGTGCCGGGCGCGCCTCGCGGTGCGCCTTCGCCAGTTCGAGATACATGACGGCGTTGATCCGGATGTGCTCCCGCTCAGCGTCGGTGAGCTGACGCCTCACCTTCGCGGGCACTCCGGCGGCGAGTGAACCCGGCGGGATCTCCATGCCCTGGGGGACGAGCGCGCCCGCGGCGACGAGGGAACCGGTGCCGACGCGGGCGCCGTTGAGGACGGTGGCACCCAAGCCGATCAGGACCTCGTCCTCCACCGTGCAGCCGTGCAGGACGGCGTTGTGCCCGACCGTGACCCGCTCGCCGACGGTGACGGGGAAGCCGGGGTCCACATGGACGGTGCAGTTGTCCTGGATGTTGGAGTCGGCGCCGATGACGATGGGGCCGCAGTCGGCGCGCAGAACGGCGTGGTACCAGGCACTGCACCCGGGGCCAGAGTGACATCGCCGATGACGACGGAGGTGGGCGCGGCGAAGGCGTCGGGGTGGATGTCCGGCTCGGCGCCGGGGAGTCCTGCGATCCAGGCGAGTGAGCCGAAGGGCCGCGCGGGTGTCGAAAGGGAGAGCGCGCGGAGGTCCCGAGGAACGAGGGATCGAGCACGGTTGACCGTCGACGCACGCTGAGGCGGCCCCGTGGGGGTCCCCCCGGACGGAGTCTGGGGGAGAGAACCGAGCCACAACAATGGGAGCGGTCATCGGCATTCTCCTTGCGGGGTGCGGCGGGGCGTGGCCGGTACGTACATGATCCCCCGAGGGGGTCCGCGGGCCTCGGGGGGCCTGCGCCCGGCGGATGTCGGGCCCTTGGGGATCGAGCCGGCGGCCGCCCTCGCGCATCGCATCGGCCCCGTACGGCGTCAGGCTGTGGGGCGGAGGGTCCAGGTGATGGCCATCTCACCGGTCACCGCGCCGTCTTCGCGCCGGATCTCGACGTTGACGCAGAACTCGGGCCGCTCGCCCCGGTCCAGCTCCGCGACGACATCGGCGGCGGGGCGGCCGATCGTCGCGGTCGCGGTGACCGGGCCCATCGCCAGCTTCTTGTAGGCGATGCCGGCCTTGACGGCGAGGGGTACGGCACGGCCCAACTGCTCGCCGAACGCGGCGAGGACGACCGCTCCGCTCGCCGACTCGGCGAGCGTGAACATCGCGCCGGCGTGCGGACCGCCGACATGGTTGTGGAACTCGCTCTGGTCGGGCAGACGCAGCACCGCGCGCTCCCCGGTCGTCTCCAGGAACTCCAGGTTGAGTGTCCTGGCCATGGGTACGGTGGCGGCGAGCATCTCGCCCACGGTCATCCGGTCAGTGCTCATGGCGAGATGTTACCCACGGGTAGTGCGCTTGGCCATCCCCGCCCGGGGCGGACGTGGCAGCCATGGGACCGTCCCTCTATCGTTACTGGCCATGTGGCCAGGACAGCAGCCGCCCGGGGGCGAGAACCCGCAGAACCAGAACCCGTATCAACAGCCGGGTTACCAGCAGCAGCCGAATCCCTATCAGCAACCGGGATATCAGCAGCCCAACCCGTACCAGCAGCCGACGGTGCCGCAGTACGGCGTACCCGGGCAGCCGCCCGGCGGGCCCCAGCCGCCCGACAACAACAAGAAGAAGACGACCGTCGTGGCGATCGTCGCCGCCACGGCGGTCGTCGCCACGGCCGTGGTGACGGGGGTCGTCGTCTTCTCCGGCGGCGACAAGGACACATCGGGCAAGGGCGGGGAGACCGCCGCGCCCCCGTCGTCCTCCCCGGGGACACCGGGCACGAGCGCTCCTCCGTCCGCCGAGAACCCGCGCGGCGGCGAGGACGCGACGCCGACGATCGCCGGCTGGAAGGTGGTGACCAACCCCAAGCACGGCACGCTGTTCGACGTACCGCCGGCCTGGGAGGTCGCGGGCTCGGGCATGAGCACCGGCTTCGAGGACGCCAAGAAGGGGGACGGCTCTCCCGTGGTCGCGATGTCCGCCCCGGCCCACTACAAGTCCCAGTGGTGCACTCAGGACACCAACATGGACGGGAACCTGGAGACCACGGGCCTCGCCACGGTCGGGACCAAGGGCGGCAAGGGCGCCAAGGACAGCCAGACCGCCGCGTACAACGAGGCGGGCAACTGGGTGTGGGCGGGTTACGCGCAGGAGGAGCCCAAGGGCACCATCAAGGTGGTCAAGGCCAAGCCGTACACCACCAAGTCCGGGCTGACCGGCAGCCTGGCGACGGCGACGGCGGTCGGGGTGAAGAAGAAGAAAAAGTGCGACACCGACGGGAAGTCGATCGCCTTCACCTTCAAGGACCCGGCCGGTGAGTTCAAGTCCTGGGTGCTGTACGCCAACAAGGGCGTCAAGGACGAGGTTTCCGATGCCACCATCCAGCAGATCCTGAGCACCGTGCGGCTGGCCCCGCGCTCCACGGTCTGACCCCGGCGGCCGGGCCGCCGATTTCCGCGGCGGACCGGCCGCACCCGGCAGCGGGTAGCGGGTAGCGGGCGTCGAGAACTCGTGCCGCGGCCCGTGTCTCAGCCGCCTGTCCGCCGTCCGGCCGGGCGGCGGCGTATACATCCCCCGAGCGCCGCCACCATGCGGCGGCACCGCAGGGGAACGGTCGTCCGGGCGTCAGCCGATGCCGAACGCCCCGTCGGGCGGCTCGGGTGACGCCTCCGCCTCCCCGTCCGTCACCGGACGCGCTCCCCGCATGAGCCGGGCGAGCTGCGGTCCGTGCTCCACACGCGCCGGAAAGGCGTCCCCGGCGGTGCGCCGGGCCAGGGCGGCGGTGTCGAGGGGGATGTGGGAGGCCACCAGCAGGGCGTTGCCGAAGCGCCGCCCGCGCAGCATCGCGGGTTCGGCGATCAGGGCGAGCTGCCCGAACACCGCCGCGAAAGTGGCCAGCTGGGAGCGGAGGAAGGCGAAGGGGGCGCCGTCTGCGAGATTGGCGGCGTAGACGCCGCCGGGGCGCAGGACCCGTTCCGCCGCGCGTGCGTACTCGACCGAGGTGAGATGCGCGGGGACCCGTGAACCACCGAAGACATCCGCGATGACCAGGTCGGCCGAGTCCGCCGGGGCCGCCTCCACCCAGGCGCGGGCGTCGGCGCTGTGCACCGCGATGCCGGACCCCGGGGGCAGCGGCAGTTCCTCCGCGACCAGCGCGACGATCCCCCGATCCGCCTCCACGACGTCCTGACGGGAGCCCGGACGGGTCGCGGCCACATAGCGGGGCAGGGTGAGCGCCCCGCCTCCGAGGTGCAGTACGCCGAGCGGGCCGCCCTCGTCCGCGAGGACGTCGACGAGATGGGCGAGCCGCCGCGTGTACTCGAACTCCAGGTGCGTGGGCTCGGCCAGGTCGACATACGACTGGGGCGCGCCGTCGACCGTCAGCAGCCAGGCGCGGTCCCGGTCGATGTCGGGCATCAGTCTGGCGGTGCCCAGGTCCACGGCCCGGGTCACGGGTATGGGCTCCGGGGCGCACTCGGCCGGTCCGCCGCCGGATCCGGTTACGGGGCCGGGGCCCGCTCCCGGTTCGTCTCCCCTACGCGGTCCGGGTTCCGGGCCGGCTCCGGATCGGGGGCCGTGTCCGGGCGCGGGGAGGGGCTGCTTGTCCACGATCCCATTGTGTACGCCAGGTGTACGCTCGGTTCTCTCCCCCCAGACTCCGTCCGGGGGGACCTCCACCGGGCCGCTTGAGCGTGCGTCGACGGTCGATCGTGCCCGACCACTCGTTCCTCGCGGCCTCCGCGCGTTCTTCCTTTCGACACCCACGGCCCCCTTCGGCTCTCCGGACACGGCCGCTTCGTACCGCCGCGCGGGGGCGGCCGCTTCGTACGGCCCCGCGGGGCGCACTCCACGGGCGGAGCGCGAAGGGAGCGCGCCCGCCTCCCGGGGGAGGCGGGCGCTGTGCGTCCGCGGCCGCGTCAGGCCGTCTCCGTGACGGTGCCGGCGCCGACCGTACGGCCGCCTTCACGGATCGCGAACCCGAGGCCGGCCTCCAGCGGGACGTCCCGGCCCAGTTCGACGGTCATGGTGACCGTCTCACCGGGCTGTGCCACCGCCCGCTCGCCGAGGTCCACATCGCCGACGACATCCGCGGTCCTGATGTAGAACTGCGGCCGGTACCCGGTGGCCACCGGGGTCGTACGCCCTCCCTCACGGCCGGAGAGGAGGTACACCTGGGCGGTGAACCGCCTGCTCGGGGTGATGCTGCCGGGCGCGGCGACGACATGTCCGCGGCGCACCGCGTCACGGGCGAGCCCGCGCAGCAGCAGCGCGACGTTGTCACCGGCCTCGGCGGACTCCATCGGCTTGCCGAAGGTCTCCAGACCGGTGACCACCGTCTCGACGTCCGCGCCGAGCACCTGGACCCGGTCACCGACGCGGACCGTACCGCGCTCGACGGCTCCGGTGACGACGGTTCCCCGTCCGGTGATGGTGAGCACGTTCTCCACCGGCAGCAGGAACGGCGCATCCGTGTACCGGACCGGCATCGGCACATAGGTGTCCACCGCGTCGAGCAGCGCCTCGATCGCCGCCGTCCAGCGCGGGTCGCCCTCCAGGGCCTTCAGCCCGGAGACCCGGACGACCGGTGCCGCGTCACCGCCGTATCCGTGCGCGGTGAGCAGCTCGCGGACCTCCAGCTCCACCAGGTCGGTCAGCTCGTCGTCACCCGCGTCCGCCTTGTTCAGTGCGACCACGATGTGGTCCACGCCGACCTGGCGGGCGAGCAGCACATGCTCGGACGTCTGGGGCATCACCCCGTCGAGCGCGGACACGACGAGGATCGCCCCGTCGAGCTGCGCCGCGCCGGTGACCATGTTCTTCACATAGTCGGCGTGCCCGGGCATGTCGACGTGCGCGTAGTGGCGGGTCCCGGTCTCGTACTCGACGTGCGCGATGTTGATGGTGATCCCGCGCCGCGCCTCCTCCGGCGCCTTGTCGATCCGGTCGAACGGCACGAAGCTGCCGCTCCCCCGCTCACTGAGCACCTTGGTGATGGCGGCGGTCAGGGTGGTCTTCCCATGGTCGACATGGCCCATGGTGCCGATGTTCAGGTGCGGCTTGGTGCGCACGTAAGCCGTCTTGGGCATGGTGTTCTTCCTCGGAACTCGACGTGTGACGGGGACCCCCGGGCCTTGCCGACCCTCCCCCTGCGGGGTCCACCGGACGATCCGGGAAGAGTCAGCTTCGGGCGCCGTCGACCGGCGCGCCGCCGAAGGCCGCGGCCGCGGCGGCGGCGCGGGCTGCGAGGAATGCGGCAGCCTTCGGCGCGCCCGCGACCGCGGGGCACTCTGTGGGGAAGGCGTACCGGAACATGAGGACGATCATGTCCCATGTCCCGGACCGCGTCGAATGGTTTTCCACCGGCGGGAGCCGGGGCCGGAAGAGTTCCGGGCAGCCACCCGCCGACGGGCTCGCCCCCGCTCCCGCCGGCGGGTGGCGACACGGCCGAGAGATCTACCGGAGGTTTCTGAGCGCCTCACGGACGGAGAGGGGGGACAGCACGTCCCGCGCCGAGTCCACGAACTCCCGTACGGCCCCGGGGTCGGTCTTCGCGTACTCCCGCAGGCTCCATCCGATCGCCTTGCGGATGAAGAAGTCCGGATGACCGGCCCGTCGCAGGCAGTACCGGAACAGCCGGCCGCCGTCCGTCGCGGACCTGTAGCGCAGTTGGTGGAGCAGCGCGGTGCGCGCCACCCACAGGTCGTCGTCCCCGATCCACTCGTCCATGGCGGACACCAGTTCCGGGTCGGCGCTCACCAGCGGTCCCACCACGTGCGCGGCGATCGCGTCGACGGTGTCCCACCAGGATGTGGTGACGACGAGATGCCGGACCACCGGGAGGAGGCCGGAGGAGCAGCGGCCGATGTGACGTGTCAGATAGTCGACGGCGAAGTAGTGGTACTCCCGCTCGGGCAGCTCCCAGCAGCGCAGGGCGATCGCCGTACAGTCGTTCTCGGCGGGGCGGGGCAGCCCTTCGAGCACGGTGCGGGACAGGGCCCGGCGCTCGCCCGTGTAGAGCCCGATGAAGGGGGCGACGCCTTTCATGTACGCGGCGGCGCCCTCCGCCCGTACGGGATCCGCGCCGGTCGGATAGACGCTCGTGAGGCGTTCGAGCACCGTGTCGGCCAGCGCACTCGGCGGTATCCGCGGGGTCATGAGGTCCAGATTACGGCGATCACAACTCCATGTCGGTTAGTCTCCCCGGATGTTCGAGCCCGTCCCCAGGCCGCCCGCCCCGCTCGCCGTCCGCTGCGCACAGATGCTGCTCTCACCGTGGTCGCGGCTGTCGTTCCTCGCCCTGATGCTCGCGTGCGCCGGGGCCCTGGTGGTGCTGTACGAGCCACAGCGGCTGCTCTCCGAGGGGCGGGCTCCGGTCCAGCTGAGCGGTGCGGCGGCGGTGGTCCTGTTCGGCATCGGCTACGGGGTGTGCACCGCGGCCTTCGTGCCGCGTCCGCTGCTCAATCTGGCGGCGGGGGCGCTCTTCGGCTCGACGGCCGGACTGGTCTCGGCCCTTGCGGGGACCGTCCTGGGCGCGGGCATCGCCTTCACGCTCGGCCGCCTCCTCGGGCAGGACGCGCTGCGACCGCTGCTGCGGGGCCGCTGGCTGAAGGCGGCCGACCACCAGTTGAGCGCGCACGGCTTCCGCTCGATGCTGGCGGTGCGGCTGTTCCCGGGGGTCCCGTTCGCCGCGGCCAACTACTGCGCGGCCGTTTCCCGTATGGGATACACGCCGTTTCTGCTGGCCACGGGCCTGGGGTCGATCCCCAACACCGCGGCGTACGTCATCGCGGGCAGCCGGGCCGGATCTCCGACGTCTCCCGCGTTCATGATCTCGACGGGCTTCATCGTGGTGACCGGGATCGCCGCAGGGGTCGTCGCCTGGCGCAAGCGCCACCGGCTGCGCGGAGACTGACGCGGCGGACGCCGGGCTGACTCCGGCGGACGCGGTCCGGAGCCGGGGCCCGCACCGGCCGGGACACCTGCCCCGCTGCCTCGGCCCTCCTCTCACCTCCCTGCCCCTCCCCGCCACGGCTCTCGGCGGCTCCGTCCGGCGACGCCCGTACAGAAGATCGCCTCCGCGCCGGTGGGGGCATGGCGCTTCACGTCACTTCGGGACGCTACGCTTCGTCGCAATTGGCGCAGGATCGGGACCGCTACGCGCCGTCAGATCGTGATCACTTCTTGGGTGGCGTCGTTTTTCATGTCTTGGTTTGAATCATTCATCCTCGGACTCGTTCAGGGGCTGACCGAATTCCTGCCCATCTCCTCCAGTGCGCATCTGCGGCTCACCGCCGCGTTTGCCGGCTGGCAGGACCCGGGCGCCGCGTTCACCGCGATCACGCAGATCGGTACCGAGACCGCCGTCCTGATCTACTTCCGCAAGGACATCGGGCGCATCGTGTCCGCCTGGTTCCGCTCGCTCACCGACAAGACGCTGCGCGGCGACCACGACGCCCAGATGGGCTGGCTCGTGATCATCGGCTCCGTTCCGATCGGTGTGCTCGGGGTCACGCTCAAGGACCAGATCGAGGGCCCGTTCCGCGATCTGCGTCTCATCGCCACCACACTGATCGTGATGGGCATCGTCCTCGGTGTCGCCGACCGGCTCGCCGCACGCGACGAGCGCGGCGGCAAGCACCGCGCGGTACGGGGGCGCAAGCCGCTCAAGGAGCTGAACGTCCGCGACGGTCTCGTCTACGGCTTCTGCCAGGCCATGGCCCTGATCCCCGGAGTCTCCCGCTCCGGCGCCACGATCAGCGGCGGTCTGCTGATGGGATACACCCGGGAGGCAGCCGCCCGCTACTCGTTCCTGCTGGCGATCCCGGCGGTGCTCGCCTCCGGTGCGTACGAGCTCAAGGACGCGGGCCAGGGCCATGTGTCCTGGGGGCCGACCGTCTTCGCGACGATCATCGCGTTCGGTGTCGGATATGCGGTGATCGCCTGGTTCATGAAGTTCATCACCACCAAGAGCTTTATGCCGTTCGTCGTCTACCGCGTCCTGCTGGGAATCCTTCTCTTCGTCCTGGTCGGAATGGGCATGCTGAGCCCGCACGCCGGTGAGTCGGGCGGCTGACGGCCCGCGCGATCACCGCCGCCTCCGGGGCGCCCCGGCGATCGCTCCCATGCGAGGGGCCGCCGGCACCCGGCCACACGGGCTGCGGCTGCGGCTGCGGCTGCGGCTGCGGCTGCGGCTGCGGCTGCCAGAACCTACGTGACGTAGTCGCACTTGTGGTTGCCGGCGGCCGACGAGTAGTCGCACACGTACAACTGGACGTCCTTGACGTTGATCGGATACCCGTCGCCCACCGAGTCCCCGGCGGTGGAGGCGACGGTGACCCACGGCTCCTGGACCCAGCCGCCGGGTCGCCACGTCTTGTAGCGGACCCGCAGATGCGCGACCTTGCCGTCACGGGCGCACTCGTCCCAGATCCGCACGTTGTAGCCCGCGTTGAAATGGCCCGGCTCACCCGGGCGCTCGGTGTAGGTGAATTCACCCGCCGCGAACGAGCAGTGCGGGCTCTTGCTCCGTCCGCTGACCCCCCACTGCACCCGTTCCTCTCCGGCACTCGCGGGTGCCTGGGCGACGCCGACGGCGAGGGCCGTCGCCACGAGGGCCGTGACCAGGCGGGGTCGTGTGCGTGTACGTAACGACATGCTTCCTCCTGCGTCCGGTGGGCTGCACCGGGCACCACGATGGGCCAGGGGCCCGTGAACCCGCCATGGATATCCGTGCAGGGCACCGGGAGATACGTGCACAGGGGAGCGGTGGGCCGGTGCCCCGGAATCCGGCGGCGGTGCGCCGGCCGACACGACTTCGCGCCGACCCGGCGCCAGGCACAACCGGAGCACACGGGGTACCGGGCCGGACCGGGTCCTTCCGGCGGCCCGGGCCGCCGGAAGCACTGGTGGTATCCCGCGGGGCGCGCTGTGACACTGGACGGCGAGCCCATGTGGAGGTGCACCGGTGGAACGGCCCGCAGGCAACACCCGTCTCACGTCGGCCCGTGTGGCGGCCGGTTACCGGTCGCAGCGGGCCTTCGCCGCCGCGCTCGGTGTCGGGGTGAGACAGGTGCGGCGGTGGGAGTCGGCCGAGCCGCCCTGGCCCCGGGCGGATCAGCGGCGGGCGATCGTCCGGGCGCTCGGCCGGGATCTGGAGTCGCTCGGCTTCAGCCGCCCGGACGGCCCGGACGGCGGTGACTCCCCGGACGGCCACGGGCCCGGGGCCGTCCGCCGCGACGGGGCGTCAGCGGAGCTGCCGGAGTCCGACGGCATCGGCACACGGGCCGACCGGATCACCGCCCCGGCGGCCTCCGCCCCGGTCGAGGACTTCCGGGCGGCCACCCGATCGCTCCGCGGCCGGTACGGGACGGTCGCGCCGGCCGTGCTCCATCCGGCCACCCTCGCCCATGCCGCCACCGGCCGGGAGCTGCTGAGGCGGACGGCAGGGCGGGACCGGCTACAGGCGGCCGGGGCACTGGCCGAAACGCTGCTGCTGTGCGGGCGGATCGAGTTCTCCACGCTGCGGATGCCGGAACGCGCCGGACGGTCCTGGCTGCGCGCCCACGAAGTCGCGCGGGAAGCGGGCGACCCCCTGCTGGCTTCGGCCGCCCTCGCGCACGCGGCGCTGGTCCCCGGCCGGAACGGGCACCTGGACGAGGCGTCGGCGGAGCACCTGTCGGACGCCCGCGCCGAGGCCGGGCGCACGCGGTCGGCGAGCGCTGAGTTCCTGGCCTGGCTCGACGTGGTGGAGGCCGAACGCGAGGTCCGCCGCGGGGACACCGGGGCGGCGCTTCGGCTGATCGGCCACGCCGAGGATGTGCTCTCCCTCGGCGGTGAGCGGGACGGCCCCGAGTGGTTCGACTGGTTCGGCCCGGGCCGGCTGGCCGCGTTCAAGGGCGGCACCCTGCTCGGGGCGGGGCGTCTCGACCGGGCGCGGGAGACGCTGCTCCGCTCACTCCCGCTGCTTTCGTCCGCGGGATACGGAGACAGAGACGGGAACGGGATCGGAGACGGTGGCGGTGCCGTTCATGCCGAGGACCAGGTGCGGACGGCCGTCTACGGCGACCTCGCCGAGGTCGAGGCCGCGGCGGGGGACCCGGAGGCCGCGTGCGGCTACGCCTGCCGCGCGGTCGGCCTGCTGGACGTGACCTCGCGAGCGATGGACCCGGAACGCGTCCGGGAGGTGCGCGAAGCCCTGATGCCTCATCTGCACCGGGAGTGCCTGCGGGACCTGGAGGAGCAGTTGTACGGCGTCCCGGCGGCGGTGGGCGCCTTCGCGGACCGCCGGGTGTGACCTGCCACCTCGCGCACCGCATGGCGCCCGAACCAGCGGCGGGGAACGGCGGACGGGGGGCGGGCGCGGGCCCGTGGAGCCACCCCGGACCCGGCCGGGATGCCCGCGCCGGTGACCGCCTCCGCGTACGGCCGGGGTGTACGAGGGCTGCGCCCGGGCACCCGCTCCGTGCGTCCGGACGCACGGCGCCGTCCGGCGACCGCCGCTTCCCGGTGCGCGCCCTCGCCCGGGCGCCCCGGCGGCCGGCGCATGCCATGAGGTTCATCACGCGGCCCGGGCTCGGCGGCCGGGCCGGCCGGCGGCCCGATCCCGGGAACGCCCCTGTTCACCCGCCCGGAAGGCGTACGGCGGACCGCCGCCCCGGCGCCCGCGGGGGACGCCGTCCGCCGCCGCGGGGGTTACGGACCTCCCGGTAAGCCGTAACCTGTTCGCATGTCCCCCCTTCCACGCGAGTCAGAGACTGCCGCGCCCCCCTCGACGCTCGTCACCGCGGCCGAGCTGAACGCCCGGATCCGTGACCTGTGGGCCGATGGACAGCTGCCCGACGACCGGCGTTCGGAGTACGAGGCCCTCGTCCTGAAGTGGGCGGCGGCGCTGGAGCACGTCGACCGGGCGGCCTGATCCCCCACCCCCCACATCCGCGAACGCCTGACGGGACCCCGTCCCGGCTCGGCTAGCCTGATGGCACGATGAACCGTCTGACCACGCCCTGGGGCGACGTCGCACTCGCCCGTTCCCCCGAGGACCCCCGCGACCCCTTCCGCGCCTGGGACGCCTCCGACGCGTATCTGCTGCGACACCTCGACGAGTCGGGCATCCCGCTGTCCGGGACGGTGGCCGTCGTCGGCGACCGCTGGGGTGCCCTCACGGTGTCGCTCGCCGCGCGGGGGCCCGTATCGGGGGCGTCCGTCGTACAGATCACGGACTCCCTCCTCGGGCAGCGGGCGACCCGGGCCGCTCTGGCGCGCAACGGAGCCGGGGACGCCCCGGTCCGGCTGCTGTCCGCCAGGGACACCCCGCCCGCGAGCGTCGACGTGCTGCTCGTACGGGTGCCGAAGAGCCTGGCGCTCCTGGAGGACCAGCTGCACCGGCTCGCCTCGGCCGTACACGCGGGAACCGTGGTCGTCGGCACCGGGATGGTCGGCGAGATCCACACCTCCACGCTGAGGCTGTTCGAGCGGATCATCGGCCCCACGAAGACCTCCCTGGCGGTACGGAAGGCACGGCTGATCTTCTGTACGCCGGACCCGTCCCTCGCACGGGTCCCCGGCCCCTGGCCGCTCCGCTACGCGCTGCCCGACGGCATCGGGGTGCTCTCCGGCCGGACGGTGACCAACCACGCGGGCGTCTTCTGCGCCGACCGGCTGGACATCGGCACCCGCTTCTTCCTCGGCGCCCTCCCCGTGCGGCGGGGACCCGAGCGGGTGGTGGACCTGGGCTGCGGCAACGGTGTGATCGGCACGGCCGCGGCCCTCGGCAACCCCGAGGCGTCGGTGGTCTTCGTGGACGAGTCGTACTCCGCGGTGGCGTCCGCCGAGGCGACCTACCGCGACAATGTCACCTCCGGCGAGAAGGCCGAGTTCGTGGCCGGTGACGGTCTGGCCGGGATGCCGGACGGTTCGGTCGATCTGGTGCTCAGCAATCCGCCGTTCCACTCGCACCGGGCGACCACCGACGCGACGGCCCGCCGGATGTTCGGCGACGCTCGGCGGGCCCTGCGGCCGGGCGGCGAACTGTGGGTCGTCGGCAACCGGCACCTCGGCTACCACGTGCGGCTGCGACGGCTCTTCGGTGGCTGCGAGGTCATGGCGAGCGACCCGAAGTTCGTCGTTCTGAAGGCCGTCAGGCGGTGACACCGCGCTGAACGGGCGGCCGGTCCGGCGCCCCCCGGTCCGGCGGCGATACGGAGGGTCCCCGTCGACCGCCCGGACGTCCCGTCTCCATCGCCCGGACGTCCCGTCTCCATCGCCCGGACGTCCCGTCTTTGTCGTCCGGACATCCTGTCCCTCCACCGGCCGATGGTCCGTGACCGAACCGTGCTCTCCCGTGACCCGGTTGGCGGCGGGCGTACCCCGCACATGTACTGCTGCGACCGGCTCCCGGCCCGTGCGCCCCGACAGCCCGGCCTGCACCGGCCGGCGGCCGGGAAGCGGCACGCGCGCGTGGTTTCCTCCACGGCACCGGCCGGGTTGGCGGAAGAACACCGGCCGGGTTGGCGGAAGATCGACCGTTTGCGCGCCGAGTACGGGTGACTGGCGTGCATGGCTCTTGGCCCCGGCGGACGGCTGCCCGAGACTGAGCCGATGACGCAGCGAGTGGATCTCTCGACGGTGATGGACCGGCTGGCCATCGACGATCTGGTCACCCGGTACGCGGTGGCCGTCGACGACGCCGACTGGAACGCCTACCGGGCCCTGTTCACCCGGGACGGGCGGGCGGACTACCGCAGTTCGGGCGGGATCGAGGGCCCGGCGCGGGAGGTCGCCGACTGGATGGCCGAGACGATGCGTCTCTTTCCCGTACGCCAGCACCTCATCGTCAACCGCCGGGTCCGCATCCAGGACCTGGGCGGCTATCCGGGCGACCGCGCGGAGGTGGACGCGGACTATGTGAACCCGATGCGGCTGGAGTCGGGCGACGATTTCCTCTCGGGTGGCCGCTACGCCTTCGGGCTGGTGCGCGCGGACGGCGGCTGGCGGCTGAGCAGCGTGGTGATCAGCGAGAAGTGGCGGCGCGGGCCGGGCGCGCCCGCACACGACTGAGGCCCACCCGGCCGGGCGACGGCTCGACCGGCCGGCCCCTGAGAGCACCGGAGCACACGCAGCACGCCGGAGCGACGCCGGAAGATACTCCGGCGGCCGGGGCCCGTCGCGGCACCGGCCGGCCGGGTGGTGGGCCACCGGTGACCGTGTTGATCGACGCCCTGCCCGCGCACACACTGGAGGGGGCGCGCCGCTCGCGGTCCCCCGGCGGGCGACCGAGCGGCAGGACGAGGAGGCGCGGACATGAGGACCGTCCCCGGGGGACGCGTCGTCGCCGGTGAGCGTGCCGTCGCCGGTGGGCGTGCCGTCGCCGCCGTGGTGGCGGGCGCGCTGCCCGCGCTGGCCTTTCCGGATCCGTCCCTGTGGTGGTTCGCGTATATCGCCCTGGTGCCGTGGATGCTGCTGATACGGACCGCGCCGACGGGCCGCCGGGCGGCGCTGGAGGGGTGGCTCGGCGGCATCGGGTTCCTGATCGCGGTCCACCACTGGCTGATACCGAGCCTGCATGTCTTCATCGTCGTCCTGGCGGCACTGCTCGGTGTGCTGTGGGCGCCCTGGGGGTGGCTGGTCCGCCGGATGCTCGGCGGGAGGCCGTCCACGGCCCGTGCCGCGGCGGCCGTGGCGGCGGTCCCCTCGGGCTGGCTGATGATCGAACTGGTCCGGTCCTGGGACGCCCTCGGCGGCCCCTGGGGGCTGATGGGCGCCAGCCAGTGGCAGGTTCCCCCCGCCCTGCGGCTGGCCTCCGTGGGCGGCGTATGGCTGGTGAGCCTGCTGGTGCTGGCGGTGAACACCGCCGTGACCGCGCTGATCGCGGTACCGACGGCCCGCAGGGCGGCCGTGGGCGGTGCGGTGGCGTGCGCGGTCGTGACCGCGGCGGTCTGGGCGTGGGCCCCCCGGCCGCAGGAGTACGGGCGGGCCAGGGTCGCGATCGTCCAGCCGGGTGTGCACGACGGGATATCCGGCCCCGAACGCCGGTTCGCCCGCGGCGAGGAGCTGACCCGTTCGCTCGCGGGACGGAAACTCGATCTGGTGGTCTGGGGCGAGAGCAGCGTGGGCGAGGACCTGCGTGAGCACCCCGCGCTGGCGGACCGGCTGGCGGCGCTCTCACGGGACGTCGGCGCGGATCTGCTGGTCAATGTGGACGCCCGCCGGGTGGACGCGTCCGGCAGGGGCGGGATCTACAAGAGTTCCGTGCTGGTGGGCCCCCGGGGCCCGACCGGCGCGCACTACGACAAGATGCGGCTGGTCCCCTTCGGGGAGTACATCCCGGCCCGGAGTCTGCTCGGCTGGGCGACCTCGGTGGGCAAGGCGGCGCCCGAGGACCGGCTGCGCGGCACCCACCAGGTGGTGATGGACCTGCCGGACGGCGGGCCGCGCATCGGGCCGCTGATCTGCTTCGAGACCGCGTTCCCCGATATGAGCCGGCAGCTGGCCCGGCACGGTGCCCAGCTGCTCGTCGCGCAGTCGGCGACATCGACGTTCCAGAACAGCTGGGCCCCCGAGCAGCATGCCTCACTCGGTGCGGTGCGCGCCGCCGAGAGCGGCCGGCCGATGGTGCACGCCACCCTCACCGGCGTCAGCGCGGTGTACGGCGCCGACGGCGCCCGGATCGGGCCGGAGCTGTCCACACGGACCAGTGCGGCGGCGGTCTACGACATTCCGCTGGCACGGGGAAGCACTCTGTTCGTCCGGTACGGCGACTGGGCCGTGTACGGGGCGGCCGGGGTGCTGGTGGCGCTGGCCGCGACGGAGGGCGTCCGGCGGCTCAGGCGGCCTGTTCGAGGGCCCGGAGCACCACCCGCTCGCACAGCTCATGGGTTCTCAGCGCGTCCCGGGCACTGAGGAACCTGCCCGCGCGCACGGCGTCGAGGAATGTGTGCACGGCCTGCTCGATCCCGCGCTGGCGGGCGACCGGGACCCAGTCGCCCCGGCGGCGGACGCTCGGCTGCCCCTTGTGGTCGACGATCTCCGCCAGATTGCGCACCTCGCGCTTGGTGTCCTGACCCGACACCTCGAGGATCTCCTCCGTAGAGCCGCTCATACGGTTCATCACGCCGATGGCGGTGAACCCGTCGCCGGAGAGCTGGAGGACGACATGGTGCATCAGCCCGTCGACGATCCGGGCACGGACATCGGTGTGCTCGACGGTCCCCGGCACCAGGAAGCGCAGGGTGTCGACGACATGGATGAAGTCGTCGTAGACGAGGGAGCGCGGGTCCTCGGGCAGGCCGACCCGGTTCTTCTGCATCAGGATCAGCTCGCGCGGATGCTCGAGGCACTGCGCGTAGCCGGGTGCGAGACGGCGGTTGAAGCCGACGGCGAGGCTGGTGCCCCGTGTCTCGGCGAGGTCCACCAGCGCATGGGCGTCGGCCAGTTCGTACGCCAGCGGCTTGTCGACGAACGTCGCGACTCCGGCTTCGAGGAGGGTGGAGACGATCTCGGCGTGCGCGGCGGTGGGCGCGTGGACGAAGGCCGCGTCCAGATCACGGTCGAGCAGGGAGTCGAGGGTGGTGTGCCGGCGGTCCGCCGGGACGTGGTAGCGGTCGCCGACCCGCTCCAGGGTGGCCGGGGTGCGGGTCTGGAGATGCAGTTCGATGCCCGGCAGCGAGCTGAACACGGGCAGATACGCCTTCTGGGCGATATCCCCCAGACCGATGCAGCCGACCCTCACAGATCCTCCCCGAAACCCTGTCGCTCATCCGTTCCGACCCCGGTCAGCATACGGGCGCCCCGGCGGCTGCCGGCCGCCGATGCCGTCGAAGGCTCGCAGGACGGAGCCGGGGCCGAAGCGGGAGACGGCCGCGATGAGGTTGTCGCGGACGGCGACGCCCACGGGCCCGGTCACCGCGATCATCCGCGCCGCCCGCGCGGCCCTGCGGACGACGACCCTGGTACGGGGCAGCCGGTCGGCGCTGTACGCGGCGAGTGAGGCCCCGGGTCCCCGCCGGGCACCACGTGGCGGGCGAGCACGACGGCGTCCTCGACGGCCTCGTTGCCGCCGTGGGTCAGGTCGGGGCCGGCGAGCACCGCGTACGCCCGAGTGGATGACGTCGGCCCCGACGACCAGCTCGGCGACCGCACGGGGCCGGGGCATTCACCCGTGCGGGCCATTGTCCGCCCGTACGGGCGTGAACGGGCCCCGCGGACAGCAGAGTGGCCCGCGTGAGATCGACAACCACCGCGAAGAAGGCCGGGAACCTGGTCTCCATGGCGCTCTGGGCGGCCTCCGGGCTGACCGCCTCCGCCTGTGTGGCCGTGGAACCCCGCCCCTTACCTCCGCCGGACCCCGGAATCACCAGCCCGGCACCGGCCGCACGTCCGCAGATCGTGCAGGGCCCCGGCCGCGAGGCGCTGGAGGCCCCGCCCGTACCGCCGTCGTCCGCCGCGCCCGTGCCCACCTCCTCGGCCGAGCCCTCGCGCGTACGGCAGCCGAGGAAGCCCCGCGCCTCCGAACCGCCGGTCCGGCGGACGGCTCCGGTCCCGCGCCCGGGGCCGCGGGTGCCCCTGCCGCCGCTGCCCGCCCTGCCCTCCCTCGGCCCGGACGTCTGCGCCCTCGGCGAGAGCTATGGAGGCTGGCGGCGGGACGGCCCGGAGGCCCGTATGTGCAGACAGGCGTCGGGCGCCTGAACCCGGGGCTGCCGTCAGCGCCCGCGTCATGACCGGCGAACGGCGCTGCCCGGTGCGCACGCCGGGGTCCGGGCGACCGCGACGGCCCGGAGGCCGGGGCGGAGGTGCGTACCGTAGTCGGGAATCCGCCGGTCGGGGCGCACCCGCCCATGCCCGGGACCCCGGCCACGGCCGGAACCAGCGGGGCACGGCTCCCGGGCCCGCCCTACACGACCACCTCGGTGGCCGAAGCCTGGAGCCGTACGCGAGCGCCGGCCCCGGCCGGCTGTGCCCACGGAACCACCGGGCCCCGGGTCACTCCCCCCTCAGCCTCCACTCCAGCCGCTCGATCGCGGCGCGCACCCCCGTGCTGTAGCCGTCGTGGCCCAGTGCCCCGGTCGCGCCGCGCGCCCGGTCGAGATGGAAGCGCGCGTCCTCCGGACGCCGGAGCTTCAGATAGCCGGCGGCCAGGCTGAGATGGAGCGTGGGGTACAGCGCCCGGACCCCGGCGGCCGTCTCGGGCCGGACGGGCCACACCTCCTCCAGGGTGTCCGCCGCGGCGAGCGCCCGCAGATCCCAGGCCAGTTCGTCACCGGGGTCGTCCTGGGTGTCCGCCATATAGTGCGCGAGGGTGCAGCGATGGAGTACGTCGCCCGTCTCCCCGATCTCCGACCACAGCGCGCCGAACCGATTCCTCGCCTCCTCGCGGTCGCCGACGTGCAGCAGCATGACCGCCTGCCCGATCCGGGTCATGACGGCATCGTCCGATGTCTCCCGCTGCTCCGTCACCGTGGCCTCCCACCGTCGTACGCCGAATATTGGCGAAGATCCACGACCGGACGTCCGGATCAACGCAACAACGACGCTAACCGCGACGAGGGGCAAAGCCGGACAGGCTCGGGCACCAGGCCCGAGCCCGTCAGCCGGGCGCCTGAGCGCCCGGACCCCGCCGGAGCGCCCGGACAAACCCCCAAGGCCCTCGTGATCCCTCAGCCGAGGTCGGGGATGCGCCAGTCGATGGGCTCATGGCCCTGGGCGGCGACCGCCTCGTTGATCCGGGTGAACGGATGCGAGCCGAAGAACTTCTTCGCGGACAGCGGCGAGGGATGGGCCCCCTTCACCACCACATGCCGGGTCTCGTCGATCAGAGGTGCCTTCTTCTGCGCGTAATTGCCCCAGAGGACGAAGACGGCCGGGTCGGGACGGGAGGCCACGGCCCTGATCACCGCGTCCGTCACCTTCTCCCAGCCCTTGCCCTTGTGGGAGTTGGCCTCCCCGGCCCGCACGGTCAGAACCGCGTTCAGCAGCAGGACGCCCTGCTCGGCCCAGGGCATCAGATAGCCGTTGTCCGGGATGGGGTGCCCCAGCTCCGCCTGCATCTCCTTGTAGATGTTCCGCAGGGACGGCGGAGTCCTGACGCCCGGCCGCACCGAGAAGCACAGGCCGTGCCCCTGCCCCTCCCCGTGGTAGGGGTCCTGGCCCAGGATGAGCACCTTCACCTGGTCGTACGGTGTGGCGTCGAGGGCGGCGAAGACCTCCTCGCGCGGCGGGTAGACCGGCCCCTTCGCCCGCTCCTCCTCGACGAACTCGGTCAGCTCCTTGAAATAGGGCTTCTGCAGCTCTTCGCCGAGGACGCCGCGCCAGGACTCGGGCAGCATGTCGGTGTCGGTCACGTCAACAACCTCCAGAACGTGTTCAGTTACCGCCACAGAACCTACCGGGCCCCACCGACAATGCGCCCCGCGTCCCTTCCTCCCCAGGTCAGAGGCCTACCAGCTGGCTTTGCGGAACAGCTCCCACAGCTGCATGACCGTCGTCGGGTCGAGGGCGCGCTCACCGCCGCCGATCTCCTCGCTGGCGGCGATGTACAGCTTGCCCTGCCACAGCGGCAGCAGCCTGACGTCCGCGGCGATGATCTCCTGCGCCCGCTCGAACTGGTCGGTCACCGCGCCGCGGTCCGTCTCGCGCCGGGACCTGGGCAGCAGCTCATTGGTGATCTCGGGGCTCTCGTAGGGCGTGCGGAGAGCGTTGTTCTCGCCGACGAACGGGGCGATGAAGTTGTCCGGGTCCGGGAAGTCGGGGAACCAGCCGCGGCCGAAGACCGGATAGGCGCCGGAATTGTACCCCTTCTGGAACTCGGCCCACGGCTTGCCCTGGATGGTGATCCTGAAGAGGCCCGATGCCTCCAGCTGCCGCTTGAGTTCGGCGAACTCCGACGCGGTGGCGGAGCCGTAGCGGTCCGTGGTGTACCAGAAGGTCAGCTCGACGGGCTCGTCGATGCCCGCATCCTCCAGGGTCTCCCGCGCGGTCGCCGCGTTCGGCTCGCCGAAGCGGTCGAAGAACTCGGTGGTGTGACCGGCGATGCCCTTCGGCACCATCGAGTACAGAGGCTCGGCCGTGCCCTGGTAGACCTTGTTCACCAGCGCTCCGCGGTCGACGATCTGCGCGATCGCCCTGCGGACGGCCCGATTGCCGGCCACCGGGTCCTTGGCGTTGAAGACGAGATAGCGGATGTCGGCCCCGACGGTCTCCGTCAGCCGCAGATGCCCCTTCTCCGGGGCCCCCTTCTGGAGTTCGATGACGTCGGCGGCGCTCAGCCCGCGGTAAATCGCGTCGATCCGCTTCTGCTTCAGCGCACCGACCATCTCCCCGGAGTCCTTGAAATAGCGAATCGTCACCGCATTGTTCCGGCGCTTGGCGAAGCCCTCGTACCTGCTGTTCTTGCTCAGCTCGGCCCGGTCGCCCTTGCTGTACGAATGGAGAACGTAGGGACCGGAGCCGGTGATCCTGCCGTCCTCGCGGAGCTTGTCCGCCGGGTACTGCTTGGGCGCCACGAGAGAAGTGGCGGGCGTGGCCAGGATGTAGGGGAAGGTGGCGTCGGAGGTCTTGAGCGTGAATTTCACGACGAGGTCGCCGGTGACGTCCACCTTGGCGAGAGAGCCGAGCAGTCCGTTCGGCCCGCTGGCCGCGTCGATCGTGCGAATGCGGTCGATGGAGTGCTTCACGGCCTCGGCGTCGAGCTTCTCCCCGTCGGAGAATGTAAGCCCCGCCCGCAGTTCGCACTCATAGACTTTGTTGACGGCGTCCGTGAACTGGCACGATTTCGCGGCGTCGGGCTGCGGGGTGGAGCTACCGGTCGGGAAGCTCAGCAGAGTCTGGAAGACATTCCGGTACAACTCCCATGAACCGTCCCAGGCGGCGGCCGGATCGAGCGACGAGGGCTCACTCATCGTGCCGACCGAAATCCTCTGCTGACCATCGGCTTCCGCGTCGGCGAACACACCGCATCCCGCGAGCAGGGATATGGACGCCAGGGCCGCAGTGCCCTGCAGACAGTTCCGGTAGAACACGTGCGCACGCTCCTCGTTCAGCCTGGACCGGCCGACCATACCGCAGCGCCCCGCCGGTTCAACACGGAGTCCCGGCAGGGCACTTGGATCATTCGGCGATAAATGACGCAGGTTGCTCAATGCACTCCGGCGTTGAGGAAGATACCGCCATCGACGACCAATGTCTGTCCTGTGATCCAATCGGATTGATCGGAAGTGAGGAAGGCCGCCGCGCCCCCGATGTCCTCGGGCACACCGAGCCTCGCGAGCGGGTACGCGGCGGCCGCTTCGGCTTCCCGGCCCTCGTAGAGAGCCTCGGCGAATTTGGTCTTGACCACTGCGGGCGCGATCGCGTTGACCCGAACTCCGGGAGCGAACTCGTGCGCCAGTTGCAGGGTCAGATTGACCATGGCCGCCTTGCTCATCCCATAAGCACCGATGAAGGGAGAAGGGGCGAGACCGGCGACGGATGCAATGTTCACGATCGCACCGCCGTGCTCCTTCTGCCAGGCCCGGTAGGTCTGCTGGGCGAAGCCGAGCGCGGAGATCACATTGGTCTCGTAGACCTTGCGCGCGACATTGAGGTCGAGTTCGGCGATCGGCGAGTAGACCGGGTTGGTGCCGGCGTTGTTCACCAGGAAGTCGACGCGGCCGAACGCCTCCATGGTCCGCTCGACGGCGGCGGCCTGGTGCGCCTCGTCGTGGGCCTTGCCCGCGATCGCGACCACCCGGTCGGCGCCGAGCCGTTCCACCGCCTCCTTCAGGGTGTCCTCACCGCGGCCGGTGATGCACACCCGGTCGCCCCGCGCGACGAACGCCTGCGCGATCCCGTATCCGATGCCCCGGCTGGCACCGGTGATCAGCGCGACCCTGCCGCTGTCGGGCACCTGCCCGGCCCCGGTACCCGTGCTCTGCTCGTTCATCTCAGCCATCTCAGAGTTCTCCCTGTCCTCCGTGTCAGTTGAGCGGTCCGCCGGCCACGTACAGCACCTGGCCCGAGACGAATCCGGCGTCGTCGCCGGTGAAGAAGGCGATGGCACGGGCGACGTCCTCGGGGCGGCCCACGCGCTGGACCGGGATCTGCGACGCGGCGGCCGCCTGGAACTCCTCGAAGCCCATACCGACCCGGGCGGCGGTCTGCGCGGTCATCTCGGTGACGATGAACCCGGGGGCGACGGCGTTCGCGGTGATGCCGAACTTGCCCAGTTCCTTGGCGAGGGTCTTGGTGAAGCCCTGGAGTCCGGCCTTGACGGCGGCGTAGTTGGCCTGGCCCCGGTTGCCGAGCGCGGAGGACGAGGACAGGGAGACGATACGGCCGAACCCGGCGTCCACCATGTGCTTCTGGCATGCGCGGGCCATCAGGAACGCGCCCTTGAGGTGCACGTTCATCACGGTGTCCCAGTCGGACTCGCTCATCTTGAACAGCAGGTTGTCGCGGAGGACGCCCGCGTTGTTCACGAGGATCACCGGGGCGCCGAGTTCGGCGGCGACCCGCGCCACGGCGGCCTCCACCTGGGCGGCGTCCGAGACGTCACAGCCGATCGCGACGGCCGTGCCGCCGGCCGCGGTGATCTTCTCGACCGTGTCCTTGCAGGCCGTCTCGTCGAGGTCGAGTACGGCGACGGCACGGCCCTCGGCCGCCAGCCGGATCGCGGTGGCCGCGCCGATGCCCCGCGCTCCCCCGGTCACGACCGCGACACGCTGCTCGGTGGTGGACATGCTTGTTCTCCTCGCCCTTGGGAATGCGGTGCGGCCGTCCGGCGCGGCCGTACGCCACTCGGATGAGCAACCGCTTAGTACCTTCAGCAGACGTGACGCTAGAAGCCCTGGCACCCGGTGTCAACGGCCCACCGGGTGCGCCGGGTCACGGTCATCTCACGAGGAGCCCGAACAGCCGCTCCACCTCCGCCTCCGGGTCCTCGGTGAGCCCGGTGTGCACCGGTCCGGGCTGCACGACCGTGGAGCGCGGCGCGACCAGCCAGCGGAAACGGCGGCCCGCGTCGTCACGGGCCGCCTGCCCGGCACCGTCCCCGCCGAGGCAGACGCCCTCGATCGCGCCCAGCGCCGCCCGTACGCCCGTCGCGTCGGCCCCGGAGTCCAGCGCTCGCAGCTTCACCTCGTCCAGATGGGTACGGGCGGCGACGAAGGACGCGGCCCGGCAGTAGACGACCACCCCGGCGTTGAAGCACTCACCGCGCTCGACCCGGGGCACCACCCGCAGCAGCGCGTACTCGAAGACCATGCGTCCACCGCTCATGCGCCGGCGTCCTTCCCGGCGGCGGACGGACGTCCGGTGAGCCAGCCGGGGGCCGCGGAGGGGCGGGGCCCGGAGGGTTCCGCGAGGGTGATCCGCTCGTGGATGGTGGAGGCACGCGGCAGCAGGGCCTCGACATAGGCGCGCCGCAGGGCGTCGGTGGTGTCGAAGCCCGGCTCGTCGGTCAGCCACTCGCCGGGCACATCGGCGGTGACCTCGGTCAGCAGTTCCTCGGTGACGAGCGGGGCCAGTTCCGCCGCGGCGGCCTCGATGTCCGGCCGGAACCGGGCGAGCGCGTGGTCGGAGGCGTCGTACGGCTTGGCCGCGGACACGGCGGCCCCGGGCCAGTTGTGGTGCCAGATCATGGTGGCGCCGTGGTCGATGAGCCACAGGTCGCCGTGCCAGACCAGCATATTGGGGTTGCGCCAGGAGCGGTCCACATTGTTGATCAGGGCGTCGAACCAGACGACCCGGCCCGCCTCGGCGGGATCGACCTCGTAGGCGAGCGGATCGAAACCGATCGAGCCCGGCAGGAAGTCCATTCCGAGATTGAGCCCCCCGCTCGCCTTCAGCAGCTCCTGCACCTCCTGGTCGGGCTCGCCGAGTCCGATCACCGGGTCGAGCTGGATCGCGGCCAGCTCGGGGACCCGCAGTCCGAGCCGGTGGCCGAGCCGGCCGCAGACGACCTCGGCGACCAGGGTCTTGCGGCCCTGTCCGGCGCCGGTGAACTTCATGACGTACGTACCGAGATCGTCGGCCTCGACGATCCCCGGGAGCGAGCCGCCCTCACGCAGGGGGGTGACATAGCGGGTCGCGATCACTTCTGTGAGCATTTCCCCAGGCTATGCCGCGCCCGCGCGCCGACGGTCGGCGCGGCCTGCGGGCGGGCGCGTCCGTCGCCGGAGCGCTGCTGGTCCAACGGTGTTCTCCGCGTCCGCGGTCGGCCCCGGGCATGATCGCGGCCTGCTCCAGGGCTCGTCGATCCGGCCGTCGCACCGCCGCCGGCCGAGGGGTCCGTATCGCCGTGTCAGCCCGGTGCGCCCGGCGGGAGCGGACAACCGGCCGCCTGCCCCTGAGCCGGACTTCCCGAAGACGTCGGGAACGATGGTTGAATCTGAACGTTTTCTCGCGCGGGTCCGTAGAACATCACGAAGGAGAACCGGCCGGTCATCCGGCCTGCCGGGACCGGACCGTGAGCAGAGGGAGCACAACCATGACCGGATCGCCGAGGCCGCCTCGCGCCGTCACCCGCCGGACCGTCGTCGTGGCGGTGGGCGGGGCAGGCCTGACGGTGGCGCTGACCGCCTGTGGATCGGACGACGACGGCGGGAGTTCCGGGTCGGCGGGCAGCGGTACCTCCGGCGGTGACACGGGGGGCGCGGGCACGGTGCTCGCCAAGGTCGCGGACATTCCCCAGGGCGGCGGGAAGGTCATCGGCGATGTGGTGATCACCCAGCCGGTGGCGGGCGAGTTCAAGGCGTTCTCGTCGAAGTGCACCCATCAGGGCTGCGCGGTCGCGGGGGTCCAGAACAACGTCATCAACTGCCCCTGCCACAACAGCGCCTTCGACGCGAGCGACGGCAGCGTGCAGGGCGGTCCCGCGACCGCTCCGCTGCCGGCCACGTCGATCAGGGTGGACGGCGACTCGATCATCCGGGCGTAGGGCCCCCGCGTTCCGGCGCCGGGTGCCCGCCCTGACCTCTCCAGCAGGCCAGAACCGCGTCGCTGGTCGTGATGGTGGCGACGAGCGCGAGGGTGTTGCGGATCATCGCGGGGGTGTAATCGGCGGGCACCCCCGCGATGGCGTCCGCGGGAACGACCGCCGTATAGCCGAGGTTGACGGCGTCGAACACGGCGTTGGGGACGGCGATGTTCGCCGAGACGCCGGTGATCAGGACCGTACGGCAGCCCAGATTGCGCAGGAGCGCGTCGACGTCGGTGCCCGCGATGGGCGAGAGGCCGTGCAGCCTGCGGACGACGATGTCCTCGTCCGCCACCTCGATCGGGGGCGCGATCGCGACGGCCGGGCTGCCGGAGTACTGCTGTACGGGGAGGCGGGCGGCGGCGCGGAAGAGACGGGCGTTGCCGCTGGAGCCCCGTCCGTCGGGGCGGCGTTCCGCCACGGCGTGCAGAACCTGTACGCCCGCTTCGTGGGCGCCCGCGACCAGCCGCGCGACCTGCTGGAGCGCGCCGGACGAGGTGGCCTCGGCGGCGAGTTCGGGCAGCGCGCTCTCCTCGCCGACGACGCCCCGCTGGCATTCCACGGTCAGCAGCACGGTGGTGGACGGGACGAGCTGCCGGGCGAGTCGGTCGAGCCGGTCCGATGACGGCATCCGCTTCCCCTTCCGGGTCGGGGCGCGCGAATGTATCCCCCATTGCGCGAGGAGGGAAGAGCATCCATGATTCCTGACACTTAGTCAGATCTCTTGGAGGGAGCCGCCATGGCCGTCACCCAGCGCCGGGGCCGCCGGATCATGATGACGCCCGGGGAACGGGACGCCTTCCTCGCGGAGCAGCGCACCTGCCGGGTCGCCACCGTCTCGGCTGACGGCCGTCCGCATATCAGCGCCCTCTGGTTCGTCTGGGACGGGATGTCGCTGTGGCTGTACTCGATCACCCGCAGCCGCCGGTGGGCCGAGCTGGGGCGCGGCTCCCCGCTCGCGGTGGTCGTCGACGCGGGCGAGGAGTACGGCGAGTTGCGCGGCGTGGAGCTGTCGGGCACGGCCGCCTTCGTCGGCGAGGCACCGCGCACAGGCGAGCCCTGCCCCGAACTGGAGGAGCCGGAGCGGCTCTTCGCGCGGAAGAACTTCGGTCTGGACGAGATGCCCCACGACGGCCGGCACGCCTGGCTGCGGCTGACACCCGACGCGATCGTGTCCTGGGACTTCCGCAAGCTGTGACCTCGACGGGCTCGGCACCGGTGCGGCAGGGACGGAACGCACGGCTGACGGCCGCGGGCACCCGGCGGACCGCGGTACGGGCCACGGCCAGGGTCACGATCACCCGGAGGGCGCGGCGCAGGCCAGGTCACGGTCAGCGGCCGCGCTACGGACGGGCCACGGTCACGGCCGCCCTGCGGCTCGCACCACCCCTGATCGCGTACGAGCGGGAACGCGGGTGGCAGCCCGGCCGCCCCGGACTCCGGCGACCCGGATGCGCGCGTCAGCCGGCGGGGCCGGGCCCGCGACGGTTCACGCGCGGAGCAGATCGACGGCCACCCGGGCCGCCCTTCCGATGGCCGCGTCCGCCTTCGGGAGACGCAGCGCCGACGACCGGGTCCGCAGGGACACCGCCGCCGCGTAGCGCCGCCCGTCGGGGTACTCCACGACACCGATCTCGTTCCTGATGCCCCAGGGCGTTCCGGTCTTGCCGGACACCAGGACTGCGTCCTCGAATCCGGCGGAGAGCCGGTGCTGCCGGATCTGCCGGCCCATGATCCCGCGCACCTCGGCGCCGGCGGGATTCGCTGGTCATGAACGGCTCCTTCGGGCGGACTCGGGCAGGCCGGGCACAGCGGCACCCACGCCCGGGCGCACCACTGCCGGGCGCACCTCTCTCGGACGCACCACTGCCGGGCGCACCCGCGTCCGGCGGATCGCCCCCGGCGTACGGGATCAGTCGCTGTTCAGCGGCACCGCCCCCGGGATCGCCGGGAGCGGTGCCCCACCACCGTAGGCAGCCGGACACACCCCGGGCTCGGCCGCTGCCACCAAGGATCGGGGCGGGTTTCGTACTCCCCGACCACGCGGACCGGCACCCGCCCAAGCGGACCGGCAGCGGACTCCCCCGCCGGTCCGGCCGTCACCCCTGGGCTTCCGCCCCCGCCGCCGGTCCGGCCGTCACCCCTGCGCCTGGGTCCCCGCCACCCGCAGCGCGTCGACCGTCGCCCTGATGGAGGGCCGGCGGTCCGCGTCGGCGCGCCACACCGCGTACACATGGCGGTACACCCGCTGCCGTACGGGGATGATCACCACGCCCTCCGGCACCGTCCCCCGCCCGAGCCTGGGCGTGACACAGACCCCGCACCGGGCCGCGATCAGCGCCATCTGGGTGTGGTGCTCCCCCGCGAAGTGCTGGATCCGCGGCTCGACCTTCTTCGCGCGGAGCGTGAACACCAGCCACTCGTAGCAGAATCCGCCCTCCGGCCAGGACACCCAGTCGTCCTCGGCGAAGTCCTCCAGATCGACCTCGGAGCGCCCCGCGAGCCGGTGGCCCGCGGGCACGGCGACATCGGCCACGTCGTCGAGCAGGCGCGCCCGGGCGAGTCCGCCGGGCGTGGGCAGCCGCTTGTTGTTCCAGTCGAGCACCACGGCGAGATCGAGATCGCCTCGGACGACGGCCGCGATGCCGTCCTCCGGTTCCAGCTCCCTCGTACGGACGCGCAGTTCGGGGTGGGCGGTACGCAGGTCCGAGACGGCCTGCGGGAAGAGCCCGCGCGCCGCCGTCGGGAAGCCGCAGACCCCGACCTCTCCGACGACCTGTCCCCGCTGTGCCTCGATATCGGCCTGTGCCAGCTCGACCTGGGACAGGATGCGGGCCGCGTGGTCGGCGAGCAGCCGTCCGGCGTCGGTCAGCCGCACCCCGCGTCCGTTCTTGGCGAGGAGCCGCTGGCCCACCTCCCGTTCGAGCTTCGCCATCTGCTGGGAGACGGCGGACGTCGTGACATGCAGTCCGTCGGCCGCGGCGCTGACCGAACCATGGCGGGCGAGCGCGTCCAGGGTCCGCAGGCGTTCCAGGTTCAACATGTAAGCAATGCTAATCGAATGCACCAACATTTTCTCGCTTGTTCTACGAGATCTCATGGGTGAGGCTGAGGTCCATGACCTCAGCCGCCCTGTCCCCCGCCGTCCGCCACCGCCCCCGGCTCGACTGGCGCGCCCGCTTCGCGGTCCTCTCCGTGGTGTGGGGCTTCAGCTTTCTGCTGATCAAGGTCGGAACGGAGGCGTACGCACCCTTCCAGGTCACCCTGGGCCGTCTGTTCTTCGGTACGGCGGTCCTGGCCGTGGCCATGGCGGTGCGCCGCGAGCGGCTGCCACGCGGTATCCGCACCTGGGCGCATCTGGCGGTGGCCGCTTTCTTCGTCAACGCGCTCCCGTTCTCGCTGTTCGCGTTCGCGGAGCTGACGATCTCCTCCACCCTGGCGGGTATCTGCAACGCGACATCGCCGCTGTGGGGGATGGCCCTCTCCCTGGTGGCGCTCTCCGAGGACCGCCCCACACGCCGCCGGGTCGCCGGGCTCGGCCTCGGCTTCATCGGGGTGCTGACCGTGCTCGGCGCCTGGCAGGGCTTCTCGGGGCTGGACGCCACCGGCACCGCGCTGGCGCTGACCGCCGCTCTCAGCTACGCGGTCGGCTGGATCTACGTCCGCCGCACCCTGGCGGGCAGCGGCCACTCGAATCTCTCCCTCACCGGGGGCCAGCTGCTGCTCGCCACGGTTCAGCTCGCCCTGGTGACTCCGGTGTTCACCACGTTCCCGACGTCGTTCCCGCTCGTTCCGCTGCTGGCGGTCCTCGCCCTCGGGACGCTGGGGACCGGGTTCGCGCTGCTGCTCCAGTACGGCCTGGTCGACGACGTCGGCCCGACGGCCGCGCATATGGTCACCTACTTCATCCCCGTTGTCGCCACGGCGGCGGGAGTGCTGATCCTCGGTGAGCGGCTGGACTGGTACACCCCGGTGGGCGCGCTGATCGTGCTGCTGGGGGCGGCCCTGACCCAGACCCGGCCGAAGCCGGCGAAGGCCACCGGGGCCGTGACGCTTGAACCCGTCTGCCGGCAGCCGGCCACTCAGCCGTAGCTGCGCGCCCTGGTGGGACCGGCGGCCGCCGCCACCGCGTCGGCGACCCGGCCGATCTCGTCCGGGCTCAGGCCCGACACCGTGAGCCGCACACCCGGCGGGGAGGCCAGTCTGAAGCGGGCCCCGGGGACGACCGCCCACCCCGCGTGCAGCAGCCGGGCCACGGCACCCGTCTCGTCCGGGACCGGCACCCAAACATTCAGCCCGCTGCGCCCGTGCGCCTCGATACCGCGACCGGCCAGCGCCTCGATGAGCGCGTCCCGCCGCCGCGCGTACGACGCGGCCACCGCACGCGGATCGACCGCTTCCGTCGCCCAGAGGTGGACGACCGCCCGCTGGAGCAGTCTGCTGACCCAGCCGGGTCCCACGAACTGCCGTCCCGTCACCCGGTCGACGGTGATCCGGTCGCCGGTCAGTACGGCGACGCGCAGATCGGGGCCGTACGCCTTGGCGGTGGAGCGGACGAACGCCCAGCTGTCCGTGACCCCGGCCAGCGGGTGCAGCGGCAGATCGACGATGCCGTGGCCGTGGTCGTCCTCGATGAGCAGGACCTGGGGGAACCGGGCCAGGACGGTGCGCAGTTCACGCGCGCGCGCCGCGCCGACCGCGGCACCCGTCGGGTTCTGCGCGCGGTCGGTGACGATGAGCGCCCGGGCGCCCGAGCCGAGCGCCCGGGCCGCCTCGCCGGGGAGAGGGCCGTCGTCGTCGACCCGTACGGGCACCGGCCTGAGCCCGAGCGCGGGCACGAGGTCGAGCAGGTTTCCCCAGCCGGGATCCTCCACGGCGACCGTGTCCCCGGGGCGCAGATGGGCGGCGAGTACGCGCTCGATGGCGTCGAGCGAGCCGGAGGTGGCGGCGACCGGCCCGTCCGGCACCCCGTCGGCGTCCAGCGCGGCCCGGGCGAGCCGCGCGAACTCGGGGACGACGGTCGCCCCTCCGTAGAGCCCCTGGGACGGGGACCTGCGGTTCTCCCGGGCCGCCGCGGCGAGGGCCTCCTCCAGCGGGGGCAGCAGCGCGGGGTCCGGGTTGCCCTCGCTCAGATCCCGTACGCCCGGGGGCGCCTCGACCCGGATGGACCCGCGCGCGGTGCTGGCCGGGCGGGAGCGCACCCGGCTGCCCCGGCGGCCCGCGGTCTCGATGATCCCGCGCTCGCGCAGGGTCCGGTAGGCGGCGGCGACGGTGTTCGGATTGACCCCCAGCCGCTCGGCCAGCTCCCGCATGGGAGGCAGCAGCTGTCCGGGCTCCAGCCCTCCGGTGCCGACGGCGCGCTCGACACTGGCGGCGATGTCCGATGCGCGCCGACCTTCGATCCGATACTCTCCTAGCACAAACAGAATTATGCACTAGTGCAATACAGGACGCAAAGGAGACCGCCGTGCCGGACACGATCACGTCCTACGAAACCACCGACCGCACCGTCCCCACCCGCTCCCGCGAACGGGCCTCCTACGACCGCGAGCTGATCCACTCGATACTCGACACGGCGTATCTGTGCCATCTCGGTTTCGTCCGCGACGGGGCGCCCGTGGTGCTGCCGACGCTCTACGCCCGGATCGCGGACCGGCTGTACGTCCATGGCTCGACGGGCTCCCGCCCCCTGCGGATGACCGGCGCGGCGGACCCCGGGCTCCCGGTGTGTCTGACGGTGACGCACGTCGACGGCCTGGTGCTGGCGCGCTCCGCGATGCACCACTCGATCAACTACCGCTCGGTCGTGGTCCACGGCCCGGCCCACCAGGTCACGGATCCCGAGGAGAAGCGCGCCGCCCTCGACGCCCTGGTGGACCAGGTCGTCCCGGGACGGTCCCGGGACTCCCGGCCGGCGAACCCGAAGGAACTGGCGGCCACGGCCGTCATCCGCCTGGATCTGAACGAGGTGTCGGCCAAGCTCCGCTCGGGCCCGCCCAACGACGACCCCGAGGACCTGGAACTCCCGTACTGGGCGGGGGTCGTCCCGCTGAAGCCGTCGTACGGCACCCCGGTCCCCGCGGAGGATCTCGCACCCTCGACCGCGCTGCCGGACTACCTCACGATGCTGTGAGTGTCCGCCTCTCGGCGGGGTGAGCCGCCGCGTGGCGCGGGGGCGCCGGTCCTGCTCCGGCGCCCGGCCGGGCCACCTGCGGGTTTCCTGGACACGAGCCCCGCTCCCTTCGAGCGGCCGGGCCCCGCGGACTTGACGACCGGGGCGCCCGCCCCGGCCTCCGGTGAGCGACCGGGCCGGAGGCCCCCGGTGAGCGACCGGGCCCGGAGCGAGGACGCGCACTCTCACTCCGGTCCGCTCACCGGCCCCACCCGCCCCTCACGCACCGGCCGCGCCGTCCGCGTCTCCGCGAAGGCGAGCGCTGTCACCGCCGACAGCAGCACCAGAGTGCCCGCCGCCGTCGCCGCCGTCAGCCGCTCACCCAGCAGCGTCACGGCGATCACCGCCGCGCCCACCGGCTCCAGGAGCATGATCACGGACACGGTCGCGGCGCGGACGACGGCGGCACCGGCGAAGTAGAGCACATACGCGAGCGCCGTCGGCACCGCGGCCACATACGTCAGCAGCGCGATCACCCGGACCATGTCCCCGGTGTTCGCGCTGTGCGGCATCAGCCCCTCGGCCAGCGCCATCGGCAGCAGGCAGACCGAGCCGACGGCGAAGGCCCAGGCCGTCGTGGACAGCGGGTCACCGCCTCCGTCGCGCCCGAGCCGGCGCGCCAGCAGGGTGATCGCCGCGTACCCGGACGCCGAGAGCAGGGCGATCAGAATGCCGGCCGGCCGGACCGTACCGCCCTCGCCGCCCAGCACCAGGACCGCCAGACCGATGAGCGCCCCGGCGACCGCGATGACCCCGCCCCGGCCCAGCCGCTCACCCATGGTGAGCCGTGCGCCGACCGCGATCAGTACGGGTCCGGCGCCCAGGGTGACGACGGTGGCGACGGCGAGCCCGGTGGCCTGGACGGCGGCGAAGTAGGCGCTCTGGAAGACGGTGAGCCCGATCCCCGTACCGAGGATCCGGATCAGCCGCCTGCGCCGGGACTCGGCCCGGACCGGGACGGGGCGCGTGACGGCCGTACGCGCGCGCCGCGCCCGAAGGGCGAGTGCTCCGAACAGCAGCACCAGCCCTCCGAGACAGCGCCAGAAGGACAGGGAGAGCGGTCCGAGATCACTGACCCCGAAGACCAGCGAGGCGGCGGCGCCCGCGGTCCCCCAGGCGATCCCGGCGATGCTCAGATAGAGGAGGCTCCGCCCGACGGACGCGGGTGCCGGCGACTGCGCGGGCACACCGACGGCGGGAGCGGAGGAAAGATTCGACACGTGTGGTCTCCGTGGGAAGAACGGGGTGGCTGGTCGCTCTGCTCCGTCACGCGGGCAGCAACGAACCGCTCGGGGACTGCCCGAGCCCGGTCTTCGTCAACGGCTGGCCGCCCGCGCTAAGCGGCAGGCGGCGGAAGGACGGTCGAATGCATGATCGGCAGCCTACGTCCCCGTGCGCCCGGCCGACAACTCCCCTTCCGAGGTGTCCTCCCCGGCCGCGTTCACGGTGGCCACCGCCGGTGCCGTGGCGGGTTGTCCGTGCGGATCCGCACCTCCCGGCGGCCGGGAGGTCTCCGTGCCGGGCCCGGAGGCGATCGGCCCCGACGGCGCCTTCGGCGCCTGGGACTGGGCGATCAGCGCGCCCCCCAGTACCAGCGCACCGCCCAGGATCTGCGGCAGGGACAGATGCTCCCGCAGCAGCACCCAGGCCAGCACCGTCGCGATGACCGCCTCCAGACAGGCCACCACGCCCGCGACCTGCGGGGACAGCATCCGTACGGAGACCACGCCGGTGACATACGCGAGCACGGTCGCGAGCAGTACCACCCAGCCGAGCAGCAGCCAGGCCGCGACCCGGGTCCCGCCCATGCCCACCTCCCCGCCGAGGATCGAGAAGTCCATGCCCCACGGGCGCGCGACCAGCGTCAGCACGGCCGCGCCGACGAGGAGTCCATAGGCGATGACCCCCAGCGGGTCCGCCCGGTCCTCCCCGTCGGCGCCGTGGTCCGACAGGATGAAGTAGCACGCCTGGCAGCACGCGGCCCCCAGCGCGAGCAGCAGTCCGAGCACATCGAAGCCGAGCCCCGCCCAGACCTCGACGACACACGCGAGGCCGGTGACCGCGAGCACCACGCCGACCGCGGCGGCGCGAGTGACGGGCCTGCGCTGGACGAAGCGGATCCAGCCGAGGACGAGCGCCGGACCGAGGTACTCGACCAGCAGCGCGACCCCGACGGGGATCCGGGAGATGGAGGCAAAGTAGAACGCCTGCACACCCGCGACGGCGAGCAGTCCGAACCCGAGGAGGAGTACGGGTTTACGGCGCACCAGGTCCCGGTGGCGCCAGGCGAGCGGCAGCATGATCAGCGCGGCTCCGGCCACCCGCAGCCACACCACGTGCAGCGGGTCGAGCCCCGCCTCGATCAACGGCTTGGCCGCCACTCCCGATCCACCGAACGCGAACGCCGAGACCAGGGCTATCGCCAGGCCCGCGCTCTTTCCCGAAGACGCCTGCTGCATCGGCACATCATGTCAGCGAGGGTCAGCACCGTCGACCCCGTGACGCATGTCGAGACGTGCCGTCACTCGGCCGCGGCCAGCGCCGCGCCGTCCCCCGGGTCGAGCCCGTCGAGCCGGCGGATGTCGATGCCCGCGCCGCGCAGGACCTCCATCGCCCGGCACTCGGGATCGGCGGCCAGAGCGGCGAACAGATCGACGCCGGCGGCGCGCTGCCGCCCGTACGACTCCGCCCGCCGCAGCGCGCCCTCCATGGCGGTGGCGGCCGACGGCGACCAGCCCGCTCCCGAGGGTCCCGGGGTGCGGGAACCGGCCGCGGGAACATCACGGACGACGGGGACGGCGCCCGAGTCCTCCACCGAGCCCTGCCAGCGCAGGCCGTAGCCGATGCTGCGCTGTACGAGATAGCCGAGCACCCGTGCGACCCCTGGGCCGGGGCGGAACAGGGCACGGACCTCGGGGTCCGACTCCAGCAGCGAGTGCAGCAGATGGGCGGTGTCGATCTGCCGGTCACCGTCCCGCAGGGCCCGGCGGCGCGCACCCTCGACCACCGAGGCCAGCTCGGCGGTCAGCCGGGCGTCGGCCTCCGCACGGGGGACGACGGGCTGCCGGGGCAATCGCGGGACGGGATGGTGCACGCTTCCTACCCCATCAGCCGCCGGAAGCGGGGGCGTCCCCGTCCGGGCCCATTCCGCCCTCCCACCCAAGTCGGGTACGGACGGCCGAATACTCCTCCTTACGGATGAGATATCGGTGATCCTCCCAAAGGGGTCGGACTGTCCCGCTCACCCGCCCCGGAAGGTCTTCCGCCCGCCGCGGCCCGCGCCGGGACCGCACTTCCCGGCCCCTTACACCTGCCCTGGGCGGCAACCGGAGGACACCGGACGCGCGTCCCCTCCCACATGTTCTGGATGGTCGCCCTGCCCTCGGTCGACGGGCGGGAGTACGTGTACCGGGTGTACGCGCCGTCCGACGCGCTTCCCGCGGATGTCTTCTGGGCCGCCTTCCACTGCCACGACGAGGGACCGCACCCCCGCGCTTCGGACCGCTTCGACTCCGCCGAGATCTGGCACCACCAGCTGGTCGAACACATCTGACTGTTCATCAGTATTGAATGTTCGGGGCACTACGGCTACGTTCCGCGACACCGTGATCCGACATGGAGGGGTGGTCGTATGGCCGAAGTCACCGCCGAGGCCCGTATCGAGGCACCGGCCGAGAGGGTCTGGGCCCAGCTGACGGACTTCACCGGGTACGACCGGTGGAACGCGATGCACACCGGCTTCCCCAAGGGCGGCCCGGCCTCACTGGAGCTGGGGGCCACCTACGAGGAGAACATGAAGCTCATGGGATTCCCCGCCGAGATCACCTGGACGGTGGACGAGTTCGAGGCCGGACGGCTGCTGGGCATCCGGGGCACGGGGCCGATGGGTGTCAGCGTCGGCAACCGCTACTCCCTCACCCCGGAGGGCGACGCGACACGGGTCCGTATCGAGGGCGAGTTCACCGGAGCCGCGGTCTCACTCATGGCGGGGAAGCTGAAGGACTCGGCGACGGCCGCGCTCAACGAGTCACTGCGCAAGCTCGGCGGACTGGTGACCTGAGCCTTCCCGTACCCGTACGCCCCGGCCCCGCGCACCCGCCCGCCCTTCGCGGCACCGCGCGGACGATGCCCCGGACCGACGCAGCGCGATCCCACAGCGTGGCTGGGCCCCGCGCCGGTGCGCGGGACCCAGCCACGGGCCTCCCCCGACTCAGTGCTCGTCGGCGAGGATCAGATAGAGCTTCTTGCGGGTCTCGTTGATGGCCTCGACGGCCTTCTGCCGCTGTTCGGCGCTGCCCGTCTTCCAGACCTGACCGAAGGCTTCCATCAGCCCCCAGCCCGCCTGCCGGATCTCATTGACGGCGTCCCAGTCGACTCCGCGCCCGGCCTCTTCCCACGGGGCGTCCGGCCCCGCCTCGGCCTCGGTACGACCGGAGTCGGTGAGCGTGAACAGCTTCTTGCCGCCCTCGCTCACGCTGGTGATCAGCCCTTCGTCCTCCAGCAGCTGAAGCGTCGGATACACGGAGCCCGGGCTGGGCTTCCAGGCCCCACCACTGCGCTCGCCGATCTCCTGGATCATCTCGTATCCGTGCATCGGGCGGTCCTTGAGCAGCGCCAGGATCGACGCCCGCACATCACCGCGCCGGGCCCGCCCCCTGCCGCCTCCGCGACCGCGCCCGCCACCGAAGGGCCCGCCGAACGGCGGCCCGAACTGACCGAACGCCCCACGGCGCCCCTCGAAACCGCCACGACCCTGATGGCCGGGCCCGCACTGTCCATGTCCGTGTTCGTGTCCATGTGAACGCATCGCTACGCTCCTTCCATCGTTGATCTGTCGCGATGCTTCAACGATATATCGGAAACTATTTGCCGACAAGGCTCGGCCCGAAATCGCGGTTGTCCCGCCTCAAGCGATCTGGTCCCGGTCTCACATGACCTGGTTCCCTTCGCCCGTCGTCTCGATCGATGGGGTCAGGTGGTCTTGATCTGGCCACCGTCAATGACGAATTCCGCGCCGGTGATGTTGGCGGCGCGTGGGGAGACAAGGAAGGCGGAGAGTTCAGCCACTTCCCGGGGTTCGGTGATTCGCCCGGTGGAGATGCCCATCTGCCGGGGCAGGACCTCGTCGAGGGTCTCCTCGGCGCTCTTGCCGGTGCCGGCTGCTGTGGCCTCGGCGAAGCCTCCGGGATCGGTCCAGAAGGGAGTGCGGACCGGTCCGGGGGCGATGGCGTTGACGCGTACGCCCTGTGGGGCGAACTCCTCCGACAAGGCTTTGGTCAGATTGCTCAGGGCAGCCTTGGCCGCTGAGTAGTCGACGACCGCGGGAAAGGGCAGGCGGGCGTTGATGGAGCTGATGTTGACGATCGCTCCGCCGTCGTCGGCGAGCAGATGGGGTAGCGCGGCGCGGCTGGTGCGGACCGCGCTGAAGAAGGTCAGATCGAAGACGGTCCGCCACTCGGCGTCATCGATGTTCAGGAAGCCGGTGCGGGGATGGGTGGCGCCGAGGTTGTTGACCAGCACGTCGATCCGTCCGTGGCGCTCGGCAACTGCGTGGATCAGCAGGTCGGGGCCGTCGGCCTCACCCAGATCGACGGGAACGAAAGTGACGCCGTACCTCTCACACAGTGCGGCGAGCTCGGGGGTTCGGGTACGGCTGCCGGCGACGACGCGGGCGCCTTCCCGGCCCAGGGTTTCGACGATGGCCAAGCCGATGCCCTTGCTGGCACCGGTGACGACGGCAACCTTGTCGGTGAGACCCAGGTTCATCGGCATGCTCTCCTGTACCGCAGGTTGAGACTGGATGCTCCCCGCACTGGTCAGGGCAGATTCAGTATCACGTACCGGCCTGTCTCCAGCCCTTCGCCACAAGCGTGGTGTGAGAAATCCGTGGCTACCGCGCGGCACGGTAGCCACGGATTCTGCTCTCAGTTGCTGAGAGCCGGACATCGGTGCCGGCAACCAGATCATGTGAGACGGCGGGTGGCATCCGGATCGATGGGCTGTCCCGTGGCGGACCGGATCACCTGACGTTCCGGGGATTCACCCGTCTCGGTTGATCTGGTCGCACCAGGTCACGGGCATGTGGTCGGACCAGATCGCTCAGGACGGGACGACGGCGGCCTGCCCCCGGGGTTCCGGCCCCGTCCCCGGCGGCCGGGCCCGAACCGCCCGTGATCCCGGCTGTCGGGTATGCCGGGTGCGCAGCGTACGTTCTCCTGGCGCCATCGAGCCGCGGCAGGGCGTGCCGGGCACCACGGACGGCCGGTCGCCAGGAAACCGGTCGCCAGGGAAAGGGATCCGGCCCGGCCGCGAGCGGCCCGCCCATCCACCCCGGCGGAGCTCACCGAGGTCCCGCCGGAGCCGCCTGGTAGGTTCGCCGGCACCGCAGTTTTTCGCCGCAGGCGCAGGGAGTCATGACGTGGCCGTCATCCACCGGACGACGATGAACCCCACCAAAACGGAGCTGCTGGCCGGGTGGCTCCCGACCCAGCCCTGGTATCGGGGCGGCAGCCGGGCAGCGGCGCCCGCCCCGGTCGGCGGCTTCCGCCTCGACGATCCCGAGGGGCAGGTGGGGATCGAGTTCATCGTGGCCACCGACACATCCGCGGGCGAGGCGGTCACCTACCTCCTCCCGCTGACGTACCGGGGCGCACCCCTCGACGATGCCGGCCGGGCCCTGATCGGTACCTCGGAACACGGAGTACTCGGACGGCGGTGGATCTACGACGGCACCCACGACCCGGTGCTCGTCACCCGGCTTCTCGCCCTGATGACCGGCGACGCCGTTCCCCAGGCCCAGCACGAGAGCAACACCCCGGACGGCTCCGTCACGGGCCACTTCGCCGGCCCCGGCCAAGGCCCCCTGACCGACATCGTCTCCGTGACCAGCGGCTCCCACGGCACCGACATCGTCATCGGCACCGGACCCACCCCGGCCGAAGCCCGGATGCACCTCGGCATCAAGCGGGTCCTCCGCCCTCTCCCGGACGGCCTCCCCGCACATGGCCCCCACCCCCTGGGACACGTCACCGCCCCCTGGCTGGAGGCGGACGGCACCTCGGTACGCGGCCTGTTCGCCGTCGCCGACAGCGCCTGTTCCTGATCCGGTCCGGCGGACGGTGACACCCCCGCGGTGAGACCGGCCGGGGTCCGGTGCGACCGGTCGCCCTGCCCCTCCCCCACCAGGGAAAAGGCACGAGGGCACCGCCCCTGCCAAGCATGCGCACCCGCTACCGTCGAGGCCATGCGGATCCGAATCGTCGACGCCTTCACACCTCGCCCCTTCGCCGGTAACCCCGCCGCGGTGGTCCTTCTGGACGGCCCGGACTTCCCGGACGACTCCTGGCTCCAGAAGCTCGCCGCCGAGGTCAACCTCTCCGAGACCGCCTACGCCCACCCCCTGCCCCCTGGCGGCGACGCCGACTGGGCGCTGCGCTGGTTCACCCCGGCCACCGAGGTCGACATGTGCGGCCATGCCACGCTGGCCACCGCCCATGTGCTCCACACCACCGGCACCGCGAGCGGCACGGTCCGTTTCGCCGCCCGCTGCGGGATTCTCTCCGCGACCAGCCATGAGGACGGCACGATCACGCTCGACTTCCCGACCTCCCCGCTCACTCCCCTGGAGATCACGGACGCCGTGACGGCGGCCATCGGCGCGAAGGTGCTCTCGGTGCACGACACCGGCCCGCACATCGGCGATCTGGTCGTCGAGGTCGCCGACGAGAGGACCGTACGGGGGCTGACTCCGGATCCGGCCGCCGTCGCCGCCCTCTCCGACCGGGGCGTGATCGTCACCGCGGCGGCCGACGGCCCGGACGGCGGCTATGACTTCGTGTCCCGCTGCTTCTTCCCGGGAGTGGGCATCGACGAGGACCCGGTGACCGGCAGCGCGCACACCGCGCTCGCGCCGCTCTGGTCGGCGCGCCTCGGCCGTACGGAACTGACCGGGCTCCAGGCATCCGCCCGCTCCGGCCTGGTCCGCACCTCTCTGCGCGGCGACCGCACCCTGCTCTCCGGCCGGGCGGTCACGGTCATCGACGGCGACCTGCTGACCGCGCCCTGACAAAACCTGTCGGCCCCACAGGACCGGCAGGCGGAGAGGTCAGGACCACCCCGCGAGTGCCGCACCCAGGGACGCCGTACCGGAGAAGGGCGTACGGACCGTCCCCGTACGTCCCTGTCCGCCACCGCTCACACCGTCGGCAGCCAGCTCACCTTCCCCGCCAGCAGCGCGTATCCCACAAAGGCGACGATGTCGAGCAGCGCGTGGGCCACCACGAGGGGACCCACCCGCCCCCACCGCCGGTACAGCAGGACGAAGACGACGCCCATGACCATATTGCCGATGAAGCCGCCGATCCCCTGGTAGAGGTGGTACGAGCCGCGGAGCACCGAACTCGTCACCAGCGCCGCCGTCGGGGACCAGCCCAACTGCCCGAGTCTGCGCAGCAGATAGCCGACGACGATCACCTCCTCCACCACGGAGTTCTGGATCGCCGAGAGGATCAGTACGGGGAACTTCCACCACACCTCGGGCAGTGACTCGGGCACGACGGTCAGATTGAACCCCGTGGCCCTGGCCACCAGATAGAAGGCGAGCCCAGCGCTGCCGATGCCCGCCGCGACCAGCGTTCCGCGTCCGAGGTCGGGCCACGGCCTGGTCCGGTCGAAGCCCATCGAGCGCAGCCCTCCGGCGCCCTCCCTGGTCAGCAGATGGGCGACCAGGAGGACCGGGACCAGTGCCGTCGCGATACCGAAGAGCTGCCAGGCGAGATCGAGCCAGGGCCGCCCGGGTGCGTACGACGCGTTCAGATTGGCCGCCTGCTCCTTCAGGCTCGCCGGTCTGGTCAGTGAGCCGACAAAGCTGATCAGCGACGACACCGCGCTCGCGCCCAGTGACAGCGCGAGCACCAGGAGTATCTCGGACCGCAGAATCCTTCGTGGCATGACCTCCGGGGGAGGAGATTCAGCCAGGGGTCCCGCCTCCATCTGCACACGTGCCTCCCGTTGAGTAGTCCCGCCCGCCCATCTTCACCCCGGGCGGTCCCGGACACGCCGCCGGGGGCGGATCCACTCGTTCAGTGCGCCGTGGAGCGGTGCCCGGGCGGCTCAGCCCGCCGCCGTCTCCCTTCCGGGAAAGCCGACCGGCCAGGTGTGCACCGGATCCCCCTGGTGCATGAGCTCGCAGTACCGGCGGGTCATCGCCGCGAGGGCCGAGTCCCGCCCGAGTCCGGCGTCCCGGGCCCGGTGGTAGGTGTCCGACTGCCACGAGGCACCGTTGACCCGCCGCTTGCAGCGTTCCTCGATCACCCCGAGGCAGCGGTCGCGGTCCGCGGGTTCGACGTTCCACGCGTCCAGCCCCGCCGAGGCCAGCGGAAGCAGTTCGTCCCGTACGAGTTTGACCACGGGCACGGTGGTGATCTCGCCCGCCCGTCCCGGACGCGGCCACCTGAGCTCGGCCTCGATACCGTCGCGGCACGCGGTGTCGAAGTTCTCCGCCGCGTCTTCGAACGGAAGCCGGGTCCACACCGGCCGCGACTCCTCGGCGAGGGCACGGACCAGCCCGTAGTAGAAGGCGGCGTTGGCGACGACGTCGATGACGGTGGGGCCCGCGGGCAACACCCGGTTCTCCACCCGCAGATGGGGCACCCCGTCGGCGATGCCGTAGACCGGGCGGTTCCAGCGGTAGACCGTGCCGTTGTGGAGGACGAGTTCGGAAAGTGCGGGAATTCCGCCCTCGTCGACGATCCGCAGCGGATCCTCTTCGTCGTCGACGATCGGCAGAAGGGCCGGAAAATAGCGGATGTTCTCCTCGAAGAGGTCGTACGCGGAATTGACCCAGCGCTCCCCGAACCAGGTCCGGGGACGTACTCCCTGGGCCTGGAGCTCGGGCGGCCGGGTGTCGGTGGCCTGCTGGAACAGCGGGGGCCGGGACTCCCGCCAGAGTTCCTTGCCGAACAGGAAGGGCGCGTTGGCGCCCACGGCGACCTGGACCGCCGCCACCGCCTGCGCGGCGTTCCACACATCGGCGAACCGGGCCGGCGTCACCTGGAGGTGCAGTTGCACCGAGGTACAGGCCGCCTCCGGAGCTATCGACGCCGAGGTGCAGGTCAGCCGCTCCACGCCCTGGATGTCCAGGGTGAACTCCTCGCCGCGGGCCGCCACGATCTCGCTGTTGAGCATCGTGTAGCGCTCGTCGTCGGAGAGATTCGCGCTGACCAGATCCTCCTGGGTGAGGGTCGGCAGAATGCCCGTCATCACAATCCCGGCACCGATCTCCAGGGCCTTTCGATGGGCATAACCGAGACCGGTGCGCAGCTCCTCCGCCAACTGGTCGAAAACCCGGCCGCCGAGGCGGTGCGGAACAATGTTTACTTCCAGATTGAACATTCCGAGTTCCGTCTGGAAATCCCGGCTCGCGATACGTTCGAGTACTTCCGCATTCACCATCCGAGGCAGTCCGTCAGTGCCTGCGAGATTCAGCTCGATCTCCAGGCCCATGAGATTCCTCGGCCGGTCGAATCGCTTCTCCGCCAGCAGTCGGCCCAGCGCGGCCAGGCACTGCTGGAGCTTCCGCCGGTACCGCTGACGATCGGACAGCGCGAACCCGCCTGCCTCGACCTTGTCCCCCATCGAAGTGTCCTTCCTCGGGTGGGCACCACGGAGCTTCTCCCGCTCGCGTCACGGACGATAATGCCCAGACTGACTGATCCATAACGCGGCGCGGAGTCCGCTCGACCGGTACTGTGGCAGGAGCGGCCGGACGGCACGGCCCCTCGGCAGGGTGCAGGACGCACCTACCTCCGCTCATCGCCTGATGAAAACGCCGACGGGTTTCGGCCTACCGATGCGTAGCCGTATTCCCAGGTTATCGCCTGAAAATCACCGGAAATCCGGCAGAACACCCGTGTGCGCGGGACCTGAACCCACCTTGCTCTTAATGCCTGCGAACGCTAGCGGAAACACCGTGAGAACACGTGTCGTATAAACTCCGCGAACGAGGCAGAGAGTTGGCACCCGGTGGCCCTTCCGGCCCCCCTCTGGCCCCGCACGCTGACAGCGCCGTCCGCACCTGCCCTGGTTCCACCGTGTCTCCCGAGTGAGAGGCGACCCACCATGCCGCTGCATGTCCTCCCGCCCCCTTCACCTGCCCTCCGCAGCGTTCTCGCGGCACTCAGTTCCCCGACGGCGGTCCGTGAGGACCGCACCCCCGCGCTCAGGTCCGCCCAGGGGCCCGTCAGCCCGGAGTCCCCGCTCCCGGTCCATGTCCTGGACAGGGTCGTACCGAACGGCGGCCCGCCCACCACCCGGCTCACGGGGTGGCGCTTCCTGATCCGCGGCGGCGATCGCTCACTGGCCGCCGCGGAGACCGTGCTCAGCCCCGACGGCTGGACGTTCTCGCACTTCTTCGAGGGTCCCTATCTGCGCTCCACCGAACAGGCGCTTCTGCAGGCCGAGTCCCTCAAGACTCCGTTCCAGCCGCGTCTGCTGTCCGTCCCCGAGCTGTACATGCTCACTCTCTGGCTGCACGGGGACACGGAGGCCGACGCCTCATCGGGCACCCCCAGGCCCACCGACGTCCTGGTGCCCCTCGCGCCGGCGCCGCCCGGTATCGCGGCCCACCGGCCCCACCGGGTGGCCGATCTGCTCCCGGTGATGACCCTGCGGCTGCCCCCCGGCCCGCTCCTCGGCTCACCGGCCTGATCCCGTTCCCTTCCCGTCCTCCCTCCCGTTGCACTCTTTCGCTAACTCGTCCCCCTTCCCGTTCGCCTTCCCGTTTCACTCTCCCGTCCCACCAACGGGAAGGCCATCGGTCGCGCCCCGTGACCGCCCGACAGCGGGGCGCACCGCCTGCCCGGATGGACTAGTCCATCCCGGCCCCCCTGAACCACCCGAAAGGACAGTCAAGTTGAGCTGAACCGTCCGCGTGGGTGATACGTCTCTAACCAGTAAGACGAGCTGCCGCGAAATCCCTGCGGATTGACGCTCGTGCGGCAACACTGGGACCGGACCGAGAGATACGGGGGGCGGCCATGAACAACTCATCGAGCCGCAGGACACTCACCACATCAGAGCGAAAGATCCCGCCCATGTGCCAGCATCAGCCTGCTTGTCCGACATCAGACTCAGCCGACAGGGACGCGGCTCGCCTCGTGGCTCACCACCCGGAACAGGGCTGGAGCCTGCTGTGCAACGGCGTCCTCGTCTTCGAGGACACCGGAGGGCTGTTGCCCGACGGTCAGATCATCGGCCCGCACCGTCCGCTCCGGGCAATGAAGGCCGCGTAGGGCCTCCCGTCCGGATCCCGCCGGGCCCGCCGCCTGCCGAAGCACAGCGTCCGCCCCCGTAACCCGGCTACGCGTTGGCCCCTCGAACTGCCGGGAGAACACCTCGGCGCCCACCCCCCCATGAACAACCCGGCGCCCCGCCATCACCGCGCGGTAGGCGCCACAGAAGCCGCGTCGCAGGGCGGGCCACCGCCCGTACGACCATCTGACCGCAGGGCCTGACGGCTCGACGAAAGGCCGCCCGTAGGACCGCATGCTCCGCGCGAGCGGAGCGCGTCCGTACGGTGAGCGGCTTCGGCCACGACGAGGGGCCGGCCGGAGAGTTGCTCCGGACCGGCCCCGACGCACACCCGCTACCGGCCGGGCTCCCGTCAGTTGTCGTACTCGTCCAGCGGAGGGCAGGAGCAGACGAGGTTACGGTCGCCGAAGGCGCCGTCGATACGGCGGACCGGCGGCCAGTACTTGTCGGCGGCGCTCACCCCGGCGGGGAAGACGGCCTCGTCCCGGCTGTAGGCGTGCTCCCACTCCCCGCCCAGCGCTGCGGCGGTGTGCGGCGCGTTCCGCAGCGGGTTGTCCTCGGCGGGCCACTCCCCGGACGCGACCTTCTCGATCTCCGCGCGGATGGCGATCATCGCGTCGCAGAACCGGTCGATCTCCGCCAGGTCCTCGCTCTCGGTGGGCTCGATCATCAGCGTCCCCGCCACCGGGAACGACATCGTCGGCGCGTGGAAGCCGTAATCGATCAGCCGCTTGGCGATGTCGTCGACGCTGACCCCGGTCGCCTTGGACAGCGGGCGCAGATCCACGATGCACTCATGGGCGACCAGCCCCCCGGGGCCCGTGTACAGCACGGGGTAGTGGGGCTCCAGCCGCTTGGAGATGTAGTTGGCGGCGAGCACCGCGACCTGGGTGGCCCGCTTCAGGCCCTCGCCGCCCATCAGACGGACATAGGCCCAGGAGATCGGCAGAATGCCCGCCGAGCCCCAGGGAGCGGCCGAGACCGGTCCCACCCCCGTCTCGGGACCCGCGGTCGGCTGGAGCGGATGGTTCGGCAGATACGGGGCAAGATGAGCCCGCACACCGACCGGGCCCACACCGGGGCCGCCGCCGCCGTGCGGGATGCAGAACGTCTTGTGCAGATTCAGATGGGACACATCGCCGCCGAACCTGCCCGGCTTGGCGAGCCCCACCAGCGCGTTGAGATTGGCCCCGTCCACATAGACCTGGCCGCCGGCGTCGTGCACCCGGGCGCAGATGTCGGCGACGTGCTCCTCGAACACCCCGTGGGTGGACGGGTAGGTGATCATCAGCACGGAGAGCTCGTCCCGGTACTGCTCGATCCTGGCCCGCAGGTCGTCGATGTCGATCTCGCCGTCGTCGGAGGTCTTGACGACGACGACCTTCATGCCCGCCATCACGGCGCTGGCGGCGTTGGTGCCGTGTGCCGAGGAGGGGATGAGGCAGACGGTGCGCTGCTCGTCGCCGTTGGCGCGGTGGTACGCGCGCACGGCGAGGAGTCCGGCGAGTTCGCCCTGGGATCCGGCGTTGGGCTGGATGGAGACCTTGTCGTAGCCGGTGACCTCGGCGAGCCGCTCCTCCAGCTCACGGATGAGCGTGAGATATCCGGCGGCCTGCTCGACCGGGGCGAAGGGGTGGATCTGCCCGAACTCGGGCCAGGTGACCGGCTCCATCTCGGTGGTCGCGTTCAGCTTCATGGTGCAGGAGCCGAGCGGGATCATCCCGCGGTCCAGCGCGTAGTCCCGATCCGCCAGCCGGCGCAGATAGCGCAGCATGGCGGTCTCGGAGCGGTGCTGGTGGAAGACGGGGTGGGTCAGGTAGTCGTCGGTGCGCAGCAGCGCCCCGGGCAGCGCGTCCCCGGTGGCCGCGTCCAGCGACTCGATGTCGGCGTCGACGCCGAAGGCGCTCCAGACGGCGATGACGTCGGCCCGGGAGGTCGTCTCGTCACAGGCGACGGAGACATGGGACTCGTCCACGAGATGGATGTTGACCCCGCCCTCCCGGGCGGCGGCGACCACGTCGGCGGCGGCCGGTACCCGCACGGTCAGGGTGTCGAAGTACGAGCCGTGCACGATCTCGGCGCCGCCCGCCCTCAGCCCCTCGGCGAGCAGTGCGGCGTACCGGTGGGCCCGCGCGGCGATCGTCCGCAGTCCGTCGGGGCCGTGGTAGACCGCGTACATCCCCGCCATCACGGCCAGCAGCACCTGCGCGGTGCAGATGTTGCTGGTGGCCTTCTCCCGGCGGATGTGCTGCTCACGGGTCTGGAGCGCGAGGCGGTACGCCTTGTTCCCGTCGGCGTCCACGGACACGCCGACGAGCCGTCCGGGCAGGCTCCGGGCGAACTTCTCGCGTACGGCCATATAGCCCGCGTGCGGCCCGCCGAAGCCCATGGGGACACCGAAGCGCTGGGTGGTGCCGACGGCGATGTCCGCGCCCAGCTCGCCCGGTGAGGTGAGCAGGGTCAGGGCCAGCAGATCCGCGGCGACGGTGACGATCGCGCCGAGGCCGTGCGCCTGCTCGACGACGGGCCTGATGTCCCGGACGGCGCCGGACGCGCCCGGATACTGGAGGAGCACACCGAACACACCGCGCTCGGCGACCCCGGCGGGGATGCCGTCGCTCAGATCGGCGGTGACCACCTCGACGCCGGTCGGTTCGGCGCGGGTGCGGATCACCGCGATCGTCTGCGGCAGCACATCGGAGTCGACCAGGAAGACGCCCTCCTTGACCCTGCCGACCCGGCGGGCCAGCGACATGGCCTCGGCCGCCGCGGTGCCCTCGTCGAGGAGTGACGCGCCGGAGGTGGGCAGTCCGGTCAGATCGGCCACCATCGTCTGGAAGTTCAGCAGGGCCTCCAGACGGCCCTGGGAGATCTCCGGCTGGTACGGCGTGTACGCGGTGTACCAGGAGGGGTTCTCCATGACGTTCCGCAGGATCACCGGCGGGGTGAAGGTGCCGTGGTAGCCGAGGCCGATCATCGGGGTGAGGACCCTGTTGCGCTCCGCGAGGCTGCGCAGCTCGGCGAGGACCTCGGCCTCGGAGCGTCCACCGGGCAGGTCCAGCGCCCCGGCGCTCTTGATGACGTCGGGCACCGCGGCGGCGGTCAGCTCGTCCAGCGAGCCGTATCCCACCTGCGCCAGCATCTTGGCCTGGGCCTCGGCGTCGGGCCCGATGTGGCGCTGCTCGAAGGGTACGGCTCGCTCCAGCTGCGAGAGCGGAATGCGGTTGGCGGTCATGTAGGAGGCCTCCTGGTCTGACGCGACCTGCGAGGGGCATCACGGCGGATGCCCTGGACGGCCTCCCCCTCTGTCATCTCAACCTGAGAGTTTCACCGGACCGCCCGTGACCGGGGCGCTCCGGCTTTCACCGTCGGTGAGAGCGGATGCCGTCCGACGCCCGCTCTGCTTTCCAGAGTGACCTCGTCCGTGCGGTACAGGTGCCTGAGAGATTCCGGGGAGGATTTGCTCCTTCGGCGCCACCGTCGTCCTGCCGGTGGACTCTCCCGCACGGGGTCAACAGCCGCTTGTCAGCCTACCAGCGCGCCCTTTCCGCGATCGCTCAAGTGGCCGACGCCCACGATGTGCACTTTCGTATGATTTAAGCAGCAATTGCGACCTTTGGAGGGACCGTGCAGACCGATATCGATCCGCGCAGCCTGATCGGCCGCAAGGCGTTCGACCGCAATGGGGTCAAGATAGGAACCATTGACGAGGTCTATCTGGACGACGCCACGGGGACACCCGAATGGGCGGCAGTCCGGACCGGGCTCTTCAGCCGTGACGCGTTCGTCCCGCTGGAGCCGAGCACATTCGCCGACGACACCCTGCGGGTGCCCTATGAGCGCTCGCTGATCAAGGACGCGCCGGACTTCGGGGTCGGCCGCCATCTCTCCCCCGAGCAGGAACTCCAGCTCTACCACCACTACGGGCTCGAACTCTCCGTGGCCCCCGAGTCACCCCCGTCCCGCGACCGCTCCTTCGGCAAGGTCGCCGGGCAGGAGGACTGATCCGGGTCCTCCCCCGCGGCCACCAGCGGCAGCGGATCGGACGGCTCCAGGTCCGGGTCGTCCACGCGGAAGGTGCGTACGCGCCCCGGCGGCGAGCCCGGCTCCTCGAACCGCACGGTGACCCGCCCGACCCCGCTGCCCTGCACCCAGCCCGCCCCGTACACGGCGTGCCGTACATCGTGCCCGGCCGGCCACCGGCGCTCCCCGGGAGCGCCGGTGGCGGACTCACCCGGACGGCCCAGCCCTCCGGTCTCCGCGACACCGACGGCACCGGTGCCCCCGGCCGGGTGAGACGCCCCCCGCGGGCCCCGCCCGGCCCCACTGTCCGCCCCGGCCACCGCCGGTTCCCGGCCCTGCTCGCCCGCCGGTGTGTCCCCGCCGTCACGGAGCGTCTCTCCGGCTCCGTCGGCCCTCCCCGGAAGGCCGACGGCGGCCCCTGCGGCGGCCGGGCCCGACCCAGGTGGCAATGTGCCCCCGGGCTCCGCTCCCGGACCGACGGACTCTCCCCCGGCCTCCCGCACCCCCTCGTCCGTGCCTCTCCGCTCATCCGCCGCCCGGCCCTCCCCCAGTCCCCCCTCGTCCACCGCCCGCGCCTCCGCCGCCGCCTGGGCGAACAGGTCCTCCTGGGTGTAGTCCGCGAGCCCGCTGACCCCGACACCCAGCAGCCGCACCCCTCCGGTCGTGTCCACGGACTCCAGCAGCCGCGCCGCCGCCTCCCGCACCACCGCGGGATCGTCGGTCGGCCCGCGCAGGGTCTCCGACCTGGTCAGCGTGGAGAAGTCGAACCGCCGGACCTTCAGCACGATCGTCCGCCCGGAATGCCCCGACGCCCGCAGCCGCTCCACACAGCGCTCGGCAAGACGCTCCACCTCCAGCCGGATCCTCACCCGGTCGTGGAGATCCACATCGAAGGTGTCCTCGACCGACACCGACTTGGCATCCCGCTCGGCGACCACGGGCCGGTCGTCGTACCCCAGGGCCATCCGGTACAGCGACACGCCGTGGGCCTTGCCCACCAGACGTACCAGCTCGTCCTCGCCCGCCTCCACCAGCTCGGCGCAGACCGTGATCCCCGCCCGCCGCAGATGCTCACCGGTGGCCGGTCCGACGCCGGGCAGCGTCCGGACGGACAGCGGCCCCAGCAGCTCACGCTCCGTACCGGGCTCTATCAGGACGAGACCGTCCGGCTTGGCCTGCTCGGAGGCGATCTTCGCCAGCATCTTGGATCCGGCCAGCCCCACGGAGCCGGTGAGGCCGGTCACCGCCCGGATGTCCTCCCGCAGCCGCTCCCCCGCCGCCCTCGCCGACGGCGAGTCCCGGGCCGCGCCGCCCGCCTCCAGATCCACGAACGCCTCGTCCAGGCTCAGCGGCTCCACCAGCGGTGAGAGCCTGCCCAGCAGCTCCATGACCTGCTCGCTGACCGATCGGTACAGGGAGAACCGGGGCACGAGATACGCCGCGTTCGGCGCCAGCCTGCGGGCCTGCGCCATGGGCATCGCCGAGTGCACCCCGAAACGTCTGGCCTCGTACGACGCCGTGGCGACCACGCCTCGCGGCCCCAGACCGCCGACGACCACCGGCTTTCCGCGCAGGGACGGCTTCGCCGCCTGCTCGGCTGCGGCGTAGAACGCATCCATGTCCAGATGCAGAATCGTCGGCGCGGATCTCACATCTCCGATGCTGCCCTACGCCACTGACAACCCGCCGTCCCCCGGACCGGCGGCGCGTCCCTCTCAGACCGCCCGGTCGCGTCTGCGTCTGGCCAGCTCATCGGCGGGATTGTTCCCGATGAGGGTCTCGCCGGTGTCGATCCGCTCGCCGTGCAGCTGCGACAGTGCCGCGTCGACGTCCCGCCGGACCACGCCGACGGCGATACCGAAGATCCCCTGGCCGCCCTGGAGCAGATCCACGACCTCGTCGGGCGAGGAGCACTCGTAGACCGTGGCCCCGTCGCTCATCAGCGTCATCCGCTCCAGATCGGCGAGGCCCCGCTCCCGCAGATGCTGGACGGCGGCCCGGATGTTCTGGAGCGCCACCCCGGTGTCCAGGAAGCGCTTGACGATCTTGAGGACGACCACATCGCGGAAGCTGTAGAGCCGCTGGGTGCCGGATCCGTACGCCGGGCGCACGCTGGGCTCGACCAGCCCGGTACGCGCCCAGTAGTCGAGCTGCCGATATGTGATGCCCGCCGCCGCGCACGCGGTGGGCCCGCGATAGCCGACCGTCTCCGTGGACGGTTCGGCCGCACCCCTCTGAAGCGGATACGGTCCGCTCTCCCCCAGACTCCGTCCGGGGGCGCCCCCTACCGCACCGTCGCCGCTGCTTCTCACGCCGACCTCCGTCCTTGACCTGCCGACTCGACGGTAGGCAGTCACCAGGGGTGCGTCAACGATCGCCACACTCGGCACGCCGAGTGATAATCACCCTGAGAGTGGTTTCCCGTGCCCTGTATCGGGGAAAGGCTACTCGAATGCGCCGGAGCCGCCGAACGGGTGACCGGCCGGACTGACACCGGCGGCGGCCACCCGTCACTGTCATCGGTCGGCGGTCACTGGCTGTTGGTTCCGAAGTCCTCCGGGGAGATCTGGTCGAGGAACTCGCGGAACTTCTCCACCTCGTCCTCCTGCTCGTCCGGGATGGCGATCCCCGCGTCGTCGAGCACCCCGTCACTGCCGTAGATCGGCGTACCGGTGCGCAGGGCGAGCGCTATGGCATCGGACGGGCGGGCGCTCACCTCGACTCCGCTGGCGAAGACCAGCTCCGCGTAGAAGACCCCTTCCCGCAGGTCGGTGATGCGGACCTCGGTGAGTTCCTGCCCCACCGCCTCCAGCACATCCTTGAAGAGATCATGGGTCAGCGGTCTGGCCGGTGCCATGCCCTGCTGGGCGAAGGCAATGGCGGTCGCCTCCCCGGGACCGATCCAGATGGGGAGGTACCGGTCGCCTCCCACTTCACGCAGGAGCACGATCGGTTGGTTGGAGGGCATTTCCACCCGGACACCCACAACGTCGAGCTCGTTCACACAGCAACCCTAGGACGTGCCCGGCCTCTTTGGGTAGTCGGGCACGTTCATGATCAGTGGAGACGGACCCCGAGAGCGGTCTGCATCAGGGCCGCGTGCAGCCGTACGGACAGGGCCGCGAGCTCTTTCGCGGTGGCCTCCGCATGGGCTCTGGTCTGCGGATTACGATGCCGCCGCAAGGGTGCCACCACCTGCTCGACGAGCCCGGCCTCCCGGTCCACGGCCGCCTTCATGGCTCGCAGATGCCGTGGTTCAAGACCGAATCTGCCCAGATCGGCCACCAGACGGGCCACGGTCACGGACTCGGCGTCATAGCCGCCTCCGGCATCGGGCACGAGCAGGCCGTACGACTCCCATTCGGCCAGGTCCTCCTCACTGACCTCGGCGGCCGCCAGCAGCTCGGAGCGCCCCACCCTGGCCGCCGTACGGCGTTCGGCGTCGGCCTCCCACGAACCGTCGGGCAGCTCGCACCGAGGCCCCTGAGCGGGCAGCTGCGGCTGCTCACCCCGGGCCACCGCGTCGAGGTGCTCACGGATGACCTTCAGCGGCAGATAGTGGTCACGCTGCATCCGCAGGATCTGCGCCAGCCGCCCCACGTCCTCCGGGCCGAACTTGCGGTACCCCGACGGAGTGCGCCTCGGCTCGACCAGCCCCTCGGCCTCCAGAAAGCGGATCTTGGAGATCGTGACCTCGGGAAACTCCTCACGCAGGTGATTGAGCACCGTACCGATGCTCATCAGCCTCTCGCCCGCGGTGGCGGTGCCGTGACCGGCACCGCCCGTCGTCGGTGTTCGCAGCATGTACCTTCCCTGACGGGCCCCTGTCGGGAGCGTGCCGCTAGATGCCCCGCTGGCTCGCGTGGCTCGCGTAGAAGACCAGTCGGTACTTGCCGATCTGGACCTCGTCGCCGTTCGCCAGATAGACCGCGTCGATGCGCTCCCGGTTGACATAGGTGCCGTTCAGACTGCCGACGTCGGCGACGCTGAAGCTGCCGTCCTGGCCCCTGCGGAACTCGACATGCCGCCGGGAGACGGTCACGTCGTCGAGGAAGATGTCGCTCTGCGGGTGACGGCCGGCGGTGGTCAGCTCACCGTCGAGCAGGAAGCGGCTTCCGGAGTTCGGACCGCGGCGGACGACCAGCAGCGCCGAGCCGAGCGGCAGGGCGTCGACGGCGGCCTGGGCCTCCGGGGAGAGCGAGGGGAGCTGGGTCTGCCCCGTCACCTCGGAGTCGTACGCCTCCAGCCCGGAGATGGAGATCGTCGACGTCGTCTCCGAGGGGCGCTCGGCCGGAGCACCGCCCCGCAGCGGCGCACCGCAGTTGGAGCAGAACCGGCTGGACTCGGCATTGCGGTGCCCACACCTCGTACAAACCGTCACGCCCGCCATGGACGGATCCTCCTGCCGCGGCTGTCCCCCGTGGGGATTGGTCGCATACGGGTCGGGGGCAAACCCTCCACCCGTACTTGAGGTTGATGGTTCCCCGAAACCTATGCGGCCGGGACCGGCAGGGTCAACAGACGACGCGCCCGGCCCACCGGGAAAGCCACCGCCCGGACCAGCGACCTCGTCCCGGAACAGCGGCCTCTCGGCGCCCTGCTCCTCATCCTGGCCATGACGCCGCGCGCGATGCCTGGCGTTGCCGCCGTCCTCGCGTGAGCCCCTGCCGAACAACTTCGCAAACAACTTCACGGGCGATTCCCCTTGACCGAAATAGACCCGCCCGTGGGGCAGGACGAACCCTCATTGATCACACCTGCCGACCCGGACATCCTCACAACGTCCGTACCCGTCAGACAGTTTCCACCACGCGGCACGACCTCGGTGTGCCGACCCCCCGCAACCGCTCGCGCCGGCACCCGGGATCCCATGCTCCCCCGCCTCACTGCGCCGACGACCGAGCGTAGCCAGGCCGCTTCGCGGGTCGCAAGGCGTCCACGACGATCTCCTCCGCGCGCTCCACCGTGGCCGTGGCCTGCTCCTTCTCCAATGTCTGGACCACACCGCCGGGAATGTTCAGGGCGGGTTCCAGATCCTGCGGCTTGCCGATCACCTTGAAACGGTACGGCGCGGAGATCTTCTTTCCGTCCACCTTGATGTCACCGCCCGTGCCCGTGAAATACGAATCGGCCACCACCCGGATGCCGTTGACCTGGATCGCCTCCGCGCCCGCCGCACGCAGCTCCTGAATCGCGTCGAGCAGCATGTCGGGCTCCACCGTGCCGGAGCGGTCCCCGACGGTGAGCGTAATGCCCGGGCCCCGGGCCGCCACCGTACCCGCGAGGATGCCGAGCTGCTGTTCCTTCTGCCGAGTCTGTCTGCGCGCCTCCTCGGCCTGGTCCGAGCTGTTCTCCAGCTCCGTCCGCTGGCCCTCCAGGCGCTGCTTCTCGTCCTGGAGCCGCTGGGTGCGGTTGTCCAGCTCGTCGAGAATGCGGACGAGGTCCTCCTGACGTGCCCCGCGCAGCGCGCTGTTGTCGCTGGTGGAGCGGACCTGGATGGCGAGACCGAGACCGAGGACGAACAGCAGCACGGCGACGATGAGTTGGGCACGGGTGACTCTCGGTGGCCACAGCCCCGCCTTGAGCCGCTGGCGGCCGGTCAGCGCGGCAGTGCCCCCGGCGGCGGGAGCCGGCCCGGCGGCCGTGTCCGGGGCCCCGGGCGGGTCGGACTGCGGCTGCGGGACCGGAGCCGGCCCGTCCAGGAGCCGGGAGGGCTCGGATCGGGGACCGGGCGGCTGCGGGACCGACGGCTGCCGCTGCGGCGGTTCCGGGGCCGATCGCTCCCGTTCGCCCTCTCCGGCCCCGGTACCGGCCTCAGAGGCGACGGACTCGGGCCCGCGGTCCTTCAGCGGCTCCGGCGGTGCCGCCGCGGCCTCGGGACGCTTCTCGTCGTTCATCTCGCTGTCCATCGGCCTCACGCCCGGAAGACGTGCCGGCGGATCGCGGCGGCGTTGGAGAAGATCCGGATACCGAGCACGACCACCACGCCCGTGGACAGCTGCGCGCCGACCCCCAGCTTGTCACCGAGAAATACGATCAAGGCCGCCACCACCACGTTCGACAGGAAGGAGACGACGAACACCTTGTCCACGAAGATCCCGTCCAGCATGGCCCGCAGACCCCCGAAGACGGCGTCGAGCGCAGCGACGACGGCAATCGGCAGATAGGGCTCGACCACCGCCGGAACTTCGGGCCGGACCAGCAGTCCGGCCACGATTCCCACGACGAGGCCCAGTACGGCGATCACGATGCGCCCTTCCCTGTGTCGGCCGTACTCGTTCCGCTGCCCTTCCCGGCGTCGGCGGTTTCCGGCTCTGCTGTACGTACGATCAGGCTCGGGGCAGCCGGAAGACGCACCTTGTCCTCTGGAGAGATGCTGAAACGGATCCCGAAGTTCTCCCGCAGCGCGTGCAGATACTGTCCGTCGGCGCTGTCCTGGAACGCGGTGCCCAGCTTCTTCCCGTCCCCCACGGCCAGCACGGTGTACGGCGGTACCAGCGGCCTGTTGTCGACCAGTATGGCGTCTCCCGCCGCGCGGATCGCGGACAGGGCGGTCAGCCGCTGCCCGTTGATGGCGACGGCCTCGGCTCCCGATTCCCACAGCCCGTTGACGATCCGCTGCATATCGCGGTCCCGGACCCGGCCCGTATCGCTGAACCCGCTGCTCTCCCGCGGTCCGCCGCCACCGCCCCCTTCGGTGTCCTTCGCGTCGTCGACGACGAGTTCGACCCCCGAACCGTCGACCTCCGTCGCCCCGGCGAGCAGGGAGGCCAGCTGCTCCTGTCCGGAGCCGTCCGTGCTGAGGGCCTTGCGCTGCCGTTCCCCGACCTCGTCACGGAGCTTGTCGACACCGTCCTCCAGGGCATCCGCGTCGGCCGTCTCCGCCTCGATACGGTCAATCAGCTCCTCGCGCTCCTTGGCCAGGACCGGGGCCGCTATCCGGGCCTCCGCGGCCCCGACGGTGACGACCATGGCGGCGAGTACCAGCCCGGCCGCGAGACCGAGTCTGGCCCGCAGCGTGCGGGGCAGCCCGGCCCCCTCTGCCCGGCGGCGCGCCGCCGCCTCCGCGTATCCGTCGTCGAGGCTGTGCTCCATCACATTCGTCAGCAGCGACATGGAGGCATCCGGGCGCGCGGGCGGAGAACCAGTGCTCCGAATGGGGGGCTGCTGCGGCATGCCGCACATCGTCGCACGTCGTGGCCGCTACCGCCGAATGGCCCCACCGGTGGGCCGGCGGGCACCTCAAGGCGCCTGTCGGCCCACCGGTCACACGTCAGTGACCTGCGCTCTCGACCACCGCGGCCCACTCGTCGAGCAGGGCCTGCGCGGAGGCGTCATCGGGCCCTTCCGCCCACAGATGGGTGACGGCCTCCGCGGGATCGGGCAGCACCATCACCCAGCGGCCGTCGGCCTCGACGACCCGCACCCCGTCGGTCGTGTCCACATCCCGGTCACCGGCGGCCTCGACGACCCTCCGCATGACGAGCCCCTTGACCGCCCAGGGCGTCGCGAGATCCCGCCGCAGCACATGGGCCCGGGGAATCCGCGCGTCGATCTGGCTCAGGGTGAGCTGGGTACGGGCCACCAGACCCACCAGCCGTACGAGGGCCGCCGTCCCGTCGAAGACACTGCTGAACTCCGGCACGATAAAACCACCTCGGCCGTCGCCGCCGAAGATGGTGGTCTCCTCCCGGCCCACCCGGGTCAGATCGTCGGGCGAGGTGGTCGTCCACTCCACCTGGGTGCCGTGGTACGCGGCCACCTGCTCGGCGATACGGGTCGTGGTGACCGGCAGGGCCACCCGTCCGCTGCGCCGCTCGGCCGCGACCAGGTCGAGCAGCACCAGCAGCGCACGGTCGTCCTCGATGATGCGACCGCGCTCGTCGACGAGGGAGAGCCGTTCGCCAACGGGGTCGAAGCGCACCCCGAAGGCCGCTCGCGCGGACGCGACGATCTCACCGAGCCGCACCAGACCGGCCCGCCGGGTGTCCGCGGACTCGGTCGGCCTGGCCTCGTCCAGCCCCGGGTTGATGGTCAGGGCGTCGACCCCCAGCCGTCCGAGCAGACTGGGCAGTACAAGGCCCGCGCTGCCGTTGGAGGCGTCCACGACGACCTTCAGTCCGGACTCGGCCACGCCCGTCGTGTCGACATTGCGCAGCAGTGAGCCGGTGTACGAGTCGAAGACACTGGCCGGGAAGTGCAGATCGCCGATCTCGCCCGGGAACGCCCGCCGGTACTCCTGTCGTGCGTACACCCGGTCCAGCTTCCGCTGCCCGGCCTGCGAGAGGTCGGCTCCGCGTTCGTCGAAGAACATGATGTCGACGGAGTCGGGCACTCCGGGAGACGTACGGATCATGATGCCCCCGGCGCTGCCGCGCGCGGTCTGCTGCCGTGCGACGGGCAGGGGCACGTTCTCCAGGTCGCGTACGTCGATGGCGCTGGCCTGGAGCGCGGAGATCACGGCCCGCTTGAGCGCTCGCGCGCCACGGGAGTGGTCACGCGCCGTCGTGACGGTGGCCCCCTTCTTGAGGGTCGTGGCATACGCGCCGGCCAGCCGTACGGCCAGTTCCGGAGTGATCTCCACATTGAGGATCCCGGAGACCCCTCTGGCACCGAACAGATGGGCCTGGCCCCGCGACTCCCAGATCACCGAGGTGTTGACGAACGCGCCGGCCTCGATGGTTTTGAACGGGTAGACCCGCACATTGCCCTGGACAATCGATTCTTCACCGACCAGGCACTCATCACCGATCACCGCGCCGTCCTCGATTCGGGCGGACCGCATGATGTCGGTGTTCTTGCCGATGACACAGCCACGGAGATTGGAGTGCTCTCCGATGTACACGTTGTCGTGGATCACGGCCTTGTGCAGAAAAGCACCGCTCTTGACGACGACGTTGGATCCCACGACCGTGTGTTCTCGGATTTCGACATCGGCTTCGACCTTGGCGTAGTCACCGATGTACAGCGGTCCGCGCAGAACGGCGTCCGGATGCACCTCGGCGCCTTCGGCCACCCAGACACCGGGCGAGATCTCGAATCCGTCGAGGTCGACGTCGACTTTGCCCTCAAGAACGTCGGCCTGGGCCTTCACATAGCTCTCGTGCGTACCGACGTCTTCCCAGTAGCCCTCGGCGATATAGCCGTAGATCGGCTTGCCGTCCTTCATGAGCTGGGGGAACACATCGCCGGACCAGTCCACGGAGACATCGGCCTCGACATAGTCGAAGACCTCCGGCTCCATGACATAGATCCCGGTGTTCACCGTGTCGGAGAACACCTGGCCCCAGGTCGGCTTCTCAAGGAAGCGCTCGACCTTTCCCTCTTCGTCGACGATGGTGATGCCGAATTCAAGCGGGTTGGGCACCCGGGTCAGACACACCGTGACCATCGCACCCTTCTCCTTGTGGAAGGAGATCAGGTCGGTAAGGTCGAAATCGGTGAGAGCGTCACCCGAGATGACAAGGAATGCATCGTCCTTGAGCGCTTCCTCGGCGTTCTTCACACTGCCCGCTGTGCCGAGTGGCTTCTCCTCATTGGCATAAGTGAGCTCCATTCCCAGCTCTTCGCCGTCACCGAAATAGTTCTTGACGAGCGAAGCGAGGAACTGCACGGTCACGACGGTCTCATTGAGACCATGCCGCTTGAGCAGCCGCAGCACATGCTCCATAATCGGCCGGTTGGCGACTGGCAGGAGCGGCTTGGGCATACTGGAAGTCATGGGGCGAAGCCTGGTTCCTTCGCCACCGGCCATCACGACGGCCTTCATGTCGGAAGCGTCCTCCTTGAGAGACGACGGACCAGCCGACTTCACTCGCCCAAAGAGGCCCTCTGGCGTCAGGCGCGGCCGGCCACACTGCCGGGCGCTGCATCTACGAGGTCAATCGGCCGCTGTATCCGCCTTGACGAGTCGGCGAACCTGGACCACATAGAGGATCCCTGCCCACCAATACAGAGTTGTACCCCATCCTGCGAAGGCCCATCCGAAAATAGCAGCAAGTGACGCAAGCCACCCCGAGCCGTCACTCAGCAGCAGCAACGGGAAGGCGTACATGAGGTTGAAGGTGGCGGCCTTGCCCAGGAAGTTCACCTGGGGCGGCGGATAGCCGTGCCGGCGGAGGATTCCCACCATCACCAGCAGCATCAGCTCACGTGCCAGAAGGGCTGCGGTAAGCCAGAGGGGAAGGATGTCCCGCCAGGTCAGACCGACCAGTGTGGACAGGATGTACAGCCGGTCGGCAGCGGGGTCCAGAAGTCGGCCCAGGCTGCTGACCTGGTTCCATCGCCGGGCGAGCTTTCCGTCGAGATAGTCGCTGACGCCGCTGAGCATCAGGACCAGCAGGGCCCAGCCGTCGCTCTTGGGCCCACCGAACTCCGGCCGGAGGATCAGCCACAGAAACAGCGGCACACCGAGGAGACGGGCCATGCTGAGGATGTTGGGGATGGTGAGCACCCGGTCCGTCTGAACGCGGGTCTCCTGGACCTCCACCCGGGGGCCTCCTGTGTGGAACGTGCCGACGATGATCCCTGACCCTACCGTCAGCCGAGCACCCCACCGGCACAGGGGTCCATGGGACCGCCACGGAGAAATACGGACCCGGAAACGCGAGAGGGCCCCGCATCCAATGGATACGGGGCCCTCTCTCAACAATTGTTCGGCGGTGTCCTACTCTCCCACAGGGTCCCCCCTGCAGT